>JBCBJS010000011.1:0-132603 GCA_038523095.1 Cyanobacteria bacterium J06626_6
CGATTAGATTTAGAGTTTGAGGATCGCTTTGGGAATCCGGTGAAACCCAAAGAGTGGTTTCTCGTTCCTCTCAAAGTTATTGAGGAGGTAGTCGATGAGATTCAAGCAGGCACTATCGACCAGTTCAGATATGATCGACAGACGGCCAGTCTCACACCAGTGGAGGCCGCTGAATAGGCCCTTCTAATTTTCAAAATTCATGAGAGCTGACCTTTCAACAGTGTTGCACTCATGCTTAGTTTCACCTAGCGTACGGCTCGTTCTATTTTGTTCCAGAGGCGCGTTTGTTTTCAGCAGCGAGCTGGGCTGTTTTTAAGATGCGCTTTGCACGGGTTTCGGGCTTTTTCGCCAGCTTAATCCACCTGAGAATGTCTCGCTTAGCTGAGTCTGGGAAAGTCTCGTAGTTTTCTAGGGCGGGGGGATGGAGTTCTAAAGCCTCTACCAGATCGTTGGGTTTAATGAGTGCATCCACATCGTTCAAAAAGTCCCACAGACCATTCTCCTTCGAAACTGCGATGGCTTCCAAACCGGCCGCGTGCATGCGTCCCGCTTTCTCTAGCTTGGCAACCCTATCCTTGTACGTTTTAGACCAGTGCTGCGTTTTACGCGGAGAAAGTAGCTGCATGGTACGTTCGTCGTCGAGCTTCATTCGCCGTCCGTCCATCCAGCCAAAACAGAGAACTTCATCGAGCACCTGTTGAATCGAAACGTATTTGTCTGGGACGTTCTTTTTGTAGGTGACCAGCCAAATGCTCTCTGCCTGAGCGTAGTTTTCTTCGAACCACTCACGCAGTTCTTGAGTAGACGCTACTTCCACCCTTTCAAGTTCATCAATCTTGACCATTTCTCGTCCCGCCTCTCCTAGCTCTGACCTATGCGCGATCTCCTCGCTCAATACATTCCATACAGATATAGAACAGATTAATTATCAAGACTATTTCGATAATAATCTGCAGCTTCACTGGAGAAGAGAGAAGGCCCGCTAATGTAAATGCCGAACCCACAAGTAGCATTGTGATAAGTATTACCTCATCATCAAATAGCTTTAGCCCTGCCCACAAAGAGCCGAGTCCAATCATTAACAAAATGAGATAGTTCATAGCTTCAATATACCGTACATCAAAAGGAGGCCTGCTTTTGAATTGTTCAAAAGCAGGCCTCCTTTAAGAGCTGGCAATCAGATTATGCTGTCACAAGCTCATCATTCAGTCGCCGGAAAGACAATCGTTCGTTCTCCACATCGACAAAGATGGTGTCACCAGGAAGATACTTGCCACGCAAGATATCTTTAGCGATCTTGGTCTCCACTTCGCGCTGGATAGCCCGCTTGAGCGGACGCGCGCCATAGGTGGGATCGTAGCCAACATCGGCGACGAAGTCGAGGGCTGCATCGGAGAGCTTGAGCGTTAGCTTTTTATCCTCTAGTCGGCTTTCCAGTCGCTTGATCTGGATCTTAACGATGTCGCGGAGCTGAGACTTCATCAGCGCATGGAAGATGATGATCTCATCGATGCGATTGAGAAATTCGGGGCGGAACTGGCTGCGGAGGGCCTCTGTAACGCGCGATCGCATCTCATCATATTTAGTGTCATCCCCAGCAATATCCAGAATGTACTGTGAGCCAATATTGCTCGTCATAATGATGATGGAATTGGTGAAGTCCACCGTGCGGCCCTGGGAGTCGGTAATGCGGCCATCGTCCAATACCTGTAAGAGAATATTGAAGACATCTGGGTGGGCTTTCTCAATTTCATCAAACAGGATGACGGAAAAGGGGCGACGGCGCACCGCTTCTGTGAGCTGACCGCCTTCGTCGTAGCCAACGTATCCAGGAGGCGCCCCGACCAAGCGAGAGACCGAGTGCTTCTCCATATATTCAGACATGTCGATGCGAACCATGGCATCAGCTGTGTCAAACAGGTAGCTAGCCAGGGCCTTAGCCAGCTCAGTTTTACCTACACCTGTAGGACCCAAGAAGATGAAGCTGGCCATGGGTCTATCTGGATCAGCCAGTCCGGCGCGCGATCGCTGAATAGAATCGGCCACTGCCGTCACCGCCTCATCTTGGCCAATCACCCGCTGATGCAGCTCATCTTCCAGGTTTAGCAGCTTCTGCATTTCAGACTCCACCAGCTTGCTGAGCGGAATGCCCGTCCACTTAGAAATAATCTCGGCAATGTCGGCCTCCGTGACTTCTTCACGGAGCAGGGTTTTCCCAGAAGTTTGGGAATCGCTAATCGCTTGCTCAGCCTCGGCGAGCTGCTTTTGTAGCTCAGGCAGTTTGCCGTACTTTAGCTCAGCAGCTTTGTTAAGCTCCGCCGCACGTTCGGCCTGCTCGATTTCCACATTCAGCCGATCAATTTCTTCTTTGATCGTCTGCACTCTGCTGATAGTGTCTTTTTCAGCCTGCCACTGAGTACTCAGCTCAGCCTGCTCCTCTTTTAGGTTAGCCAGCTCTTTTTCCAGCTTCTCTAGCCGCTCTACAGAAGCCGGGTCGCTTTCCTTTTGAAGGGAAAGGCGCTCCATCTCCATCTGAAGAATGCGGCGATCCACTTCATCTAGCTCTTCTGGCTTAGAAGTGATTTCCATTTTGAGCTTGGCAGCAGCTTCATCTACCAGGTCGATGGCTTTGTCTGGCAGGAAGCGATCGCTAATGTAGCGAGTAGAGAGCGTAGCCGCAGCGACCAAGGCACTATCAGAAATTTTCACCCCGTGATGCACTTCGTAGCGCTCCTTGAGCCCCCGCAAAATCGAAACCGTATCTGCCACCGAGGGCTGATCGACATACACCTGCTGGAATCGGCGCTCTAGGGCCGCGTCTTTTTCGATGTGCTGACGGTACTCATCTAGGGTGGTTGCGCCGATGCAGCGCAGCTCGCCGCGAGCCAGCATAGGCTTGAGCAGGTTGCCCGCATCCATAGCGCCTTGGGAAGCACCTGCGCCCACCACGGTGTGAATCTCGTCGATGAAGAGGACAATCTGACCAGCAGATTCCGTGACTTCCTTGAGCACCGCTTTGAGGCGTTCTTCAAACTCGCCTCGATACTTAGCACCGGCAATCAGTGCACCCATATCGAGAGAAATGAGCGTGCGATCTTGTAAAGACTGAGGCACATCGCCCCGAACAATACGTTGGGCAAGACCTTCTGCGATCGCCGTCTTACCCACCCCAGGTTCACCAATCAGCACCGGATTATTCTTGGTGCGCCGCGACAGAATCTGAATCGTGCGGCGAATTTCATCGTCTCGGCCAATCACCGGGTCGAGCCGACCCTCACGGGCGTAAGCCGTCAGATCGCGGCCATATTTTTCTAGAGCTTCGTATTTACCCTCAGGGTTTTGATCGGTCACTTTGTGATTTCCTCTTATCTGCGTAATGGTTTCCTTTAAGGTTTTTTCAGTGATGCCTAAGTCCTTAAAAATTGCCTGACCAAAGCGCTTGTCTTTGACATAGCCTAAAACGACATGCTCAATCGAAATGTAGTCGTCGTCAAAAGACTCACGGTAGCCATCTGCCCGCTCTAGCAAGGAATTGGCGCTAGTACTGATGTAAATAGAATCGCTACCGCCTTTGATTTTGGGCTGCTTATCTATGAATTGTGTGGTGCGATCGCGTAGCAGGTCAGTCGAAATGCCTACTTTCTGAAAAATGCGAGAAGCCAACCCTTCTTGATCGAGCAGCGCCAGCATCAAATGCTCAGGCTCTATCTGCTGATGACTTGACTGCTTAACGATCTCGATAGTGCTCTCAAGGGCACTGCGAACTTTCTCGGTAAATTTATTTGGATCGTTGATATTCATAGATCTTGACCCCACTACAAGGTTTTGGCGACGAAGGAACTAACAGCACCTCTGCATTGTAAAAACTCTAGGATATTTCCAGATTCGGTGTTCACGGTTCAAAGAGGTAGGTATTGCCGCACTCCAGACCAAAATTATCAGCAATTATCCATGATCTAGATCACTGATTTTCTGGAACTGAAGCTGTGGGACTACGTCCTTAGAGACAGAACACAGTAGTACAGAGTTTGCAATTGTGCTTAGTGACGTACTCTATCCAGCAGCCAGTGGTCGACGCCGTCGCCGCAGGGAAAGCATCCTACTCAAATACGCTCAGCAAAGCCTACTCACCATAGTCGCCTTTATCCTTGCTGCGTCCTTGCTTGGCCAAATTATTCCAAGCCCTAGCATCCCAGCCAACGTCGTATTCGTAGGCCCGAAGTACCAGTACTACACCACCCACAAAGATGACTACACGGCACTCTTCTTCGGCTCCAGCCGCGTATTTAACCAGATAATTCCTGACGTCTTCGACCAGGCAGCCGCCGCCGAAGGCATTCAGACAAACAGCTACAACTTCGGCGTCCCGGCCATGCGCGCGCTCGACAGCGCCGTACTACTGGAGGAAGTGCTCAAAGACCCGCCCAAAAACCTGAAGTGGGTGTTTTTTGAGAGCGTGCTCGATAGGGGATACGAACCCATTCAAAACGCCCGAACCCACAGGGCAATGTACTGGCACAATTGGGAAAATACCAAGCTCGCTGCTCACTACATTTTGATCTCAGAAGAATCTTTGCCCAGCAAGGCAGTCCTGCTCACCAGCCACTTACTCCCCGCCTTCTACCGGCAGCTGAATGTGGGCCGACTGTTCAATCAGGTATTACCCAGCGACTTCTCCGCCGAAGAGCAAGCTGTGACAGATGAATTCACCGCTAATGAAGGCTTTAGAGCGCTGACAGACGAGACCGCACCAAAGCGATTAGCTTTTCTAGACAAGCAGGCGAGCTACCGCAAACAGGTCGAAAGGCTCGAAAAGCGACTGGCAAAGTCAGCAGCCGCTGAGCCCGCTTTGACCCAAAACAAGCGCATGCTCTTGGCTAGAATTTCCCAGACTATCCAGGAAGCCGGAGCCGCGCCTATCTTCATCGAACCGCCTTCACTAGAGCTAGAGATGGACTTTCAGGCAGCCAAGGCGCTAGGCGCAATTGATACGCTGCTCTCCTACAAAGACCCACAAGCGTTTCCATTCTTATACAAACCAGAAAATCGCTTCGATGCTGACCACTTGAACGCATCGGCTTCTGGTCAATTCAGCCGACTGCTGGCCAAAGACTTCAGCCAGGCCCTGCAAGCTGCAGACAATACTGACTCAAGCAAAACATGATCTTCACAGAGTTTAGATTTTTTCTCTTTTTTGCCATTGTCTTTGGTGTGTACTGGGCATTGCGCAGCAATCAATGGCGTAAGGCTTGGATTTTGTCCTGCAGCTACCTCTTTTACGGCGCTTGGGACTGGCGCTTTCTGTCACTTATCATCGGCTCGACCCTGATTGATTACGTCGTAGGGCTGAACTTGGCCACCCCACGCGCAACGCCAAAAGCAAGGCGGAGCCTGCTGCTACTGAGCCTAAGCGTGAACCTAGGGGCACTTGCCTTCTTCAAATACGCTAATTTCTTCACGGATTCGGCAATAGACCTTTTTGCCTGGTTGGGCCTACCTGCTAACCAGGTAACACTGGGCATTGTGCTGCCAGTCGGTATCAGCTTCTACACGTTTCAAACGCTGAGCTACTCGATAGATGTGTATACCCGGCGACTTCAACCACGAGAAAGCCTCTTGGACCTGGCAACCTTTGTTGCCTTCTTCCCCCAGCTGGTCGCAGGCCCCATCGTGAGAGCATCCGACTTTCTACCGCAGCTCGATGAGCTTCGCACATTTAACCAGGTTAATGTTAGGGCCTGTCTCACCCTTTTTATGGTGGGCTTTTTCAAAAAAGCCTGCGTATCAGACAACCTGGCACCTATCGTAGACCGCTACTTCGCGGATCCACAGGCTTTCGATGCGCTGAGCAGTTGGATTGGGGTACTGAGCTACACAGCGCAAATCTACTGCGACTTTTCTGGCTATTCAGATATGGCGATCGCCTGCGCCGGACTGTTGGGCTATGAGCTTTGTCTGAACTTCAACTTTCCATATTTTGCTAGCAGCATCACCGATTTTTGGCGGCGCTGGCATATCAGTCTCTCCACCTGGCTAAAAGACTATCTGTACATTCCGCTCGGCGGTAACCGAGGCGGGAAGTGGTTTACCTACCGCAACTTGATGATAACCATGGTGCTTGGCGGGCTATGGCATGGCGCGGCTTGGACCTTTGTCGTATGGGGCACACTGCACGGCGGTGCGCTGATTATCCATAAAGAGTGGCACAGGCTGACGCGCACCATTCCAGCCCTTGCGAAGCCATCCGATGGGTGGGGTATTGCCAGCGTTCTAGTAACGTTCTACTGGGTGTGTATTACTTGGATTTTCTTCAGAGCCGATAGTTTCGGCTCAGCAATGACGGTGCTTCAATCTTTTGTACTGTGGCGATCGCCCGGCACTCAAACGCTCAGTGTTAGCATATTGGGAGCGCTGTTTGTACTGTGCTGGCTGCACTGGCTCACCTCAAAAGCTGTTTGGACGAGAGCCGTTGAGAGCCTGCCTAATCAGCTTTATGCAGTAGGCTATGGATTTGCCGCTGCGCTCATTCTGACGCTTGTTCCAGTTGGTTATACCGCGTTCATCTACTTTCAGTTTTAGTACTTAGCCGTAAGATTCCAAATCCCGTACTACTCTCACGACCCTCGCGTCTAAGACTTCCCGTAAGAACTTCATAGACGATTGTAGAAAGTAGCACATGTAGTTAACAATATGGCTGAGGCGAGTGTCGTCTCAGCCGCCGTTCATCCACCCATTTGCCCGCTGGTCGCACACAGGCCATTTGCACAACGGACGCACACCCAATAGACAGACTAAACGGATAGAGTGTTTTCTTGGCACCTCAACATCGCCCTATTTCAAAAAGAATATACGCGACCTACTGTCAGCAAAAGCCGCTAAAGCGTATTTGGCGAACGCTTTCGCCTATCGAATTTGTCCGGTTCTTGAGCTACATCAACCTGCTTACCGTACGGCGAGTGATTCGCACCACGTTCCAGCAGCGCCTACCGAGCTTAGCGTCTGAAATGGCCTACAACTGGATGCTGGGTCTTTTTCCCGGTATCTTGGCCTTCTTTACCGCGCTAGGCCTCTTTAGCTCGCTAAAGCAGACCTTCATCACCCTGGCCCAGCAGCTGAGCGAAGTTGCACCGGTGGGCGTACCCGAACTCATTTACGGCTTTGAAAAGGCCGTTACCGACAGCCAAAATAGAGGCCTTTTCTCAGTCAGTTTTGCCTTTGCGCTGTGGGCCTCAGCGGGGGCCATGAGCGCAGCCATGCGCGCCCTAGATCAAATCCACCAGATTCCCGTTCGCAAGCGCAGGCCCTTCTGGAAAGCCCGGCTCATTTCGATTGCCCTCACCTTGGGCACCATTGCGCTGCTAATTACGGCTTCTAGCCTGGTATTTGTTAGCGACTGGGTAGTCAATCAGCTGGTGGACCGTAGCGGTGAGATTGGGCTGTGGGTGAAGGAAGCCTGGGGGTTGTTTCGCTGGCCGCTGGCCCTGAGTGTGATGTCAGCAGCTTTTGCGTTCATTTATCGGTTTGGGCCAAGCCGGTGGCTGCCGGGCAAGCCACTGATGCCAGGCGCGATTCTGGCAGCGCTGTCTTGGGCGGTTGTCTCTGGCCTATTTCGTCTGTATGTCACCCACTTTGGCAACTTCGTTTACAGCGCCGTTGCCACGGTAATCGTTCTTCTCTTGTGGCTGTGGATTACGTCTCTAGTCATGCTCATTGGCGACTTGCTCAATCTGGCGGTTGCCCAGGCCATGGACGAGCGCCGCAGCGCCTCAACGCATCGACTGCAGGCTATTGAAAAGGAAAACGCCTAGGCAGGCCAAGATCAGCAGCCAAAGCACCAGTCCTGGCAAAAAAGAAAGCAGCGTCAGGCCTCGCAAAACCCACACGCCTACTGTGAAACAAATCAGAAAAAGCAGCAGCTGCGACCCTGGCTTCAAACGGAAGCGATTAGACATAGGTGGTTAGCTCAAAAAGAACCCGTTCAAAAAGAATCAGTTCAAAAGAAGCGAATTCCCAAAGAACTTGCCCTAGAAAATAGCTCAAACAGCCGTCCTATTCAAACATTAGCGAGCGAACTAGCTTATGAGTATGAGGCCAAGTGTTTAGCAGATATAGGCTTCAGCTTTTGCCCATGCTAAGAGCTAAGTGCAGATGGCTATATTTCCTGCTTTTTAGTTTTAATTTTCTCGCAAAAAAACGTTCTAGTTTCCGTAAGAATACGACCAAAAGATGAAGCGTCTGTCAAGGCAGCAGGGCACTCTCTGTGCAGAGTAGGCTAAGGCTTAGGGGAGACACTCAGTGTATTCACGAAAAGTTCACTCACTTATCCTATGGACTTCTTGTGGACTTAACGTTGTCTCCGTAGAACTAGGCAATAATGTCAGGAATTGCTGTCTAGTGCCGAATGGAAGAGAGCGCTTCAGCAGTCACTAGCAAAAGTAGTAAAAAGCACAGCAAACAATCAGCGCAACAGAGTAATCAATAGATAGTGAGCCTGGGGCTTAGGCGCTTTTGGCTCTTCGTAAAAGACTTTTTGAACTATATGACCTCTTTATCATTTTCTAGGCTCAGCCATACTGACCGTGCTTGCGTCACGCTACAGCAAGAGCATTCACTTTTACAGGGCGATGTCCTTATCTCAACGACGCCGTTATCATCAGGGGCAGCCGTCACCGCTACGATGTACGTTCCCATGGTGCGATCGCAAACTTGGCAGCGTCTAACGGACTACAGCAAATGGGTGCACTACTTCCCAGACATCGTCCAGAGCCAGGTCCTAGAAGCAAAGCGACAGACCAAGACCCATCCAGCGACCCGCCGTCTTTACCAGGTCGCCCGCAAAGCATTCATGATGTTCTCAGCGCAGGTCGAAATCTATCTGCAGGTGATTGAGACCCTGCATCAAAAGATTCAGTTCCGATTCGAGCGCGGTACCTTCTCAGACTTCGCTGCAGACCTCACGCTGGAGGACTACGGCAAGGGTACGCTGCTTACCTATTCCGTAAAGGCGACGCCTCTAGTACCGGTTCCCAGTTTCTTAATCGAACAGGCCATTCGTCACGACCTGCCCGGCAACATGAAAACCATGCGCCAGGTTATGTGCGCAGCGTAGTGCCCCCCATTCCATCACGGCCCAATAACGGCCCAATGACGGCATAGAATAGCTCTATGTCGAACCAATCCATCGGTCTGAGCGACCAGCTCTACGGCTACCTGCTATCTTCAACGCTACGCGAGCTGCCTGTACAGGCTGAGCTGAGAGCACGTACCGCAGAGCATCCCCAGGCAAGGATGCAGATTTCGCCTGAGCAGGGCCAGTTCATGGCATTGTTAGTGCAGCTGATGGGTGCAAAGAAAGCTCTGGAGATTGGCGTTTTTACCGGATATAGCACGCTGGCAGTGGCGATCGCACTGCCTGAAGATGGCCGCATCGTCGCCTGCGACATCAGTGAAAAAGACTGTGCGATCGCCCGTCCCTACTGGCAAAAAGCCAACGTCACTCACAAAATAGACCTACGTATTGCTCCGGCCCTAGATACCCTAGACGCCCTCTTAGAAAATGGAGAAGCTGAAACCTACGACTTCTCCTTCATTGATGCCGACAAACGCAACTACGAACAGTACTACGAAAAATCGCTACAGCTCGTCCGCCCCGGCGGCCTGATCGCTGTGGACAACACGCTCTGGTATGGACGCGTCGCCGATCCTACCGTGCAAGATGCGCGCACGCAGCACATCCGTCATCTAAATCAAAAAGTGCGAGACGATTCAAGAGTCACTATGAGTCTTGTTCCCATTGGAGATGGATTGTTGTTGGCGCACAAACGAAATTTTGCAGAACCAGCTACTGAATAGATGAATAGTCACTGTGGTGGTGCGCAAGAAGATTTATTCATCAAGTTGTTTTGTTGTATATCTGTCATCCGCTTCAAACCTAGTCGGCAGCCCCTGGAGATGCCGTACAAGCCACTGGCAAATCAGTTGACAAATTAGCTGGCAAATTAGCCCACCAAACACGATTGGCTAGGGGCTTCTGGGTAACCTATATCAGCTTAATTCGTTTTCTTTAAGCACGCCTAGAACAGACGTGCTCAAAGAAATCACGCTAGTGTTTTTGGAGAATGCCCATGCCTGGTCTATTTGGTTTCTCGAAGCAGCATCTGACCGAAGCGTGCGCTACCAGAACAATTGAACAGATGCAGCGCGTTCTCTCTTACGATGAGACTTTTCACCAAGACGCGTTGTTTCAAGACGCTTCAATTTGCAGTTCTCGCGTACATGTGAACGTCTTCAATCCTGGGCCACAGCCTTCCAAATCCAACAGTATTCAGGTTTGGCTAGATGGTGAATTTACCAATCGTTCCTTTTTACAAAACATCTTACAAAATTCAGATCAAGAGAAAGATCTCAGCGATTCTGAAATCTTAGCAGCGCTGTACGATTTGCGAGGCGATTTCTCTTTCTTGAAAGTCATTGATGGAATTTTCTCAGCAGTGATCTATGACCAGAACCGGCATAGGCTTCATTTGGTCAGCGACCGCTACGGTCTAAGGCCCCTGTATTGGACGGTGCACCACGGAGAACTTGCCTGGAGTTCAGAGCTCAAAAGCTTCCTAGAGCTGCCAGGTTTTGAGCCCAAGATCGACCCACTCGCCGTGGAAGACTTTTTTGGGCTGCGGTACATGATAGGCGATCGCACCTGGTTTGAGGGCGTGGAGCTCATACCCGCCGCAACGGTGCTGACTTGGGATTTAGCTTTAGATAGTGAATCTCCAAAAACTGCGCAACAGATTCAGCGCGATCGCTACTGGTGGTGGGATCAAATCAGGCCGCTCCCCGACGGCTTAATGGAAGACGAAATCGCCGGATACCTAGGCAGTCTCTTTAGAAAAGCAGTAAAAAATCGCAGTCTGAAGGGCGAAAAAACTGGGCTAACCCTCAGCGGCGGACTAGATTCGCGGGCCATCATCGCTGCAATGCCCAACCACGGGCCAAAGATTGAGGCCATCACCTACGGAAAAAAAGGTTGCGAAGATATTCAAATTGCCAAACGCGTCGCCAAGGTAAAAGGCGCAAACTTTCATGCTGTTGAAATTAATTCAGAAAACTGGCTAAACTCTCGAATCGCAAAAGTTTGGGAGACAGATGGGTCTTGCAGTCTGATTCATATGCAGTTCACAGCTGCCCTAGACAAGGTAAAAGAAAGCAATCTATTCTCCTGCATTTTGCATGGCGCAGGCGGTGATGGGTTTGTCGGCGGCGACCATCTCTTTGAGCATAGCCAGGACGATAGCCAGCTAGATTACTACATCCTTAAGCGGCTAAACCTGATTAACTTTGCTGACTCAGAAACGCACAAAGCGTCGGTACTCAATCGCTTCAAAAGCTATTACCAGACCCTCGGCAACTGTCCGCACGTCCTCTATATTGACAGCAGGATTCGGTCTTTCCTACTCAAAGATATTAAGGTCAGCGCAACCTACGGCATAGAGTGTCGCATGCCATTTCTCGACAATGACTTTCAAGAGTTCTTGTATGCCGTTCCGAATGAGCTAAAACACAACAACTATCTGTACTCAAAGATGTTGCTTGCAAAGTTTCCTGACTTTTTTGAGACCATTCCTCGACAGGGAACGGGGGTACCCATCAGTCCACCAGGATTCCTCAGAAAAGCGAACAAAAAACTCGAGCAGTTTGCCTATCGCATACACAACAAACTCAAGCGAGTGGTCAGAAGCCAAGGATTTTCCTTTCCAGAATGGGATCCCTCCAAGCCCAAAGGAGACTTTTACGACTACAACACTTGGCTGAGAGAAGAGCCTGCCCGGAGCTTTGTAGAAGAGATTTTGTTAAACCCCGAAGCGCTGTATCCAGCTTACATTTCTGAAGAGAAGGTCAAGCAGCACTGGCAGGCGCATCTCTCTGGAGAAGCCGACCAGTTCGACAAGCTGGGTCAAATCCTAACCTTCGAAATTTGGCTGCAGCAGGTCTTCAACGGTCGCTATCGGACCTAAGGGCTCGCCGCTGTAGGTGTCGCTGACGCTTGCGTTCACGCAAATAATCGCGCCTCTCTTTCGTGAGCTGCTCGATGCAGTGCGGGCAGGAGACTTCACTTTCGTAGCTATCCTGCGCCTGGTCGGCTGCTGAAATGGGGTGGCCACAGGCATAGCACATTCCATAGGTCCCTGGCTCAAGCCGGTGCTTTATGGCTACCCGCTCATCAAAAACAAAGCACTCACCCTTCCACAGGCTCTCTGCTTCGGGCACTTCTTCAAGATATTTTAGGATGCCACCTTTGAGGTGATACACCTCTTCAAAGCCTTGGCTGAGCATAAAAGAAGACGCCTTCTCGCAGCGGATGCCGCCGGTGCAAAACATAGCAACTTTCTTGTTTTTCCCAGGATCCAAGTTCTGCTTGACATAGCCTGGAAACTCATTGAAAACCTCCGTTCTCGGGTCGATCGCGCCCTGAAAAGTACCCATACCCACTTCGTACTCATTCCGCGTATCGATAACGGTCACCTCCGGATCGGCAATGATGTCGTTCCACTGCTTTGGTGAGACGTAGGTACCGACCTGTTTTGTGGGGCTGACATCGGGAAGACCGATGGTGACAATTTCTTTTTTGAGGCGAACCTTGAGCTTGGCGAAGGGCAGCTCAGCAGCTTGAGACGTCTTAATATCAATATCTGAGAGGCGCTTATCTGAGCGAATGTGGGATAGCACAGCGCTGACCCCGCCCGCACTGCCCGCAATGGTTCCGTTGATGCCTTCTTGAGCCAGCAGAATTGTCCCTTTTATCTGCTGACTTTGGCAAACCGCTTGCAGAGGATTCTGCAGGGCAGCGTAGTCAGAAAGGGCGGCAAATTTGTAGAAGGCGGCGACGGTAAAAGGCATGTTGATCGTTACAGCAGCGCTTGGTAACAACTATTTTGCCATTGGAGACGCTAATTTTTGCTGGGGAACCCGACATTAGCGCAGCTGATTTAGCACGGATTTAGCCGATCTGTGCAGCAGAGAGTGACGATAGATCAGCGCTGGCATGTCGTCACCGTATCCCCCGCCGATGACGCAGGCAACGGGGTAGCCCGCTTGCTGACAGGCCTGAAGCACCGTGCGATCGCGCTCAAAAATCCCCTCATTCGTCAGCGCCAGCTTACCGAGTCGATCCGCCTTGTGCACATCCACGCCAGCATCGTACATCACTAGGTCAGGCTGCACATGGCCGAGTAAATAATTCAATTGCGATCGCAGCTCGGCCAAATACACTTCATCCCCCGTGCCCTCTGGCAAAGCAATATCCAGGTCACTCTCCTGTTTACGCCCCGGAAAATTCACACCGCAGTGCATTGAAAATGTGAAAACGCTGTCGTCCCCTTTAAAGATAAACGCGGTGCCGTCGCCCTGATGCACATCAAGATCGATAATCAGCGCCTTCCGAATCAAGTTTTGAGACTGAAGCACTTTAAGTGCGATCGCCAAATCATTGAAAATGCAAAACCCAGACCCATACCCAGGAAACGCATGATGGGTCCCGCCCGCCGTATTGCAAGCGAGCCCATACTGCAGCGCTAGCTTAGCCGTCAAAATCGTACCGCCTACCGCCGTACAGGTTCGCTTTACCAGCCCTTCACTCCAGGGCAAGCCAATTCGCCGCTGCACCTTGGCATCCAGCGTGCCCTCGCAGTAGGCACGGACATACTCAGCGTCGTGCACCAGCTCCAGCCATTCTCTGGGCGGCGCACCCGGCTGAAAAACCTGACCCGGCTGAATCACCTGATCGCGAATCAGCAAATCGCGCAGCAGCTGAAACTTGGGCATCGGAAAACGATGTCCCGCCGGGAGCGGGGTCACATAGGCCGGGTGATAAACCACTGGAAACTGAATCATTCCAGACCATTCACTGCGCAAGCTACTCCACAATGCCATCGGTGGCATTTCGCGTATCGACCGATGGCTGCTTCTTACCAAACACGACCTGCGCAGTCTCAGTACCGACATAGCGCCAGTGCCAGGGCTCAAAAGAAATACCCTGAGGATTATTGTTTGGGAAAGACAGCTCAAAACCGTGGTTAGCAGCATTGGCCAGCAGCCACTGGTAGACATCCGTCTGACTAAAGCTGTCACTTATATCTTGATTCTGAGGCAGCGAGCCGTCAGCCAAATCAACCGCGTAGCCGGTATGGTGCTCGCTGTAGCCGGGCGGCGCACTCACGGCGGCGGCGGCTGCAGGGCTACCGGTTTTAACAATTTGCGCATCAAAGAGCATACGCTGCTGAGCAATCGTACGATAGCCAGAGGCAGGCACAATCCAAAGGCCATCCGCTCGGGCAGCTGCAACTAGATCAAATAGCGCCTTAGCAGCATCTGGATGCAGCATCTCCACTCGCTGACTCTCGCCCTCTGCGTAGCTAGCAATCGGCACCATAGCTACGGCTTCTGCTTCGGCGTAGGGCTGATGTCCATACTTAACCGTCTCTGCTGGAGGGACAGGCGAGTCGCTCAAGGAGGCAGTAGGAGAGACTTCTAAAGAGCGACTCTCAGAAGCATTCGCAGGCACAGTCCCAGAAGCATTCACAGAGACATTCTCAGAAATCTTCCTTGAGGCTTCAGCACCCACAGCAGCAGCACCAGCCGAGGGAAATGGGTCCGATTGGGTGCCTGGTTCAGCCGGTAGTGTGACTGTCGTCGTTGAGACAACAGTCTTTTCAACGGGATCTACCGGTGGTGACTGCAGCTGAGGGCGGGCTGTCATGGCAGCGGAACGGGCCTGGATAGACTCAACAATTTCTGTAAAGGCGATCGCATTAATAGCCACGCACAGCGAGACGAGCGTCGCCGGCAGTAGCACCTTTAGCCAACGGGGAAGTCGGTTGAACTGCTTCATGCGAGCCCCTTGAAAACACTAACTTTTAAGTAAAGACTTTTAAGCAAAGACGAACCAGAACAAAGCCAGCGGCCCACAAGCTATCCGGTCAGGTTGCCTAGTCAAGCTACCTGGTTGGTATCGAGCAAGCCTTATGTAGCATAAAGTACCAACGCCGAGAAATGCGAGCAATCGACCTTACTTTTACCTGCTCAAAAGCGGTAGCCACACCGTCACTGTAGTTCCCTGCTCTGCAGTCGATTCAATCTTCAGCTGTCCGCGATGGGCTTCAATAATGCGTTTGGTAATCGCCAGTCCCAAACCGTTGCCATTGGACTTCGTCGAAACAAAGGGCTGGGTGAGCTTAGGCAAAACGTCTGGTGGAATGGGGTCACCGCCATTGTGTACCTGAATTTCGAGCTGGCGCTCGGATGCTAGCTGAAGCCGCCAAGTAACGGTTGATCGAGGCGAAATGGCCTCGCAGGCGTTAGTAACTAGGTTGATAAAGACCTGCTTAAGCTTGTCGCGATCGCCCCTCACTACCATCGGCTCGGCCGCCGCTATCAGCTGAATCTGCCGTTCTACTGCCGCTGGACTATCGCTGAGCGATCGCGCCAACTCTTCACACAGCGCGGCTATGTCCACTGTTGTCTCAGCAAGCCGCTGCTCTTTGGAGTAGGCCAAAATCTCATTGAGCAAGCGCTTGAGCCGCTCCGATTCCTCCATGGCCAGCTCCAGGCGCATCTGCCCTCTCGGTGGCAGCGACATGCTCTGAAATGCAGAAAGCGCCATATACACCGTCGTAAAGGGGTTGCGTACCTCATGGACAATCATGGCCGCCAGTTCCCCAATCTCTGCTAGGCGGGCCTGGGCCTTCTCTGCCTGCTTGCGATCGCTAATATCACGCACTAAGCTCAAGACCTGCTGCTCCCCCCCAATCGTAATGAAGTTGCTGCGCACCTCCACTGGATACTCACGACCATCCTTGCGCCGGTGCACGCTCTCAATAGTTGTTGGCTTACCGGTCAGAAGCCGCTGCCAGTGTGCGGCGTAGTCTTCCGGTGTAAAGACGGGGTTGATATCAAACACGCTCAGCGTCAACAGCTCTTCGCGCCCATATTCCAGAATGCGCTGAGCAAAGCGATTGCAGTCCACAATCTTGCCCGCCTCATCAATAACCAACATCGATTCTGACGCTTGCTCCACCAGGGTTCGAAAACGATTTTCACTCTCTCTGAGCTGATTTTCAGCCTGCTGGCGCTGGGCGATCGCCCTCGAAATCCGCTCAAACATCTGAGCAAACGCATTAATCACTGCGCCTAGCTCGTCATTTCGGCGACTGTAGCGCGCCGAGGTAAACGGCCTCAGCTGGCTACTCCCGCCCTGAAGAGCCGCAGGCGCAGCCTGCAAAAGATCGTCACACAGCGCCAAAATAGGCACAATCAGCACCGAACGCAGCACGATCATCGTCGTGAGAGTGACCACCGCCGAAATCAGCACCACCAGGCCAAATATGCGCCAAATAAAGGCGTGAACCTCGCGGCGCACGCTCGCTGTATCGTGCCGAACAACCACCCAATAAAAGCTATCTCCCACCCCCAGCCGCTGAGCCGTATCGTAGCGACCCGCCGAGCGGTCGAATTCGGGTGCAGGAACAGCCTCAGGCGGCAGCTGAAACGCCGGATTAGAGCTTGGATCAGGCGCTAGCACGGGTAGCTCACCAAAGCTGTCGACTCTTCGGCCCGCCGGATCGTACAGCGCGCCACCCACGACCATCGGCACGACCTGCAGCTGGCGCAACGTTGCCATCAGCTGGTCGCTCGAAGCCCCTTCAGGCGACGAGTCAACATCGTCAGCCAAAACCCGCAGACCAACTTCTGACTGCTCTGCTAGCCGACGTAAAAATTCTTGCTCCCGGCGGTAGACAGAGGGCACTAATATCAGAGCCTCAATAGCGACAATACTGCTAAAAACAGACAGCACAATTCGCTGAGAAAGGCGCGATCGCAAAAAACTCAGAGGGCGGGGGCGAAGTTTTTGCTCAGGAAGAAGATCCACAGTATTGCCAACAGTTTTGCTATCGAGCTATCGAGCAGTCGTTTTCCAAAACTGGAAAGTATTCAATCGCGCGGTGCAGATATCGTAGTGCAGATAGGGTTCTAGATTCTACAGGGCAGATACATGGCATCCTAAAAATAGCCACTATGTGCAGCAGGCGGCAATCGTAGACAGAAGCAAGTAAGAAAAGGACAGCCAACGCACTATTTCAGCGTTTTTTCTCAATTCCCTACATTTTTAACGTAATTCTACGCTACGAGTTTGGTGTCTGTGTGGCAGTCGCTATCGGTGTAGTCTGGGGTAAACGGAGGATGAAAGAGGTGGAGGTTTCGGGAGTTGATCTCACCTTTAACTCGCCGCCGTGCTGTTTCACAATAGAGTAGCTGACAAACAGTCCTAACCCCGTGCCACTCCCAACGTCTTTAGTGGTAAAAAACGGGTCAAAAATACGTTTTTGAATGTCTCCAGGGATCAGAGGACCGTTGTTAGAAATTGCTATTTCAACCAACCCATCAGGAGTGAGGTCGGTTGAAATATGAATAGCGGGTTCGCTGTTTTCTTGCTTACTGTTTTCTGACTCACAGACAGCATCAATGGCATTACTGAGAATATTAAGAAAAACTTGGTTGATCTGGCTAGGATAGCAAGTCACTTCTGGAAGCGCGCCGTATGTTTTAGTGACCTCTATATTGAGCTGGTCCGTTTGAAGGCGACTCTTTAAAACACCTAGGGTACTCTCAAGGCCCTTGTGAAGATCAACGCTCTTTTGTCCAGATTCGTCTAGGTGTGAGAAGTTTCTTAGGTTTAGGACGATGTCTTGAATGCGTTGACTGCCAGCTTCCATAGAGGCAAGCATGCTGTCTAGGTCTTCAATGACAAAGTCGAGATCGATGTCTTCTGTGAGGTCTTGAATATGAGCAGAGGGATTGGGGTATTCGCTTTGATAAGTCTCGATGAGCTTAAGGAGATCGTCGATATACTCTTTAGTGCAGTCAACATTGCCTCGAATAAAGGTGGCAGGATTGTTGATCTCGTGAGCGACGCCAGCGACCATTTGACCAAGCGAAGACATTTTTTCGGTTTGGATGAGCTGAGCCTGTGTCTTTTGGAGCGTCGTGAGCGCTTGTTCTAGGTCAGTTGCTTTTTGGTTGAGTGCCTGTGTCTTTTTTGCAACTTCGGCTTCTAGCGTTTGCGAATAGTTAACCGTTTGCTGGTGTAGCCGAGCATTTTCTAGGGAGATAGCAGCTTGACTGGTCAGCAGCTGTAACAATTCGATGCGATCGCTCGTAAAGGCACCTCCCGTAAGATTGTTCTCCAGATACAAAATTCCTATGATTTTACCCTGTTGGTTAATCGGTAAGCATAGCGCCGACTTAGGCTGATGCTCTGTAATGTAGGGCTCGCTGGCAAATTGGAGCACGGTGCTTAGATTGTCATAAACAGCGACTGTTTGGGTGCGTATAGCCGCTTGGATCACCTTTTTAGGAAGGGTAGAGCACTGCTGTAAAGGAATGCTAACAGCGGTAATCTTGGCCTGGCTGGCCTCCGCAACCAGATGCCACTGGTCAGATTCTTGCAGCAGTAAATGTCCTGTTTGCGCCCCCGCATTTTCGACAACAATTCGCATCAGCTGAACAAATAGTGCCTCTAACTCAATCTCTTGAGAGATGGCTTGAGCTGCTTTGATGACCGTTGGAAAGTCTAATAAAGTCTCCTGTGCGTCATGGTTGGTGTCGCTCATGACTGTCATCATGACAGTCTCACTAGAGACTAGACCAGTCGCTGGCTTTTGTAGTACAGCGGCGAGGTGTTTGGGATAGTGCTGCTCGAGCTGGGTGATTTTGGTTTTGGCTTCCCAGCGGCTGTAGCAGTAGTAAGCCGCCTGTATGTATTTCGCTGCGACTTGATCATTGCCCCAGTGCAGATAGAACTTGGCTGCGAGCTCATTGGCGAGACCTTCTTCATGAACAAAGTCGTTTTCCTTGGCAAGTGCGATCGCCCGATTATAGTGCTCCATGGCCGCCGGAAAGTTTTCCAGCACTCGGCACCGTTCAGCCGCAATCAGTTCAACTTTATGTTGATAATTCATGGGGGCGAAGGGTGCCCACTGTTTCTCTAAGATGGTTTTGTTTTGATCGGCCCGTGCCATCAGTGCTGTTTGTTGCTCTGTTGATGACGTTTGCGAGTATTGTGCGAGTGCAATCAAGGCATCGTAGAAGTAGAAAACAGCTTCGAGAATACTGCCAGTGCCGCCTCTCAGCGTCTTCCTCATTTCAGTGGCATAGGTCTCAGCCGCAGCGGTCTCTTCAAATAAATAGGCCAAAATCAGCTTGTAGCCATAGGTGAAGAACAAGGCTGACAGTGCCTGAGTCTCTTTTAAGATCGGGAGCAGAATACTTTCCTGTAGTGCTTTTCCCGAGAGTAAATGAGGTGTCTGGGTCGGCTCTATAAGATTGAGCGTGGCCTGCCAATGATTGCGGCAGTAGTCTGCTAAGTCAGGCTGGTTGAGCTGCATGAAGCTCTGAGTGTAGGCGCGTGTTTCGGCCTCTAGTGCCTGCAGGGGGCGCCCACATAAAAAAGTAGTCAGTCCCAGGCTACCTGCACAATAGCCTGCAAATTCCATATTGCCGATTTCTATCGCAGTTTCAAATCCCTGCTCGAAGTAAGTCAGGGTCTCTTTGATATGAGCGCTACGGTGAAATGAGAACAGGCTACCTGTCATCAGGACCGCTGGCCTGGCTTCTTGAGCGTTTAGTTTGTCTGCTACTTTGATCGCTAGTTGGCTAAACTGTACGCCGACTTCAACAGCCTGAAAATAGTTACAGGCTAAAACGCTATAGCTGACATAGGCTGAAGCCGATGTCGATGTGTTCCCATATTCAATAGAGAGTTTGACCGCTGCGATTACTAAAAGTGGATAGAGCGGCGACGCTGTGATAAAGGTTGCAGAAATCAGGCTGCTGGCGATCTTTGCCGCCGCAATCATTTCTGGATTTTCCATGAGCGGCAGATCCACCAATGACTCAATTGTGCGATCGCCAATGAGTGCCATGAGGCTCGCCACGGCCTGCTGAGTATCTTCAGATGCTGGATTTTCTGGAAAGACAATACCTAGCTGCTGTAATCCAGTCCTGCCAATAGCGATCGCACCCGTCAGGTTCTTTTGGGTGAGATTGGCCTGAATTTGTGTGATTTTGATATTGGTTTGATCGAGCAGTGAGTGAGCGTGTTCGTGGATGCTGTGAGCCAGTGCTTCCATGACCGGGAAATCGCCCTGCAGTGCTGCGGACTCTGCGGCTAGCTCGTGAAAAGCTAAGGTCAAAGCATACTGTCTTTTCCAGGCATATTCTCCCAGTAGTTTGAGGCCAATATTTGCATATTGCCGAGCACTGCCGTAGGCGGTGGCGGCTCTTGCCTTGCGGCAGGCGGTGAGATTGAGCTTTGCTAAATCGTCTCGCTCTGATTGATCGCCAATCAGTTCGATCCCATAGTTGAGCTGCCCGACCACTTCAAAGAGTTTATTTTGGATGACTGTTGCTGAGAGCTGCTGCTGCAGTCGTTGACCAATTTGATAGTGAATAGTGGCTGTTTGGTCATCGGGAATGAGGCTGTATGCCGACTGCTGGATACGGTCGTGCAGAAATTGGTAGTCAGCAGTTGCTGTGCGCTGCTGGCGGGGCGCATCCGTATTTTGGGTATTGGTATTTTGGGTGTTGGTTTGGTCGGTGCGATCGCCCTGGAAGAACTTATAGGTGGCATTGCTAGGAATGACAAATCCTTCTTGTAGCCCTGCCCAGAGTGCGTTAGCGACGGTCTCTGGGCTTTGTTTGCAGATAACGGAGAGGGTCTCTAAGTCAAACTGGCTGCCAATACAGGCAGCGAACTGCAAGACAGTTTGAGTCTCTTGCGGGAGCTTTTTCAAGCGGTTGATGATGAAGGTCACCACATCATCTGTGAGGGCTAGTTGCTGTAGCTGGGCGAGGTCACACTGCCAGTGTCCAGCGGTTGAATCAAAGGCTATGCAGCCTTCTTGGTGGAGTCCCTGTAAAAATTGAGCCGTGAAGAAAGGATTACCTTTCGTCTTTTGGTAGACGTTTTGGGAGAGCGGAATGGCATCGTCGAGCACGCAGTGGAGGGTGTCGGCGCAGATATGAGTAATCGCGTTTTTACTCAGCGGCTGTAGCGTTAAAGTCTGCAGTGCTTTTTTGGTTTTCTTGATGGCGCCTAATGTCAGCATCAGCGGATGAGCCGGAAAGACTTCGTTGTCACGGTATGCGCCTAGTATGAGTAAATGTCCGGTGGCATCTTCTACCAAACGCTGCAAAAGCTGGAGAGAGGATGAATCTGCCCACTGCAAATCATCGAGAAAAATGACCAGTGGATGCTTAGCGGTGGTAAAGACGCTGACGAACTGTGTGAAAAATACATTGAAACGGTTTTGGGCTGCGGTGCCAGAAAGACTGACTGCTGCGGGTTGTGGTCCAATGATGTGTTCGAGTTCTGGAATCACATCGATGATAATTTGACCGTTGTCTCCGAGCGCTTGAAGAATCTCACGCTTCCATTGAGCGATCGCACTATCTGACTCGCCCAAAATTTGACTGATGAGCGTCCGAAAGGCTTGCACAAAGCCCGAGAATGGAATGTCTCGGTTGAACTGGTCAAATTTACCTTTACTGAAGTAGCCCTGTTGCTGTGTGATGGGCTTGTGGACTTCGTTGATTACCGCTGTTTTGCCAATGCCTGAAAAGCCAGCAACGAGCATTATTTCAGCTTGACCACTGGCCGCTCGCTGAAAGGCCTCAAGGAGTGTTTGAATTTCAGCTTCGCGTCCGTAGAGCTTTTCAGGAATAAGAAAGCGATCGCTGACATCTCTGGTTGCTAGCTCAAAAGGGGTAATGCCATGAGTTTCTTTCAGCTGAATGAGACAGTGCTCTAAATCATGCTTCAGTCCGAGTGCGCTTTGGTAGCGGGCCTCTGCGTTCTTAGCCATCAGCTTGAGCACAATGTCCGACACCATGACCGGAATCTCAGGATTAATTTGATGGGGAGGGATTGACTGTTTGGCAATATGAGCATGAACCAACGCGAGCGGATCTTCCGATTGGAACGGGACATTGCCTGTGAGCAGCTCATACAGGGTAATCCCTAATGCATAAAAATCTGCGCGATAGTCAACCCCTCGATTCATTCTGCCTGTTTGCTCAGGGGCCAAATAAGCTAAGGTGCCTTCTAGTCCACTAGGGTTCTGAATGATTTGAGTTTCTTTAGGCAGCTGAGAAGCGATGGAAAAGTCAATGAGCTCGACTTGTCGGCTATCTGGGTGAATAAGAATATTGGCTGGCTTGATATCTTTATGGATCAAGCCGTGTTGAACAAGATCGTGGAGAATGTCGGCTACTTGACTGGCAATGCCCAAGATCTCTATTAATGAGAGCGGTTGAGCTTGCCTGTATGCTGCCAGGGAAATGCCGCCAAAGTCTTCCATCACAAGCGCATAGCTATTTCCCCAGGGCTCTAAAGCAAGTGGTCTGACAATTCCAGAGACCGGCAGTGACTGGGTAATGACGTACTGATGGCGAAACTTTACCAGCTCACTGAAGCTAGGGTGCGTCTGCTGGAGAAGCTTAATGACCACCGGACGATGGGTCGAGTTTTGCTGCGCACGGTAAACAGCCGTTCTGACATTTTCGTATAGCCGCTCTGTGAGCGTATATCCAAACACTTCAGGAAAATCAGTTCCTATTTTGTTAGTTTCCATGTTGTTGAGGTCGCTCAGTCGCTCGCGGTGTAGTCTATGGTTTCTATTGTTCCCATAGAGCGATATCAAGCGAAAAATGAGCGTGGCAGTTGGGCTTTTCTCTTTTGTGTCTGTTAGCTATTACTTTTTCCAGATGCCTGGTTTTTGACGGATGTGCGTCGCTCACCACATAGCTTTCAGGCTATAGCTAGATTTTGCAAGAGTCGGGACCGTACCCCAATTGAGGGGTGGACCTGAGGGTCAATTACGCAGCGGGGCCTTCAGCTTCATTTGAGCCTGACTTTTCTAGAACGCCCATTACTTCCTCACACCAGGTAAGCCAAGAGGTTTCATAGGCGATGCCACGCTTGAGCGTCAGATACATGAACTGCATTTCAATATCTTTGTCGATGACCGTAAGCAGCTCTGCTTCCTTCTCACGATAAAACGCCAATTTTTCGCTGTGGAGCTGCTGTCGATGACGCAGCTCCTTTTCCAGCTGAGCCCTAGGCATCTTGTGACCAATCAATACTTTCACCAACAGATCTTCGCGAATGGGCGTGGGCTCCGTGGGCTGCAAATACCACCGCGTCAGCTCCTGCCAGCCAAGGTCGGTAATTTGGTAAAGCTTTTTGTCAGGCTTGCCATCCTGCGGCAGCGTCTCGTAGCTCACCCAGCTATTTGCCTTTAGCTTACTTAGCTCACGGTATACCTGCTGCTGAGTCGCTTTCCAATAGCAGCTCAACCCCTCATCAAAATGCTTGCTAATATCGTACCCGCTGCCAGGGTGCTTGGCGAGCAAAGCCAAAATGGTGTGCGCTAAGGCCATCAAAATCCTGCATTGACATATCCAACATGTTGAGTATACTTTGGGAAAGTGTTATACAACAAGTTGGATATCAACTAATTGAGTATGGCGGTCACATCTTCCCGTTCAGATTTTCCCGCAGCAGCTGGGCAAGCAACGCCTAAGAGCCATTCCTTAAAGCATGTCTTCAAGCGCAGGCGGGGATGGCTTCTACTGCTCTTGCCGCTGATGTCGCTACCATTATTGCCCCTTGCACAACGCAGCCAAGAGCAGCCCGCTGTGGTCAGTGAAGCCAGTCTCCCGGTAGAAACGATGCGGCTACAGCCCACCGATAGCTACCAGGTATCGAGGGAGTACACCGGAGAAGTGGTAGCCCGCCGCAGTAGCGAGCTGGGATTTGAGCAAGCGGGCACAGTCATGGCACTGCAGGTAGATGAGGGCGACTTTGTTAGCAAAGGCGACACACTCGCAACCCTCGATACCCGAGACCTGATTGCCCAGAGGCAGCAGCTAGAAGCTCAAAAACGACAGTTCCTCGCACAGCTACAGGAGCTAGAAGTCGGGCCACGCTCTGAAGATGTCTTGGCCGCGCAGGCCGCAGTTAGCGACTTGCGCAATCAGCTAGAGCTCGCCCAAATTCAGGCGCAGCGAAGAGCCTCACTTTACGCCCAAGGCGCTGTCTCTAAAGAAGAGCTCGACGAACGGCAGTTTGGTGCCAATGCCATTGCAGACCGCCTGAAGCAAGCGCAGAGTCAGCTGATGGAGCTTCAAAACGGGACGCGTCAAGAACAGATTGCAGCCCAAGTTGCACAGGTCGAACAGATGGACGCCCGTATTCGAGCGGTGGATATCGCTTTGGATAAGAGCACCCTGCTAGCACCTTTTTCTGGTAGCGTCGCTACCAGACTGGTAGATGAAGGAACAGTCGTCGCCAGCGGCCAGCAGGTGATGAAGCTGGTTGAGAGTGACCGTTTGGAAGCGCGCATTGGGGTTCCTGAAGCGATCGCACCCCGACTACAAGCCGGTTCCCAGCAGCGCGTAAAGGTAGGCGATCGCACCTACCCGGCCCAAGTCACTTCCCAATTGCCAGAAGTCGATGAGGCCAGTCAAACCGTCACCATCGTTTTAGAGATTATCAATTCAGACCGAGCAGAACCGATCGCCATCGGCGCGACCGCGAGGCTAGCAACGACAGAACAACAGTCAGAAAAAGGATACTGGTTGCCCAGCACAGCACTGGTTGCTGGTGGGCAAGGCCTCTGGTCGGCCTATGTTATTACTGCTGAAACAAAATCGACAGAGCCCAACTATCGAGTTGCTCGGCGAGATGTTGAAGTGCTTCACACAGAAGGCAATCGGGCATTTGTAAGAGGGCTTGTACAGGCGGGCGATCGGATCATCACCAGCGGTACCCATCGGATTGTAAGCGGCCAAAGGGTGACCCCTACAGATTCTCTCTAAATCTTCTCTATCAAACGCCCGGTCTATCACCTTTAAACAACAAACAGATAGAGTCCACCTCGCAGCGGATACGCCAATGTTTAATCTCTTCTACCGTAATCGCCAGCTACTCTTTCTGTCGCTTACTCTAATTGTTGTGTGGGGTTTTTCAGCATTTCTCACGCTGCCAAGGTTAGAAGATCCAGAAATTGTTCAACGGGTTTCAACTATCACTACCGTATTTCCGGGTGCCAGCGCTGAGCGTGTTGAGTCACTAGTCACCGAAAAAATAGAAGATGAATTCTCCGATATTGAAGAAATCGACAATATCGAATCGACCTCTAGCCCGAATATTTCAGTGGTCACCATCGAGCTAAAAGACACCGTTGCAAACGTAGCGCCGGTCTGGGCTAAAATTCGCAGCGAGCTAGACGATGTCATTCCTGAGCTGCCGCCTGAAGCACTAGAGCCCCGCTACGAAGATGCTGATGTCAAAGCCAACGCGATGCTCGTGGGCCTCACTTGGACACTGGACACGCCTGCCAACTATACGCTCATGCAGCGCATTGCTGAAGGCCTAGAAAATCAGCTAGAGGCCATTCCTGGCACCGATAAAGTAGAGCTATTTGGCATTTCAGATGAAGAAATCCAAATCAGCATCGACCAAGCCGCCGCCGCAAGGCTAGGCCTGAGCGCCCAGTCTGTTGCCGCGCAAATCCAAGCGAGCGATGCCAAGGTTTCAGCCGGAACCTTGCAAAGCGCTACCGATAATCTGTTGTTTGAAGTAGACAGCAATCTGCAGTCCTTGGAGAGAATCAGGCAACTGCCTATCCGCCTCGGCAACAGCGGGCAAATTAGTCAGCTGGGCGATATCGCAACTATCCGTAAAACCGTCAGAGCGCCCGCCGCTGAGCAGGCAATTGTGTCGGGCCGTCCGGCAGTTGTGCTCGCGCTGCAGGTTGAATCTAACTTCCGGGTGGATGACTGGGCAAAGCAAGCTCATCAGGTGCTCAGCAGCTTTGAATCTGACCTATCAGAGGGGCTACAGGTCGAAATCGTGCTCGACCAAAGTCTGTACGTGCGTCAGCGGCTAAACGGCGTGCTGGGCAATTTAGTGCTGAGTTCGTCACTAGTTGTTCTGGTTTCCCTGCTAATGCTGGGATGGCGTTCGGCGCTGATTGTGGGGCTAGCGCTACCGCTCTCTACCCTCATGGTATTTGGCGCCATGAAGTCACTCGGCATTCCCTTACACCAGATGTCAGTCACAGGCCTGATCATCGCGCTGGGTCTGCTAATAGATAATGCCATTGTGGTAGTAGACGAAGTGCAGATTCGACTGCGGGCTGGCATGCATCCGGCGATGGCCGTCTCTGAGACGGTGAGGCATCTGATCGTGCCGCTCATGGCCTCTACGCTGACAACGGTACTTGCATTTTTGCCGATTGCTACTTCGCCGGGGGGAACGGGAGAATTTATCGGCACGATTGGGTCTACCGTCATCTTGGCGCTGCTGAGTTCTCTGGTGCTGTCCCTAAGCGCGATCGCAGCCCTCATCGGTCTCATCTACCGCCGCTGGCCTAGCCATTCTCGTTCATCTACAGCAATTACTTCCTGGTGGGAAGACGGCTTCTCAAACCAGGCACTGAGCATCGCCTACACCCGCAGCTTGCTATTTACCTTCCGTCGCCCGCTCCTAGGCATTGGGGTCGCCATGATTTTGCCGGTCGTTGGCTTTGTTCAGTTTGCCAGCCTACCGCAACAGTTTTTCCCACCGACCAACCGCGACCAGTTTCAGATCGAATTTGAGCTGCCCGCCCAGAGCGCGATCGCCCTCACCCAGTCTCAAGTGCTCGCTGCTCGCGATCGCATCCGTGAGCACCCCGCCGTCGAAGACGTTCATTGGTTCCTCGGTAAAAGCGCACCGTCCTTTTTTTACAACGTTGTTGCCGCCAAAGAAGATGCCGCCGACTACGCCCAAGGCATCGTACAGCTCAACAACACAGACAATTTACGAGAAACTATCGCAGCCTTGCAGCAGCAGCTAGATGCGGCATTTCCCCAAGCGCAGGTCCTGGTTCGACAGCTAGAGCAAGGCCCCCCTTTTCCTGCGCCGATTGAGCTGCGGCTGTACGGCTCAGACATGACCCAGCTGCGCGAAATAGGCAATCAGCTCAGAGGAAAGCTCGCCACCATTCCAAATGTTATTCACACCCGGGCCGGACTAGCCGAGGCCCAGCCCAAGCTTGCGCTCAGCGTCGATGAAGTCACAGCGCGTAGAACCGGACTCGATAACGCAGCGATCGCCACCCAGCTAAATGCCACCCTAGAAGGTGCTGTCGGCGGCTCTCTGCTAGAAGACACTGAGGATATTGCCGTCAGGGTGCGCGTAGGCGACAAGGCCCGGGGAGATTTATCAGCGATCGCATCTACCGATCTCATCACGCCCTCCAGCAGCGACACCATTCCCCTTTCTGCCCTTGCCAACGTCAGCATCGTTCCAGATATTGCCACCATCGCCCACTACAACGGACAGCGAATCAATACGATTCAAGCATTTTTAACCGCAGGTGCACTGCCCGATACGGCACTAACACAATTCAAAAAGCAGCTTGAGGAAAGCAATTTTGAGCTGCCAGCAGGCTATCGGATGGAGTATGGCGGCGAAGCCGATGCCCGCGGTAGCGCAGTCGGCAATTTACTCGCCTCAGTCGGCGTTCTGGCCATTTTAATGGTAGCCACCCTGGTACTCTCTTTTAATTCCTTTGCGATCGCGGCCCTACTCGGTGTTGTTGCGATCGCCGCTATCGGCCTCGCCGCCATGGCCCTCTGGCTCTTCAAGTCCATCTTCGGCTTCACGGCCATCCTCGGCACCCTAGGGCTCATCGGCCTTGCTATTAACGACTCCATCGTCGTGCTTGCCGCCCTCAAAGAAGATGCACAGGCCCAGCAAGGCAATGTCAAAGCCACCGTCGATGTTGTTGTCAAAGCAACTCGCCACGTCGCCGCCACCACCGTGACGACCATCATCGGCTTTGTGCCCCTCATGCTCGATAAAACTGGATTTTGGCCGCCATTGGCTATTGCGATCGCAGGCGGGCTAGGCGGCGCAACGCTACTAGCGCTTTACTTCATCCCAGCCGCCCACATTCTACTCACCAGAAAGCAAGTCGCGGCACATACGCTTCACTAACAGGCCTTTAGCTCAATTTGCTATGGTCTAGTTAGGCTGTGGAGACAAACAGTGACCTATACGCCCACAAAAACACTAACCTCGGAAGAATTTCTAACGCAGTATGGAAATAACCCCCGCTTCGAATTTATTGACGGAGAGCTGTGAGATTTGGAACCAACAGGTCCCCACGAAGAAGTTGCAGGTAATCTTGCAGGCTATTGGTTTTCAGTACTATTGAGTCAGAAAAGAGACTGGATAATTCCCAAAAGCTGATGTCATGGTGGCAGAAGTGGTCAGTACCAATTGGCAAGACGACTATGCCCGCAAAGTCGAAGAGTACTCATTGCTCGGCATTTAAGAATATTGGATTGTCGATTTTCGTGAACTAGGTGGCCTAGAGTTCATTGGTCGGCCTAAGCAGCCGACAATTACGATTTGTCAGCTTGCTGCAGACCACTACGAAAAGCAACAGTTTCGTCTACACGACCAGATTCGCTCGCTCATATTTCATCAGCTGACAATAACCCTATCAGATCTGTTGGCATAACTGCTACGGGTTTGCGGCACCTGTAATCGCGACTGATAGCGTTGCTGGATCTGCTCTAGAATTGAACGGTAGCTATTTACAGTGCGTGTGTCTGGTTCCAACCCCAATCCCAACCTCGACGCAGAAGAACAGCCGGTGGTTGTTCCTGCCGTACCAATGGGGCCTCCAAAGCTCCGCCCTTACCAAATTGAGCTAATCAACGACCTCTACAAAGAGCTCAACAATGGCCACAAGCGGGTTGCCATTATTGCGGGTACAGGCGCAGGAAAAACAATCATCAGCGGCCAAATTTGTGCCCATGCAGAAGAAGCCGGTAAGCGGCTTATGTTTCTTGTGCATCTAGATGTCCTGGTCGGCCAAACCTACGAGAAAATGAAGGCCTTCGGGCTGCAGTGTGGCTTTATCAAAGCAGGCTGGGAAGAGAACCGAGAAGCCCCCATTCAAATTGCCAGCATTCAAACCATGGCAAAACGCCGCTGGTGGCAAAAGTGGCCCGCCGATGTTGTTTTTTACGACGAAGGGCACATTACTCTTTTTAGCCAAGTGGGTAAAAAAGTCATGCTCAAGACCCATCCCGACGCAGTTCACCTGGTCATGACTGCCACGCCCCTGCGCCTTGGTAAAGAACAGCTTGGCGACTATTTAGAAACCCTCGTTTCATCGCCAGTGCCCAATGTACTCCAGGAGATGGGCTATCTCTCCACCATGAAGTACTACAGCATGCCAAGAGATAGCATGGCCAACCTAGAAGAAGTCAAAACATCGCGGGGAGACTACGACGAGAGAGATTTAAAGAATGCGTGCGATCGCAAAGAACTCGTCGAAAAAATTGTTGAAGAGTGGTTTCGCATTGGCAAAGGGAAGCGCACCATTGCCTTTTGCGTCGATATCGACCATGCCAACCACGTCGCCGAACAATTTCGCAACGCGGGCATTGCTGCCGACACCGTTGATGGCAACACGTCTATCAAAGACCGTAAAAAGCTCTACCACGCTCTCAAAACAGGCGAGCTCATGGTTCTCACCTCCTGCAATGTCATCAGCATTGGATTTGATGAACCCAGCGTAGAAATCGGCCTCATGCTACGCCCGACCAAATCCAGCGCCATGCACTTTCAGCAGCTGGGTAGGGTCATGCGTATCTCACCGCAAACCGGCAAAAAATTTGGCATCATTCTCGACCAAGCAGGCAACCTAGAGCGCTTGGGTTTCCCAGAAGATATTGAAGATTATTCACTGCCCACCAAGCAAGCCTCAACCGGCGGTGGCGGACAAGCACCCACGAAGCCTTGCCCGGCCTGCGGTCGCATCGTCCTATCGTTCATCGTGAAGTGCCCAGACTGCGCCCATCAGTGGGTAAGCGATCGCCCCATCAATACAGAAGATATGGTAGAAATTTACTCCAATAATCAGGCCCGCCAGATTCGCGACATCTCTACCCTCATAGAGCTTTACCACGGCCATCGCCGCCGCGCCTTCAAGCACAACCGCAGCCCAGCCTGGGCCGATAGAGCCTTTTATGATCAGTGCAACCGAGCACCAAACCCCAGCTGGTGCTTCGGCTCACTGTTTGGTCCTCGGCCAAACTGGGACCAGCAGCTCGCCATTGTCGACTATCTGTACAAAAGCGCTCGCCGAGGCGGTGGTAAGCCCGGCGACTGGGTCATTCAAGAATTCGAAAAAGAGGTCGGGCCCGGCTCCTGGTTTAAAATTTCTCAATACAAGAGCCAGATAAAAGAATCCCAATAGAAGAAGCCTGACAAATCATTCGTCAGGCTTCCACCACATAATTCAGCATCAACTCATCGCCCGGCAGTCCCCAAATTCCCCAATTGTGCCGAGGCAGCTCAAACATCACACTCAAACATCACAATTTCAACATCGTCTACGGCAATATCAAACTGCTGACAAATTCGCTCAAACAACAGACAAGTTAATTTCTTCTTGGCAGTCGCGGTACGCCCCTCAAACATCACAATCTCAAGAACGGCGTACTGTTCTGAGCGATCTTCTGGATAGTAGCTGATAAAACGCTACCATTTCACGCATGAATATTCTCTTAATTCACGGATTGGGCCGCACGCCACTCTCAATGTGGACCATGGCCAATAGCCTACAAAAGGCTGGACACCACCCAACTTTTTTTGGCTATACCAGTGTTCTACACTCTTTCGATGAAATTACTCAGCGGCTGCGGTTTCAGCTGCGATCGCTCTCCCAGCTCGGCCCTTACGGCATCGTTAGCCACTCCCTAGGCGGCATCCTCACCCGAGCAGCTCTCACCAGCGCAGACTTTGCGACACCCACCCACATCGTCATGCTCGCCCCACCCAACCAATCTCCTCTGGCAGCTCGCCTAGCCAACCGACTATTTCCCTTTCGCTGGTTTGCCAGGCAGTGCGGTCACAACATGGCCACCCCCGCCTTTTACACTCAGCTGCCCGCCCTCGCTAGCCCCTACACGCTCATCGCTGGTACCGCAGGGCCCACCGGTCCGCTTAGCCCTTTCGGCAACGAGCCAAACGACCTCATCCTCAGCATCAGCGAAGTCAAAATGCACCCCGAAGATCCGCTCCTTCAAGTGCCCGCTCTGCACTCCTTCATCATGAACCACCCCATGGCAAAGCAGTACACGTTAGAGGCTTTTGCAGCCGCAGACAGTGCCGCACTGACAGAGACTGGCTAAATAGCTAGCAAGGCTTCGCCTCCCCAACAAATCTGTCACGGGTCGTTTTACTACACGAGGCCAGCCGTCTCAGGTAATCCCAGCATAATATTGAGATTCTGCACGGCCGCGCCTGACGCGCCTTTGCCCAAGTTATCCAAGCGCGCTACAAGCAAGGCCTCCCGGGTCTCATCGTTCGCAAAGACAAACAGCTGCACCTCATTCGTACCGTTGGCATGCTTAGCATCCAAAAAAGTACCTCCCCGCAGCTGCGTGCGATCGCCATAGGCCATCACCCGCACAAAAGGCTCACCTGCATAGTGCTCTTTCAAAGCACCGTGCAGCACCTCTCCAGACGGCGCATCTGATAGCGACCACAGCGGCAGCGGCACCTGCACCACCATTCCCTGCAAGAAATCACCCACCGAAGGAACAAACAACGGTGCATGGGCTAAGCCAGCATAGGTCTGCATTTCTTTCACGTGCTTATGGCCAAACTGAAGACCGTAGGGGCTGTAGGGCACTGTCGATTCTTTCTCAATCGCTTCGGCGCGGAGTTCGTCGTACTGGGCAATGAGTTTTTTGCCACCGCCGGAGTATCCAGAAATCGCGTTGATAGTAATTGGAAAATCAGCCGGTAGCTGACCTGAATGCACCAAAGGCGCAACCAGCGCCAAGAAGCCAGTCGGATAGCAGCCCGGATTGCTCACCCGCTTAGAGTGAGCAATCTTTTCGCGGTGCCCAGCTGCCATTTCAGGAAAGCCATACACCCAGTCCGGCGCCGTACGGTGAGCCGTGCTAGCATCCAGCACCTTCGTATTGGGATTGTTCACCCAGCTTGCCGCTTCACGGGCCGCATCATCTGGCAAACACAAGATGGCAACATCAGCTTCATTCAGCAGTCGAGAGCGCTCGCCAGCATCCTTACGCTTTGCCAGATCTATGCTGATGATGTCAATATCTTTACGGCCAGCTAGGCGCTGGTAAATCTGCAGCCCCGTTGTCCCTGCTTCGCCATCAATAAAAACGCTAGCCATCCCGTACGCACTCCTCCTACTACTACTGTGCAAACTGCCTCTGTGTAATAAGAGCTTAAGCGACAAACCCACACCGGGGTCAACCAAAAAAGATACATATGACCGGCTTCTCAGTTCCCATAAGCCGCTGACTGCAACAGAACAGGTGCTACCATCGGCTCACTTTCTGAGGGTTCAGCAGATGGGTTGGGCGTACTCCAGAGATTATTTTTTAGGCTATTTTTCTTTTTTACGCTGATTTGAGTGTTCTCAGACGTATGGTCCTCAGAGTCTGCTGTTCCGGGCAAAGAAATTTCACTATCTGCTTCCGGATATAACGCCTGACATTCTTTGAAAATATTGTTGGCAATGGGTGAGTACTTGGCCCGCCGGTTCAGACGTAGCAAAATTGTTCTCAGTCGATTTTGCAAATCTTGAGTCGAGCTTACGCGCTGATACAGCTCCTCTATCAGAAGCACAGTCTGCATTGTGGCAATGCGATGATTTTCGTTCTCCCAACTGTCGTAGCAAATACAGTAGAGCAGTTTTTTCATCCGAATGGGCTCTGATGTGGCATCGAGGCGTGCAGCAACATCTCGAAATAGCGCTTTCAAAGGATTCTCCAAAAGCCCAGAGTCTTCCTCAGCGCCCTGGGCCTCTTTGGAGCGAAGCGTCCCCCCAGTTAGCTCCACGTAAAAATTCTGCAGGCTACCTAAGATCACTTCAGCGACCTGAGCATATTCTTCCTGCCGGTTCAGAGTACCAACAATTTGATAGAGACTATTACGACACTCTTCGATATCGGCATTGCGATCAGTCAGCGACTCCAGCAAGACTTTAAGAGAAATACCCTCTAAGACACTGGCATCATTCTCCCAAGAAGCCTGATGAACACCGTAGAGCAGCTTTTTAATCCGGCGACTGTTAGGATGACCCGACATCTTTTTGATTGCCAGATTGATAGGCGTCATAGTCAGGGGTGCGACGGCCTCTGTCACATCTTCTTTGGTTTCTTCAGGCCTCATGCCCAGAGGCCACACATTATAGGCCGCTACGGTTTCTGAAATGTTCTTGAGCGTGAGTTCTCCGAGGTAATCTGCATCGAGCTCTAGGCGCGACTTCACAACGTCGTACACCACCTGAGACATACAAATCGCACCCGGCTTGGCTGCCGCTTCGAGCCGGGCAGCAATATTTACCCCCGTGCCCATCATGTCCTGCTGGTTGAAGAAGATATCGCCTAGGTGGACACCCACACGGTGAGTAAAGTGCTCGTCTGCCTGCTCATTTTTCGCAAGCGTCAGAAAGGTCTTTTGCAGCTCTACCGCGCAAGCCGCCGCCTGAACAGCGCTGATGAAGTACATCAGAACGCCATCGCCAACGGTCTTTAATATTTTCCCTTCGAAAAATTCGCACAGCTCCGCAATTAGCTGTAGGTCCCGGTTGATTACAGAAAGCGCCTTATCTTCATCCTGCGACATGCGCTTGCTAAATCCAACCGCGTCTGTAACCACGATGGCGGCCAAGGTTCTCTGTATTTGGGGGTGCGCAGGGATGTTCATGGTGTGGGACGCTATCTGATAACCTACTTTGCCCGAATTGGTTGGGGAGTACTCATCCACAAGACGGGTTGGCGCTAATCTACAAGAGAGTTTTACCAACTCTTTTTAAAGGGGAAAATCATACGGATCGGTTACCCGCAGCGAGGTCATCTTCTACGCATAGGAAATTGCCGCGTGCACGCGGCAATTTCCTATGCACAAGACTTTATTGAACAAGAGTCATCACGATACTGGGGGCAGCAAGCCTAGTACAGATTGACAGTGGTGATTGCTATAGATATCGCCGCTAAAAGACCGGATCATGAACTCGGTCGATGCACTGATTGTCGATCCACTGCCGACCACTTTCCTCGCACTCGCCGCGGTTCTTCTTGAATGGCACCGCAGTTGGGTGAAAAGTCTCTTTTACAAATCTGGGATCTTTGGCCTCGAGTAACTCGCTTCCCTTGAGGTGCACCAGCCCTAGGATCGAAGCAGCCCCCACCACCACACTAGCCACAACAGCTGGCATCACAAACGGATTGCGGTTTTGAATATCTCGGTAGTGCGCTCTTTTGTTTGGCCCGGCGGCAAATACCAGATAGGCGCCCTTACCGAGAAACGGCATGGCTAGGCGAATGTCTACAACGTGCCGCCTAGGGACGAGGGCAGTCTCTATGGCCTGAATTTGCGTCATGGTGAATGTTGCACAAACCTCCTTTGGAATTCTCTGTAGGAGGCGGTAGGCATTTGGGCAGTTGCGGCAGGACTGGCTCATGGCAATCACCTCAGAGAGCAACCCTGGCACGTGACTGCCAAACTGCTTGTCTGCAGCGCGGCTGCGACTTCGCCGGTTTGGCCCCGCAGAAAACACAAAATAGGCCCCCCTACCAAAAAAAGAAGGCATCAAACAGCGCACATCAATAGCGTGGGTGCGGGGCATCAGCGCATCTTCGAGCGCGTGAATTTGCGCGGGCGAGAAGGTTTGCCGAATACTGCCAGGAAGACGCTGCAACATGCGCAACGCATTCGGACTGTTTCTAGCGGAAGAAGTCATAGCTACACAGGCGAGCGGCGCAGCAAAAAGACGCTCGTGTGTATAAAGTGCCCAGAACAGAAAGGCAAGTATAAAAAACGACACGACTTGATGAATCGCCACGCTTTGTCGCTGTCGTAAGCATTCGCTCAGGCCAGCGCGGCACCCCCCAAACCCAGCAAAAGCTTTAAAATGAGCCCCTACGCTTGCGGCTGGCCACCTTTTTCAGTCGGCCTTGTTTAGTCAAGAACCTTTTAGGAAGGCAGGTTAGAGAACATGATTGATCTTAGAAGCGATACGGTGACACAGCCCACCACTGAGATGCGGCGCGCCATGCTAGAGGCACCTGTCGGCGACGATGTTCTGGGAGATGACCCCACCGTTCAGGCACTGGAAGCCTATGTTGCTGAGCTGCTAGGCAAGGAGAGTGCGGTGTACATGCCCTCTGGAACCATGACTAACCAGGTAGCGCTGCGATCGCACACTCAGCCGGGTGATGAGGTTGTCCTCGAAGCGGAAGCCCACATCTACTACTACGAAGGGGGCGGTCCGGCGGCCCTCTCTGGGGTTACTTGCCGCCTCCTACCAGGAAAAGCAGGTGTCTTCTCAGCAGCCGATATTAAAAGAGCGCTGCGCCCCTCAGACCCGCACTTTCCCCGCACTCGCCTGGTCTGCATAGAAAATACTCACAATCGCAGTGGTGGCCGGATCTTTCCGCTTTCGGCGATTAAAGACATTGCAGCGGTTTGCGATCGCTACCAGCTACGGCTACATATGGACGGTGCCAGATTCTGGAATGCCTGCATAGCGACCGGCATTTCCGAAGCCGAATATGCAGCCCCTTTCGATACGCTCAGCGTCTGTTTTTCCAAAGGACTGGGTGCACCTGTTGGATCGGCTTTGGTCGGCACAGCGGAGCAGATGGCCCAGGCCAGACGCTTTCGAAAAATGTTCGGTGGTGGCATGCGACAGGCTGGCATCATCGCAGCGGGTGCGCTCTACGCGCTGCAGCACCAGCGAGACCGCCTAGCAAACGATCACGACAACGCGCAGAAGCTAGCTCAAGGGATAAAAGGCGTAAAGGGCATTTCTATTGATGTTGCCGCGGTAGAAACCAATATTGTGAATTTTGAAGTGACCCACCACAGCGCCGCAGAAGTTGTTAAATCACTGGCTCAATCTGGCGTGGCAGTGCTAGCAACTGGCCCTAATAAGATACGCGCTGTCACCAACCTCATGGTGAACAGCGCGCAGATTTTGCAGGCTACAGAAGAAATAATCAAGGCTGCTTACTAAGGTAGCCTACTGAGGCGGCCTATTTTCCTGCAGAGATGTCTTCTGTGTAAGAAGCATCGAAGAGCGTATCCGGAACTACCCCAGAATCAACAATCTCCATCTCTTTGCCGACCTCAGCCGCAAAGTCTATGCTGTCCATAATGTTTAGAGAATCTTCTGCGTTGAAGACAACACTCTGATGCTCAGAAGGGCGAAATAGGCGAACCGTCTCTAAAATAGGCGGCAGCTCTTCCGAGGCAAGGTTGAGCTTATTGGCGACGATGCCAATGGCTTCTTCTGTATTCTCTTCATAGAAAGCGAACCCCTTTTCTAGGGCACGAAAGTAGGCATCTAGATCTTCGCGACGGGACTCAATGACATCGGTCTTACCGACCAATCCACCAGCGATGAGGTTAGTATTTGCGGAGGTAAATACAACCTCTCCACCCCCTTCTTTGACTGCCGTTGTCAGCCAGGGCTCAAATGTAATGGCAACATCCACTTGCCCCGCCGCAAATGCAGTAGCTGCTTCCGCTGCAGGCATCACCTTCAAATCGAGATCTGTTAATGCAACATCGGTCCCATCCAAATAAGCCTCTAGCAGCAACGCTTGCAGGGGCAGCTCTTCCCAGGCAATCGTTTTACCGACAAGATCTTGTGGCTTAGCAACATTTTTCGCCAGGATGCCATCGGCACCGTCAGAATAGTCAGAGACAGCAATTAAGCGCAGCGAAGGGTCATCATTGGCCATTACAACCATGTCGGGAACGCCGGTCCAGGCGACATCTATTCGATCTCCGGCAAGCGCGGTATTCACATCGGTTGAGACCTGTAGAAATTTTTCATCAATCGCAATCCCTTCTTCTTCATAAAAGCCCTTCTCTTCGGCAACAAACTGAGCGACAAAACCGGGCCATGGAGAGTTTCCAACAACTAGAGTTGGTAAGTTGTTGGCGACTTCGTTTTCCGACTGGGCGTTGCAGGCAATGCAGAGACTAGCAGTTACGAAAAACAGACTTGCAAATCGCCAAAACCGATGCCAGACGGGACAAATCCTGCCTATTCTTCTACTCATATGATTCATATCAACAAACTTTTGACAGCCAATTAACGGCTATTGATTACGTAAATATACGACATGCCGTGTGCGCTTTAATTAAAGCATTGTCTACGTATCGTGAGCCGCTGGTAAAGGCTCTGAGCCAGGCACTGAAGACAGGCACCAAGGACAGGCATTAAGAGAGGATAAAGACGGGTAAAAAATGTTCGCTTGCCGAGATTTTCAATAAAAACAGTTAAGAATGATTGAGAAAGTATTAGCTAGTCTTTCTGTTTGCTTAGTAACCTTCTCAAGTCCTTAACAAAAACAAATTTAAAGAAAATATTGTTGTTTCGCATATTCTCTGAACAGCCATAGCGTAAATGGTTTGCGGAAGCGGAGTTGAGGCGATCGCACCTCAAAAAAGCAGCGGTAAAAATTGACAAGCTTCTACTTCTTTCCCAGGTTTTGATAGATTGCTCACACTCTTGCGAAAGCGCGCCTGAGATGATTTGCAGTGTTCACTATTTTCGCTATGCCATCAGTTAATCAGTTAGCCAATTTAGCTGATGACTAGGCTATGGTTTCATAGCAATCTGTACCCGAATCTATCCAGGGTTTTTATTCATGGCTCGCAAGCTCACAATTCACGGATTACATCTACAAAATTTGCGAGGCGACATATTTGGCGGGGTAACAGCGGCTATCGTGGCGCTGCCGCTGGCATTAGCGTTTGGGGTTTCTTCCGGCGCAGGCGCAACCGCTGGGCTGTACGGAGCCATTTGTATTGGCTTTTTTGCAGCCCTCTTTGGAGGCACGCCATCCCAAATCTCTGGCCCTACCGGACCGATGACCGTTGTCATGGCAACCGTGTTTACAGGATTAATCGCTAAATATCCTGAAACCGGCCTGGCCCTCGCGTTCACCGTCGTGATGATAGGCGGGCTGTTTCAAATTCTCTTTGGGCTACTGCATCTAGGTGAATACATCACGCTTATGCCGTACACCGTTATCTCCGGATTTATGTCGGGGATCGGTGTGATTATTTTTGTGCTTCAGCTAGCACCGCTATTTGGACAGTCAGGGTCAGCGAGTGTGGTTGATTCGCTACTGCAGTTTCCTGCAGTGGTCAGCGAACCGAATATGGCCGCCCTGGGGTTAGGGCTCTTGACGTTGCTGATTGTGTTTGGGATGCCTGCGAGGCTCAACCGAATTTTGCCTGCGCCGCTGGTGGCCTTGGTGGTGGGAACGGCTGTTTCACTGGCGATCGCAGGTGAAGATATTCCGCGCATCGGCACGATCCCCAGCGGCCTACCTGACTTTCACTGGCCACAGGTAGAGGCTGCGGCCATTCGAGACATGCTGGGCTACGGGCTGATGCTGGCCACCCTAGGCGCCATCGACTCGCTGCTCACTTCCCTAGTGGCAGACAATATCACCCGCACCCAGCACGATTCTGACCGAGAGCTCATCGGCCAGGGCATTGGCAATATGGTGTCCGGCTTGTTTGGGGGGTTGCCCGGTGCGGGGGCCACGATGCGAACCGTGATCAATGTGAAATCGGGCGGACAAACGCCCATTTCGGGAATGGTTCATGCCTGCTTGCTGGCGGCTGTGCTGCTAGGCGCGGGTCCGCTTACAGAGCAAATTCCGCTGGCCGTCTTGGCAGGCATTTTGATCAAAGTTGGGATCGACATTATCGACTGGAGCTTTTTGAAGCGAGCCCATCGCGTGTCTATCAAGGCAGCCGGGCTGATGTATGGGGTGCTTTTTTTAACGGTTTTTGTGGATTTGATCACGGCCGTTGCAGTGGGCGCATTTGTTGCCAATCTGCTGACGGTGAAGCACCTTACCGATGAGCAAAAGCTACATGTAGAAGCGATTACGAGCCCGACAGATGTATCCCTCTCAGCCGAGGAGAGGCAAATTCTGGCTTCTGTAGCAGGCCGCGTTTTGCTGTTTCGCCTGAGCGGACCTATGAGCTTTGGGGCAGCAAAAACGATCTCGCAGCGGATGAGCATCGTCAATAAGCACGATGTGCTCGTACTGGACCTGGCAGATGTGCCCCGGCTAGGCGTAACCGCCTCACTGGCTGTAGAAAATATGGTGCAACAGGCGTGCGATCGCCGCTTAGCAGTCTTTATCGTAGGTGCCAAAGGCATGGTAAAAGCGCGCCTTTCTGCCCTACACGTGCTGGACAGACTCCCACCAGAAAATCAGCTAGATAGCCGGTTAGAAGCGCTGCGACGGGCTTCGCAAAGCCTCCAACCCAGGTTCAATCTGAAGCCAGAACGCCTGTCGCTGGAAGATCGGGCGATCAATGACCTCACCAAAACCAAGCAGGAATGGCTATAGGCGGCTATTGAGACCCTGGTGCAGCCACTCCCCAAATACAGACAAATACAGACCTTCAGTCAAGCTTGCCGCTAGTCCAGGCAAGGGTCGCTTTTGCAATTCGCTGCCCGTAAAGATAGGACGATTTCAAATCACCTGGATTGACGTTGGCTTCTTCCATGCCGTAGCCCATCACCCCGAGAAAAGAGCCCACACGGTTAACGCCACTCTCGGGCGCCGGCAATTCGGCTGCACCGACCCACACCATGCCATGCTGTGCGGCATTGATTGCCAAATATAGCAATGTGCCTTGCTTATCACCGCTAGGGGAGCCGGAATGGGTAAAGCCGCCTGCGAGCTTATTTTTCCAGCCCTGACTCATCCAGACAGCGCCTGCCGCATCGATAAACGCCTTGACTTGAGCGGCAACGCCTCCCATGTAAGTCGGCGATCCAATAACGATGGCATCTGCCTGATTGAGAGCCTCTATCACAGTATCGTCTTGCCAGCGTCCGTCAGTAATCTGCTCGCCCGCAATTCTAAAGATCTTGACGTCAGTATCTGAGATCGACTGTGCGCCTTCAGCCACGGACTCGGCCATTAGCTTGGTATTTCCAGTGCCTGAAAAGTAAATGATTGCAACAGTAGTCATACAAAAATAGGGGTAGTTGGCCAAAAGCCCTCTTACGCTAGCTTAGCTTTACTAAAGTTGCGACAATCTCCTTCAAAGATTGAAATATGGATAGTTGCTGCATCCAAACTGGCATTGCTTTATGCCTGTTTAGATGCCTGTTTTGTGGCTATTGGCATAGGAAGAGTCTCTTGGCGGCTCTGGTAAATGCAACGTAGTAGAGCTGATTGCGCTCTGTGACTTTGCGATTCAGCATTAGGTTTGGCACATCGATAAAGACATCTTGAAAAGTGGAGCCTTGGCTCTTGTGGACAGTGAGGCTGTAGGCGTAGCTCAAGTCGTGAAAAAGCTCTTTGTAATCCCAAAAAGCCATCCACTGTTTCTTTTCGGAATAGTCGGAGAGAATATCTTTGAACCGGGTGTGCTCATCTTCGTGGAGGACCCGCAGCTTGCGCTCCTGATGGTCATCGGTTTCGACTTCCAGATTCCAAACCTGCCACCCTTCGAAGCGGGTCAGGTAAGCATCTACCACTTCACATTCTTCTGATGTCTGTAGCAAAATGCCGTCCCGCCCCATGCAGGCATTGCGGGCAACCAGCCGTTCGCCAGGCATAAACCTGGCGGCCTGCTCACCGTAGATGGCCGCGCGAATTTTGTTGTTCAGATAGTTGACCCGGTTATTGGTGTAGGCCAACACACGCACTTGGTCTGGGTTGCTTTCGTAGGCCTTGCTGGTAAAGGCACGCAGCATGAGCTTTTCCCAATGGAAGACGGGCAGGGTGAAAATGCCTTCTGTCTTGTCGGCATTGCGATCGCTCTTTGGCCTTGGCATCGCCGAGCGCTCCAAGTTCGTTCGAATATCTTCGGCGAGCAGTCCGATGGCACCGCCGTAGCGAATCACCTCGGTGAGGTCGCTGCGCTCAAACACCTGCTCGAAGCAAGGCGATGCCGCTTCGCCGACGGGCGGAAGCTGAGCCGCATCGCCCACAAACAGCAGCTGAGTACGCTGAGTGAATTTAGAAACCGAATTGACCAGCAGCTCCCACATCTCCTGATTGATCATGGAGCACTCATCGACCACCACCAGATCGTATTCAGTGGTGAGATTTTTGCGGTCGCGATCGGGCTCAAACTTCTGCCGACCGGTCTCTTTGTCGACAATAGGTTTTAGCCCTAGGAGCTTGCAGCAGGTCATGCAATCAACTTCACAGCCCCAGCGATAGGCCATAGACTGCAGCACCTTAGTGGCTTTATTGCTCAGTGCGGTGAGGGCAATGGGCCGAGCATCGTAGCCCTGCTGTAAGCGATGGATGAGCGCCTGCAATAGGGTCGTTTTGCCGGTGCCAGCGTAGCCCGTGAGGAGATATATTTTTTCGTTGCTGTAGGCGAAGGCTTCTAGTGCCTGAAGCGCCTCCCACTGCTGCTGACTGAGCGAAATACCGGGCAATACCTCCGGGATGGTTTCTGAAGTCGCCACAGACTGAGACATGGTCAAACGGGATAGCCTTTGGTTATTTTAACAGCCATATTTTTTTGCGCTGGCGGAACTCATCGTGAGGTCCTACCCAGGTAAACTATCAGCTTTCTAATAATCAATCCCATTAAGCTCGGTAAAATGGTCATTACAACGTAATGCGCTACACCCGCTGCGCTTAATAAGGAACCACAAATGAAATATCTACCCCTGGCCGCTCGCATCTGTTTATCGCTGATCTTTTTTCAGGCAGGCATCAACCATCTCATCGGATTTTCAGCGTTTGTCCCTGTTGTTGCAAGTACAGGGCTACCCTTGCCCGGCCTGCTTGCCGCCGGAACAGTCGTGTTTCAGCTTTTGGGCGCGATCGCACTGGTAATAGGCTACAAGGCAAAGATTGGAGCCATACTACTGGTACTATTCTTGATCCCCGCCTCGATTTTCTTTCACCCACCAGCCAGCGATCTCATCGGCTTTTTGAAGAACCTGTCAGTGATTGGCGGTTTGCTGATGGTGGTTGCCTATGGCGCTGGACCAGTCAGCGTAGAATCGACGACGTCAGCATCCACCAGTGGAAACTCCAGGCGTCTGGATGCTGAACGTTTAGACAGTGAGCGTATCGACATGGGATCTACAAAGTAAATGTTAGAGCCTTCTAAGCCCGGTGCTCAAAAGGGTAGCGCTCAAAGATCTGGCGCTAGAAAGGGCACAGCCCAGTGTCCCTGCGGCAGTCCGAGAGGTCTCCAGCGCTGCTGCGGGCCGTACTTGGCAGGTGAGGCGACCGCCCCTACAGCTGAAGCCCTGATGCGATCGCGCTACAGTGCCTTTGCCAGCGGCAACGTCGACTATTTGCTGACGACCCGCCATCCCAGCACCCAACAAGCCGACGACCGCCGCACTCTAGAAAAAAGCATTCGCCAAACTCAGTGGACCAACCTACTGATTATTGGCACGCAAAAAGGGCAGAGAAAGGACAAGATAGGCACCGTCGAATTTGTAGCGGCCTACCAATCTGTGCGATCGCTGACGCTACAGCAGCTCCACGAAAAGTCTCGATTCGTCAAGGAAGGCGGAAAGTGGTTTTATCTGGAAGGAGACATCCTGCCACCCTACGAACCAAAGCGAACCCAGCGATGCTGGTGCGGTAGTGAGAAGCGGTATAAGCACTGCCACGGATAAGTCGGTGCTACAGCCGCTACACACCCATACCGCTTAGCGTCGTCAGCAGTCGACCCAGGGTGTCAGTCACGTTCGGATGCTCTGCTTCGAACTGTTCGATTAGGGTTGGCAAAGTGTTCAGAGCTGACTCTTTATGGACAGTACTGTCAGGCTCCTGCAGCTGTTTTTCAACCGATTGAATCAGCGAAGTCAGCTTTTCTTTAACAGTGGAATCGGGCGTGTCGAGCCGGTCGATTTCGGCGTGCAGCGCGGCGATTGACTGATGGATATCTTCTTTGCTCATAGTGAATTAAGTCAGAGGAAAGGGAAACAGACGGCAGGCCTATGATTTTTTCATCGTAAGCGTTGGCCGCAGCAGAGCTGGTCACTGCTTTGCATTTATTCAGGAAGGGGCTGAATGCCAACAAAGCCAGCAAGCACGCCGCGAATACACCGGTAATTCACAGCCTACTTAAGGTCTAACTGTTACATATGATACAAAGCAGGTTCAAATGCTGTTGATAAGTTTGTACGGAAGGGAGGACCTACTGGCAGTCTCACATCGGCCGACTTTACGTCTACTCAGTGCGCCGTGCCGATTGGCACCTAAAGATGTCACGGGGATTGCTCTTAATAAATATCAGGGATAGCTTTATGCTGGAGATGAAACAACCCCTTTTGGTCCGGAAGTCTATGACAATTTCTACCCAGTACCCAGTGATCATCATTGGCGGGGCAGAAGATAAAGTCAATGGCTGTAGCATACTGAAGGCTTTTTTTCAGAGCGCTGGCGGCGTTAATGCCAGGATTGGCATCATTCCTTCTGCATCTCGTGAGCCTGCCATTGTGGGCGATCGCTACTACCAAATTTTTACAGCCATGGGGGCCAAACAGGTCCAGGTGCTAGACATCCGCTATCGCAATGAGTGCGATGAGGCGCGCTGGCTCAACGTGCTCAATGACTGCAGCGGCATTTTTATCACTGGCGGCGATCAGCTCAGGCTACGGGACCTGATCGGCGGCACTCACCTGGTAGAAACCATCAAAGCAAAGGTCAGCAGCGGGCAGGTAGTGATTGCGGGGACCAGTGCGGGTGCGGCCATTATGGGCGAGAAAATGATTGCGGGTGGCAGCAGCGGAGAATCCCCTAATCAGGGGCTTGTAGACCTGACGGGCGGTTTGGGATTTGTGCCAGAGCTGCTGGTCGATCAGCACTTTCATAACCGCAATCGAATGGCGCGTTTGCTCAGTGCGATCGCGGCCAATCCAGATCGGCTCGGCGTTGGCATTGATGAAGACACTTGCATTGCCATGGCTGGCGACGGCACTTTTCAGGTGCTGGGTAAAGGCACTATCACCATCGTTGACCCTGGCGACTTGACCCATACCAACTATCCTGAAGCGATTCCGACCGCTCCGCTCAGCCTGCACAACCTGAAGCTGCATGTTCTCAATCAGGGCGATCGCTATGACTACAAAAACCGAGCGGTTCTCCAGCTGCACTCGTAGGCCGGTCGCCAAAAAAAGGAAATTCAAACGTCCGCTTAAAAACCGCTGCCACAGCTTTGTTGATGGCTATCTGCTGGAACTTTCTATCCACTTAAAGATGCGAACAAACTGAAGATGCCTTTTACTTAGAGGTGGCTGCTAAACCTTGCAATCGCTTTAGTTCCAAGTTTAACAAACTCACTTCCTGACATTTGAGATCTATCGAATGTGTTTGGCGAATTCATCCTGTCATTGCCTCCATGTGGGCTTCTCAACTGCTGTTTGATTGATGACATCCGGTTTCCTAGTCCGGTTTTCCTGAGAGTGTCAAGCTTTTAATCCACGCTTACTTGGCTGCTTATAAATTATGAAGATCCTCAAAACTCAAACCCTCAGAGGGCCTAACTACTGGAGTATTCGGTACACCAAGCTGATTGTCGTAAAGCTGGATCTAGAAGATCTCGCTGAGCGGCCCTCCAACACCATTAAGGGCTTTTACGATGGCTTAGTGACCACGCTGCCCAGCTTGATAGAGCACTTTTGCTCCCCGGGGGTAAGGGGCGGCTTTTTGCAGCGGCTTCAGAAAGGCACCATGATGGGCCATATCATAGAACACATCGCGTTAGAACTACAGACGCTGGTTGGCATGCCCGTTGGGTTTGGGCGCACCCGAGAAACGGCAACACCTGGGGTTTATCAGGTCGTGTTTGCCTACGAGAATGAGGCAGCAGGCCGATATGCAGCCAGGGCCGCACTGAGAATGTGCGAGAGCATTTTAGCAACCGGGAGCTATCCGAATGACGAACTTCAGCAGGACCTCGCAGACCTCAGAGAGCTGAAATATGCCGCGTCGTTAGGCCCTAGCACTGAGGCACTCGTGCGGGCGGCAGAGGCCCGCCAGATCCCGTGGATGGCCCTAGAAGTTCGCAATCTCATTCAGTTTGGCTACGGCATCCATCAAAAGCGCATTCAAGCCTCACTGACCAATCACAGCAATATCCTCAGCGTGGAGCTGGCCTGTGATAAAGAAGGTACCAAGCGCATATTGGACAACGCTGGGATTCCGGTGCCCAAAGGCAGCGTCGTCTATTCGCTCAGAGAGCTGGAAGACACCCTGGACTACCTAGGCGGCTATCCCATTGTCATCAAGCCCCTAGATGGTAATCACGGTCGGGGAATTACGCTGAATGTTCAGTCCTGGGAGCAGGCAGAAGCCGCCTACGACCGGGCAAAGGCCGTCTCCGATGGCGTGATTGTAGAGCATCACTACCAGGGACGGGACCATCGAATTTTGGTTGTCAATCACAAGGTAGTCGCCGTGGCCGAGCGCGTGCCTGCCCACGTAGTTGGCAATGGAAAAAATACAATTGCCGAGCTTATCGACCAGGTCAATAGCGACCCGAGACGGGGCGACGGACATGACAACATCCTGACGAAAATCAACCTGGATCGCACAACAGACAAGCTGCTAGAGAGCCAAAATCTCACGCTAGATACGGTCTTAGATACCGATGAAATTTGCTATCTGCGGGAAACGGCTAACCTGAGTACCGGCGGGATCGCCATCGATAGAACCGATGAGATTCACCCAGAGACGGCCTGGATTGCTGAGCGCGTGTCGCGAATTATCGGGCTAGATGTGGCTGGTATTGATGTGGTGACCACAGATATTTCTAAAACCCTGGGTGTCGCCGATGGTGTGATTGTAGAGGTCAATGCAGCGCCGGGGCTACGGATGCACGTGTCGCCCAGTGTTGGCGTCGCTCGCAACGTGGGTGCACCAATTATCGACATGCTCTTTCCGCCTGGCAAGCCAACGCGGATTCCGATTGTGGCAATTACTGGCACAAATGGAAAGACCACGACTACGCGCCTGACCGCGCATATTTTCCGGCAGGCCTACAGCACAGTTGGCTTCACCACAACAGACGGTATCTACATCGGTAACCACCTGGTTGAAAAAGGAGACACGACAGGTCCCCAAAGCGCCCGGATGATTTTGGAAGATCCGACGGTGGATATGGCAGTGCTAGAAACAGCTCGGGGCGGATTGCTGCGCTCTGGTATGGCCTTTGAGCGATGTGATGTGGGTATCGTGCTGAACGTAGCCGCTGACCACTTGGGCATCGGGGATATCAACACCATTGATGAGCTGGCTAAGCTGAAGGCCGTCGTGGCTGAGGCGGTGAAAGATGATGGCTATGCCATCTTGAATGCGGACGATGAGCGTGTCGCTGCGATGGCAAATCGGGTCACTGCCCAAGTAGCTTACTTCTCGATGGATCGGAAAAATCCGCTAGTGCGATCGCACCTTAAAAAAGGCGGCATTGCAGCTGTTTACGAAGAAGGTCACATTTCCATCCTGCAGGAGGACTGGCTGCACCGCATTACCAAGGCGTCGCTGGTGCCACTCACTATGGGTGGCCGCGCTCCCTTCATGATTGCCAATGCCCTAGCTGCGAGCCTAGCTGGCTTTGTCCAGGGCATCAAGGTTGAACAGATTCGCGCCGCGCTGCACAGCTTCCAGCCATCGGCTAGTCAGATTCCTGGGCGGATGAACCTATTTAACCTAGGCAGCTACCACGTCTTGGTAGACTACGCCCATAATCCCGCTGGATACAAGGCCATGGGCAGCTTTGTGCAAAACTGGCCCGGCTCAACTATCGGTGTGATTGGCGCACCGGGCGATCGCAGGGATGAAGACTTTTTGGCGCTGGGTAAGCTGGCTGCAGACATCTTCGATCAGGTAATTATTAAAGAAGACGACGACACTCGAGGCCGTGAGCGAGGCGAAGTAGCTGACTTTATTGTGCAGGGACTGACCCAGGCTAGCGGAAACGGGGAGGAGCCACTGACGCACCAAGTCGAACTAGATGAAACCACTGCCACCAATTGGGCGCTGGATAATGCACCGGAAAATGGGCTGGTGGTGATCTTGCCTGAAAGCGTCAGTCGGGCAATTTCTACCGTGTCTGCCCGGGGGCCTGTCTCTGAAGGATTTGCAACGGTTGCAGCAAAATCTGTGGAGGAACCCATCGTGTTTAACCCAGTGGCCAAAAATCTGACAGAAGTCAACGGCAACTTCTCAAATGTGATTACGGCTTCAGACGTTCAGTCTCTCAACGGTGCCTCCAGTGCCTCTACGACCTCTTCACGGACATAGAAGACGCCCGAGATATAGATACCCGAGACACAGACACTCGGGAACTGGACACTCGGGAACTGGACACTTGAGCCAAGAACAGGAGATAACTCATGGTTGCTAACGCCGCTCGTCCCCAAGCAGATCAGCCGGTTCAGACTATCTACAAGGAAAAGACCCAGTCCATCGCCCGGCAGCTGCTGGCCGATAGCCAGGAGAAGCGATCGCTCTTTGCCAAAGTGCGTGACCAGCTGCGCTGGGACGACAAGCTGCTCGCCTGGACCATGGACAACCCTGGGCTGCGCGTGCAGATGTTTCGGCTGATCGACTGCCTACCCGCGCTGACGACCAAGGCAGAAGTGGCCAGCCACTTCCAGGCATACCTCGGCGATGCCAGCGTGGAGCTGCCCCAAGCGCTCAAAAGCCTGCTCAACTTTGCGGATCCTAGCTCCATGCCTGCACAAGTCGCAGCCACCACGCTGTCGGGCGCGGTAGAGACCCTGGCCCGCAAGTACATTGCCGGGGAAAACATTAAGCAGGCCCTCAAGAGCATTGAGCAACTGCGCAAACAGTCGATGGCCTTCACGATGGATCTGCTCGGTGAAGCCGTCGTCACAGAAAAAGAAGCTGAGGCTTACCTAGCCCAGTATCTAGCCCTGATGGACCAGCTCGCCCAGGCGGCCAAACAGTGGCGCACCGTCGAACAAATCGATGGTGCAGCCGGTGAAGCCATGCCCAAAGTGCAGGTTTCCGTCAAGCTGACTGCGTTTTACTCGCAGTTTGACCCGTTGGATGTTGAGGGGTCTGCAGCCAAGGTAGGGGAGCATATTCGGACGCTGCTACGGCGCGCAAAAGACCTAGGCGTGGCGGTCCATTTTGATATGGAGCAGTATCGCTACAAAGCAGCGACCCTAAACGCACTGAAAAAGCTGCTGATGGAAGAGGAATTTCGGTCGCGCAGTGATATCGGGATGACACTGCAGGCCTACTTACGTGATAGCTACCACGACCTCAAAGCGGTGATCGAATGGGTAAAAGAGCGCGGCACCCCGCTCACCGTGCGACTGGTGAAAGGGGCTTACTGGGATCAAGAAACCATCACCGCCCGGCAAAACTACTGGCCCAGCCCGGTCTACAGCCACAAGTCTTCTACCGATGCGAATTTTGAACGGATGACCCGGCTGCTGCTCGAAAATCACGACCATCTCTACGCCGCCATTGGTAGCCACAATGTGCGATCGCAAGCCCTAGCGATGGCCATCGCCCAAACCCTAGAAATTCCTCCCCGCCGAGTAGAGTTTCAGGTGCTTTACGGCATGGCCGACAATCTGGCAACTGCGCTGGTGAAGCAGGGTCACCGGGTGCGCGTGTACTGCCCCTATGGCGACCTCATTCCAGGCATGGCGTACCTAATCCGCCGCCTGCTCGAAAATACCGCCAACAGCTCCTTCTTGCGTCAGAGCCTAGAAGCTAAGCCCGCCGACGAGCTGCTGGCCATTCCCGAGTGGGGGCCGGGCGATGCCGATGGAGAGGCAGCGCCGCTGACGCCGATTGCGCAGACTGAGGGTGGCACTGTCCGGATCAATCCTGCGGCAGATATAGACTATGCGATCGCCCAGGCCAGAAAAGACGCAAACGCGGCCATAGCCACCGTTCAACAGCAATTGGGTAAAACCTACCAGCCGCTGATCGACGGTGAGTACGTGCAGACATATGCCACTGTTCAATCGCTCAATCCATCGCGGCCCGCCCAGCTGGTCGGCACCGTGGGCCAGATCAGTATCGAGCAGGCAGATCGGGCGATCGCAGCTGCCAAGTCGGCCTTTGTCAGCTGGAAGCAAACGCCTGCCAGGGAGCGCGCCGCTATCATTAGCAAAGCTGCCGACCTGCTCGAAAGCCGCCGCCATAACCTGAACGCCTGGATGGTGCTCGAAGGGGGCAAGCCCTTGCATCAGGCCGACGCAGAAGTATCTGAGGCCGCAGACTTTTGCCGGTACTACGCCGCAGAAATGGTGCGGCTAGATGGGGAGATTGTTTACGACGTTGCCGGAGAGCGCGATCGCTACTTCTACCGCCCCAAGGGCATCGTATTGGTTATTTCGCCGTGGAACTTCCCGCTGGCCATTCCGACCGGCATGACGGTCGCCGCCCTCGTCACAGGCAACTGCGCCCTGCTCAAGCCTGCTGCAGTGACCTCGGTGATTGCTGCCAAGCTCACAGAAATCTTCATCGAAGCAGGCATCCCCAAAGGCGTTTTTCAATATGTGCCGGGCAGAGGCTCTACCGTGGGCGCCCACATGGTGAAGCACGCCGATGTGAATATGATCGTCTTCACCGGCTCACAGGACGTTGGCTGCCAAATCTATGCAGATGCGGCCGTTCTGCAGCCCGGGCAGCAGCATCTCAAACGCGTCGTCGCTGAGATGGGCGGCAAAAATGCCATCATCGTCGATGAGAGCGCCGACCTCGACCAGGCCGTGCAGGGCGTTGTGTATTCTGCCTTCGGCTACAGCGGGCAAAAGTGCTCTGCCTGTTCGCGCGTGATTGTGATGGCCTCTATTTATGACACCTTTGTCGGCAGGCTGGTAGAAGCGGCCAAATCGCTCAACGTGGGCGATGCCATCGACCCAAGTACCAAAGTGGGACCGGTCATTGACGCCAGCGCCCAGGAGAAGATTCGTGAATACATTGAAAAGGGCAAGGCAGAAGCGACGGTAGCCCTAGAGCTACCGTCACCAGAACCTGGCTACTTTGTGGGGCCTGTGATCTTCACTGACGTTGACCCCAGCGCGGCGATCGCCCAAGAAGAAATCTTTGGCCCTGTGCTGGCGGTGATGAAAGCAGAAAACTTTGACCAGGCCTTAGACATTGCCAATGGCACCCGCTACGCGCTCACAGGCGGACTCTATTCGCGGACACCGTCCCATATTGACAAGGCATACCAAGACTTTGAAGTTGGCAATCTGTACATCAATCGCACCATTACCGGCGCAATTGTGGCCCGTCAGCCCTTTGGCGGCTTCAAGCTCTCTGGCGTTGGGTCAAAGGCCGGGGGACCTGACTATCTCTTGCAATTCCTCGATCCTCGAACAGTGACTGAAAATGTACAGCGACAGGGCTTTGCCCCCATCGAAGGGGTAGACACCTAACATGTTTATCCGCACCCTCAACGACTGCGAAGAATTTGTCGCGGGAGATAGCACCCTGCTCAGGGAGCTGCTTCACCCTGACAAGCATCCGCTAGATCTCCGCTACAGCCTCGCCCATGCCGTCCTCCCCGTCGGTAAGACCTCCGATCCGCACAGCCTGAAAACCTCTGAGGTCTACTACATCCTGGCGGGCGAGGGCACGATGCACATTGACGATGAGACGCAGCAAGTCGGTCCGGGCGATGCGGTCTACATTCCGCCCAATGCTCGGCAGTTTATTCACAGCTGCGGAACAGAGCCACTGGTGTTTCTAGCAATTGTCGATCCGGCTTGGCAAGTAGAAGATGAGACGGTGTTTACCTGATGGCGTGACGCGTGTTTGATGGCGCAATTTTGGGTCAAACAACACATGTACTACAATCAAAACGCTTTAGCGCAAGGACCTCTCCGATGGTCAAAATTCTCCATCTGTCTGACATTCATATGGGTAGCGGCTTTAGCCATGGCCGCATCAATCCTGAGACAGGACTGAACACCCGGCTAGAAGACTTTACGCTGGCGCTGAAGCGCTGTGTAGATAGCGCGATCGCACAGCAGGTGGATCTGGTTCTCTTCGGGGGCGATGCCTTTCCCGATGCCACCCCGCCTCCCTACATTCAGCAGGCCTTTGCAGGCGAGTTCTGTCGGCTAGTCGCAGCCAATATTCCCACCGTGCTCCTGGTGGGCAACCACGATCAGCACGCCCAGGGTGCAGGCGGGGCCAGCCTATGCATTTACCGTACGCTAGGCGTGCCGGGGTTCATTGTGGGCGATCGCCTCACCACCCATCAGATTGACACCGCCAGTGGCCCAGTGCAGATTGTCACTCTTCCCTGGCTCACCCGCTCCACCCTACTCACCCGCCCAGAAACAGAAGGCCTCTCCATGGGAGAAGTCGGCGAGCTGCTGCTAGACCGGCTCCGGGTCGCCCTAGAAGGAGAAATCCGCAGGCTCGACAAGTCCATCCCGACTGTCCTGCTAGCCCACGTAATGACCGATACCGCCCGCTACGGCGCAGAGAAGTTTTTAGCAGCGGGCAAAGGGTTCACCGTGCCAATGGCTATTCTCGCTCGAGACTGCTTTGACTACATCGCGCTAGGCCATGTGCACAGGTACCAGGCGGTGAGCCAGTCGCCGCTGGCGATCTATCCCGGCAGCATTGAGCGGGTAGATTTTAGCGAAGAAACAGAAGAGAAAGGCTACATCATTGTTGAGCTAGAAAAGGGCAGTGCAAACGCTGAATTTTGCCCTTTACCGGCGCGGGTCTTCAAAACTATCGAAGTCGACCTGACCCAGGCAGACGATCCGCAGGTGACGCTGGTCGCCGCCATCGCCAAACAAGACCTCACTGAAGCCGTCGTCCGCCTGATCTATCAGCTGCGCGCCGACCAAGTAGACAGTATCGACAATAGCAGCGTTAGCGACGCTTTGGCCGCAGCCCATAGCCACACCATTCAGCCGCAGCTAGTCAGCCAACTCTCCCGCCCCAGGCTGCCAGAACTTGGCGTCGATAGCTCACTCTCACCGATGAGCGCCCTCCAGTCCTACCTGGACAATCGGGAGGATTTGAGCGCGATCGCACCCGACATTGTAGAAGCGGCCCAAGGTCTGCTAGCCCAAGATCCCCACGGCGACAAGTCAATCGTGGCTCCAGAAAGCGACGACAGCCCTGGAGATATTGCCGCTGAAGATGCAATCCGCCAGCTCAGGCTGCTCTAAACCCAAGCGATAGGCATTTACTAGCAACCGGGCAAGCTAAAGTGTCCGGTCCCTGCAGCTCTGAAATGGAAGATCAAGTCATTGCGGCCTTTGCCATCAGCGATTATCAACAGGTGGTCCAGCTGCTCAAGCAGTGGCAGGCAGAGGAACCCAAGAGCCTGCTGCTAAAGCTATATGCCGGGCAGCTACAGGAGAAAACAAACCGGCTGGCGAAAGCTGAAAAGATCTACCTATCGCTACTAAAGCAAACCAGCCACCGCAAAATCATTCGCCAGGCCCGCGACGGTATTCAAAGAATCCAGGCGCAACAAGCAGAACAAAAAGACAGGCAAAAAGCTGAGCAGTTAGCAGCTGCTAAGGCCGTTAGCGGCAGCGAAGAAGCGGCTTTGTTTGCGATCGCACCACCCGAACCTGCCCATCGCAACAGCGCTGTCAAAGCGATCGCCAACACCTTCAGCCTCGACCTCTACGCGGCCCGGCAAAAGCTCCCGGCCAGCGGCCTACGGCTACACAGAATAGGCCCCCTAGGAGAGCTGAACTACTACGCCCAGCAGCTACAGCAAGCCCAAATCCCCACCCTCTGCGTTGCAGCAAAAGCGGTCAAAGCCCTTGAAACCTTCCAAATCTGCCACTTCGAAGACCTGCAGGCCAAAGCCACCGTCGTCTGCAGAAACGCCAACGGACAGCTCGGCAAAATCAGCTTCGACTGGGGCGAAGTCAGTCAGCAGGTCAGCGGTCAGCTACCGATTTTTGAGCAGGTTGTGGACCTCGGCAACTGGGGCAGAACTATCCACAAAGAAAAAGTTCAAGACTACGCTCAGGTGCTCGACCTGCATTTGCCAGATAGGCAGATTGTGCTGAGAATGTGCGATCGCACCTACCAATATCAACAAGGCATTCAGCTTACCCCACCGACTGAGCGCAACAGCCGCATCCAGTGGAATAAGCTATTGCAGAGCGTACAAACCGCTCTCAAAACGCCCCATCATAAGGACTTCAGCAAGTTTGGGACGGGCGCACTTGAATTTGTCAGTCTGCTGCCGGCTATCGAACCCAACTTAGATATTGACCGTAGAGCGCCGAGCGACTGGGATCTGGTTTTTCATCTCTACAGCAGTCTGCACTTTTTCAATCTGTAGCTTTATTCAGGCAGATTTAATTCAGGCAGGTTTAATTCAGGCAGACTTACGGGGCAGCCTTTGCGAGTTCAGGTGCGATCGCATCAGGCACATAGGTCTGCCACAGCGGCGCAAACTGAATCTTGGGTGAGTTCCAAGGCTTGTACGGGCCACTCCAGTGAATCAGCTTAGCCTGCGAGAGAAACTTCCGGCCCGATGCCAAAAACCGAGTCACCAACGGCGGGCTGCCATAGCCACAGCGATTCCAGTTGCGATCGGCCTGCACATAGTGCTTAAACATCAGGTTAAACACGGGCTCATCCCCCAGGGTATAGAGCTTGTAGCCGTTCTTAGCATCTAGATCCAGGTAGTACTTGAGCCGCTCGTACGTCTCATCGTTCCAAAACGACAAATCCGTAAACCATACGCCCGCATTAAACGTTTGCTCAAATTGAAAAATCTCTTTGAGCATCTTAAACGGATTGCTGAAATACAAGAAACAGGGATACACATGGGGAACAGAGCCAAAATAACACTGTTCATTTAGCTGCTGAGTGTAGTCATAGAGTTCAGCAATGTCGCCTAAAACAAGCAAATCGGTATCGAGATAGATCATCTTCTCGACATCTGGGAGAGCATCTTTGAAATAAAACCGAGAGTACTGAATGTAGCGACTGTTTCTTCTATCTTCTGTTTTTTCTTTGAAGCGGCTATCTAGATACGCTCTGAGAAAGGCCGGTGGCAAATATTCTCGCACCCGCCACTGGGCAGGCATGTCGGGCAGCCCTGTTTTTACCTTCTCTTCGAAGAATGCCCTTTCCCCCGGTGGTACCAAAATGCTGAAGCGAATAGCCTCTGGCGCTGCAGCATTTCTCACAATAGAATTCATGGCCACCAGCAAAGATAGCCAAATCTTTCGGTTCAGAGAAAATACAATTTCTACAGTCGTCGCGCTCATCTGCTCATTCTCGCTCATATCATCAGGGCAGACGCCTGGTTTTGCGGAGTTCTTCCTAGTGGCACACTCTACCCCAGTCAAAGCACACCTATGATATAGCTAATGCGGATACAGCCACCCACCCCCAAGCCGATACGTGTCGCCAACATCGCAAACGCCCTCAAAGCCAGAGACGATTCAACCAACAGCCTCTAACGCTCCAAACGTTCAAAAGCCACCTGACCAAAGCGAGTCGCTAGAAAATCAGTCGCTAGCAAGTGAGTCCCTAGAAAGCGAGTCTCTAGACGGTACGCCAGCTGGCGACACTTCGAACACTGCAGCCAACCAGCTAAAACCCATCTACTTTATCAGTGGGCTAGGTGCAGATGAGCGCATCTTCCGATGGCTACGCTGCGATGGCTTTCAGCCAAAGCACATTCACTGGCTCGATCCGGCCAGAGGAGAATCGCTCGAATCCTACGCAACAAGACTCGCCGAACAAATTGAAGATGAGCAGCCGATAGTGGTCGGGCTTTCCTTTGGCGGCATCATCGCAGTAGAAATCGCCAAGCAGATCGATACTGCAAAGGTGATTCTACTCTCTAGCACTAAGACAGCTTCGGAAGTGCCTTTCTATTTCAAGCTCTTTCGGGCGCTGCCCATCCATCGCATTTTTCCTTTCAAAAGCTTGCTCTGGGGGTTTCTCTGGCTAGCCTATTGGCTATTTGCACCAGAAGGGACCGATCAGCGTCTGCTGTTCAAGACAATCTTAGTTGAAACGGACGCACGCTTTCTCAAGTGGGCTCTGCACAAAGTGGTTACGTGGAACAATCAGCACGTTCCAGAAACGGTAGTGCATATCCATGGGAAGCGCGATCGCATTTTTCCCTATCGCTTTGTCACACCAGACTATGCGGTTGAGCGCAGCGGTCATCTGATGGTGATGAACCGAGCCGCAGAAATTTCGGACCTGCTAGATAAAGTAATTGTCAGCACCGAGTGCTCTGTCAAAGCTAAAAATTAGCTGCACTAGGTTCACCGTCAAACCTGGTCGCTGTCCAAACTTTGCCTTCTCTAGTTTTGCCTTCTCTAGTTTTGCCTTCTCTAGTTCTGCCTTCTCTAGTTTTGCCTTCTCTAGTTTTGCCTTCTCTAGTTTTGCCTTCTCTAGTTTTGCAAAGAATGCGAAGCTTCAGGCACTCCCACAAGCAAATCCTTTAAAGACCTAGGTTGCACAGTCCGCAGCATGTCCTCTTTAGAAGAGTAGGCATCTGCGCCCTGCACATTCACCCGGTAGCGCAAAGGCGAGAGATAAACCTGGATGCCTCGGTCCCTACAGCACCGGTCAAAATCATCGAGCGCTTGCTGACGCCAGGTCTGAGCCTCAGATTGTTGGCCCTCAGATTGTTGACTCTCAGATTGCTCGCTAGGGTCTGCGTCGGACAGCGGATTAGGTTCGCTGCCATAGTCAGGCCGGTATCGGATGCCATTTTCGACACTTTCTTCTGCAGCGATCGCAGCCAGCATCCCACCAAACCCCAAAAAAGCCAGCCGATACATCAGCTCACGACTGTACTTACCGTGAAAGTAACCGCCGTGCACATCTCGCTTGCCCCTCAAGCAGTCCACTATCAGCTCCATGTAGTCCCATAGGCGCAGATGTTTCCTATCCTTAGCCCGGGTTAGCAGTCCGGTCATAAATTTGGAAGACTCACGCCGACCATTTGCCGCCAGCACCAGCTTATAGTCTCGGTAATCTGTACAGTCAAAAAATGTAAACAGGTCAGCTAAGCTCGCCGGTCTTTGCTTCGCATGCTCCTTGTCAAACATCTCTCCTAGCGACAGGTAGCCATCTCCGGCCCCCGAACTATGGGTAATGTACAGGCATTTCAAAATATCTACAGGGTCATCTTGAATCGCTTGAGACAGACTTTTATCCGGCGTGTAGTACTGTTTTAGGGCAGCCAGGTTGATGATGCCAGGGTCCTCTGTCTGAATCAGTGCTACGCTACCGAGCCGATGGCCATGACTCTGTTTGGCACTGGGAAAAGAAATATAGTTGGCCGCTGTCGAGGCCAAGCGCAGCGCCAGATCGCCCTCATTGCTAAACAGGTAAGCTTCGCTAAACCGTCGCAGAGAAGACGCTAAGCCATTAGAGCGGCTTGAGATAATTGACAGCACAGGCACATCTGGAGACGCCAAAATCAACCGACCCAGGCTCAGCGTATTACCAATGTCAGGGATGGGATTCTTGGCGATAGAGTTCCGGTCAAACACATCCGACAGAATCCGCACCACATTGGTAATCACTAGGCCGCCCATGCTATGGCCCAAAAAGTTAAGCTTGATTCGCTGGGGGGCACTGCCATTTGCGGCAGCTTCACCACTGGCAATCCGCTGCGCTTCACGCATCGCTTCGCTGTAGTGCGGATGTCTCTGCAGCAGCTCAGCAACACGCATGTTTACAACGGCCTGATCGATTTGGCGGACAAGCTCTGTCAGGTCCGGCACCCCAAAATTAATCGCCCGATAAACATCGCGAAAATACACCGTCGTCCGCAACAGCAGCAGCGTCGCAATCATCACAGAAACGGCCACCGCACCGCTTAGCAGCGTCGCACCCAGCAGCTTTGCCCAGTTGTTTTGCCACAGCGGTTTCAGAAAAAGCGTCCAGCCCCAGTAGCTCAGCATAAACGCCAGTCCCATGCCTAGGAACGCCTGAAGCACATCGGGCAAAGCTCGAATATTGCGCCAAAGCTGTAAAGGCTGAACAGAAACACGCTCAGAAGACCAGCGATAGCCGATAAAGACAAGATTGCGCCGCCCTCGAATTGCTCTATCGTCTTGAGCGATGTAGCGGTACATATCGCTATACCAGGCCCGAATACCTTCTTCTTCTGTGTTGTATCCGTGAACGGCGATGACGAGTTCAGGCGGTTCTGTGATAGTGGGATCGGATTGAATGCGGTGGAGGTCTTGTGCGATCGCAGCCAGCCCCCGCTTCGCCGCCGCCAGTGAATCCGGCGTAGGCGGGTCCATCACTTCATCGATATTGTGAGGCGCAGTGCTCACAACCAAATAAGCCGGAAAATCATCCCTACCGGCGGCGTCATCTCGCGAAACCGGCCTCACCTTCACACGCATCCGCGCACTGTCCAGCGTCAAACGCTTAATTTTGAAAGGGGCAATTTCCATGTCGACAGACTCTCAAAAAGACCGATAGCAACCTGTGTTAGGCGCTGAAGCGATATCAGAAAGGTCAAGATAAAGAACCGAAGGCAACTCGACCCCTCCAGCTATTGATACCAGCCCAGCAATCAACAATCCTCAGGCAAATAAACCTTAGGCAAATAAACCTTAGGCAAATAAACCTTAGGCAAATAAAGGTATTGATTTATCACTGTCTAGCACACACTTTCTGCCATTCTCTACGTTGATATGACTTAAATTGATATGGCCTATTGGTATCGAGTGATCCCCGATACATCACAGTACCGCTGTGATTTCACCCACAGACAGATAGAAGCACTCCCCCTACGATTGAAACATTCGAACTTAATATATGAAACCGGAAGCCTCCAGGCACAATAAGTGCTCTGGAGGCTTCTTATTTTCTCTGCCCTAATCTCTACACTCAGGCCAAATAGGAGAGCCAATAGGTTTCAGCCAACGATGTTTCAAAAAGAGGTAACTTTCCAAAACCCATCCAGCATGCTTTCCCATCTAAGATGCAACCGTTGGCGCTGGAATCGTCACATCAATCGGTGTGACTGACTGCCCCAAAACATCTAACCCCGGGGAAATCTCCGCACGGTTGCCAACCACAATCGTCACCAGCTTTTCCGGATCGAGGATGATTTGAGCGGCTTCCAGCACTTGTTCAGTCGTTGCCTGCTCTACCTGATCGCGGAACTGGAACACAAAATCCGACGGATAGCCGTGATACTCGTAGCGAATCAATCGGGACAGCGTCTGATTCGGCGTTTGAAAATTAAACACAAAACTATTGAGCACCGAATCTTTCGCAAAAGCGAGTTCTACTTCAGTGATAGGCGCTTGGCGAACTTTCTCCAGTTCCTCATATATAGACTGAATAAAGGGCACCGTCGCCTCAGAGCGAGTTTGCCCGCCCCCAATAAAGAGACCATTGTGGTCGTAGCGAGGGCTCCAGAAGGCATACACGCTGTAGGCCAGTCCCTGCCGCGAGCGAATCTCATTGAACAAACGACCACCAAAACCGTTGAGCACTTCATTTAAAATCGCCATGGAGGCATGGTATGGATTACGCAGTTCACCCCCAATATGTCCGACGTGAATTGAGCTTTGGGTGAGCTGAGCCTGATCCACCATAAAGACACCTGCCGCCTGCTGAGCGCCAGCTGGCGGCTCAGATATCGTCACCTTATCGCCGCTAGATTCCCAGTTTCCTAGCGTCTGGGCAATCAGCGCCTTCATCTGGTCAGGATCAAAGTCTCCAGAAATACCTAGAATCGTATTTTCAGGAGACAGCGTACGTTCATAGAAGCTCACCACATCTGCGCGGCTGATATTGTCTAAGTTGGCGTACTCGACCGTCCTCGCGTAGGGGCTTTCATCCCCATAGATCAGCTTGCTAAATTCACGCGATGCGATCTCATCTGGATCGTCATTGCGTCTAGAGATACTGCCAGCCGTGCGCCCCTCAATTAGCGCCAACATCTCCTCATCAAAAGCAGGCTGGGTGATGACATCGGAAAACAGCTCAAAAACATCTGCCAAATCTTCTGTCAGCGCCGAAAAGCTTGCGTTACCAGAAGTCGCCCCGATGGCCGTTTCTACAGAAGCGGCTCGCTGCTCCAATAGCTCATTGAGTTCATCAGGAGGATGGTTGAGGGTGCCGCCTAGGCGCATGGCCTCTCCAGTAATACCAGCTAGGCCTACCTGCGCGGTTGGCACCAGATAGGCCCCGGTGCGAAAAGTCGCCGCGCCGCCCACCAAGGGAAGATCGTGGTCCTCCATCAGGTACACCACAAGGCCATTGTCGAGCTCGTAGCGTTCGTACTCAGGTATTTGAATGTCCCCAAGCGGCGGGAACACCAAGTCTTCGTATGGTTTCGCTTCTATCGCCTGCGCTGGTTTTGGCCAAGCCAAAGTCAGTAACAGTACAAACGTGGACGCCGCCAAAAGTAGAAAGGGCACCAGTCGTTTGCGCATCCGCTGTGAGAGAAAGGCCATGAATTTCCTTAAAAATAACTGCGTAAAGTAGTGAACTAAAGACAGGGAGAAAATTGCAAAGGGAGGAACTGATCAGCCGAATAAGGTACTCCTACCAGAGCCCCCGAATCGGCGTAGAAGAAGCCGAAGAAGCCGCAGGGGCCTGTGCACCGGCAGCGTCAGCTTGGACCTCAGAAGATTCAGATGAAGATGCATCAGACTGGTCACTTTCCGGGGCAACTGGCGCCAGGGGATCGACTGATTCTGGTTCAGACTCAGCTTCAGGTGCTGGGCTGCCGGACGGTGCAGGCGGCTCTGCCGAGATCAGCTTACCGACCGTTCTATTGCTGGGTTGAAAGACAACCTGAGCCACTCGCTGAACATCTTCTGCGGTTACCGCCTCAATCGCTTGCAGCTCCTTGAATACGTTGCGCCAGTCACCGGTTTTCGCTTCGTACTCTGTCAGCAAGCTGGCCATGCCCCTGTTGGAGTCGAGCTGGCCTAGCAGTCCGGCCCGGGCCTGAGTTTTCACCCGGTCAAGCGTCATCGTATCCACAGGCTCCTGCTGCAGACGCATCAGCTCTGCTTCAAAGCCAGTCGCCAAATCTTCTACGGTGTAGCCAGGCGCTGTCAAACCATAGAGCAGCATGATTGTTGACTGCTTATCACCAGGGAATCCATTGGCACTGCCCACATCTAGAGCAATCTGCGGCTCTACCAAGGCCTTGTAAAGCCGGGCAGTGCGCCCCCCAATCAGGATGCTGTCAATCATGCTGTACACCACATGATCGGGGTCGTTGATACCTGGTCGATGGTAGCCCTCTAGGTACCAAGGCTGGGAAGGCAGCTCCAGCGTAAATGAACGCGGCTCAGTTTGCTTAGGCTCATTGATAGTCAGCTCAGGCGGCTCTACCCGTGACTCGTATCGACCAAAGTAAACTTCTGCCAACTCTTTCATCTGCGCCGGGTCTACATCGCCAACTACGGCAGCAATCAAATTACTCGGACCATAATAAGTATCAAAAAATGCCTGCACGTCAGCGCGGGTGGTGTTGCGCAGGTCCTCCTCGTAGCCGATGACCGGTCGCCGATAGGGATGGGAAGTAAAAGCCACCTCCGAGAACCGCTCGACCATTTGACCGATGGGTGAGTTATCGACTCGGGTGCGGCGCTCTTCGAGGACGACGTCTTTTTCTTTGTAAAACTCTCTCAACACCGGATCGAGAAACCGCTCAGATTCGAGAGAAAACCAAAGCTCTACTTTGTTAGAAGGCAAGCTATAAAAATAGCGGGTCGCGTCTGCAGAAGTAGTAGCATTCAATCCCGTACCCCCCGTCTGCTCAACAATCTGACCAAACTTATTCTGTTCCACATAGGAAGCGGCTTCTGCTTGGAGTTCATCAAACTGGGCTTTTAGCTCAGCCGCTTTTGCCTCGTCTCCAGCAGCATTTGCCGCCATCATCTGATCAAACACCTGATCGAGCTGGTCGAGGACTGGCTTTTCAGCGGCATAGTCCCGGGTGCCGATACGGGTCGTCCCTTTGAAAGCCAAATGCTCTAAGTAGTGAGCAATGCCTGTTTTTCCATCTTCTTCGTTGGATGCGCCTACGTTGGCATAGAGCATCACCGAGGCGACCGGAGCGTCGTGCTGCTCTAGCACAATGAATTTCATGCCGTTATCGAGGGTGAATTCGGTAACCGCCTCGGCAACGCGATCTAGATAGGGTTGAATAGTGCTTTCGGAAGTGGTTGCTTGCGCTAATAATGGTCGAGGAGACATCTGCGCTGGGCGAGCGATCGCACTTGGCGCAAAACTCACAATCCCTAGAACAAAGGCAGCCAGCGCAGCAGCCGTGCGAAAGCGCATATCTCGATAGGGCATCTTTGGCTGAACCGGCAGCGGTGCTCGGCATCCCGCACCGAAAGAGCCTCGGGCAGCGCTGAGGAAATGGCAAAAACCCATATAACCTAATCTATTGTTTGCAAAACACTGCTTACTAGCATAGTTTTTTTTGTAAAAATCAGGGGCCAGTCTTGAATAGATGGTGTAATAAAGTAGCCTGATAGCAAACGTCGTTATGCATTAGGACAATCACTCAAATGCAGCTACTCAAGTACAAAACGACTAAAGGACAACCCTATTGCCCATGAGCCAGACGCTCCTCCCACCAGATCTTGTACGCTGGCTGCAGCGCTTGCTGTCAGCTATTTTTCTGGGGGGTCAGGTGCTGATACATGTCATTTCTAGACCGATTCATCGCCGCAATACCCTAGAGCAAATGGCTGCAGTAGGCCCCCAGTCTTTGCTGATTGCACTGGTGACCTCTCTCTTTGTTGGCATGGTGTTCACTATTCAGGTCACCCGCGAATTTATCGCCTTTGGGGCAACTACGGCCATCGGTGGCGTACTGGCAATTACCCTGTCTCGAGAGCTGGCGCCGGTACTAACCGCAGTCGTCCTAGCTGGCCGAGTAGGCTCAGCCTTTGCCGCAGAAATTGGCACCATGCGGGTCACAGAACAAATCGACGCCCTGCAAATGCTCAAAAGTGATCCGGTCGATTACCTGGTTATTCCTCGGGTGATTGCCTGCGCACTGATGCTACCCCTACTGAATATATTGGCCTTTATCACTGGCATGATGGGGGGTACAGCTGTCGCAACGACGCTGTACAACATTCCTCTAGCAGTCTTTTTGAATTCAGCGCAAAGCTTTTTGAGCATTTGGGATTTAGGCAGCTCGCTAATCAAAGCTCTGATTTTTGGCGTGCTGATTGCCGTCATCGGCTCTAGCTGGGGGCTCACGACTACAGGTGGCGCAAAAGGCGTCGGGCAGTCGACCACAACGGCGGTCGTGACCTCTCTATTGGCGATTTTTGTTGCTAATTTCTTCCTATCTTGGCTAATGTTTCAAGGGTTGGGTAGTGCGTTTGTGGGGAATTAGCAGCGCGCGCTCAGGTCATTTCATCCGAACGCATAAAGATTGATTCGAACACATAAGAGTCCGAACGCATAAACAACATTTTGGCCATGACACAGACTTCAACCGGCACCGTTACGCTCGATCCGAACTACAGGCTTTCTGTTGGCATCGTTTTATTCGCGTTGCCTTTGTTGTTTGCGCCCTGGATTGTGGTGCGATCGCTCTCGCTCGTCATCGCCCTTCTAGGACTGTTTCTGATCTACCAAACCACCGCCATCGAGCTAGTTTTTACACCTACGGCTCTAGACGTTAGGCGCAATGGCTCGCCGCTCAGAACCTTTCCCTACGCTGAGTGGGAGAGCTGGAAAATCTTTTGGTCACCCGCTCCGATTCTGTTCTACTTCAAAGAAGTCAACAGCATTCACTTTGTGCCCATCCTCTACAGTCCGGTGCAGCTGCGATCGCAGCTTGAAGCCCGCTGCCCAGACCGCGCTGTGTAGACGGGCAATCTGCCCAACTAGCCGCCAAATGTCTTGGGCTCAGTGCCCTCTAGCAAGCGGGCAATGTTGCTCTTGTGCCGCAATACGACATAGAGTCCACCGGCGATCGCCAGCAGCAGGTACGGCAAAGGCTGATGCATCACCACCATAAAAATCCCCACCGACAGCGCCGCCGCGATAGACCCTACCGACACCGTCCGAGAGACTGCCAGCGCGGTCGCAAAGACAACCGCCACACTCAAGCCCACCGGCCAGGCCAACGCCAGCAATACGCCCAGTCCGGTTGCAGCTGACTTGCCACCTGTGAAGCCCAGCCATACCGACTTGCTATGGCCCAACACCGCTAGCAGCGCAGCCAGCATCAAGCACCACGACTCCCAGCGGAAGTAGGTTGAGAGAGGCACTGATAGGCTGTTACCAGGTGCCACAACCACGTGGCCGTATATCAACAAGCCACCGTCTCTTTGAAGGGCCTGCTGTACAGCTGGATCTGCAGACAACAGATCAACAAAGACCATAGACAGCAGCCAGTGCATACACAATACGGCCATGACGCCCTTCAGCAAATCGATCAACAAAGCCGTAACGCCAGCACCTTTCCCCATCACGCGAAACACATTTGTCGCGCCCGTATTTCCAGAGCCGTACTCTCGAATATCTATACCCTTTAGCGCTTTTCCTAGCAAAAATCCTGTTGGGATAGACCCCAACAAATAAGCCGCTAGCAGTCCCAGCAACAGTGTGGCAATCGTCAACGCAGACATAATTACAACCTATGAGCGCAACGCCCACGCTTTAATAGTCGTCCCAGTAGTTGTCCCAGTAGCCGTCCTACCAGTAACCGTCTTAGTAGTAGTCATAATCGGTAGACGGATTTGCCGGATCGGGCGCAAATCCCAGTAACAGAGGATACTGCAATAAAGACAAGCTTACCTTTTCTTCCGCCTCATCCATAATCAAAAACGGTAGCCGACCGCTATCGAGCAGCCGCTCAGCTCGCTGCGCCATCGGCTCAGAAGACTCAAACAGCATCACCCCTCGATTCGTGCCAAAATCGGCCCGGGCAATGCCCAAACAATCCTGTAGCCAGCGTCGCCATTCCCCTAGGCGCTCCGGCGTCGTCGCCAATACCAAAACGCACAGCCGCCGATCATAAATCGCATATAGACAAGAAATTGCCGCTGAAGCGATCAGCACATTTTGCAATCGGCTGCCCATACTCTTAACCGCCCCCCGGCTCCCCTGGGTAAAAAACCAATTTGACACCCGATCGGCATGGATCGGCTCGAAGGTGCGGCGAAGCTGCCAGGGCGGGCCATAGTAGTCAGGACGGGTGCGGTACTGATCGAGCAGGCTATGGATGCGATCGCGCTGCTCAGCGAATCGCCCAGCAGCCAAAGACACCGCATCCGCCTCTGCTGGTGCAGACACAGGCGCGGACGACTCGATAGCCGGTGGGTCTACCGTCGCCTGCGGAACCAAATTAATCTGTTCAGCAGCCGTTGCTAGATCCTGCAAACTGCCAACTAGATAATCCTTAAATCCCTGTACTCGAATGGCAATATCCTGAGAAGACCCGGCAAAGCTAGAGGTCATCTCAGCTTCCAAACGAGCCTTACGACGCTCTAGCTGCTCTATTTCACGCTGCAAATTGCGGCGCTGGCCCTCCAGTGAGCTTAGACCCTGCTGCACCAGCTGTGCCACATCAGCCTGCACGGTCGAAGTCGATGCCGACTGCAGGCGACCACCCCGGCTGCGGTCCGCTCGCCGTAAACCAAGGGGCGGGCTGGAGGGCAGGCTAGAGGGCCGCGCTTCAGTGCGATCGCCATCCGCCCCCGACAACCCAGCGTCTGATGGCCCAGCGTCTGATGGCCCAGCGCCTGATGGCCCAGCCTCCGATGTCCGAGAAGCCGCTGACGAAGGCGCATCTATCGCCCGATCAGCATCTGTGCTTTCGTAAGAGCCAGCGTCATAAGGAGTAAAGTCTTCAGGAGGCATCATGCACAAGCAGTCAATCGACAAAAGTAAATCAAAAAACCTAGCGCCACAAAAAACGCTTACAATTCAACTTTAGAAGGTTGTTGCAACGTTGAAGCAAAACCGTGAAAACTGTCTTACTTCTCACGAAGATCTTTCATCTCCCAATCTGCGGCCCAACAGAAACAGCTTTCATCAATTGCAGCTGAGGCTAAAACTTAAAAGCCGAGCCTTGAAGCCAAACCCTCAAAACAAGAGAGCTATGTTCTAGCGGCCTTTCCAAGCTCGCGAGACCGAGAGCTAGCAGTTCGAACCGCCTCAATCACAGCTGAGCGCATACCCAGCTCTTCCAGACAGGCAATACCCGCAATAGTCGTACCGCCAGGACTCGTCACCCGATCTTTTAGCTCCGCAGGGTGCATTCCTGTTTTCTGAAGCAGCTCAGCTGTACCCAGCACACTCTGTAGCGCCAGTTGATTGGCCACTGCTCGAGGCAGCCCGGCTGCCACACCACCATCGGCTAGCGCTTCGATAAAAATAGCCACATAGCCGGGACCGGAGCCCGACAGCCCCGTCACCGCATCCAGCATACCTTCCGGCACTTTCACGACCTGCCCTACCGCAGAAAAAATCTCTCCGGCCAGCTCGCTGTGCTCAGACAGCGCCCGCTGTCCCACGGCATAGGCAGTCATTCCCTCACCTACCGTAGAAGGGGTATTTGGCATAGCCCTTATCACAGGCCAGCCAGGCATCGCCGTTTCCAAACGAGAAAGCGGAATCCCCGCCAAAATTGACAGTACCAAAGGTGGACTCTCGCAGCGTGCGTCCTGAAAATCTTTGGCAACAATCTCAAAAGCCTGCGGCTTTACTGCCAGCAGCACAACCCTACTCAACTCAATTACCTCTCGGTTATTGCCAGTCGTACGTAGAGAATACTGTTCAGATAAGACTTGACGACGCTCGGGAGAAGGTTCACCCAGCATAATCTCATCAGGGGCGTACAACCCCCGTGAGAGAAGGCGGGACAACAGGGCTTCGCCCATCACCCCGCCGCCAATAATGCCAAGTCTTACAGACAATGAAAGCCGCCTGAGTCAGTTGCACACACAGCATACCGTGAATAGTCCCTAGAAAATGCAAAGGTTTTCGCTTCCCAGAGAAAAGACAGTCAGTAGCATTACACACTGCCGTTAGTCAGGCTCTTTATGCCGCACTTCACCGTATCGGAGCTATCGCACAAAAGACCTGCGCTCACTTCCCAAGCGAGATGAGACAGGTCTTTTCAACAAAACACCAGTTGACTAATGTTCGTTGACTAACACCAATCAACGCAGTCTGGCGGAGATTAGGCCATACGAGCGATTTGCTCAGTCGCCCATGCAGGCGTCGGTGCGGCCTGGCGAGGTGCAGTCATCGGCTCTTGGAAAGTCTCTTCACCTTCAGAAGGCATGCTCACCTGAACACAGTTAGGCGTGAACAAGAAGATGCTTTCACCGATGCGCTCTTGATGGCCGTCCATGGCGTAGGTGCCACCCGCAACAAAGTCGACCGCACGCTGAGCCTGGTCAGGGTCCATGATGGTCAGATTGAGGACAACAGACTTACGCTCACGAAGCGCTTGAATAGCTTGGGGCATCTCTTCGAAGGTGCGCGGCTCCATCACCAGCACTTCAGACATCCCATTCATTGCACCGGGCATACCAATCACGTTGTTCATTGACACCATTCCAGAATCTGTTGACAAAACTCTCTCGCGGATACGACGACGAGCAGGACGAATCTCTTCCTCAGGCATAGGAGGAACTAGCGCCTCGGGCTCGTTGTTCTCTTCTTCGTAGAGGCTCTGGTACTCCTCGCCCTCTACCTCTTCATACTCGTATTCATAATCTGCCGGATCGTTCAAACCGACAAAATCCTTGATCTTTCCAAAAAGACCACTCATAACAATTGCTCCATCACGACATTGACGACTTGGCATAATACTGCGCGACTGCAATAAAAGAGCACCGCAGAATTGTGTCAATAAAACCAGGGCATTTCCGAAGAGATCATCTCATCTTGCCTTGACGCTACCTTCCTTTGCGTTTGGGTTGAGCGTAGACAATAACTGAAAACGAACAACTTTGACGACACAGGTCCACACATGTAACTAAACGCAGTCATCAAAGTTGAGCTGAAATAGTATGAGGAAAAATTCCCGGAAATTATGGCTACTTTGGCTGGCTTAGCTTACAGGCTTCGCTTGGCATGAGTACAAGCTTGTTGTCCTCAGTATTGCCAAGAATGACTGGAATTAGCTACTTAGTTTTTTCCAATACTTAAATTGGATTCAAAAGCATTACCCCACGGTTCGGAACATCTGTCAAGCTTTTTTTATTTATTTTTCTGACCTGCCTGCCGAACACGTGAAACCAAGCGTCCAAGCAGCATACCACCGCAGCGTATCACCACAGCATATCAACGCGGACCAAAAAGACCGCTGCCAATTCTCACCATGGTGGAACCTGCTGCGATCGCCTGTCGAAAATCTCCCGACATCCCCATCGATAGCTCCTCCATCACAATCCGGTGCCAGCCCCCTTGGCGAATCTCATCGGCCATCGTCCGCGCCCGCTCAAAGATCTGCTGATTGTCTTCAGCCGGTAGGCCGTAGGGCGCGATGACCATCAGCCCCCGAATACGCAGATGATTTAGCTGATCGAGCTGATCGAGCAAAGACGGCAGCGCCGCCGCCTCAAAGCCGTGCTTTGTCTCATCTGTTGCCAGCTTCACCTGCAGGCAGCAATTAGGCTGTTTGCCTAGTTCCGCCGCCTGCCGGTTCAACCGATTCGCCAGCTTAAGACTATCGACCGAGTGAATCCAGTCGAAGTGCTCCAAAACTTTTCGCGCTTTGTTCGACTGGATATGTCCAATAAAATGCCAGGTAACATCCGCAAGGTCCGCAAGATTCGCCTGCTTCTCCAGCGCTTCTTGGACCTTGTTTTCAGCAAAATCTCGGATGCCTGCCTGATAGGCCGCTCTCACCACCGCCGCCGAGAATGTCTTCGTCACCGCAATCAAGCGAACTGAATCGGGAATAGCTGGCCGAATCTCTTGCAGGCGCTCCGCCACAGAATTCACCGTTGAGGGTGCGATCGCCGCTGGGTTCTGCTCGCCTTCTGAAGCATCTTGAGATAATGCAGGCATAGCTAGAAAGTTTGCTGGTAAGTCTTCTTCAGCAGATCGTACTCCGACTGCTGCCCCGTTCGACGAATTAGGCGCAACCGCTGCTCAATGAGCTGCTTAGAATCGATTCGGCTAATCGGGTCAAATGCTAACCCAGTCGCGCTATTGGTCACGACGAAAAAAAGTCGATGGGCATATAGCGTTGCAAATAGCTCCTGCCCTTCGCCGACAAGACAAACCCTGAAGAGGAGGCCAAACGTTGGATGATTCAGATAGGTTTCAGTGCTCATTCAGGCTTGTGGAAGATGGGAATAATTACAATAAAGCCACCGTGCTGTGACGTTTTTTTAGATTTTTTATAAGGGCAGCTTCTCTACTCAGCTACAGGTTACCCCTCGATGCGATAGCGACCTGCAGCCAAACTAACGGCCTGAAGCATGACTGAGTTTACAGCGTTTTTCCGCACTTTCTACGAAAGCATAAATTCAAACGAAAGGGGCCTATACCCAAACAGCACACAAGGCTCGCCGCTTCCTCTTGCATTTGTCAGGTTAGTTAGGACAAGTCCATCGGCTAGAACCGTTATAAAACAGCAGCTAACCTGACTCACAATCGACAGATGCATCTGTCGATTGCCATATCACCATTATGGCGAAATATAGTGCGTCGTACAGGTGTATTCCTTCACATATCGGCTGTGCAGGCCAAACTGACGGAAAAACGCTTACGAGCAGAAAACTACAAACCCAGTGCCAATAGCTGAGCCTTCGCTTTCTGTAGTGACTCTAACCATTCCCGTTCCGGGTCACTATCGGCGACAATCCCCGCACCCACCTGTCCCCACACGGTAGTTGTTAGCAAGTCATCAGCATTATCAGCGGCTGGCTCCTCTGCCGGCGGAGTTTTCGATGGCTGCCGCTCCTTCGGCGTCAGTAACAGCGTCCGAATCAAAATATTGAGGTCGAGCCGGCCGCGCCGGTCTACGTAGCCACAGGAACCGTAAAATAAGCTGCGCCGGACCGGCTCAAGGGTTTCGATAATTTCCATACAGCGAACCTTCGGGCAGCCTGTTATCGTCCCACCGGGAAAAAGCGATGCAATGAGGTCCGTGCCCGAGTGTTTGGAATCTAGCTGGCCAGTGATGTGACTGACCAGATGCATCACATGGCTGTATCGCTCAATGGTCATCAGGTCTTCCACTCGGACGCTGCCCCACTGACACACTTTGCCTAGGTCGTTGCGCTCTAGGTCTACCAGCATGATGTGCTCAGCCTGCTCTTTGCGATCGCGCTTTAGCTCGCAGGCATAATCAGCATCTTCTCGCGTCGTCTTACCCCTTGGCCGTGTCCCCGCAATCGGGCGAGACTCAGCCTTTCCCTCTTTCAGATGCACCAGCCGCTCCGGCGAACAGCTCACCACTGCGCCCCAGGGCGTATGCCAATAGCTGGCAAAAGGCGACGGATTAATGGCCTGTAGCGACCTGTACACTTCCCAACCAGGTAGATTTGTCTGCGCACGAAAGCGCAGAGAGTGATTCACCTGAAAAACATCTCCCGCTCGAATGTGTGCTTTTGCAAGCCGCACAGCCTGCTCAAAGTTTTGCTGATTGGTCCCCAGCTTGAGGGCTTCTGTGCGCCCCTTTCTAGAGCGCTTTTTGTCGCCCTCTGCTACCGGCGAGAGATCTGCTTTTGCTTTTTGATCCGTGTCTTTTTTATCTATATATATAGAGGCAAAACGATCATTAGCCAGGCCAGCGTCACTAGTAGTAGCGTTTGTAGCAGCATGCAAAAGCGGCAAAACTTTATCCGTTAGGCGTTCTAGCCCCGCCGCATGATCCGAGGCTAGCCACAGCTGCTGAAGATGATGATCCAGGACTGCAAATTCAGCTGGTTCGTACCAAAAGGCAACTGGGAAGGGAAGCGCATCATCCTTCAACCAGGGTAGGCGCTCTATCTCCCAAGCCAGGTCATAGCCTAGCCAGCCTAGCCACCCCCCTACAAACGGCAAATGACTGGGGAGCGCGACGATATGGTCATTTGTCACAGCCGCTTTGGGCGTAGAAAATTTGCCTAAATCTCTTAGGAATGGCAGTATTTTGCCCAATTCAGGCGTAAATAGCTGTAGGGAGCCGTTTAAACTGCGAGGAGCACCGGCACAAATAGAATAGCGAGCCATCGACACCGCTTGTTCCGGCAGAGAGTCTTTAGGCAGGGGATAGGGGCTCTCCAGTAGCGTTGCGATCCCCAAGCCGTCTACACAGTCTGTCTGAGGCCGGAAAAGACACTCAAATATTGCTGATCCCGTTTGTTTAGCTAGCGGCAGCGATCGCCAAAAGTAGCAACTAGCAGGCTGTAAGTTAGGCATTTCTGTAGTTCCAGGTCAGCTATGCCATCCCCCCATACACGAATCGGCCCCACCAAAATAATCCCAGCGTGCTCAGCAACAGCCAGTCCCACCAGTGCAGCCGCAGTCGATGCCACACCACTCGGTGCCGGTCAGGACTGGTGAAACCGCGCACCTGCATAGCGCTAGCAATCTGCTCAGCCCGCAGCAGCAAATTTTCAATCAGCCGCTCCGACACCATCAGCCAGATCTGCAGCGCCCCGCGAATTCCTAACTTTTGCCACTTAATTGCCCGAGTCCGAACAGAGCGCACCAGGTTCTGCACCTCCTCTAGCACCAGTGGGATAAATCGCAGTGCCAGCGTCAGCGTTAGGGCAATCTCTGTAATCGGCAGTCCTGTCCACCGCAGCGGCTGCATCAAGTTTTCTAGCCCCTCTGTGATTTCTTCTGGCGCAGTCGTAAGCAAAAACAGCGTCGTTGCATAGATCAGCGTAAACACCAGCGTGCTGACTTTAATGGCTATGCGACGCGATCGCTGCGTAATCCGAATCGAAAAATTCAGCGGCGGCAGCTTAGCCACTTGCCAATCCACTAGGTCGTAGCGATAGTCGGTAGCGGTCTGCACCTCTGGTAGCGGCGACAGTGGCTGCAAATTCTCCGGCCAGTTCTCCAATGCTTGAGCAGTCGGTAGCCGGGGCTGCTGAGACACCGCGATCCCATCGGGCATAATCAGCAGCAGCGCGGTAATCAAAGTGCCGAGCAGCAGCAGCCAGCCCATCTGCTGGCGCCACACCCGCCAAGGAATGCGAGCACTGACCGTCAGCAAAATCAAAAAGCCGACGATGGCGATTCGATAGGGCGAGCTTGCCAGGATGGGGGCTAGCAGTATGCTCAAGAGCCAAGCCGCTTTCACCCGCGCATCAATGCGGTGCAGCCAGGTTACCGGCTGCTCCATGTATAGGCCAATAGGGAGCGATCGCAATAAATCCATCTAGTCGGTACTGTTAATCCTCAAATCATTGAAAGGCACAGTTCAGAAATCCCTTGGCTGCATAGTGGGTTGTCCCAAATCAGAAATCCCTTGGCTGCATAGTGGGTTGTCCCAAATCAGAAATCCCTTGGCTGCATAGTGGGTTGTCCCAAAGCAGAAATCCCTTGGCTGCATAGTGGGTTATCCCAAATATCTCACCTTGGTTGCCCGGTTCGGCCCGGCGCTCGAACTGTGCCCGCGCTCAACATCACGAATGCTTTTACCCCGCCAGAGCAGGCGAATCGGCGTGCCGTCATAACCCAGGTTCTTGCGAAATTGCTTTTCGATGTAGCGCCGGTAGCTCTCGCCAAATAGCTTAGGATCATTTACAAACAAGGCAAACGAAGGCGGCTGCGATCGCACCTGAGTGCCGTAGTAAATTCGTCCCTGGCGTCCCTGCCGGGTCGTAGGCGGCGTGTGCCAGCTGACCGCATCTTCCAGTACCTCATTCACCACAGAAGTACTCACCCGTCGCCGGTGCTCAGCCACCGCAGCATCCACCGCATCCAATATTTTTGGCAGTCGCTGACCGGTCAGGGCGCTCACATACAGTCGCTTGGCCCAGCCCAAGAAATGAATCTTCGCCTCAATCTTTTTGTCGAAGTCATAAATGGTGTGCGAATCTTTGTCGATGGCATCCCACTTATTCACCACAATCACGCAGGCCCGGCCCTCTTCTTCAATCCGACCGGCCAACTTCTGGTCTTGCTCGGTCACCCCGTCTAGGGCATCAATCACCAGCAACACCACATCGGCCCGCTTAATTGCCTTAAAGGCCCGGTTGATCCCAAAGAACTCGGGGCCAAAGTTCACATTCTTTTTCTTCCGAATGCCCGCCGTATCGATCAGCCGGTAGCGCTGAATGTCGGATTCTTTCCCGCGGGTTACCACCATGTCTATCGCGTCGCGGGTCGTCCCAGAAATCGGGCTCACAATCGAGCGCTTCTCGCCCACAAAAGCATTTAGCATGCTCGACTTACCCACGTTGGGTCGGCCCACTATGGCCACCCGATATTCTTCTGGGATGTCTAGCTCATCGGTCGGCGGTAGGTACTCCACCAGCGCATCGAGAACATCGCCCGTCCCGTTGCCGTGAATAGCCGATACCGCGTAGGGTTCACCCAACCCCAGCTCCCAAAACTGAGCCGCCTGAATAATGCCTTCTTCCGGCGACTCGCATTTGTTCACCGCCAAAATAACGGGAACGTTTTGCGATCGCATCCAAGTCGCAATCTCCCGGTCTCCCGCCGTCGGCCCCAGCTGACCATCCACAACAAAAATGGCCGCCGAAGCCTCGCTCAGTGCCGCCATCGCCTGCTCGCGGATAAACGGCAAAAACTCCGTGTCGTCATCAAAAACCAAGCCACCCGTATCGACAACTAAAAATTCGCGGTCCTTCCAAAATGCCGGTTGGTAGGTGCGATCGCGCGTTACCCCAGGCTGATCGAACACGATTGACTGCCGCCCCCCGGCCAATCGGTTCACGAGCATAGACTTGCCCACATTCGGGCGACCGATAATTGCAACGACAGGAAGAGCCATGAAGGGAAACGCCTAAAGCTTAGTCCAAACAAACCAAAGAATTATTATAGTATGGGCTCCCCAAGCAAAACTCACAGCACCGCTCTGATCTCTGCCTTGGCATCCTTTCTCAGGCCCGCCGAAATCCGAAACAGCTCCTGGCCAGTATGTAAGTAGCTGTCGTCATAGGTGTAGGTAAAGCGTTCAATCTCTTCTATACCATCTTCGAGCTGGTTCAAACAGTAGTACAAATTCGCCGCACCGCTCGCAACCCCCGCAGGATTCGGCATCGACTTAAACTTGGCCTTCGCCTTTTCCAGACTCTCCTGACACACCTTTAAGTAAGCCTGAAACGCCTCCATCAGCTCATCGTCAAAAGGATCGGCAGACAGCGCCCTCACTTCAGCCTTTAAAGGCTGAATAATTTTGCCAATTAGCCGATCGGTCGGGTTAAAAACGCTGCGCATCCACTGCTCAATCGTCACCGTGCTGGCCGATGTAGAGCGGCGCTGCTTTCTATAGCTATTTTGAGAATCGACTGTGCGGGAAACGCGATCACGCATCCGCTCTTTTGCCGCTAGCTGCCGCTCCGTGTCGTAGCGCTCCCGCTCGGCGACATCGCCCAGCACTTCGTATGCAGCATTCACCTGAGCAATTTTATCTGTAGCTGCCTGCTGATCCTGCAGATTGGGCTGGCTATCAGGATGAAACTTTTTGGCCAGCTGGCGATAGGCCTGCTTTACTTGGGCTTGGGTCGCATCTACCGTCAGACCCAGCGTTGCGTAGTGATCAGAGAAGTGGCCGGAGCCTGTGCGAGTGCTGTTTGCCATCCTCACATCTTATCCGAATCCGGCGTGGCAGAAGATAGCCCAGCTGACAAAAAGAGAACAAAACCACTATCCCATCGGCTCTGGATCTTGGAATAGCGGCGTACTCAGATAGCGCTCACCAAAGCTAGGTTGAATCATCACAATCAGCTTGCCTGCATTGTCAGGGCGCTTGGCTAGCTTCACTGCCGCGCACAGCGCCGCACCGCTGGAAATCCCAGACAAAATGCCCTCTTCCTTAGCCAATCTTCTGCCGTAGGCGATCGCCTCATCATCGCGAACCGTCACCACTTCATCAATCAGGTCCTGGTTCAGCACCTTAGGCACAAAGCCAGCACCAATCCCTTGAATCTTGTGCGGCCCCGGTTTCTCGCCCGAGAGCACAGCGCTATTCACAGGCTCTACAGCCACTACCTGAAAGCTCGGCTTACGCTGCTTAATCACTTCGCCGACACCGGTAATCGTGCCACCGGTCCCCACACCTGCCACCAGGAAATCCACCTGACCCTCCGTATCCTGCCAAATCTCCTCTGCTGTCGACCGCCGATGCACAGCCGGATTCGCCGGATTGTCAAACTGCTGCAGCATGTAGGCATCCGGCAAAGTTTCCACCAGCGACTTCGCCCGCTGAATGCAGCCACTCATACCTTCCGTGCCAGGTGTCAGCTCTAGCTCAGCGCCAAAGGCCCGCAGCATCGCCCGACGCTCAGAACTCATCGTTTCAGGCATGGTCAGCACTAGCCGGTAGCCCTTCGCTGCTGCCGCCATCGCCAGCGCAATACCGGTATTCCCAGAAGTCGGCTCGACCAGGATCGTCTTACCTGGCGAAATATCTCCCGCCGACTCTGCCGCTTCAATCATGCTAATGCCGATGCGATCTTTCACGGAGGCTGACGGATTCATCCCTTCCAGCTTCACCACAATCTGAGCGACACAGCGCTCAGCATCAGGAATCCGACTGAGCCGTACCATCGGCGTATGGCCGATTAGCTCTGTTACATTGTTTGCTATTCGCATAAGCAGTATCTGATATTGGTTTTATATGTAGTACATCAAGTCCACTTGTTGCCGGGCGTTGCGCTTATCTACCAGGTCCTGTAGCGTATAGCCTTCCAGCACCGCTTCTGCAGACTGCCGGGCCTCCTGCCACACTTCACTCACCACAGCGCCCTCAGTAGTTTGAGGCGTTCTGACCTCTTTTGCCTTTGCATCGAACCCCTCAATACAGCTCACCACATCTAGCAACGTCACTTTCCACGGCTCGCGAGTCAGCAAATATCCCCCCTTGGCGCCTCGCTGACTTTTCACAAATCCATTTCGGCGTAGCGTTGCCAGCAGCTGCTCCAGATATCGATCTGGAATACCTTGCTCCGCCGCAATCTGGCAAATTCGCAAAGGCTCACCTTTGCTGTAGTGCAAGCTCAACTCTATTAGGGCTAGCAGCGCGTACTCACTTTTGGAAGATAGTTCCACAGGTTTGCAAAAAAGGAAAAGAGGAATAAGTCACAACAGTCTGCTGAAAACCCTACCCTCAAGCATCGAAGACCATTTGCATATGAAGTCGTGGAGAATTAGAGACTATTAGCTTTCATTATATCCCGGTTCCACGGTGGGGATTGTATATTTACCTCAACCAGGCAGCAAACCAGCAATAACAGTCCAACCACAAGTGAGCATAAAAAGAGCCCCTGCAATGCAGAGGCTCCTTCCAATTTATCTATCGCCTAACTAACTCATTAAGCGAAGTCGAACTTAGTCAGCTTAAAGCTGTCAATTTAGAACTTCAGAGTAGCGCGAACAGCACCGTAGATGTTGTCATCACCATCTCCAGTGTCGTTATCAGCGTAGATAACAGCAGGTGTGAGTGAGAAGAACTCGTTCACACTAACCATGTAGTAAGCCTCGACCAACAGAGGATCGCGGTCTTCGGCAGGAGAAACACCGCCGTATACACCGAACTCGTTGCCAGCACCAAACAAGTCAGCGATCGCAACACCACCCATGAAGGAATTGGCATCGCCACCACCTTCGATTTCGTTGATAGCGTAGTGACCACCAACCTGAAAGCGACCGAAGTCGAGGTTGAGCAAGCCAGCAATGCTGTACTCAACATCGCCGTCATCAGCGTCGGTGGCACCAATATAGGTAACCGCTGCATCGATAATGCCGTCAGTCAGGAAGTTCAGCTGAGCAATGTAGCTAGCCTCGTTAAAGATACCGCCATCTTCACTATTGTCGTTGCCGGTATCAGTTGCATAACCAAGGTCAAGAACCAGGTTATCGGTGAAGGCAACGTTTGCACCAACGCCCAAGGCGCTGCCACCTTCAAACAGATCGTAGAACTCAGGACCGCCAGCATCTGCAACGCTAGGACCGTCGAAAGGAACGATGGTGCTAGTCACAAAGTCATCAGTGACAACGCTGTTTGCAGCGATGATACCGCTGATACGATTACCCAGCGGGAAGCTGTAGAAAACGTCATCTAGACCGACGTTGTCTTCGATACCGCCAGGGCTACCACTTTGGCTAGACAGGCCGCCCTCGGTATTCGCCAAGGAACCAGCCGAGTCAGAAGACTGCAAACGAATACGCAGACGGTCTTCACCTGTGAAGCTAGTGTCAAAGTTCAAGCGAGCACGGTACTCAAACGTCGCATCGGCTTCTTCAATTTCAACGCCGTCAAATTCAGCTTCGTCGAAAGGTACAACCAAGTGCGCATCAACCTGACCACGCAGCTTGGTGGTAGTAGAAAACTGGTTAGCTTCTAGCTCAGCAACGTCAGCTTCTAGGCCATCAACGCGACCACGGATAGTAGCTAGCTCAGCTGCAAACTCTTCCTGCAAGCGACGGACTTCGTCTAAGTCAGTACCGCCAATCAGCTGGATCACAACGTCCAAGCAAGCGTTCAAACCAGCAGCAAACTCGTAACGAGTCAGTGCGCGGTTACCACGGTAAGTGCGGTCGGGGTAGCCTTCCAAGCAGCCGTACTCTTCAACCAGGCGCTGAAGTGCAGTAAATGCCCAGTCACCAGGCTGAACGTCAGACAGTTCAGAAACGCTAGTTACCTGCGCGAGCTGGATAGGCTCAGCGACAACAACGTCAGAGCTAACCTCGTTTACAGACTCAACAGCAACAGTTTCAGCAGCGAAAGCGTTACCAGAAATTGCCAAGGCTGCAGGCGCAGCTAGCAAAAGTTTCCAATTTTTCATTGTTTATGTTTTTCCTCACACATATATAGATAAAGCGTCAAACCGCAGAGTCCAGTCATTTGCCGTATCGGGATCTTAGATACCTGCATGAAAGTCATTTTTGCGACTACACTCACACTTCTCTAGAATCCTGGAAGAATGTTAACAGATTGCTATGGTGAGGACCAACTGTGTAGGACAGTTTATAGGGTGTCAAAAACAGCCCCTTCCATAGTCAGGCGGTTGCCTTTGGCGTCCGTAATAGCAACCACATATCAAACAACCTTGTCCTGAAAAGCAGGTTCTGATAGGGATAGGGGAAATTTATCTCAGTGTAACTACATAGGTAGGAGCCCTAAACATATCGACTCCAGTTATGCAGGCTCAACTGATTGATTAGTTTTTTTAACGACTTTTTTCTTGCAAAGTTCCTGAACGGACAAAAGCAAACAACCGGGGCAACCCTGTCCGTGCATCTATAAGCTCCCTATCGGTCATGCCTGCAACCCTTTAAAAGACTATCCGCCCCCGTCAAACTGAGCTAAGCTGCAATCGCAAAATAGCTTCGAAAGATGGAAGCGGTCTAGTTGGATCTTCAGGTCAAAACCAAACTGCTGGAAGAAAATCTAGCACCTCAGCTTTAACTGATGTTAAAGCTAGCCCTAGAGAACAGCCCCAGCACACAGCTGGTTTACATCAACCTGGAGACCCATGCATATATCACTAATCTTCATGGGCATCACCTCCTGCATTCCTAAACGGTTTTGTGTTTAGTGGACAAGTGACCGAGTCACTGAAGCTAGAATAGCACGGTTGCTTAAAACGTGTTGGCAGTGCGGTGCCTTGGAGATATTTCAGCAATAACTGTCGGTGTCCTGTCAATGCGCTGGCAGCGTATCACCCCTGAAGCCTCAGATAAAAACCTAGAGCAACTCTGAGCAGTTTCAGAAAGGCACCTTTTTCTTAGCGTCTCGACCACTCTCAAAATCCAGCTCCTTCAGCTTTTTCAAAATACGCATGAAGTACTCTTGCAAGTAGTCTTCCAGCGTGGTCGTTTCGCTTTTATCCATGCCAAAGGTTCGATACACTTCATCCATTGGCGCATCCATCGTCTTCCCGCTTGCACTCACTTCAGTAAAGGCCAGGCGATCCGCCAAGTCCCATGTCCACTGAAAGAACGCCGCTACGTTTCGCGCACCTCGAAGCAGGGCAGGCGGCATATTGGACACGTTGGCGTTCTGCTCAGCTAGGCGCTCGCAGAGACGAATAATCTCATACGCGCCCCAAGCCCGCGTTCCTGCCAGCGGGAAAGTGGCATTTTTGGCCTCAGGCAGCTTCAAAGCCTTCACAGCAAATTTGGCAATGTCCTGACTGTTCATGTAGGCAATGGAGCCCGCCTCGCCCATAACCCAAACAGACTGCCTCTCCAAAATGGGAATAGCATACTGACCAATCAGGCCCTGCATAAACCCGCAGGGCCTGAAGATGGTGTAGGTCAGACCCGACTCTTTTAAGAAAGCCTCTGCACAGTCCTTAATTTCCATCAGCGGTACGTCTGGGTATTCCCCCGCACCCAAAATAGAGAAAAATATAAACCGATCTACGCCTGCATCTTTGGCTGCTTGAATCAGCGCAACCTTACCGTGCCAGTCCACATCGTAAATACCTTCTTTTTCCGCCGGCCTTGAAGTTGCGGCATCAATCACCGCATCAACACCTTCAAAACAGGGGGGGAGGCTCTCTGGACCAGTTAGGTCAGCCTTGACAAGCTGAGCGCCCCACTCTCTAAGAAAGCTAGCCTTTTGAAAATTTCTAACTAAGCACTTTACCTCGTAGCCTTCGTCTAGGGCCCGGCGAACGATTTGCCTTCCCAATGTGCCAGTTGCGCCAACGACTAATAAGACCATGAGGTAAAGTAAACAAAACTTAATATGCTTCTCAGTCTAGCAGAAGTCGCCACAGCGACAACCTACTTACTCTTCGCTTCCCTGAACTCTCAGCATCAGGAAGCCCACGCTCAGCCCTACTAAAACCATGCCGAAGACCAGCACTGCTGTCGTCAAAATTTCGCCGCCCATGTCTTAACTCTCTCCTTTTTTATAAAGAATCCCTTTGGAAGAAAGAGCTTCATCGTAAAAGGCAATCGCCAACTTCTTCTAGGGATACCAAGAAGGCCGAACCCACTTGGATTTATTCGTTATTTTAGAGCGTTTTGTGACGGTCGCTTGATTTTTCTCTTGGTAAGACTCTCGTGGTAATGTCGCGAGCCCAGCTCGGTGCAACTGCGCTCTATCGCAATGCAAACGTACTCATCAACCGCCTAAAATCTACACAGAAGCTCACAGAAACTCATAAAAAATCTCAATTCAAACACCGCTTCGAAACATTATTCAAACATCTGTAAATCTCCCTCACCACAATTCTTTGCCTATGACTGCTGTCTCCTCTGTCTCCTCCACCGCGCGGCCATACGCCCCCAGCAAAAGCCAGTCGATACAAGACGCCTTAGAAAATCAAGACGCAGTAAGCCCAGGGAGCACTCAGCCCCAACCTCGACTGGTAATGACCCTTGGTGACCCAGCAGGCATTGGCCCTGAAGTCGTGCTCAAAGCCCTGAGCGACCCGCGCTTTGAGCAGTCAGCAGAGATTGCGGTGATTGGCGATCGCACCCTACTCTCCCGCACCTATCAGTCACTCCAAGCAAACGCACCTAACGGCAACTTCAGACATCCCGACAGCCTGAACGTCATCGACCTAGCGCTGCCTGAATCGATCACATCAGGCGTGGTAAACGGCACAGGGAACCAGAGCAGCGGCGAAGTCAGCTTTCGGACACTGCAGCAGGCGATCGCTCGCACCCTCGAAGGGCAGTTCGACGGCATTGTCACCGCGCCCATTGCAAAATCTGCCTGGCTCGCAGCTGGGCACGCCTACCCCGGTCAAACCGAACTCCTGGCTGAAATGTCCGGTGCTGAACAATTTGGCATGCTATTCGTCGCCAAATCACCCCACAACAGCTGGCCACTGCGCACGTTGCTTGCCACTACGCACATTCCGCTCAAAGCTGTGCCCCAGACCCTTACGCCAGAACTGATGACCCAGAAACTGGAGCTGCTGATTGATTGTTTGGAAAAAGACTTTGGCCTGCAAAAGGGGCGGATTGCGATCGCCGGACTCAATCCCCACAGTGGCGAGCAGGGTCAGCTAGGCAAAGAAGAGCAAGACTGGCTCATTCCCTGGCTTACCGAGCAGCAGCAACGCTTCCCCCACGTCCAGCTCGAGGGGCCTATTCCACCAGATACCCTTTGGGTACAGCCGGGGCAAGCCTGGTATGGCAATTCACCCTCTACTCAGAAAGGACACGATGGATACCTGGCGCTCTACCACGACCAAGGGCTAATTCCGGTAAAGCTGCTCGCCTTCGACCTAGCCGTCAACACCACCATCGGCCTACCATTCATCCGCACTTCGCCAGACCATGGCACCGCTTTCAATATCGCCGGGCAAGGCATTGCCAGACCGCAGAGCACAGAAGCAGCCCTGAACTTAGCCATCGAACTTGTCACCCAGCGAATCAGCCAAAGCTGACCTTCATCTTCAGAACAAACTCAGCTGCTCCGATGGCTTCGCTAAGTGCATCCAAGGCAGAGGAGGAACAGGCACGTTCTCCGCTTCCAATCTCTCTTGGAAATACTCGGCAACCGAGGGCGACTCCACCTCCATCGGACAGTGCACAAAAAAGTACACCTGTTTACCCGCCGCGAGCCAATCGCCCACCCAAGCAACCCACTCCGACAGATAGTCTTGATTGCGCAGAACTTTTGGATGGCTGATGTATCGAACGATGGCAAAATCTGCCGTTACTCCTGGCTGTAAGGGGACTTTGGGCTTGCGCCGATTGGAATGCAGTTGCGGATCGACTTCACCGTGCTGTTCATGGGCATACATCGTCCGGCTATCGAGCAGCACTTTGCCAACACCCAATTGCGTTAGCCGCTGCTTTAGCCGCTGAGCATTCACCGGTTTGAACCAGTCTAAATGACGCACTTCTACAGCAATTGGCGCGACGCGACGGGGCCAAGCCTCCAGAAACGCTGCCAAATCCCTAAAGTTGGCCGGGCTGTAGCTGGGCGGTAGCTGCACCATCACAGGTCCTAGCCGCCTACCAAGCCCCTGCATTAGCTGCAAAAATGACAGCGCCTCAGGCAGGTGGGGCATCAGGAGTCCGTCGTGGGTCACCGTACGTGGCAGCTTTGGGCAAAAGCGAAAGTCAGGAGGCGTCTGCTCAGCCCACCGCTGGACCATCTGGGGTGAAGGCACCGAGTAAAAAGTCGTATTGCCCTCTACGGTCAGCATTCGCTCGCCGTAGAGTTTCAAAAAGTTTGTAGCCTGACTTTTCGCTGGATAAAAGCGGCCTACCCAATCCTTAAACGCCCAAACCGCACAGCCAATGCGAAAATTTAGCGAGTCTACGTTGGCTTGCTGCTCCGAGTGACTAACCATGTAAGAGTTGCTTTTTTGTAACTGTTCTTGTAGCTATTTTCGTGACGGTGGTGCCGATCTAGTGATTCTCCCTGCGCTTTCTCAGCAGACTGTAAGAATCTATCAGGGCAACCTCTATATATTAGTAGGGCTAAAACTTGTCACTGCCTGCACACTCCCTCATATGGTCTTTCCGCGTATTCTCCCCGACTGGCAGCTGCCAGAGCATCAGGCTACGGCTGAGAGCGTTTTCTTCAATCGCAAAAAATCCAGACGGCAGTTTCTGCGCGGCGCAGTTGGCGCTGGAATTGGGCTAGGTGGCGCGATCGCACTCAACAGCTGCCGCCCCCCACTCAAGGAATCCGACCGGGCAGAATTCGAACAGACCCTAGGGCGCAACCTACGGAACATTCGCACTAACCCCGACTTCGAAGGTCTCGAAGACCGCGACATCACAGAGCAGCAGTACGCCAGCCGCTTTAACAACTTCTATGAATTTGGCGGCACCAAAAATATTTGGCGTGCAGCACAGGCGCTACCGACAGAAGACTGGAAACTCACAGTTACTGGTCTGGTCAATGAGCCCAAAACTTACGACGTAGATGACCTGCTCAAGGCCTTTCCCCTCGAAGAGCGCATCTATCGCTTCCGCTGCGTTGAGGCTTGGGCCATGGTCGTCCCCTGGATTGGCTTTCCCATGCATCACATTATTAAAGCCGTCAATCCCAAACCTGAAGCCAAGTTTGTCCGCTTCGAATCCTACTTCGATGGAGCAGTAATGCCGGGACCAGGCGTATCGCTCAATAGCCTTCCCTGGCCCTACCAAGAAGGGCTGCGCATCGAAGAAATGGCCAACGAGCTGGCATTTTTTGCAGTGGGTGCCTACGGACGCACCTTGCCAAAGCAGCACGGCGCACCCGTTCGCATGGTCGTCCCCTGGAAATATGGCTTCAAGGGGGCGAAATCCATCGTCAAAATAGAATTTGTCACTGAGCAACCTGCCACCTATTGGAACAGCATTTCTCCCAACGAATACGGATTCGAATCCAACGTGAACCCAGCCGTTTCCCATCCTCGCTGGTCGCAAGCACAGGAAAGACTGATGGGAGAAGGCAACAACTGGGACTGGAAAAAGCAGCCGACGCTTCTGTACAACGGTTACGGTGAATACGTCGCTGCTCTATATAGCTAAGCTAATGTGATGCTTACATTGAGGCTACTTTTAGTAGTCTGCTTTGCGCTCTTTTTCTCCGCTCTCCTGTTTTCTTTGCGCTCTTTTCCTTCGCTCTCCTGTTTTCTTCGCGCTCTTTTCCTTCGCTCTCTAAAAAGAGTGTCTACGCCATGCATGAACACATCGCCACACCTCACTATCCGGCAGTCATCTGGGCGTTTACCTATCGGAGCATGAAAATTGAAATTACCACCTCGCACTATCAGGAGCAGCAGGTCTATTCGGCATGGGTGACCTATGCAACCGGTAGCGCTGTGGCTGTACCCAAAGCGTCTACACGTGAAAGCGCGATCGCACAGGCAAAGCGGTGGATTCATAAGCACTTCAGCTGGCCAGACCCAGAATAAATAGGGCCCCAGTAAGTCACCAGCAAAGCCTTAATACTCACCTTCCCATTCAAGGCTGCGATGTATCAACTGATTTAGTCCAGTTGATATGTTCCCGTATATCCATGCAAATACTCAGATAAAGATATTACACACCGGGCATACTAAGCACACACAGATAGGCCAAAACAGATAGGCCAAAACGCCTCGTCATAGGGCGTTCAGCTTGTGTGAACAGCTCACCTATTGATTCCATTCGCAGCGGCGTCCTCAGCTTCAGACAGGGACGCCGCATCCTACACACCTGCCCGCAGCGATATGAGAAGCGCGGGTAGCTGCTGCATGCCTTCTCATCTTCCACACAACAACTATGACGACCCATCTCTCAGCAAAACCCAACTTCTTCCAGCGCTTAGGCGCCTTCCTCACGGGTCCGGCCAGTGAGGAAGGCGCGCCAACGGGGCGCGCCCGAAAGCGAATAAAACAGGCAAACCAGCTTCATGCTGTAGAAGTTGTCACGCCTCTTGTCGCACCCGACAGCTTTCTTGACTACGCCGCCGATGGGGACGAGCCCGCAGATCTCGCCCTTACCAGCCTAATCCCACCAGAATTAGCCCTGCTAAACCTACCCCATGCCCAGCCAAAAGCCATGCAAATCCAGCCCATTCAGTTAACATCAGCACCCTCTTCCGCAGCGCTATCATCTACAACATCGTCAAATTTAGCGCGCTCAAATTCAGACATCCTTGCCGCAGATCTTGCCGACCTTACCCCTGCAGGTCTTGTCAGCCTCAATCTTCAGAAAAAAGACAGCCCAACAAACTATTACAAGCAGCCACTGCCTGACCTGTCATCCCTACCCCGGGAAAATAGACAAACAGCAAGCACCACCGCAATCAATACAGCAGCCAATACCGCAGCACCGCAAGAAGCTCTCCTACGCCATATCCCAGCGCAGTACTTAGAGCATGTAAACGGGCTCGTCGCAGAAATGCTCGATCATCAGATGCGCCAGGCCCGGCACAACGAACAGCTAGGCGCCCTCGTCAAGCAGCTGCTGAATCAAATCGCCCAGCAACAAAGACAGCTCAATGCCCTGGGTCAAGATAGCTACAGCGACATTCAGCAGATAGTCAGCACTTGCCTTTCTGGCAACCACTATGAAGATTAGGGTCCACCACAAAAAAGAGCTAATTTCACGAGACTAAAACTGACCTAAGAAACGTAAATCACTGCTGTACAGCCGTCGAATATCGTCAATCTTGCTCTGCACCATAGCCAGACGTTCCACACCCAGTCCAGCGGCAAATCCAGAGTAAACCTCAGAATCACAGCCAACGGCCTTAAGAACATTCGGGTCGATCATGCCGCAACCCATTACCTCTAGCCACTGCCCTTGCCAACGGACATCCACTTCAGCAGACGGCTCCGTGAATGGAAAATAACTTGGGCGAAAGCGCACTTCAATATCCCCGAACAGCGCCTCCAGAAAAAGCTGTACGGTGCCGCGTAAGTCGGTAAACGTAATGTCTTTATCCACCGCAAAAAATTCGATTTGGTGGAAGACTGCCGCGTGGGTAGCATCAACTGTGTCGCGGCGATAGCAGCGCCCTGAAGCCAGCACTCGCATGGGCGGCTGGTTGTTTTCCATGTAGCGAATTTGGGTATTGGAGGTGTGGGTTCGCATGAGCTGACCGCCGGGCAGATACAGGGTATCTTGCATGTCACGAGCGGGGTGATCGGGCAAGAAGTTCAGCGCTTCAAAGTTGTAATAGTCGCTCTCAATTTCTTGGCTCTGGGCAACCGTGTAGCCGAGGCCCACAAAGATATCGGTAATTTGGTCGATGATGCTATTAATCGGATGAATCCTGCCATGGGTTCGGTACACACCTGGCATTGTCACATCGAGCGTCTCAGCTTCCAGCTGTGCGCGAATCTGCGCAGCCTGGAGGGCACTCTTCCGCTGCTCTAGCTGGGACTGCAGGGTGGTCTTTGCTTGGTTGGCCAATGCACCGATCTTCGGACGCTCTTCGGCAGAAAGTTTACCCATCCCACCCAATACCTTAGAAAGATCTCCTTTCTTACCTAGGTATTTAACGCGGGTTTTCTCCAGCTCATCTAGACTGGCAGCTGCAGTGATGTCATCAAGGGCGCTGCGCTGAACGGCGCTGAGCTGAGATTCTATTTCGGTCGAGGTGATGGCGCTCACGGGTGGAAACTCCAGACAAAAGTCACGCTTGCAACTACCGTTCGCAACTGGGCCAGAAGCGAGAAGAAGCGATAGGGGTTTGCAAATTAGTCTATGGTAACCTGCCAGGGAGGGCTAGGCGTTTCTAAGTCCACAAGTTCTTCAGTTAGCGACGCCGATGAATTGGGTCATATGAACATATTGGTCAGCAATGACGATGGCATTTTTGCGCTGGGTATTCGAGCGCTGGCCAATGAGCTTGCGGCAGCGGGTCACCAAGTGACTGTGGTATGCCCCGACCGAGAGCGATCTGCAACAGGTCATGGCCTGACGCTTCACAGGCCGCTAAGGGTCAATCAGGTAGAAGAAGTCTTTGAACCTAGTGTGACGGCTTGGGCCTGTTCTGGCACCCCGTCTGACTGTGTGAAGCTAGCGCTGGATGCGGTGCTCCCGAGCCCCCCTGATTTTGTCGTGTCAGGGATCAATCACGGGGCAAATCTAGGGACTGATGTGCTCTACTCAGGTACGGTCTCAGCTGCGATGGAGGGCGTGCTAGAAGGCATTCCTGCGATCGCAATTAGCCTGGCAAGCTTCGCCTACAAAAATTTTCAACCTGCCGCGCAGTTTGCTACCAAGCTCGTCTCCCGGCTAGAAAAGCAGCCGCTGAACCTACCGATTTTACTCAATGTAAACGTTCCGCCGGTTCCAGCATCAGACATTCAATCACCGGTCATTGCTCGCCAAGGGATTCGGCGCTACTTTGACCAGTTTGAAAAACGCGTCGATCCGCGGGGGAAAATTTACTACTGGCTGGCCGGAGAAGTCATGGAAGAGGGGGAAGCAGAAATGCTAGAGCCACCAGAAGGGATCGCAGAAAGCCAGGCAGCTTCAGCTGAACGACAGGCATTGAATGCTCAATTCATGACTGATGTGCGTGCCATCAAAAAAAATCACATCACCATCACACCACTAAAGTCCAACCTGACGGCCTACACCACGTTGGACTTTATCGATAGGTGGAAAGCGACAACAATGTAAATGACCGTGTAAAGACTGCCGTGTAAAGACTGCCGTGTAAAGACTGTGATGTAAAAGACCAAGATATTCGCGATCGCTCCTCTAAGATGGCAGTCGGTTTAACGACTCGGCCAATCTATTCCGCCCAATCTATTCGGCTCAAGTCTGTCTGACAATCTCAATTCTGTCTGACACTTGAGTTCGATGTATCGGTGTAAAAGAGTCAGCAAATATTTAAAGGAGATAGCAAAGATGGACAATCCAGCATCACAACAGTCCAAACCAGCAGAACAAGCGCTGCTAAAGCGTCTCTCTGCTGAGCAGCTCAGACTTGTTGCTAGCTGGCTCCGTGAAGAACTTACACTCAACCCCCAGGAATACAAACCTGACGCCACACGCACGCAAAAGCGCATCGGATTCATTGCCGACCGCCTAGACGACGTGGCAGAACGGTTAGACTCAGGCGAACCCGGCGTGCCCGAAAATACACCTTCAACAGAAAAAGAAAAACCCTGGCGATTCAGCGATGAATACTGGGAAAAGTACGAGTCTGAAGACGATTAAACCAGTTTTCTCGGAGCTAAAAGCTTCCTGTCCCGGTTGAAAACTCTAAAACCACTAAAACAGCGGCTTGACAGGGAAAATACTCTAAGGAACAAATTTATTCAGTCCGTACCGAAAGCGCATGACATGGCTTGGGCACTATGCAAGAGGGTATTCTGTCTTCTTTGATAGATACAGGCGACATCCTTATCATCTGAACAATGGGTGCGCAGAACTGTAAAAATAGACAGTAATTCCGCTAAGTCACTTCACACAAAGCTCATGTCAGATCACGACGGTCAATTTTCAATTTGCTTTTGGGGCGTTCGGGGGAGTGTTGCCTGTCCGGGGCCTACCACAGTTCGCTATGGCGGCAACACAGCCTGCATTGAGATGAAGGTTGGCGGTGAGCGACTGATTTTTGACGGCGGTACGGGCCTGCGTAACTTGGGGCAGACCATGCTCGCAGAAATGCCAGTGAAGGCGAATATGTTTTTCACCCATTCTCATTGGGACCATATTCAGGGATTCCCATTCTTCATCCCGGCCTTTGTGCCAGGGAACCGGTTCAAAATTCACGGCGCGATCGCACCGAACGGCTCCACAATTGAGCAGCGTCTAAACGACCAAATGCTCCACCCAAATTTTCCAGTGCCCCTGCAAATTATGGGTGCTGAGCTAGAGTTTTGTGACATTGATGTCGGAGAAGTGGTCAAGATCGGCGAAGTTGAGATCTCCAATGCCATGCTCAACCACCCCGGAGAAGCCATTGGCTACCGAGTGAGTTACAAGGGCCACTCCGCCGCTTACATAAGCGATACGGAGCATTTCCCAGGGCGGCTAGATGAGAACGTCCTAGGCCTCGTGAAAGATGCTGATGTGATGATCTACGACTGCACCTACACAGACGATGAATACTACGACGAAAAAGCTAGCAAAATAGGATGGGGGCACTCTACCTGGCAAGAAGCCGTCAAGCTAGCCAAAGCAGCAAACGTCAGACAGCTGGTTATCTTCCACCACGACCCCACCCACACTGACGACTTCATGGACGATATCGTTCGCCAAACCTCCCAGGCCATGCCCGGCAGCATTGTGGCCAAAGAAGGCATGGTTTTAGAACTGATTGAAAAAGAGTCTCCCGCAGTCGCAGCTGTTTAGACAGCTGCACAGATATCAGAATAAATATCAGTTACCCAAGCCATCCGCTCCAAGAGATATCAAATCCAGACGCTGTAGCCTTGACGACCGGGCTATGTGTCAAAATGTAAAGCGTGTGGATTACTTCTTCTCTTAAGGCGGCAAAGACCCCTACAAATATTGCGCTGGGCAACTTCGACGGCGTTCATCTGGGCCATCAGCGAGTGATGGCCCAAGTTGTGCGTAGTGATGCGGATAATGGTACGGAGAAGGCCGCTGAGGCCGCGCTCACCCCAGAACTAATAGGCACATTACATACCGGTATTGAGAGCGCTGGCATTGAGACTGCTGGCATTGAGACCGCTGGCATTGAGACTGCTGGCATTGAGACCGCTGGCATTGAGACTGCTGGCATCGAGGCTGCTGCAGGGAGCTGGCCAATCGATACTGACAGACAGCCTACGGCAGAGGCCAACGCCAAAGCGACAGTGCCGCATAAAACCGTCGTTACTTTCTCACCCCACCCCCAGGAATACTTTTCTGGGATTTCAAAACCTTTGCTCACGCCAGTCGAAGAAAAGACCTGGCAGCTTGCACGGCTGGGTATTCATCAGCTGGTCATGCTGCCTTTCAATCAGACACTGGCGGCACTGACGCCTGAGGCCTTTGTCCAGCAGATACTGATAAATGGCTTGCAGGCCAAGCATATCAGCGTAGGCAGCGATTTTCGCTTTGGTGCAGGCCGCAGTGGAACGGCAGATCAGCTAAGTGCGATCGCAGCGACCTACGGCGTTCCGGTCACCCGAGTTTCTCTGAAGCATGAACAGGGCGATCGCATCAGTAGCTCTCGAATCAGAGCTGCCTTACAGGCAGGCGAACCTAACACAGCGGCCCGGCTACTGGGGCGTCCCTACACGCTCACAGGCAGAGTCGTCAAAGGCAAACAGCTCGGCCGTACCATCGGCTTTCCCACCGCCAACCTACAGATACCTAGCAACAAATATCTCCCCCGCACTGGGGTTTACAGCGTCTGGGCTTACGGCATTATCGCTGCGCCGCTGCGTGGCATTATGAATATCGGCCATCGCCCAACTGTAAATGGGCAGACGCTGAGCATCGAAGTTCACCTGCTGGACTGGGCAGGAGATCTATACGGTCAGCTACTCACCGTCAGCCTGGAAGGATTTGTGCGGGCAGAGCAAAAATTTGACTCCCTTAAGCAGCTAAAGCAACAGATAGCAGAAGACTGCCAGCAGGCAATCGATACGCTGACAACCAGATAAGTTAGCAGCAATTTTAAGCTTATCTAAAGCAAACCATGGCTCTGAAAGGTCCTAGAGTACGGCGTTTTCACTTACTCTTAACCTGAACTACGTATGATTGTTAACTGAAAAGTATCCAAGTTTTCAGGAAATATCTACCGCTATGAGTTTAAAGCGTCGGAAATTTTTGTTGTTTTTGGGGGCTGCTGCAGGCACATCCGCCCTCGGCCCCCTCGGCTGTCAGAGAACCACACCCAAAGTCTCCGGCAGCGCAACTTCAGGCGGTGCAATCCCTGGCAATGTAGCTTCGGGCGGCAGCACAGCCGGAGACGTCGCAGTTGGAGAAGTCGCAGCCACTGCGACAGCAACGCCATTCAAGCCCGTGAAGAGCCCCATGCCTTATGGCGCTATCAAGGTCAGTGCTGATCGACAGCCGATGGAATACGAGCAATACGCCATTCAAGACGATATTGTCTTGCCCGATGGCTTTACCTACGATGTCATTGCCTCTTGGGGAGACCCCGTTGGCGACTCCCGCTTCGGCTACAACAATGACTATCTATCATTCGTTCCTACCGGGCCGGACACCGGTTACCTCACAGTCAACTTCGAGTACATCAGCAGCGGTACCTGGGAGCAAACCTACAGTCAGGTGCTGGGCAAGTCACTGCCTTTCGACGAAGTGACCGAAGCCCTACGCAAGCTCGAAGCAGAAGAGGTAGACGCCTTCGCACTGCCAGATGGCGATGCTCTCAAGTTGCAAATTATAGACATCTCGAAGGAAGCACTGACCGACCAAGGACTCGGGGTAATCGCAGTACAGCGCGAAGCCAGCGGTCAGTGGAAAAGAGCACCCGGTGAGAGCGATCGCCGCGTTTCTGGCATTGCCGGTCTAGAAGATGGAAACTATCTCAAGTCCACCGGCCCAGCCGTGGCCATCTTCACCAAGGGCAGCGTCCAAGGCTACAAAGATGACTTAGGTGACCAGATCATCGGCACCTTTGGAAACTGTGCGGGCGGCACCACGCCTTGGGGTACGGCCCTGAGCGCAGAAGAAAATATTCAGTATCAGGTGCCCGAGGCCGTTTACAGTGATGGATCTTCTTTCGAACCTAGCACCCAGGCCTTCAACGCCGGGTTAGACGGACAGGGCAACGTATTTGGCCTATCTGGCAACAAATACGGCTGGATCGTAGAAATCGATCCGGCTAACCCTGCAGACTACGGAACTAAGCACACCTGGATGGGTCGGTACCGTCATGAGGCTGTCGGCATTCGCGCAGAAGCGGATAAGCAGCTCGCGTTTTACTCGGGGTGCGATCGCCGGGGCGGACATGTTTACAAATTCATTAGCGCAGACACCGTTCAAGACCCTACTGACAAGGCCAATTCCAAGCTGCTTGCCGATGGCATGCTGTATGGAGCCAAATTCAACACGGATGGCACCGGCGCCTGGGTACCGCTAGCGCCAAACACACCAGTAAATCCAGTCTTGCCCAGTAGCGCTGTTGGTGGCATGGTCACCTTGCCCAAGCGCCCCGATGGCGGCTTTGAGAAAGTAGAAGAGGATGCGATCGCCAACCAATTCAAATCCTCCTTTGCAACTTTGGGAGACCTCTACGAAGGCTCCGATGAAGAAAAGCAGGGCGCTATCTTAATCGATGCCCACTACGCGGCAAACGCAGCAGGTATCACACCTACCGCCCGCCCTGAAGACACTCAGGTCTCAACGGATGGGACACTCTTTATCGCCTTCACCTCCGGTGCTGCAGGTGGCGATGGCGGTCCTGACAAAGCCATCTTCGTCGGTCCTAAGGGGGAAACCGATTACGAAGCTGGCTGGATTATGAAGCTCATGGAAGACGGTAACGACCCAGCGTCGCTGACCTTCAAGTGGGAAATGCTGGCAATTGGCGGAGAACCGGCAGATGGCGGCATCGGCTTCGCCAACCCAGACAACCTAGAATTTGACTCGAAGGGCAATCTCTGGGTCGTCACCGATATGTCTACTAGTACTCACAACAAAGCAGTCCCTACTAGCCGCAAGGACGAATCAGGCGAACCGATTGCAGGCAAAGGACTGCTGGGCATCTATGGCAACAACTCTCTCTGGCAAATTCCGCTTTCAGGCGAAGGCGCCGGAGAAGCCAAAATGTTTGCCTACGGCCCAATGGAGTGCGAACTGACAGGGCCCTTCTTCACAGAAGACAGCACAACTCTATTCATAGCTGCTCAGCATCCGGGCGAACGTAACGGCATTCGAGAAAGCATGGCCACAGAAACCCGCAATTTTGAGCTCAAAACCACCGATGGAAAGACCTTCTTGCAGCAAAGAGAGGTCCCCGTCGGCTCCAACTGGCCAGCCAAAACTGAGGGCGCACCACCCAAGCCTTCTGTCGTTGCCATTCGGCGCACGGAAGCGGGCACCAGCATCGTGTAAGCTACGCACATGACACTTTCCAACGACCTCTGGCAGGCCAACCAGTCACTCGCCGACGCCTCGCTACGAAACCCCTTCGTACAGGGCATCGGCGATGGTTCTCTGCCAAAGGAAAAATTTGTTTACTACGTCGGGCAAGATGCATTCTTTTTAGAAGCCTTTGCCCGTGCCTATAGCATTGCAGCCGCCAAAGCACCCGACTGGGAAAGTTTTCAGGTTTTTCACAGCTTAGCGGCGGGCGTCCTGCAAGAGCTAAACCTACACCACAGCTACGCCAAATCTTGGGATGTAGATATCGACACCATTGAACCAGGCTCGGCCACTCGGCAATATACCGATTTTCTACTAGCAACGGCCTGGCAGCAACCCGTTGGCCTCACAGCTGTTGCGATGTCTCCCTGCATGCGTCTGTATGCCTATCTTGGCCAGCAATTGGCCAAAAGTGGTGTGCCAACCCACGCCTACCAAGACTGGATTACAACCTACAGCAGTACAGAATTCGAGCCCTTAGCAAAGCAGCTAGAATCTCTCGTCGATCAGCATGCCGCAGATACACCGCTAACCCGCTCCACCTACCGGTATGCCATGGTGTGCGAACGCGACTTTTTCCAGGCAGCTTGGGAGCATTAAATCCAAGCAACCTGGAGTCAGACATGTGGTCTACTCTTCTACATACATCTCGGGCTCTACGGCAAAGTTATTCAGGCGACCCGAATCATCAACCACATAGCCATCCGTCGTCTTGAGGTCGCTATCGGCTTCGCTGGCCTTGGCATCCTCAATGACCTGTTCATTTTCTTCGACATTGCCACCTGGCATTGTTTTGGTGCCCGCTGGCTGAACCGCCTCTCCAACCGGCTGAGCTACTTGCACTGCCTGCTGATTTCCAGCAGCACCCTTACCAGGTTCCGCACCTAGCTTGATATCTTTATTCTTTTCAGTCGCCATGACGCTAAGCCTCTCTGAACTTGTTTATGACATGATCAAATGTAGGGCGCGGTCAGCTACCCAGAAGTCTTTCATCAGGCGTGTTTTCGATATGCCTCTAGAGCGAGATCAGGCGATCGCACTCAGCTTACAAATGCCCTCTCAAGTACAAGGTCCATCATGAAGTGGTTTGTCAAAATAGAGCGGGGAATCGTCAACAAACCCAGGTTTGACCAGTTTGTTCCGGCCCATGTTGCCTACGTAAAAGATCTCATTGAACAAGGGCATCAAGCCAAAACAGGCTACTGGGCAGAACGTGGGGGCGGTATGCTGATCTTTACAGCTCATTCTATGGAAGAAGCAAAAGCTATCGTGTCAGCTGACCCGCTGATCGAGAACCACTGTGTCGACTACGAACTTCACGAATGGTGCGTCGTTGCTGGTCAATAGAATTGAGCAACTGATTCAAACACTCTGTCTTCCTCTCCCTAGAGCACGCTTCCGATTTCATTTACTCACGCCCACAGTCACCGACTGTTAGCCTTTTCATTTCATGGCCAAATCAAGCAAATCTAAAGATAACGGCGGTGGCATCAAGGTTGTCGCAGACAATCGTCAGGCCCGGTATCAGTATGAAATTTTGGACACCTACGAAGCGGGCATTGTGCTGACGGGGACAGAGGTTAAGTCTATTCGAGAGGGCAAAGTCAACCTGCGCGATGGCTATGCCAACGTTAAGCGGGCCGAAGTGTGGCTACACAACGTACATATTTCACCGCACAGCATGACAAACCTAGCCTACAATCACGAACCTAGGCGCGTTCGCAAATTGCTGCTACACAAGCAAGAAATCCGCAAGCTCATCGGTCAAGTAGAACAGAAGGGGCTAACCCTAGTTCCTCTGAAGATGTATTTGAAGGGAGGAAAGGTGAAAGTTAGCTTTGCCCTCGGCAGGGGCAAAAAGCTACACGATAAGCGCGACAGCCTGAAAAAAAAGCAGGATAAGCGCGAGATGGCCAGAGCCATGAAAGCAGCAAATCAGTAGACAAAAGCGCTCTTTTCCTAACCGTTGTAGGTTGCCCGATCAATCGTATCGACCACCTGCTCGTAAATCTCTTCAGCTTCTTTGGGCGTATTACCAATGCAGGTCAGCCCAAGCTTGCCATACTCACTCAGGCACCCCATCAGGTGAAAAACAACGCCAACGCCATCAATAGAGCTAAAGTGCAGCTGTTCGCCCATGATAATGTCCATCAAATCATTGGGTAGCAGCCCCCTGTAGGCATCCTTCTGTAAATTGTCAGAGGCTCGGTAGTATTTCGCCTGACCGTTCTTCGTGTAGAACTTACCGTCTTCAAGGCTATACGTACCGTTGGTGAGTAGCTTGAGCGCCATAAATGGATGAGTCGTCCCGCCCTTTCGCAAATTAATTTCAATCGCTTGCAGGTTCCAAGGCTGGGCTGCATTGCCGGGTTGGTGCACCGCAATAAAGTCTACGCTGTAGCGCTCGAGCGCGCCCTTTGCCGCCAAATTTTCACCAACTTTTCGGCCCATCTCCTGCAGCGCCATACGATAGGCATCGTCTGCAGGGAAGGTGCAGCCCAAGAAGATTTGACCATCTGGCCCGCCTAGCACTTGGTCGTGGGTGGAGAGGATTTCTACGTCACCGGCGGGCGTTACTCGCCCCTGGACGCTGGGCGAATATTTCTCCTCACCTTCTACAAAGGCTTCAGCGATCGCACCCAGCTCTTTTATCTTCTTCTGAAAAGAGTCCCAAGTTTCGGTTTTACACTGAAACCTCAGCTGGGGCCAGGCAGCTTCTATCGCAGCCACCCGCGCAGCATGGTCTACCCCTTGACCGTTTTCAGAGGGTGCCACTGCAGCCAGCTCATCTAGCGAAAACAGCGCATTTCCTTCCCCCGAAAAGCCTTCGTTTAGCTTGATCACGATGCGCTTCAGCTCAGGCTGACGTTCCCACAGCGCGGCAGTCACCTCGGCCAGCGCCGTCGGATCGTGAGTGAGTTCGCTGCCATCGGGAAAAGGAACGCCACATTCTGCAAAAATCTGCCGACTGCCGCCTTTCGTCCCCCAGTAGAGTAAATCTGGATCGACGGCAAGCAGCGGTAGCTCTAGCCTGAGGGCCAGCTCCCGCTCAAACTCCGTTGAGTTGTAGCAGGTCATGTAGGCTTGCTCGGGGTTGAGCTTATCTTTGATTCGGCGAATCAGTCGGGGCCGGGCCAGGATCTTTTCAGTGAGCGATCGCAGTGAAGAATCGTAAGTAGAAAATAGGTCCAGGCGATCGCGCGCGTGGGAACTGGGAATCCCTGGCAAAAGCTCCAGATAGTAATCCACGACGCTCGGATGCAGAGGCTGAGAGGTGACATAGATCAACCGCGTCTCTGGATTACGCAATCGAATCAAAGCAAACAGCAAACGTTCTTCATAGTGATGAACCCCCTTCACCTTTCTAAGCTCTTCTTGGTCAAGGCTCAGCGACGGCACCACCAAAATTTGCCTCGGACTGCGGTCAAAATCATCAATAGAGCGCCAGCGCTCCCGAAGAGTACTCTGCAATTGGCGGAATATTTTGTGATCATCGCCACTGTTCTTATTCAAGTCTTCAGCAGAGCTCAAAGTAGCTTCGGCAGTGACCATGGAAGATTCCTCGCGCTTGGCAGCATTCTCATCTTGAAAGCTTAGTACGCCCCCGGTCAATCATTTTGATACCAAAGGATCAATTATTGTTGATGTTGTCATTGTGGACATGGGCCTGCACTAAAGCATCTAAAAGAGCGTTCTAGCTTATGCAGTCAAAAAAAACCGATGCGATCAAGATGAATCACATCGGTCTAGTTCACTTAGGAGATCCAAAAACGGAACGCTTACAATGCCCTTTATGGGTCAGTCTGCAAACTTTGCTGTGGCTGCAAATACGCGATCATTTGCTCGACGCCACGCTGAATACGGCGGGTAACTGTCATCGGGCTGACACCGATGCGCTCGGCCACTTCCTTACGAGACAGTCCCTTGAAAAAGACAAACTCAATGGCAGAGCGGGTCTTTTCTTCGAGCTGATTCATCGCCCGTTGAATCTGCTGGCGATCTTCTTCCAAACCTTGAAGCAGCTGGTAGTGAACATCCGGCAGCGTATCGCCCAGCGTGATGCTCGAATCAATCTGGTGACAGACCGTGGCATCCAAGCTCAAAGGCATCCGGTTTTTGTTAGCTAGCTTGACCTGTCGCCATTCTTGAACAGAGACAGAGAGCGCCTCAGCCATTTCAATATCAGAAGGCTGACGACCGTACTTACGAATCAGTTCAGTTTGACGCTTTTGGCCTTCCTTTTGGAGGTCCTGCCAGCGGCGGGGAATCTTGACAGTGGTGCCACGATCGCGCAAGAAATGCAGCATCTCCCCTCGAATGTAGGGCACTGCAAAAGAACTGAACGCACAACCTTGCCCTGGGTCAAACCGCTCAATAGAGCGAATCAAACCGATATATCCAATCTGCTCAAGATCCTCATAGGGCTCAGCACACTGATGACTCACCCGATGAGCGATTTTACGAACTAACCCAGCATTGAGCCTGACTAACTGATTACGAAGCTTGACCGAACGATCCACCTTGTACTGCATGAGTAATTCCATGCCGCGAGATCGAAGTTGTGCCGATTTAGAAGAAGCCATATTTACTGCAGCGTTAACTGCGTCGAAGCGGTGTTGCGTGAATTAAACTCATTCTCGGAAAGTGATCCTTTCGTCACCATCGTTGAAACACGGTAGTCAGGCGCAGTCACTGGCTCTCACTTAGGCGGATACACGCAAAAAGGCATTTTCACACTTCCCCATAAATCAACAAAAACGCCACTCCCACAAAGGTTTCAGCGTTTTTAAGAAATAGTTATACGAATAATTACGCTATTTTCTAAATTTGAGTCATTGACCTGCCTTGCCTACCCGAAGGTTCTAAAAAAGCTCAGTTTTTTTACCGCATATTTACGGGATTTCACTGCTTTTTTTCATCACATTCACCTTCGGCCATCACGCTGATTTCCTATCATCAACGCCTTCAAAAGACCTTATTCAAAACCTTAATGAAAAAAGGAAAACTGTTGGGCAGAACAGATATTCAAAGAAGAAATGTCTGAAGGAGAAGAAATGTCTGAAGGAGAAATGACTCGAGGAAAGGTGTCTTCATGAACTGAGCCATTTGCTAATCGGGGCGTTCACCTAACTAAGACTGTCTTTGACCAAGCATGACTCTAGCAACCAGACAACAGATGCAGGAATCCGTAATCGCAAGATGCAAAAGAATTCAGTACACTTTTTAATGAGTTAATTTAAGTGATCTTTTTTTTGGAAACCGCTTTATGAGCAATACGAGTAACTTCCGCCAGGCCATCCGCGATGCCCAGAATCAATCGCTGATTGGGCCAAACGTGATCGCCAATGCACTGCCCTACGTCGGGGGTGGCCTCATCCTGACTGCGGTGGGCACCTTCGGTGGGCTCAATGTGCTGAGAACCAATCCTGGGCTGTTTATGCCCACTTTTTTGGTGGCTATGGTAGCCCAGATTGCGCTCTTCTTTTTTGCGCAAAACGTGGCCAACAAAGGAGAAAATTCCGTTGCGCTACCCCTGCTAGCCACCTATGGGCTGCTTTCTGGCTATACCTTGAGCGGGCTGGTATCGGTTGCTCTGCAGAGCAGCGGTGTGGGCATTCAGGGCGTTGGCTTTGCGGCACTTGCCTGCGGACTCACCTTTATCGCAGCCCGCCCTATCGGCTCCAACCTCTCTGAAGAAGACGGCATGGCACTGACCAAAACAGTGCAACTTGGCATTATGGCCTTAGTCGTTGTAATTGTCGGCCAGTTTGTCCTGAGCTTCTTTGAGGTGTACGCACCCAACTTTTTAGAAATCGCTATTTCATCGATTGGCGTACTGCTCTTCGTGGGTGCAGCAGTTGTCGATTTCTTTGTGCTCCCCCGCACCTACACCGACGAGCAGGCACTACCGGCTGCGCTATCGATGTACCTGACGTATATCAACCTGTTTGTCTTTATCTTACGCCTATTGATTGCCATCAACGGTAGAGACTAAACTGCCAGAGCCTTCACAACGGCCCTTCCTTCTGTAGATGCAGTGCCGCATTTCGATGAAGGGGAAGGGCTGTTGGCATGTATTCTTTTTGCCTATGTTTGACACAACTACCCTGAAGCGTGAACTCGAACAGATCACCGATCGCCTGAGCAAAGCTCAGGACTATCTTTGACGTTCCAGCTCTCAACGCCAAAATCCACGACCTAGAGCAGCTCTCGGCGCAGCCTGACTTCTGGGAAAACCAGACCAGCGCGCAAAAGCAGCTGCAGGAACTCAACGACTACAAATCCAATCTCTCGCAGGTACAGGGCTGGACCACAAGCCTAGAAGACGCCTCAGCTATATTGGAACTACTTGAGCTAGAACAAGACGATGCCCTGCTCGAAGAGGCCGAAGGCAACGTCAGTCAGCTCAACCGAGAACTTGACCAGTGGGAACTGCAGCAGCTGCTTTCTGGCCCATACGACAAAGAAGGCGCTGTTTTATCTATTAATGCGGGCGCAGGCGGCACAGATGCTCAAGACTGGGCCGAAATGCTGCTCAGAATGTACAGCCGCTGGAGCGAGCAACAGGGCTACCGTTTTAGCATTGTAGAAAAGTCAGAAGGTGACGAAGCCGGGCTGAAATCAGCCACGCTTGAAATTCAAGGTCGCTACGCATACGGCTATCTCAAGAGTGAAAAAGGTACGCATCGCCTGGTTAGGATTTCGCCTTTCAACGCCAACGGGAAGCGCCAGACCAGCTTTGCCGGGGTCGAGGTGATGCCGATTCTAGAAAAAAAAGTAGAGCTTGACATTCCCGACAAGGATCTTGAAATAAAAACATCACGCTCCGGCGGTGCTGGCGGTCAGAATGTCAATAAGGTGGAGACCGCCGTACGCATTACCCACCTACCAACAGGTATTTCCGTGCGCTGTACCCAGGAGCGATCGCAGCTCCAAAACCGAGAAAAAGCCATGGCACTGCTTACTGCCAAGCTACTTGTTATCGCCCAAGAACAGCGCACCCAAGCGATCGCAGATATTCGCGGCGACATGGTAGAAGCCGCCTGGGGCAATCAAATTCGCAACTACGTTTTTCATCCCTATCAAATGGTGAAAGACCTGCGCACTAATGTTGAAACAACCGCCGTAAGCGACGTCATGGACGGCGACCTAGAAGCCTTCATCCAAGCCTACCTTCGCCAAGAAAATCAGCTCGTGCAGGAAGCTACCGTCTAGGCATTACCTGCCTGAGCATCACCCACTCGCTACCCGGTAAGGTAATAGGTAAGATGCCCCTCCGGGCAGGCATCTCTTTCCGTATTCGCTATTTCTACCCCCTCTCTTCCCACTTTTTCATTAGGACTACGCCATGAGTACAGACCCTTCAACAACCACTGTCACCGAAACCGTCACCGAAACCGTCACCGAGCCATCAACCCCATCGAAGCCAAAGTCTACGCTAGATGAACCCACGCCAAGCTTTATCAAGCTTGCCATGCGCAACATGGTCAAAAAAGGCGGAAAATCTCTCTACCACTTCTTTTTATCGTTCGTTGGTTTGCTTGGGCTCTTTATCGGACTTGCCTACCTCACGCGCTAGCCCATGGAAAACCCAACTGCTCCCCTTCAAGTCGAGACCTTCGTAGAAGGGCGCTCCCTAGGTGACGTCCCAGAACTTGAGATCGTCCACTACCAACACTGGATACAAACCTGGCTACGCGCCCTAGCACCAGAGCTTTCACCGCTCAACGCCTACGAAGTCAGCCTCAGACTCACCGACGACACCGAAATTCAACAGCTCAACACCGACTACCGCCAACAAGAGAACCCCACAGACGTCCTCTCTTTTGCAGCCCTAGAAACCCCACTACCTGTATCCGAGGCCCTACTAGCACAGCAACCTCTTTACCTAGGCGACATCATCATCTCAGTAGACACCGCTCGCAGGCAAGCCCAAACCGCCAACCATCCCCTCACCCAAGAACTCGCCTGGCTCGCCGCCCATGGCCTTCTCCACCTACTAGGCTGGGACCACCCAGACGACGGCAGCCTTACGCAAATGCTAGAGCAGCAAGAAACGCTTCTAACCCTTATATAGGGCGCTTTCTACCTAGAACCATTCCCTACAGACAAGTAGTTAAGCCTACAAATAATCCTCTTTCAGGGGGTTTAAGCATAACCAGCACACACCCGTACGGGTCTTGTACACACCCCATTACCAGAACCCACAGCCCTCCTCACGCTTTCGACCGATCTACCAAATGCAACCAGCAGTGTAGACTGCAAAACAAGCCCCTCTCACCCAACAAACCCATCATCGCAGCTTCAACACAACCTCATTGACGCCACTCAAACTGTCCCATCCCAGCTAGCTAATCAAGTTATGTTGACGTGAGAATTGGGCAACGTTAACTGTAAAGTAGCCTCACGGAGTCCCCGAGCACGCAGCAATCCTTAGAATGCGGCACTCCCCCTACTGATCAAACGTCCCCATAACAAAGAGACGCCATTCGGCCCCATCTGCATATGTTCTCTCGTGATAGTCAGTTCTCCAGCGAAAGCAAGCTTCCCCACAACAAGCCCTTGCCTCGCGATCACAAACTGACTAGCACCGATCATCTCAGCCAAAACCCAACAACCCCTACCGAAAATTCGCCCCTGACTACCGGGCGATCGCAATCCTGGCAAATCGCCCCCAACCTCTTCAGCAGCTTCAAATACGCCTGGGCAGGCATTTCCTACGCCTTCAGAACCCAGCGCAACTTTCAAGTACATACCGGTGTTGGCACCGCAGCCATGCTGCTGTGCTGGACACTTAAAGTCAGCACCGTTGAGATTGCTGTCGTCTGCCTGACCATCGGCGCAGTCTTGGTCATGGAAATTCTCAACACAGCCCTAGAATCCCTCGTAGACCTAACCGTCGGGCAGACTTACCACGAACTCGCCAAAATCGCCAAAGACTGCGCAGCCGGTGCCGTTCTCATGGCCGCCATCGTCGCCCTTATTATTGCTATGCTGATTTTTATACCCCCGCTGTGGGTCCTATTAGCGCCCTACCTCGCATAGCCAGCCCATGATCATTGTGATCGACAACTACGACAGCTTCACCTACAACCTGGTGCAATACCTAGGAGAGCTAGGTCAAACCCTGCCCGTCGCCCAAGATATCCAAGTCTTTCGCAACGATCAGATTACCCTCGAAGAGATCCTCGAAAAAAGACCAGACGGCATTGTCATTTCCCCGGGTCCTGGCACACCCAACGACGCCGGTATTTCGCTACGCGTAATTGAAAAACTCGGCCCCCAGTTTCCGATTTTGGGCGTTTGCTTAGGGCACCAAAGCATTGGCCAAGTGTATGGCGGTAAAGTCGTTGCCGCACCAGAACTCATGCATGGCAAAACTTCCCCCGTTCGCCACAACAGCACAGGCGTATTTGTCGGCCTAGCCGAGCCGTTCACGGCCACCCGCTATCACAGCCTAGTTATTGAACCCGAAAGCTGCCCGGATGTTTTAGAAGTAACCGCCTGGGTAGAAGATGGCACTATTATGGGCGTCCGCCACCGAGAATATCCCCACATTCAGGGCGTACAGTTCCATCCCGAAAGCGTTCTAACAGCTTCAGGCAAAGCGCTCCTCAAAAACTTTCTAGTCGAGCTCACGCCACAGGCTTGACCGTGCAGATAGCCCGTACAGATGACAAACACCGTCCATTTCGCCAAACTGTCCTAGCCAAGCTGTGCTGAATGTCACACCATACGGCAGTATGTTTAAGACCTGTGGAAAACATTAAGGACATCATGAATCGGCGAACTCTCCTGAAATACGCTGGCGCAACGTTTGCAAGCACCCTCGGTTTGGGGTTGGCGTCCCAGTATCAGTCATACCAAGCACAAGGCGGGCCGCTGACCATCACGGCACTGGGCCATACGTCTTTTCTATTTACAGGCGGCGGCCATCGGATTCTAGTCAATCCTTTTAGGGCCATTGGCTGCACAGCAGGCTACGCAGAACCTACCGTAGGTGCAGACCTGGTTTTGCTCAGCAGCCGACTATTTGATGAGGGGTTTGTAGGCGATCGCTACACCAGCAGCCAAATCATTGAGGAGCCTGGAGACTACACCGTCAGAGGCCTGGCCTTGCAAGGCGTTAGCATGCCCCATGACCGGCTCAACGGTAGGCGCTTCGGAACAAATATTGCCTGGGTTTGGAGTCAGGCAGGCGTTAGGGTTGTTCACCTGGGCGGCGCAGCAGCGCCCATTGCCATTGAAGATAGAATCTTGATCGGTCGCCCGGACGTGTTGCTGCTCCCCGTAGGCGGCGGACCCAAGGCTTACACCCCCGAGGAAGCCGTCGAAGCAGTGCGATCGCTCAATCCCAAACTCGTCATTCCGACCCACTACCGGACCCAGGCTGCCGATGCAGACACCTGTGATATCGTCGGCGTCGATCAGTTCATCGCACTGATGTCTGGCACGCCCGTCACCCAGGGCGACAACACCCTAACCGTGGGTGCAAGCAGCCTCCCGAGCAGCGGCATGCGAATTGAAGTCTTGAGCTATGCTTTTTAGATACACGTCTTAATAGCCCAATTCATTTCAACGTTCCTTGCAACGTTCGACACACCTATGCAGAGCGAGTATCGCCAGCGCCGACAGGCCGTGATCAGCGCCCTTGGTCAGAGCACAGCCATTTTTTGTAGTGCGCCCACAGCCGTCATGCACAACGACGTGGACCACCTCTATCGGCAAGATAGCGACTTTTTCTATCTTACTGGCTTCAATGAGCCCAGCGCCGTTGCGGTCCTCGCCCCTAGCCACGAAGAGCATCAATTTGTTCTCTTCGTCCAGCCTAAAGACCCAGAAAAGGAAACCTGGAGCGGCTACCGAACGGGCGTAGAGCTGGCCAAAGCAAAGTACGGCGCAGATGAGGTGTACCCCATCGCTGAACTTTCAGAAAAGCTGACCCAATACGTTGAAAAAGCGCCTAGGCTTTACTACCACTTTGGCAGCGACCGGGACTTCAATGACCGAATCATCGCCCTCTGGCAGCACTTCCTTACCAAAATGACCAAAAAAGGCACAGGTCCTGCCGCCATTGAGGACGCCAAGCTACTCATGCAGCAGTTTCGGCGGGTAAAAAGCCCCTACGAAATCGAAAAAATTCGCCAGGCGATCGCCATCAGTGTCGAAGCTCACAATGCCGCCAGAGAAATGGTGCGCCCAGGCATCTACGAATACGAAGTCCAGGCCACTATTGAAAATATTTTTCGTAGGGCAGGGGCGATGGGACCGGCCTATCCAACCATCGTCGCTAGCGGTCACAATGCCTGCATTTTGCACTACGTTGAAAACGATACGCAATTGCAAGAAGGCGATCTCTTACTCATTGACGCTGGCTGCGCCCACGACTACTACAACGCAGACATCACCCGCACTTTCCCAGTGGGCAATCGCCTCTCAGAAGAGCAGGAAATCATCTACGACCTCGTTCTAGAAGCGCAGCTCGCCGCAATCGAAAAGGTGCAGCCCGGTCGCCCATTCAATGAGTTTCACGATGCTGCTACCGCAGTCATCACCACTGGCCTCGTGAAGTTAGGCCTGCTGGTTGGAGCAGTCGACAAACTCATAGAAGAAAAGAAACACAAGGCATTTTTCATGCACGGCACTGGCCACTTCCTAGGCTTAGATGTTCACGACGCAGGCATTTTACGAAACCCTGACAAAACTTGGAAGCCCTTTGTACCCGGCAATATCGTAACCGTTGAGCCCGGCATCTACATTTCCCCTCACTACAAGCCAGCAGAAGGTCAGCCAGCGATTGACCAGCGCTGGCTGGGAATTGGCGTCCGTATTGAAGATGATGTTTTAGTTACCGAAACAGGTAATGAAGTCCTTACAGCAGCCGTTCCCAAAGCGCGACCTAAGCGCGTTTTAGCCGCCGTTTAGCGTATGAACGTAGCGCATACGCTTGAGATTTATCAACGCAATACGTTCAAAAAGTGGATCTTGAAGTTCTGCGCAATTTTTTGGGTTGGGCGTCTACATGGGTGAACTACGGAGTAGGATCCATGCAGGAAGTGCAATTGTTTCGCACAAAAGCGCATCGAAAATCAGATAGCATCACCTAAACCAACATCAATACTTGTTATGTTCTGGTAAAACAGGGGCACCCTATAGACTGGTAAACCGGGAAATCACTGACGCTCTGTGAACAGCCTCATAGCCAGTCTGATAGCCAGCCTGAGCATAACTTAATTAGATTTTTAGATTTACAAAATGCTGGCCAGCCTTCACAGTACTTAAGGAAGGAGCGTTCGTGAATTCATTCGGTATCGAGGAAACACATTGTGAGACTGCATCGTTTACTGCCAAGCCTGTCGTTAGTGGGCACGCTGATGCTAGCGATGCCTGCAGAAGCGGCAAGGCTACAGTTCTGGCGGTTCGATCCAGCTGAAAACCGACTCACCTTCACAACCGATGACAGCATTCAGCCAACTGCGCAGCTACTTTCCAATCCAACCCGCCTGGTTATTGACATGCCAGGCACTACCCTAAGGGCACCCGAGACACAGTCCTTAGAAGGCGCTATCAATAGCATCAGTGTCAGCGAAATAGATGCTGAAACCACCCGCCTCGTCGTTGAATACAATCCGGGCTACACCGTCGACCCCGGTCAGGTGCAGGTCCGGGGAGAAAGCTCAAGGCAGTGGGCTGTTCAGCTTCCAGACCCCGTAGGGACAGGAGAAAACAGCAGCCCCATCGCAAGGGCCAGCACCGGTGGGCGTAATCAGGTCAGCAACCGCCCAGTAGAAGGCGCTCAGACCCGGGTTCAAGGCATCATGGCAACGGCCGACGGATTCTTTATCCGCACTGACGGAAACCTCTCAGAGGTAGAGGTCAACCGCAGCGAAGAAAACGGGCAGCGGCTGATTACACTAGAACTCGCGCAAACAGCTATCGCACTCGGGCTGACTTCAGCGCGGCTACCCATCAATCGATACAGCGTCGAGACTTGGCAGGTCAACCAGGTCTCAGCTGACCCAGCTCGGGCCACAATCACCCTCGCCTTGGGCGAAGAGAGTCCAGATTGGGAAATTTCTACCAGCCCAACCGGCATCATTCTTTTGCCAAAGGATATCTCAATTAGCCAGGTTCCAGATGAGGTGTCACCCCCTGCTTCCAGGGTGGCCAGCACCGAAAGGCAGTCCGTCGCAACCCGCCAGCAGGCAGCACCAGAGCTGCCAACGCTGCCCAATGGACGGTTTACGGTCGTGCTGGACCCGGGCCACGGTGGCAGAGACCCGGGCGCAGTCGGCATTAACGGCCTCCAGGAGAAACAGGTCGTCAATGACATTACCCCCCAGGTAGCAGAAATCTTGCGGGCCCAAGGCGTCAACGTTGTATTAACCCGCGATCGCGACCTAGAAATCGACCTCGCCCCCCGCGTCCAAATTGCCGAACGGGTCAATGCGACTATTTTTGTCAGCATTCATGCCAACGCCATCAGCATGAGCCGCCCCGATGTGAACGGCCTGGAAACGTTTTACGCATCCGACGCCGGACAGCGGCTGGCTAACACGGTTCACAGCACAGTACTTAGCGAAATGGGCATGCGCGATCGCCGCGTGCGCAGCGCCCGGTTTTACGTCATTCGCCGCACCTCCATGCCCGCTATCCTAATCGAAACTGGCTTTGTCACAGGTGCAGAAGACGCGCCAAACCTAGCCAACCCAGCCTGGCGCGAGCGCATGGCTACAGCCATCGCCCGAGGGATCTTGCTGCACCTACAGCGCGGCGTGTAGACAGCGCGGCACGTAGATGGCACGTGAGCTACTTTTTCTCAGGATGCTGAACGGCCTCACAAGACACGCCAACCTTGCCTAAAAAGCGAATCATCTGGTGCAGGCGTCCTAGGCTGCGCTGATTAAAGTGCAGTGCGATGCGTGGCAGCGACTCGGTTTCATCGCCGTGCTCCGATTCGAAAGCAGACACTTCCCGGATGTGACCACGGGTCAAGATATCGCTAAATTCAGCGTTCAGCAAATCGATGCCACCCTCATTCAGCGGCGCCTTTAATCGAATCACCAACTGACCGTCTACGTAGCGACTAGAGTGATACATCCGGTAAAAGCTTTCAATCGCTTCTAGGGCGTCATCAATGCTGTCTGTAAGGTGATAGAGACTCGTATCGTCCGGGCTAATCAGCCCTTGGTCTAGCAGCCGGTTGCGCACATAGTAGTCCCAGCTTTTCCAGTAGTCCCCGCCCGGACGGTCAATCAGCACCAGCGGCAGCGGACCGGCTTTTCCAGTCTGCATCAGGGTAAGCGACTCAAAGGCTTCATCTTGAGTACCAAACCCACCGGGGAACAGCGCAATGGCGTCGCTTTCCTTCAAGAAAAATAGCTTGCGCGTAAAAAAGTACTTAAAGTCCAGTAGCTTATCATCACCGGTAATGACAGGGTTTGCCCCCTGCTCAAACGGCAGCTGAATATTTAGACCAAAAGAGCGATCGCGACCAGCCCCCTCATTTCCGGCCTGCATGATGCCGCCACCAGCTCCCGTCATCACCATAAAGCCCTGATTAACCACTCTCCGAGAAAACTCAGCCGCCATCTGATACTCCGGTAAATCGCTAGGGGTCCGCGCTGAACCAAAAACTGACACCTTGCGCACATGCCGATAAGGAAAAAAAGATTGAAAACCACCCTCCATATCCAGCAGAGAATGGTGGAGAATTTTCCAATCTAGCCGCTCTGCCTCTAGCTCCGCCATTCTCACCAACGTCTCAAAAATATTCTCGATAATTCCTCCATTTTCCATGCCTGGCAAGCGTTCCAAGGCATGCAGAATATCTGCGCGCAAACGATCTTGCCGCGCCCCTTGGGAACGACCATCAGCATTGTGAAATGAAGGAACATTCATGGTCAATACGAATAACAATTCATCAACAGCAGCATACAGTCTAGCTGAGACGCGCCATCAAAAAAGAAGTCCCGGCATAGCCAGGACTTCTTCGATTCAAAAAGTTAGGACTTCAGTTAAAGATTCAAACAATCAAGAGGCGCTTAGTCCGTCGGAATCAAGTACCTCGACCGATCAGGCATCACCTGTAAACCGAGCAGCGTAACCCTACAAATACTTTTCCAACGTGTTGGACAGCGTTGTTTTGGGAACAGCACCTACGACCATATCCACTCGCTGACCACCCTTAAAAATCATCAGAGTTGGAATACTCCGAATGCCGTATTGGCTGGCCACACTGGGGTTCTCGTCGGTGTTGACTTTGACAACCTTTACCTGGCCATCGTACTGTTCAGAAATTTCGTCCACGACTGGAGCGACCATGCGACAAGGCCCGCACCAAGGTGCCCAAAAATCTACGAGAACGGGCGTCTCGCTTTCCAAAACTTCTTGCTTAAATGTCGAATCTGTGACCTGTGCGGCTGACATTCTAAAATAATCCTTAGTCACTCATGTACGCTGATCTTACCATAGCCAACACCTGTACCTTTTTGCCGAGGCCGTACAGATTTCTTACGGATCGCTCCGCTGGCCATACGGTTCTTACCCGCCCTCTCGTAGCCCTGTCAACACCCCGCCGACTAAATAGTCACGCAGATAAACACTGTCTAAAGGGAGTTGTCAACCCAAGCAAGCCCTACAGATACTGATTGAGAAGTGGCAAAAAAGGAACCGCCTGAGTCCGAAGACTCAGGCGGGGTGTGGTGTGAGGAGTGAACGGAAACTTGCGTCTCCGCTTATTCCTAATTGTAAGAGACTCTTCGTGATTTGCCACTGATTTCTATGGCTATCAGAGACAAGTCTTAAAGTTTGAAGCATATTATTCGTACTTTAAGTTGTAAATATCCGTGCTTACCCTGATTACAGCTGTAAAACTTTGACCCAAAGGCTCACTTTTACTTGCCCATACCCAGGCTCTGAGCTTTCTGGTACACCTTACCTTCTGTAAGCAAGGAAGGCGCGATCACCACCTCTACCTGCTGCATTTCCTTAATATCTTTGGCACCCAATGTCCCCATGCTGGTCTGGAGTGCGCCTAGTAGATTGTGTGTGCCATCGTCTAGCTGGGCCGGGCCTCGCAAAATTTGCTCTGCAGAGCCCGTTGTTCCCACTTGAATGCGAGTCCCTCTAGGTAGCACAGGGCTTGGCGTTGCCATCCCCCAGTGAAACCCACGTCCAGGCGCTTCCTGCGCGCGCGCAAACGGCGAGCCAATCATCACCCCATCCGCACCAGAGGCGATGCACTTACAGATATCTCCACCCGTCACGAGGCCACCATCAGCAATGATTGGCACGTATCGGCCAGCGCTCTTTTGATAGTCGTCTCGAGCGGCTGCGCAATCGGCAACGGCAGTCGCTTGGGGCACGCCAACGCCTAACACACCTCTGGAGGTGCAGGCCGCACCTGGGCCAATTCCAACCATCACACCGGCTGCACCAGCCTGCATCAGATTGAGCGTCACGTCATAGGTCACACAGTTACCTAGCAGGACAGGAATGGGCATATCCTGGCAAAACTGAGCGAGATCTAATGGCGTCACAGCCTGGGGAGAGAGGTGGTCAGTCGACACGACGGTCGCCTGTACAAACACCATGTCTGCACCGGCATCTGCCACTGTTTGGCCAAATTTAACAGCGCCTGCAGGCGTCAGGCTGACTGCTGCGATACCCCCTTGGAACTTAATTTCTTGGATCCGCTTTGCGATTAGCTCAGCTTTTACAGGCTGGGCATAGAGCTCCTGCATCAGGGGTACAAATTCCGTTTTGCCAACGGTCGAAATTCGATCCAAAACGGGATTTGGATCGTCGTACCGAGTCTGAATGCCCTCCAGGTTCAAAACACCTAATGCGCCTAATTTGGAGAGCTCGACGGCCATTTTGACATCAACGACGCCATCCATTGCACTGGCAATAATGGGAATCTCTCTGGTGACACCGCCAATCTCCCAGCTGGTATCAGCTAGCTGTGGATCTAGCGTTCTTGATCCAGGCACCAAAGCAATTTCATCGATTCCGTATGCGCGACGCGCTGTTTTACCACGACCAATTTGAATATCCACGTCCGTACTTATCCCTAGGAAGCATCTAGCTAGCCTATCAAAGAAAGAAATGGATTGCGTATTGGGTTTTTCTGAAAGTGTTGTTCTACACAGATTGCGACTTCGGCGCTTACCGTAGAGATTTTTGAGGGCATGCGCAGTCTTGAGGTATCGCCTTGAGGTGTCGCCATCTGTCAGCGGCCATCTGTCAGCAGCATTGCGACCTGCTACATGTGCGTGAGCATCAAATGTGCATGGGCAAGGTGGCGAACGCTATAGAATGCATAGGTAACTTCAACGTTGTCTCTTGAGAAGACATCCGCCTGTGAACATCTCGTCCCTGAAATTCTTTAGAAACTTACGAGCAACTAATCGTCAGTTTGCCGTTATTGGGTTGGGTCGATTTGGGCGGGCTGTCTGCCTGACGCTACACGGCATGGGCTACGAGGTCATGGGCATTGATTCGAATGAGACCCGAGTGGCCCAAGTGCTCACTGACCAAATCGCGGCTCACGCGGTTCAGCTAGATTCTACGCAGCCCTCGGCGCTGATAGAAGCGGGCATACCCGATTTTGACACCGTCATTATTGCAATCGGCAACTATGTACAAGAGAGCATCATTACAACGCTCAATGTGAAAGAAGCAGGGGTACCCAATGTGGTTGCCAAGGCCTCTTCTGAGATTCATGGCAAGCTACTGGTGCGGGTTGGGGCCGACCATGTGGTTTTTCCTGAACATGAAATGGGCTGTGAACTGGCGCGATCGCTCACCCGCCCTGGCATCTTAGACCGATTTGAGCTAGACCCCGACCACAGCATTGTAGAAGTGGTGGTTCCTCAGAGCTTCGACGGCAAAACCATCATGGAAATCGACTTGCGCAACCACTACGGCTTAACACTCATGGCCATCAGCAAAGAAGATGCCAAGCAAGACGACCACGACAAATTCATCATTAACCCCAGCCCGGTCACCCGGCTAAAAGGGGGCAGCCTAATGGTGGTCATTGGCGACAATGTAGGCATTGACAAGCTGCCGGTCTAACCGCCTGCTTTTAGCCAGTCCCCAGCCACTTGAACAATCTCCAGCCGTGGCACAGCACATGCCTCTAAAAAATAGCCTATGAAAATCATTGGATTAATGAGCGGGACATCGGTAGATGGCATCGATGCAGCGCTTACTGAGGTAACCGGGCAGGGCTACAAGATTAAGGCTGAACTCATCAAGGGTATTACTCTGCCGTACCCAGCAGAACTACGGTCGACAATCCTTGCGCACTGCGCTGGTCAGCCGATAGGCCTAGCCGATTTTGCTGGGCTAGATGATGCGATCGCCCTTCACTGCATCCAAGCCATACATGCGCTCAATATCGACCTGACCACCGTGGAACTCATCGGCTCCCACGGCCAGACCCTGCACCATCGCCCGCCCACACCCAATCAGCTCGGCCACACGCTACAGCTGGGCAGAGGCGATCTGATTGCCCACAAAACCAGCTGCCCGACCGTCAGCAACTTTCGCGTTGCTGACATGGCACTAAGCGGACAGGGTGCCCCCCTAGTGCCCCTCATCGACGCCTGCTTGCTCAGCCAAGCTGAGAGTGCGATCGCCGTCCAAAACATCGGCGGCATTGGCAACCTCACCTACCTACCTCCCTGGGATAGCGCTGTCTTACCAGCAGCGGTCTCTCCCGTAGCAGCAGACAGCACGCCGCCCACCGGTGTCAAAGGCTGGGATACCGGTCCTGGCAATGCCTTGATCGACTGGGCCGTCACCCAGCTCACCCAAGGAGCGCAAACCTACGATAAAAACGGCGCATGGGCCAGACAAGGAAAGCCTGATTCAACGCTGATTACAGCCTGGATCCAGCAGCCCTTTTTTCAGCTGCCCCCACCAAAGTCAACGGGACGGGAGCTATTTGGCGCAGACTACGCGCAGCAGTGTTGGCAAGCCGCACAGGCCAATGGCCTCAGCGAGGCAGACTTTTTAGCGACGCTTACAGACTTTACGGCCGCCACAATCGAACTGAGCTACCGGCAATTTTTACCCGTACTCCCCTCCAAAGTCCTAATTGGTGGTGGCGGCAGCCGCAACGCCTACCTGATGGAATGCCTACAGCAGCGCCTGCCTGAAACCCAAGTTTGCGCGACAGATACCCACCAGCTAAATGCCGATTACAAAGAAGCGATCGCATTCGCCGTCCTAGCCTACTGGCGTTGGCATCAGATCCCTGGAAATTTACCGAGCGTAACCGGTGCTTCCAGACCTTGCCTCCTCGGAGAAATTTGGCAGCCCTAGTCCAATGTCTGCCGCTTGAATGGGCAACCTAAGTCAATAGCACTGCAAAAGGGATCGCGCTGTGGCCCACAGCTTTTTACTCGAATCTGGTCGCTGGAAGCTGCAGGGAAACTGGCTGACTAGAGACACGCTGCCAATCCCCGTCAAAGGCAAAATTTTAGTGGCATGGAAGAAAGCAGACTGCTTTGTGATCGCCACCAAGCTCTCCTTCCCAACCGACGAACACGAGGAAATCGTGCTGCAGTTTCGCGGTCGCATGACCAGCCAAGAGCGCCAGTATACCTTCGTGCTTCAGCACAGCCAGCTTGGCCAAGCAGAGGGTGAGGGCTGGATTGCACCAGAATCGATCGTTCAGCGCTACTGGGGCGTGAACAATAAGCAGCGCCAAACCGGATTTGAAACCCTCTATCAGGTATCCCCCAACCGCTATCACTTCTCCTGTGGCGCCATGTCTGGACACTACCTAACCAGCACTATGGAGGCGGAAATCGTTCGCCAGTCGCCATGACAGATCCCAACACTGGTCGCAAAATTTCCAATCGATACGAACTGATAGAGTCCATTGGGCAGGGCTCTATGGGCAAGGTGTATCTGGCTGGTGATGCGCTGCTTGGCGGCGTCCCCGTTGCCGTGAAGTTCCTCTCCCAAACCCTGCTCAATGAAAACATGCGAGAGCGCTTCTTTCGAGAAGCTATGACCTGCGCTCAGCTCGGCCAAAAAAGCATGCATGTCGTTCGAGTGACCGACTACGGCGTCAATGAGGACGAGATTCCGTTCTATGTGATGGAATATCTCAAAGGCGACAACGTCGGCCAAATTGTCCAGAAGCGGCCACTACCGGTTCCTAGGTTCTTAGGCCTAGTGCGCCAGATTCTACTAGGACTCAGAACAGCCCACAACGGCATCCTCGTCAAAGGTGAAGTCGTCCCCATTATCCACAGAGATATTAAGCCCAGCAATATCTTAGTGACCTCAGATCCATCCATGGGCGAACTGGTCAAAATTTTGGACTTTGGCATTGCCAAGCTGCTGCAGGCGGGCAGCGAACAGACCAGCACATTCATGGGCACGCTGGCATACGCCTCACCAGAGCAAATGGAAGGCCGGGAGCTCGACAGCCGCTCAGACATTTACAGTCTGGGCGTCATGATGTACCAAATGCTCTCGGGGACACTGCCCGTCAAACCGGCCAACAACACCTTTGGCAGCTGGTACAAGGTACATCGCTTGGCACAGCCAAAGTCCCTTACCGAATTTGATATTCCTAAGGCACTCGACAACGTTGTGATGGCTTGCCTGGCAAAGCAGAGAGAAGATCGACCAGGCAATATTGACGCGATTATCGATGCGATCAAGCCCCTAGAAAAGCGCTTTGGCTCTGGCTTCCAAATTTCTCAGCGAATTAATACAACCCTGTCCAAGCTACCCGTTGTCAATACGCCAAAGCCAGCAGCATCTGCAGAAAGCGACGGCTGCCCCCCTGAGCAAGCAGATCTTGAAGATCAGCCCTATCTCGCGCAGCGCTGGCCAGCTGATAAGCCCATTGCTCAAATTGTCTTCCCCAACCTGGTCACCCAGGGAAACGACACCTTTCCGACCCTCTGGGCGATGATGCCCACCGCTGAAATCAAGAAGCGCATCCGCAACACGCGCTACAACAACTTTATGTGCACGATGGCTCCCCATCCCATGGTGCTATGGCTAACAGCGTTTTACAACAAAATAGAGGGGCCGCGATGGTTGCCCTGCTACCTAGACCTCAAGGCGGGAAACGCGCAGGCTATCCTCTGGCAGCTAGCAAACAGTCGACAGTACAGAATTCTGTTTTTTGCCAAAGAAGCACCTCACAAGTGTCTGCATGTGAAAACGCTCAACATTGCGGCAAGTCAGCTCAAGCTACTGCAAGAGTGGGCGATGAACGCGCGCAATTTTCCAGCGATTGGCGCTCCGCAGGAGAGCAAAGAGCTGCTCAAGCGAGAACTTGAAAATAATTTAAAGCCTAAGATTCTCATGAATTTTGAGGCGATGCACTCAGATGCGCAGCCAGGGATGGATGCCTCTATGGGCTTTTGACGGCACTTTTGATAGCGTTCTTAAGAGAACGCTATCAAGCAGTTGAGAGCACCTGAAGGTAGTAATGTTTTGCACGAAAGCGCTATGACTCTCGAGGGAAATGAATGACAGGATGCCAAGACGCTCTTAAGACGGCGCCCGTGAAGCTAGGAACTGTTAGCTTTAGCAGGCCCTTGCTCTTGCCCCCACAAACAGCGATCGCACTAATGTCATGGGCTTCGCCAGACATGAGCACTTCTTCTAGCGGATTGCCGGTTCTTACCTCAGTTTTGATCTCTGTACCAAGACCATCCAGCTCAGCTTTGACCGCATCCAGCTTCGCCTGCGCTTCTTCAGCAGGATTGTTGCTAGCCAGTCGTCCGCCGTCGTCAATCACCCAGACGAGCCGACAGGTTTCTAAGGCGCCCTCGGGGTCCGACTGCAGCTGCACTTTCACAGCATCTATCAGCTTCTGAGAACTGGAGCTGTCGTCGTAGGGAATCAACAAATACTCAAACAAGTGTTGACAGCGCTGCGCTAGCTCCGCCTCACGAAAAGTAGAGACAAGCTGCGGCCGCAGAATCAAGATTGGCACATCAACTTTTTCAGCTAGGGTCTTTGTCGTACTCCCAAATAGCTGCTCATTTAAAGCTGAGCGCGTTGGCATACCCGAAAAGATAATATCGGGCTCATACTTTTTAACGGCTCTCACAATGTTTTCAGAAGCCCGGCCAGAAGCAACCTCAATCTCGACCGTGGCACCAGCTGGTGCATTTGCTTCAGCAACGGATAACAGTTCACGGGCTTCGCTCACTTTTTCTTCATCCACACAGGGAATTTCCCGAGAGGTCATCAGCGGAACATTGTGGAAGAACACCAAATGGGTGAGACCGCCTTCTACCAATTCTGGAACAAAATTAGCCAATCGCTGAAGGCTATCTGAAAAGTCTGTACAAATGAGCGCACGCTTAAACATAAAACCGCTCCGCTAAAATGCTCTTTACTGAAAAAGTAGGGCTGCTGCCCTTAAACAGTATCACCCCTTTAGAACATCAGCCTCTGTCGTAAGAAGATCTCTAAAGCTCAAAAATCGCTTGTAACGATCCCCCTAAAGACAAGATCGCCTTACAGGTAGTCAGGTACAATTGTCGGAAATTCCGGAATAGCCAAGACAACGGCGGTGATATTGTCCCGTCCGCCCCGCGCTCTGGCAGCGGCGACGAGCGCAGCAACAGCGCCCTCACAGGTCTGGGCCGACTGCAAGTAATTGATGATGGCATCATCATTGAGCTCTTCGGTCAGGCCGTCACTGCATAGCAGTAGGCGATCGCCCGGCTCAGTTTTCAGTAGCTGCGTTTCGACCTCAATGAGATCCTCTCTACCGATGCACTGAGACAAAACATGTCGCCAAGGATGGTGTGCTATCTGCTCTTGTGAAAGATCTCCAGCGCGTAGAGCTTGAGCGACCCACGTATGATCCTGAGTGAGCTGAATAAAGCCACTTTCTCGCAGCAGGTACAGCCGCGAATCGCCCACGTGGGCACACCAAAATTCTTCGTTGCGCCACAGCACTGCCACCACAGTAGTTCCCATATCCGCTCGCTCGGGGTGCTGACGCTGCTCAGAGAGGACCACTTCATTCGCCGCCAAAACAGCTTGCTCTAGCAGGGCAGATGAGGGTGTCTCCTCCGCCCTGTGCGCCACCACATAATCCCTAATCGCCAGGGTCGAAAGGCGGCTCGCTTCCTGCCCGCCCACGTGGCCGCCCATGCCATCAGCCACAATAAAGAGGTCGCCCTCCGGCGACAGATAATAGCTGTCTTGATTGGCAGCTCGATGTAGGCCTACATCAGTTAGGCCTGCAAAGGTTAAACCCGTCAAGGAGTGGTCCATAATATCGTCTGAAGCGGAAGCGGATGCGCATCGATGAAGTGTTGTGGCTATCGATGACCAGTGTGGCTACGGCATCCGATCCGCCTTTGCAATTCGCATCAGCAAACGCACCAGCGCAATCCCCGAGATGATTGCGATGATACCCATGGCCACAGCAGGCCAAATAAACTCAAAAACCAGCAACACTGTAGCTGATAGTGTAAAGGTGCCCACGAGCAGGGTGTAGCTATTCGCCAGAGATAAATTGCTATTGCGCCGGAGGATGCGGTCGCTCTCCACCGAGCGAACCCTCACCCGAATATCGCCCCGGTCCAATCGGTCCAGCGTGTCTTCAATGCGTCTTGGCAAACTGAGGGCAGAGGTGCCCACCTGTGCGGCCTGCCTGCTGATTTCACCAAACAGACCTGTATTAGAATCACCCGGCATCCCGTTAGTCATAAGCTCTGTCGCGTAGGGTTTAGCTGCTTCCATAAAATTAAATTCCGGATCTAGCCCCTTACCCACCCCCTCCAGGGTAGAAAAGGCACGCATCACAAACGTGAAGGTCGCTGGAAACCGAAAAGGCTGATCGTAGGCGACCGCATAGAGGTCATCGCTAATAGCAGTTACCGACTGCTCCTCAAACGGCTTATCCATCATGTTGTCGAGGATGTACTGAATGGAGCGACGCACCGGCCCCATATCATTAATCTCAGCAAGTGCGCCCAGCGCCACCAGCGACTTCATCACCTGGCTAGCATCCCGCTGAGCAATCCCCACAAAGGTATCCATCAGCCGCGAACGGGTCACCGGCTGAATTTGCCCCATCATGCCAAAGTCATAAAAAATCAGCGTCCCGTCTGGATCGACTGCGATATTACCCGGGTGGGGATCCGCGTGGAAAAAGCCATCTGTCAGGAGCTGACGCAGATAGGCCTCAGCGCCTAACTTAGCTAGCCGCTTACGATCAAGGCCTGCTGATTCCAGCGCCTCATAGTGACTGATCTTGATACCCGGCATGTACTCCAGGGTCAGGACTCGAGGCGTTGTGTAGCGCCAATAAACCCGAGGCACTTTCACCCAATCAACCGTACGAAAATTGCGACGAAACTTGTCGCCATTGCGGCCCTCGTGAAGGAAATCTATCTCTAGCCATAGCAACCGGCAGCACTCTGCATAAATGCCCATCCAGTCGCGGCCACGGCCCCATTCAGGATGGTTCTGAAAATACTGAGCGATCCCCTTCAAAATAGAAAGATCAATAGCAAATAGCCTTGATAGCCCGGGCCGCTGAATCTTCACAACGACTTCTTCGCCCGAGTACAGCTGGGCGCAGTGCACTTGGCCTAAGCTTGCGGCTGCAATGGGCACCGGATCAAAGCTTCTATACAGCTCAGACAGCGGACGGCCAAAATCTTTTTCAATCGTTGACTTCGCCTGCTCGTAGCTGAAAGCAGGCACTCTGTCCTGCAGCTTTGATAGCTCCTCTACGTACTCCAGGGGAAACAAATCTGCCCGCGTCGAGAACAGCTGACCTATTTTGATAAAGGTCGGACCTAGGCTTAGACAGGTTTCTCTGAGCCATACGGCAATTTCCTTTCGCCGCTGAGTTTGCTTTTCAGGTGTGATGGTACCGCCGTAGCTCCAAGCTTTGCCGTACAGCCAGCGCTTAGTCAGTAGTTTTAGAACAAACGACCAGATGTCAATGAAGCGCTGAGGGCGAGAGTAAGTACCACGATTCCACCGGTAGTCACCATCTTTGTAAGTACTCCCGCTGTAGTCGCTAGAAATCCTATGTTCGAAGGTAGGTACTGACTGCTCAGGGGGTTGCAATAAGGCATCGGGCGGCTTTAAGTGCGATCGCCGCTGCCCTGACTCAACAGCAGCACCTGCTTGAAGGCTTTCCTCAGCAGTCTCAATCGCAACAACATGAGATCCCTCAGCCACCTCTTCTAGAGGCGGCTTCACCTCATCAACAACCGTGTCGGGATGCTGCCCGTTTGCACTCGGGTAGCCCGAAGGCGCAGCAGATGAACCATGGGGAACACCTAGCGTGCCCTTTCGCCCGCCTATACCATTGGCGTAAGCGTAGCCTGTCGGCTGCTTACCGCTGCTGCTGGCAGTTTTCTTGTTCCCCTTCATAGCAGCGGCATGAGTTACAGCTTCAGACGCAAAAGGAGCAGCCCTATAATTGCCATCACTATTACGCTTCTCACCCATACCCTTCCCGGCAGAGAGATTGGAGCGCCCGTTTTTATAGCTCAAACCATCTCCTGGTGAAGCCGCAGTCACCTGTGGATCTAACGATGGAGAAAATTCACTTTCTTGGGAAACAGCAGACACTCAGTTTTCCTGGGCTAAAAAAAATTAAAAAAAGCTTTATCAAAAAAAGAGACAAGATACTAAGTTGCCAGCCTAATTGGCCTCTGTAGCCTGTCTCAATCGAAATACATCAGGCGCTAAGAATCTTGCTTAAACTGCTGTATGGAGGCGCGTACTTGAGCAATTTCAGCTCTCAGGTTGTCGATAACTGCTTGGAGATCTTCCGTCTCGGCACCAGCGGTCGCTGACGGGGTCACACTGGTCCCGGCTGGCTGAGTGACGCCCGCCGCCGAACGCTCTTGCTCAGCTCGCGCCATCACCTCTTCGGTAAATTGACGGAAATACTCGCGTTGTTCAGCGTCAAATTTGCCAAGCTGGCTAAGGCCATCACTGAGCAAAGTTTCGGCCCTTTCGCTGACAGCAGCTGCTAAAGCCCTTCCCACAAAAAATGCTTGCAGCATTTGATTACTCATAAAAATTCTAGGCATTCATACCTGCAATTATAAACACCCTTGAGCTGTTCTAGCAGATTTATAGCTGCCCGCCAATTGTTTCAGACGAAAGGAATAGAGACTGTACCTGGGATTACCAACCAGCGGTCGCCATGGGATCGCTCCAAAGGTCACGGTCACCAATCGTCCGTTGACTGCCAGTCTTCCGCTGATGGTTCCGAATAAGTTTCAAAGTCATCAGGGCGCTCCAACCCAAAGGCAGCAGGCATCTCGTTGTAGATGTCCGCACTTCCTCCATCGATAAAAGGCTCGGAGTAGGCATCGTCAAAGTAGTCGGTGCGACCATCGCTGGCTTCTCTAATCGGCGCATCCTCTCCTCCAATAGTGGAAGAGTCCTCATAAAAGCTGTCCGGGAAAGTATTCGCTTCGCCGAACGAGTGCTCCTCAGGGCCAGACTCTCTCAGAAGAGGACCATCGCTGAGCGCTTGCAAGGGATCGACGACTGGAGCTGAAGACCGCCCTGGTGTACGGTCAGCAAACGAGTCAAAGTTTGATATCGGGGCTGTCCCCGACTGCGAATCAACCGGTCTATCGGTATCTGTGGCTTCTTGGGGAATTGCCGGGGCCCAGTCGGCAAGGGCCGGAAACGTTTGTAGGGGGCTCAAAAAGCGAGCATTGGATGAATGAATGAATGAAAATCTCATCACCACGCCGCTGATTAAACCAATTAGACCAGCCATTCCTGCGGTGATGGTCAAGGCCTGGGGCAAGGTGAGCAACTGGTCTTGAGGGGAAGGATCCTTTTTAGATTTTCGTTTTTTCAGCAGAGTCTGCAGCTGCTCCAACGGCCGATTTTGGGGTTTGAATGGCGATATGGACATGGTTGGGAGCGCAGGATTTTTAGACAACCAAAAAACAAGATAAAGCGCGAAGACAGTCTACCAGAATCGCTCAGAGGCACTATTCCACTTGCAATCTCCGTGGATATTGAGCCGCAACATACGCTTCTGCAGCCTGAGCGCTGGTGAGTTCACCATCTAGCTGGAGCTGATGCACAGCAGTCAAGATTGAGCGAAACTGAGGACCCGGTTTGTAGCCAAGTCGCTTTAGAGTAGCACCGTTTACCAAAGGCGGAACTTGCGAGAGTTGAACTATATATTGCCAAATCCATCGGCCAAGTGTGTAGGGGCAACGATTGGCAATGAGTAGTAAGTCAGCGCGCTCAAATGGGTGAAATAGGCGGTAAATTTGGCTGGGCCTCATAGCGGTCCCAGCTAGGGCAGGCACTTGTTCGAGCAGGCTCTGCTCTTTTTCGTGAAGAGTTTCGACCCGATTGAGGGTTTTATCGCTTAGCTGGAGAGAACGGGCAACTTGCACGGCATCTGACGTTGGCAATTGCACAATCACGAGCAATAGCATCATCAGCCAGCGTGGCTGATCTACATCAAACTTATTGAGCCATCGGTCCATACGTCGCAGCTGCCGCTCCAGCTCAGGGGTCAATGTGAGCTGACGATGGAGGCAGCGGAATGCCCCTAAGTCGTCAAGTTTGACCAGCGCCTTTGCCCACTGGCTGGCCTGGAGCACATATTTGAGTTCGACTCTGAGTCGCGCCTGCAGGGCTGGCGTCTTGCTTTCGCTGGCCAATGCCTTGTCGTATAGGCCGCTCCTGACTGCGTAGCGAATAAACCGCTCTGTTTGCGGGTCTAGCTCAAAATCAAACCGGACCGCAAACCGGACCGCACGGAAAATACGGGTCGGGTCTTCAATGAAGCTATTGGCATGGAGGACACGAACTTGTCGCTGCTGCAAATCCATCCATCCGCCAAAAAAATCGAGTAAGTTGCCCGGGCGATCGCTGTTCAACCGTAGTGCCATCGCATTTATCGTGAAGTCCCGGCGATAGAGGTCCTGACGAATGGTACTGGATTCGACCTCTGGATTAGCAGCCGGATAAGGGTAAAACTCGGTGCGTGCCGTGGCGATATCCACCAGCAGTGTTGAACTGCTTTTTGACAGTTTGGCGCTGCTGTCCCCTGTCGATATCGCCGCAGGCCAACTCAATTCAGCGGTTTGGAACTGACCATGAACCTGAATATCCACTTGGGGATAGGTCGACTGAATCGCCTGCGCAAGCAAAACGCCCGCGCCCTCCTCCGCGCCCTCTACCACCAGGTCAATATCCGTCAGCGGGTAGGCATTTCCAGAGAGCAGGCTCAGCAACAAGTCGCGAACGGCGCCGCCAACGAGGTAAAGAGACCATTCTTTTTGATCGGCGATCGCAGCTATCAACATCAGCGCTGGCCAAATGCTCGGCAGGCGATCGCGTAGCAACTGATAAAGTCTGTCTGCCTCAGGCGGCGCTGATGGGCCCCGGTGGCCAGCAGCTGGCGGTGCGCTCTTCAGCTGCCGCAGTAAATCCGTCCGAGTCACAATTCCCACCAGCTCGCTAGCGCGCATCACCGGCAAGCGTCCGATGTCGTATGTAGCCATCGTCTGGTGCAGTTCGAAAATGGGCGTTTCTGGCTGCGCGGTCTTCACCTGGGTAGTCATGCAGCCAGTGACCGGCGCATGACCTAAGCCATGACGGAGGGCAACATCTAAATCGCGGCGGGAGACAATGCCTACCAGAGTCCCCCCACTATCGACCACACAGAGTCCGGTGTGGCCGTAGCGCAGCAATACTTTCCGAGCCGATTCAATGGAACTATCGGGCAAGACAGTCCGTACAGGGGAGGACATCAGCACCTGCGCGGTAAGCTGATGTTCCCTAATTTGCTCCTGTTGAACGCCATCTAGCGCGACCGGTAGCAGTTCTGGCAGTTGCCTCGACAGCCCGGGCTCATGGTAGTCAGCAATCATCTGCTGGTTAGCACCTTGCGCCATCAGCCAGGTGAGCGCGGTCGCATCTCGCACCGTCGCCTGCTCAAACCTCAGAGAGCCCGTGTCGCTATGAATGCCCAACGCCATGATGGTGGCTGCTGCAGAGGAAATCGTGTCCAGCAGATTCAACGGCTGCTTCTGGAGCTGCTCTACAACTAGCGTAGTAGCAGCGCCGACCGCTTCGATTCGAACATCCGCCGGGAACAGCGCTGACCAATCAGCCAGCCAGCCAGCGAACGTCCCCTCAGAAAGTGCAGAAGCCAGTGCCGGGGTTGCATCAGCTGAGCAGTGATGATCGTATATGGAAAGTGGCAGATGCTTTTTGTCCGCCTGCTGGAGCCAATCTGCCACAGGTTCAAAGCGATCGCGCCGATGGGCATCGACAATAGTTAGCGACTTCACTTGGTCAAAATTGACCGCTTGCCGTTCTATCAGCGAATACTCATGGCGCCAGAGCGACAAAAATCTCTGTACAGTAGGATGCACGCCGCCTGCCAGCACAATCCGACTACCGGGGCGCAGATAAGTTACGCCCACTGCCGCACCCAGCGTATCGAAGTCAGCCGTCGTGTGACACAGCACTAAGTCCATAACGTCATCCTGAACAAGGTCATCCTCAGTCCTTTCATTCGCACCTGATTTGTCTATTGTCATCGGTGCTGCCATCCTGCCTCAGAACGATTCTTCCGCACTTATTTTTTCTGTAGATGCTTTCGCAAGGGCCCTGATTTTTGATAGCTTACATACAGTTGGACCATCAGCTATAAATTTTGTTGGCCCCTTAAAAATAGTGTTTTGAGAGTACGAAGATCATGTCTGTCATTTTTCAGCTAACTCTGTTCTTGTTGGTACTTTGGTCTTTTGTGATGATCGTAGGCGTTCCGGTTGCCTATGCATCTCCTACCAACTGGGATCAGTCTAAGCGCTTGATTTTTCTAGGCTCAATTGTTTGGGGCATTTTAGTCGTTTTGGTTGGCAGCCTGAACTACCTGGTTGTTTAATTTTTGGCTGACTAAGTTCCGACTAACTAACCCCGGTTGGTTAGGGTCAAGCTAGTTGATTAGAACCAAGCTATCTGATCGAGCTATCTGATACTGATCACATCGGTCCTGTGTAATTCTTGAGTTGAGCCCCCAATGGCAGTTTTTGAAGGCAATTTCACGCAGACAAGCACGATGAAGTTCGCCTTTGTGATTGGTCGCTTTAATGATTTAGTGACCACGAAACTGCTAGCAGGCGCTCAAGACTGTCTGAAACGGCACGGCATAGATATTGACCCAGCAGGAACCCAAACAGATTACGCCTGGGTTCCTGGCAGCTTTGAAGTAGCGATGGTGGCTCGGCAGCTAGCACTGAGCGGTCGGTATGATGCAATTATTTGTTTGGGTGCGGTCATTCGTGGCAGCACACCTCACTTTGATTATGTTGCCGCTGAGGTTGCCAAAGGTATCGCAGCTACCAGCTTCCAGACCGGCATTCCAGTCGTTTTCGGCGTGCTAACTACTGACACCATGCAGCAGGCGCTTGAGCGGGCTGGCATTAAGAGCAATCTAGGCTGGAGCTACGCTATGAGCGCGCTAGAAATGGCTAGTCTGATGCCTCAAGTTCTCAACGGCAAGCCTGATTCAGGCAGTCCTTCAGCGGGCCAAAAGCTGCTTTCAGAAGGTCATCTCTCAGGTAGCCGAGTCTCGGGAGGAGAAGCGCGATCGCTGCCTTCCACGGTCGAATAAAATCGACCACGACAGGGCCAAAAGGGGCTAAGAGGGGCCGAAAAATTATTGACAAAAGTCTCCTGATTTGAGAAGTTGATAAAAGTACAAAAAACACCTGCGGATGTAGCTCAGTGGTAGAGCGCAACCTTGCCAAGGTTGATGTCGAGAGTTCGAATCTCTTCATCCGCTTTTATAAAGCTTCAATACTTCAATACAGTAAGAGAAAGCAGAAAATCACTGTTTCGAGAGAGTAGCTCTAGCACTTTTTGCAAGGCCAGAGTTACTTCTGTAAGCCCTAACCTATGGAGATCTGTCAAGACACTTCGTCTGGCTTGTGCGCAGCGATGGGTAAAAGTAGCTAATCATTAAAAGGCGGGGCACAGCGCCGGGCTGAGTACGCTATCGTTTGCTACAGGGCACTACTATCGTATTTATAGAATTGCCAAGGGCACTCCTCTAAACCTGTACTTCTAGCTGGCTGTCTCCCTAGCTGAAGAAGGCAATTCGATGCCTAAGCGCTCAAATGCGTTAAAACATTTGAGACAGCGCACTTGAGCACACCTTCAAGACAGTGCACTTCGAAAACGAACGTGTGACTGCTCACATATTTGCTCATAACATTTTATTTATCTGGATTTATCTGGTAGGACTGTCAGTGCACTCACCCGAGAAACAGCTATTAGATCTCGATCAGACCTATCCCTGCCCGTCGTGCAAGCAGGGTATGCTTGTGCCGATTACGCTCACAGAGGCCTGGGGGTGCGATCGCTGCAAGCAAATATTTGAGCTCAAGCCACAGCCCAACACCATCGGCAAGCTCACAACCCCCTACCCACGGCAGCGCACCTGGCATTGGACCGGCAAAAGTTGGGTACTCAGCGGCAATCGCCTGAAATCTAGCCTGACAGAAGCGTATGTCTGGACCAGGGTGGCCCTACTGCCCATTTTGTTTTGGCTAGCCTGGACGCTACTGGCGCTGACAGGACTGCCTGCTCAGGTCAGAATTGCTTTAATCCTGTTGACTTTGGTAGTAATGTTTTGGTTAGTGTTGCGGCGCTAGCCTAATGTCTCCACCTTTTGATCTGACGGCAACCCTTACAGCGGTTCGGCAATCGAGCACTCACCTGCAGTCAGCTGAGCAATGCTCCGACGCCTTGACCGCCATGGGCAAAGCCATTAGTCAGAGCCAAGACGATATCTTAGAGGCCAACACCCTGGATTTGGAGATTAGCCGTGACATGGCAGTCCCCGAACTGGTGGTCGATTGGCTCAAGCTCACCCCCGGGCGGGTACAAACGGCTGCCCGTATCTTTCACCGGCTGGCCGTCGCATCCGAATCAATTGCCAGCACACGTGATGACTGCCATACCCGGCCAGTGGGCCTCGTCGCTTTTATCTATGAAGCATTTCCGGACCTAGGGGCGATCGCGGCAGCCCTCTGTATCCGCACCGGCAATGCCCTCATCCTGCGGGGTGGCGACGAAGCCAGCCGCACTAATCAAATCATCGCGGACATCCTACAAAAAACGCTGACAGAGGTCGGACTACCTGAAAACTTAATCTGCCGCCTCGAACCAACCGATGTCTCACGGTTAGAAATCGCTCAGTGCCCAGATATCGACCTGATTATTCCCCACGGACGCCCCAGTCTGGTAGAGCAGGTTGTGCAGGTAGCCAGCGTCCCCACCGTTCCCTCTAGGATGGGCAACTGCTATTTGTACTGGTCAGCCAGCGGCAATTTAGATAAGGTTTATAAAATGATTGTCGGTAGCCACACCGGAACACCAGACGCCGTCAACCGAATTGAGAAGGTACTGCTCCACGAAACCATTAGCGAAAATACAATTACCCGACTCTTGAACCGGCTGCAGGAAGATGGCTTTGCGATCAAAGCCGATAGTGCGCTCAACCTCAGTCAAGAGAATGTGGAGGAGGCAAAACCGCTAGATTGGGGGTCAGCATACCTCAAACGAACCATCGCCTTCCGGCAGGTCAAAAACGCAGCCGACGCCATCAGCTGGATAAACACCCACAGCAGCAGGCACGCTGACAGCATCGCCACCGCAGACTACGCAGAAAGTCGCCTTTTCATCAGCAAGTGCAAAAGCGCTGCTGTTTACATCAATACCTGCCCGCAGTTTGTACGAGACGCATCACGGACAGCAGATATTGCTATCGGCATCTCCGACCGCAAAGGACGGACAGGTGGGCTAATTGGCCTCTCTCAGCTGCGAGAATATCAGCGAATCGTTCACGAAGAATAGCGACCAAAAATCTCCCTTACCGCGGATTTTCACAGCAAGGGAGATTCAGTCGTATTGCCTAGAAGCACCTGCCGTGGCGCTCAAGGAGCTGGGAAAAAGCCTATAGCTTGGCAAGTTTGACCTTATCAGCCAAACCAACCAGCTGCAGACCCCGAATAATTATCCAGGTCACATCAATCTCCCACCACTGCAGACCGTGTCGCGCAGAGTATTGGTAGGTGTGGTGGTTGTTGTGCCAGCCTTCACCAAAGGTGCAGAGCGCGACCCACCAGCAGTTTGTAGAGCGATCGCCAGATTCAAACGTGCGATAGCCAAACTTATGAGTCGCACTGTTCACGAACCAGGTGAAGTGGTACACCACAACCAGCCGAACAAAAATACCCCACACGACAAAGGACCAGCCACCTATCGCATACAGCAGCGCGCCCAAGGCAATTTGCAGAACTAGAAAGTACTTATCGACAAGCACATAAACAGGATCGGTATTGATGTCCTGGGTAAACCGACGGATCTCAGACTTGGCAGGCACATCGTGCAGCAACCAGCCCATATGGCTCCACCAAAAGCCACGACCTGAGTTGTGATGATCTTGCTCTTGGTCTGAGTAGGCATGGTGGTGACGGTGCAGACCAATCCACTCAATCGCACCGCTCTGGCAAGAGAGCGAACCGCACAGCAAAAAGAAGTATTCCAGCCACTGAGGTACCCGAAAGCTGCGGTGAGCGATCAGCCGGTGCCAGCCCAGGGTAATTCCGAGACATCCAGTGATGAAGTAGAGTAGGAAAGCCACTCCCACCGCACCCCAGTTTTGATTGGCAGGCACCAGAGCAAACAAAGCGCCAAAGTGAATGGCCACCATAAATAAGATGATGGGCCAATTGAGAGGACGGTCAGTCGAGCTTGCAATAGTCATTTAAAATCTCAAATCAAAACATTAAAACTCTCAGGCACCGATTAAAAAGTACAGAACCCGCTTGCAGAGGACCTGTACAATCTCGAAGCCGACACAAAAATCGGTCGGAGAGCAGGGTCGGACAAAACAGATGAATCACGATGAATCACTCAGGCAGCACACACAGACTGGCCCACGCCTCTGCCCAAAAGCCCTCTTGTCAATCAGAAGAAGCATTCCTCGAAACATTTTATGGGATTGACCTTCAAGTCAAAAAAAATTTGTCGAAGGTTTTGGCTGCATTCAGGACGCACCGGGTAGGTGCCCATCACTTCGCCAGCGTTTCGGGATACGGCCATGATGACTTGGGCAGAGATACGCTAGATAAGGTGTTCGCCCAAATCGTGGAGGCCGAAGCAGCCGCCGTCAGAGTGCAGTTTGTGTCTGGGACTCACGCAATCGCCTGCGCTCTGTTTGGAGTCCTCAGGCCAGGAGACGAGCTACTTGCGATCGCAGGTGCACCCTACGACACGCTAGCAGAAGTCATCGGCACTAGAGGCAGTGGCCATGGCTCACTTCAAGAGTTTGGCGTTAGCTACAGAGAGCTAGCGCTTACCCCATCAGGCACCGTCGACTTTCAAAAGCTGTCCTCGGCAATTCACAGTAGAACAAGGATCGTCCTTATTCAACGCTCTTGCGGTTACAGCTGGCGACCTAGCCTTAGCATTCATATTATTAACAAAATTATACATTTAGTTAAGCAGCAAAACATTAATACAATTTGTTTTGTCGATAACTGCTACGGAGAATTCACTGAGCTTCAAGAGCCTACGGCAGTCGGCGCTGACCTGATGGCGGGCTCCCTAATCAAGAATCCTGGGGGAACAATTGCTACAACAGGTGGCTACGTGGCAGGTCGTCAGGAGCTGGTAGAAGCAGCGGTCTGTCGGCTTACGGCACCTGGGATTGGCACCAGCGGTGGCGCCACCCTTGGGCAGGGACGACTGATGTATCAGGGGCTATTTCTGGCACCACAAATGGTCGGCGAAGCGATGAAGGGCAACTATCTCATCGCCAAGACATTTGATGAACTGGGTTACGCCGTCAATCCGCCCGTCTCAGTAGCGCAGCGCGAGGTCATCCAGGCAGTAAAACTAAAGTCAGCCGAAAAGCTTGTGGCTTTTTGCCAAGCCGTGCAACAGCATTCACCGGTGGAGTCCTACGTAAACCCAGTGCCTTCAGCCATGCCAGGATACGACGACCAGTTGGTGATGGCAGGCGGTTCTTTTGTCGACGGAAGCACCTCAGAACTGTCAGCCGATGGCCCCCTGAGAGCGCCCTACGTGGTGTATTGCCAAGGCGGCACCCACTGGACACATGTTGCGATCGCACTCGAAGCCGTCGCCGCTGCCATTGGTCCTGCCTAAGCGTAAAACGCGGACGACCACAGCAGGTGAAGCCAATCCGTCAAAATAGTCAAAATCAATCATACAAAAAGAGGCTAGCCCAACGGCCTAGCCTCTCTCAATCACGCAACTTATTTTCTCGGTGACATCAAAACTTTGATTTTCAGGCGACCTCCACAGTCGGAAAAGAGAAATTAAGCGCGATATAATCAGGCTTACAAGCAAAGACGGTCTGACCGCCCACACGCATCAGTGAAACGCTGTACTGATTGACCTCTAACACTCGGTAGTATTGGCCCTCGTGGGACTGCAAAACTTCGCCAGCTTTAATCTTCATGGATATATAGCCCGATAGTGTTTCAGGAACTCCACTTACATATATACGCAGATATGCAGAGGTTGGATGTGATCTGTCTCACCTGCGCTTTCTACGTGTAGCATTTATCACTCGCTAAAAACGACTGCGACACCCCTTGCAAAATCTCCACTTGTTTCGTCAATTAGAGCCGATAAAGGCCCTACGGAAGGGGGGTTGAGTTGATACGATTGCTAGGAAACTACGGAGCACTGCAAGGTATCAGTCCGATGCAGCGGCCTAGTAATAGCACGGCGAAAATTCATCTCTTTTCTCCCCTCTGTCAACCAAAACTTTACTCAAGAATTCACCTATGATTACGGTTGCCCTACCGAAAGGCTCACTGCTCAAAGAGAGCATTCGGCTACTCAAAGCGTCAGGACTAGACTTCAGTGGATTTCTGGAAAAAGGCACCCGGCAGCTGCAGCTAATAGACACAACCGGACAGGCAAGGGGGTTGCTGGTCAGGGCTAAGGATGTGCCTGTTTACGTGGAATACGGCCAGGCTCAGCTCGGCATTGTTGGCTACGACGTTCTGCAGGAACGTCAGCCGAAGGTAGCGCACATTGCGGATTTGGGTTTTGGCGGCTGTCGTCTGTCAGTAGCTGTTTCAAGCGATAGCGGCTACTGTTCTGCAGTCGATTTGCCCCCTCACTGCCGGGTCGCATCTACGTTTGTCAATAGCGCCCGGCAATATTTCCAGTCGCTAGACTTATCTGTAGAAATCGTGCCGCTTTCTGGCTCTGTAGAACTAGGCCCCATCACCGGTATGTCAGAAGCCATTGTGGATTTAGTATCTACCGGTCGCACGCTCAAGGAAAACAACCTAACGGAGCTGGAGGTGCTCTACCACAGCACAGCCCGGCTCATCGCCCACCCACTCAGCTACCGGCTCAACCAAGACGGGCTCCATCAGCTTATTCACCAAGTCCGAGATGTCTCTCAAGCAGGCATTCCGGCATAGAGCTGCGTTTATCGGGCTTTTAGTATTTCAGCTTCCTAGCATTCAACACGCGTTAACCATGGCATCTGCTTCTACCAGTTCCGCTAAGTCTGATGCCGCCACCAAGACAAGGCGAGGCGTCAAAAACGACTGGCGGCTATTTTTGCGCCTAGTCCCCTACATCACCCGCAATCGGTCGCAGCTTGTGCTGCCGATGTTGCTGCTAATTCCGCTATCGCTGGCGCAGGCCCTACAGCCTGTGCTCATTGGTCAGGCTATTTCGTTGATTAAGCAGGAAGAGGCGGCGTGGGATATCTTTGCAGCGGTGAGCCTACGGACAGGGCTGAACTGGATTATTGGCGGCTTGCTGATTGCGATCGCTATTCGTCTATCGCTAGACGGCTGGCAAAGCTACCAAATCCAAAGAGTCGGACAGAAGATCACCGCATCGATTCGGGCCGATCTGTTCGAGCATGTCACCGCCCTATCGATGGGCTTCTTTGACCGGACACCGGTGGGACGGCTCATCACTCGCCTGACGAGTGATGTCAACGCCCTAGGCGATGTTTTCTCCACGGGCGCAATTGGCATCATCAGCGATCTCTTTTTGATCTTGGTGCTAATGGGCACGATGCTGCAACAGGAATGGCGACTCGGGCTCATGCTGATCGCCATGCTGCTACCGATTACAGCGTTGATCATCTATTTTCAGCAGCAGTACCGTAAGGCAAATTACATTGCTAGGGAAGAGCTGTCTGCATTGAATTCCAACCTGCAGGAGAACGTTAGCGGCATTGATGTCGTTCAGCTCTTTCGCCGTGAACGCTTCAACTCGCAGCTGTATCGCACTATCAATCAACGCTATGTCGATGCGATTGATACCACCATTTTTTATGATTCGGCGGTATCGGCAACGTTGGAGTGGATTGCACTTGCTGCGATCGCGGGCGTCTTGGCCTTGGGCGGCTCCCTAGTCACCGGCGGTCTGCTCGAAATTGGCACGCTAACGGCATTTATTCTCTTTGCCCAAAAGCTCTTTGACCCGCTCAGGCAGTTCGCCGATAAGTTCACCGCGATTCAGGCTGGGCTCACTGCCGTAGAGCGGCTGAACGATCTGATGAACGAACCCATTGTCATTCGCGATGCGCAAAATCCGGTCTTGCTCCCTGCCCAAACCCTAAAAAACAGCGATGTCGTCATTCCTGGCGAAATCCGATTCAACCGTGTTTCTTTTGGCTACAAGGCAGACGACTATGTCCTGAAAGATTTGGACTTTGTCATTCGTCCCGGTGAAAAAGTCGCACTGGTCGGGCCTACTGGCGCAGGCAAGAGTTCCATCATTCGGCTACTGTGCCGTCTGTATGACGTTAGTGACGGGCAGATTTTGTTAGACGATGTCGATATTCGAGACATTGCGCAGCAGGATTTGCGCGATCGCATGGCAATAATCCTACAAGACGGCTTCCTCTTTTCTGGAGACGTACAGCGCAATATCACCCTTGGAGAAGACTACAGCTTCGACCAAGTGCAAAAGGCCGCCGAGCAAACCAACGTCGCCTCATTTATCGAAGCCCTTCCGCAGGGATACGGCACCGCGCTCCGAGAACGTGGCACCAACTTATCAGGCGGTCAAAAGCAGCTACTCGCCTTTGCCAGAGCCGCCATCCGCAATCCTGGCATTCTGGTGCTCGACGAAGCCACTGCAAACCTAGACGTCGGCACCGAGGCTACGATTCAACAGGCCCTTGATAAATTGCTCGAAAATCGAACGGCTATCATCATCGCGCACCGCCTTTCGACTATTCGCAATGTGGATCGCATTCTGGTATTGAAGCAGGGTCAGCTAGTAGAGCAGGGTAGCCATGAAGAACTGCTGGCACAGGATGGACTCTACGCGAGTTTGTATCAACTTCAAATGCTCGGTCAGTGAAATGCAGCACTTTTAGCTTTTGCGGAGTTCGACACGACCACCCTCAAAAATTTGCACCCTCAAAAATTTGCACAGAGGGTAGCAAGTCGATTGCATTTCCTGCATTGGGAATCAACATACTGGCATAGCTGGACTTCTATTCGATCGCCATAGAGCATTCTAGTTCAGGGTCATGCTTTGATTTAATAGGCTTATTCGTTTTAGTTCGGGAGCACCGTTTTGGTCACTACAAAACACACTGAGTTCGATGGGCCACAGCTATTACAGCAGCTGATTGAGATGAGATCGCTCACCGAAGCTCAAGCCGAAGCCCTCATGGACAGCTGGCTCACCGAATCACTCTCACCTGTCCTCTCTGGTGCCATCCTTGCCGCGATTCAAAGCAAAGGCGTCACAGGCGAAGAGCTCGCAGGCATGGCCCGCGTCCTGCAAGGCCAATCCCTTGGCGGCACCACCGCAGATCTAGACCTTCCCTCCCCCCGGATAGACACCTGCGGCACCGGTGGCGACGGCTCTTCCACTTTTAATATTTCCACTGCCGTCGCCTTCGTTGCCGCAGCGGCAGGCATTCCTGTCGCCAAGCACGGCAACCGCTCTGCCTCTAGCAAAGTCGGCTCTGCAGACGTTCTCGAAGGTCTAGGGGTAGACCTTGCTGCCCCCATCGACAAATCCAAAGCCGCCCTCAAAGAAGTCGGCGTCACCTTTCTTTTTGCCAGAGGCTGGCACCCAGCGATGAAAGCCGTCGCTCCCTTGCGCGGCGAGCTCAAAGTCCGTACCGTATTTAACCTCCTTGGGCCCTTGGTCAATCCCCTACGTCCTACAGGGCAAATCATCGGCGTCTACCATCCATCGGTTATTGAACCGATGGCAGAAGCACTGAAATTACTGGGCATGCAGCAGGCCATGGTGCTGCATGGTAGAGAAACCCTCGACGAAGCCGGACTCGGTAAACCTACAGATATCTCAGTAGTCAGCACCGGCAAAGTCACCCAAGAAGTGCTAGAGCCGGAAGCATTGGGTCTTACACCCGCTCCGCTATCGGCACTCAAAGGCGGTGAACTAGAAGAGAACACAACTATTTTGCGCAACGTGCTTCAGGGCAAGGGAACCGCAGCACAGCAGAATGCAGTAGCCTTGAACGCAGCACTAGCGCTTAAGGTTGGCGGCGTAGCAAAAGGCGACACGTTTGAAGCAGCCTGTGCGGATGGCGTGAACAAGGCACAGGAGATTATTCAGAGCGGTGCTGCTTGGGAGAAGCTAGAGCAGCTGGTCGCGTTCCTCAAAAATTAATTTACACTGGAGCAATAGAAGTCGTAGCGATGTAAACCATGGTCGCAGCCACGCATAAACCTGTTACGCCAGACGCTGATGCCACAGAGCCAAACTTAACAGAGCCAACCTCACTAGAAGCTTGGGCAGAAAACCCCCTAGAAGGCACGGAATGGGTCGATGGCCAGCTAATTAAGAAAACTGGAATGACGCTTACACACAGCAAGGTTCAAGGAAACCTTTACTACTGGTGGCGAAGATATCAAGAAGATCAGAAATTAGGCGGACAAACTTACACCGAGGTTCCCTGCACAACTAAAAAGCAGGGTAGGAAACCGGATGTTGCCTACCTCACACAGGAACTGCTGGATAAATACGGTGAGCCAAGGACGCTACCACAGAGCTTTCCGCTGAGTGCAGAAGTTGTCTCGCCAACTGACTTAGCCATAGAAGTCTACAAGAAAGCCTACGAGTACTTGGAGTCGGGTGGCCAGGAAGTTTGGCTCATCTTCCCGGGCATTCAACGAGTTGCGGTGGTGACCGCAGCAGGGGAGCAAGTGTTTAGAGCAGGTGAAGTTGCTAAAACACAGGCGCTACTGCCAGGATTCAGCATACCTGTCGATGAATTGCTGGCGTAGGAACTTCAATCTACCTCTCTTTAAGCACTAGGCTTTCTAGCACTTCTGCAACTCTGCGAGTTTGAGTTGCAGCTGTTTTTGCTGACGATACGCGGTAGGCATAGCTTCTGCGTTTACCAGGAGACAATTTTTTCCAAATAGCATTTGCATGGTCGTCTTCATCTAGCGCCTTACGCAAACTCTCGGGCATATCAACCGCGTTTTGATCGGCAATGCGAAAGCGCACTGTAACCCAGTCACCGAGTTCTAAACCAGCTGATTTCAAAAACCGCTTTGACAACAACAAGTACCATCGACCTTTTGTCGGCTGCCAAGCGCCCGCAAAAGGCGTGCTGCCAACTTCCGCCTCAATGCGCAAACGGGGATGCTGATCAAAGGGTAGATCTTCGTTCATCTCTTCGGGCAAGAAGACCACCGAATAGGTATAGCTACCGACATCGTGAGGCACGATGGGAGAGTCGAAAAGATAGGGAAAGTCGCTCATTTGTCGCCTTGTTTGCGCTCCATCCATCCTCGCATCTTGCCAGGATTGAGTAGACCGTAAGGGTCGACTTGTTCTTTGAAGCTC
>JBCBJS010000012.1:0-115104 GCA_038523095.1 Cyanobacteria bacterium J06626_6
GCGTCATCACTAGCACAAACTGCTCTTGTGCCAGCGGATCGTCTTCAAGCAGAGGGAGTAGCCGAGTGCTGTGGGACGAGGGTCTCCTGCCAAACTTTTCTTGGGTCTTTTGGAAAATTCTTTCGACCGGTGAGAGCGCATTGAAAGCGGCCGCATGGTCTTCTGAAGAGCCTGGTACAAAGGTCCAGTTTGAGAGATTGGGCAGCAACTCTGGATCATTGAGCAGCGGGACAGGACCCGATATGACCAAAGCCTGGGGCTGACGCGAAGACCGTTTGGGCTTTGACCTCAATCCTGCGCTTTTGGACCGGTTGCAATGGGCATGGTGGTTGAGCAGCTGGGTGAGGGCCGCTACTGCGCCTTGCCACTCTCTCTGCGCTCTCAGCTGCCTATCTGAGACTTGTAGCTGGTCGCTGACCGTATCAATATGGCTGTCATCGGGTAGCTGGTCGTCTTGAGCGAATTCTCCCAAGGCGACCAAGGCGCTAATAGTTGGTAGTAGCTGATCGGTTGCGCCCATGGGGATGCTGCCATGAGAGAGGCTAGCTGCAGGCACGGTTGGGTGCCTCAGTAAGCGGTCTCTCTTCTGGCCTTTAAGTAAAATAGGTGACTATGTCTAGACTACCGGTAAGCCTTTTATCCTGACTATGGGTAGAACCGAACGTCCTATCAAATTTTTCCCGTTTTCCCATGGTTTCTGCTCGCAAAACGCAACTGGTTAGCGCCAAAGACTTGAACCAGCTGCCGGTCAGTAAGCTACTGGTTGTTATTTGTCCAGGGTTTCACGAGACTAATTTGACCCAGCGGCTGATAGCATCACTACCTAGCTTTGTAGACTGCAGGGTGCTGGAGACTTCTCCAATTGCGCCGGTAGAGATTTGCCGGACTTTGGTCGAATACGCTGAGTGGCTGTCACCATCGCCCGTGGCCTGTCCGCCGGTTGTCGGCATTGGCTTTAGTGCGGGCGTGCTGGGATTAGCCGGGGGGCTCGCACTGTGGCAACAGCAGGGAGGCGGTCGCTATCGCGTGTCTCGCTTAATCGCGGTCGATGGCTGGGGCGTGCCGGTTGTGGGTATGCCGGTGACGCGCCTAAGCCATGACTATTTCACCCATCTGACTAGCCTTCCTCTGGGGGCCGGTGAGGTGAACTTTGTGGCGCATCCTCCGGTCGCCCATCTGAATCTGTGGGGACAGCCGGAAAGTGTCATGGGATTTGAAGTCAGCCGGTGCCAGGGTGCTAAAGGCGTAGGCATGCCGATGACGGCGGGCCAGTTCTTGCGGCGGGTGCTACAGGCTGAATGGAATGGGGCTTTTAGCTGGCGTCATGCGGCTGCTAATGCGGCGCATAAGTCTGGTTGATAGTTTGGGGTTGATGGGTTTGGGTTGATGGTCTGGCTGATAGAACTGGCTGATAGAACTGGCTGATAGAACTGGCTGGTAGGTTTGCCCAACTGTCTAGCTGACCTAAGGTAGCAATAGATACTAATCGATAGCGAATCGATGACAAATCTACCCCAGATCAATCTTGTTGTTCGTTAGGCTACAACCTAAACTAATAAGGCCTGAATGCTCCTGTGAAACTTCGTAGTTGCTTTGCTCTTAGTTTGCCTAGCTACTGCACCTTTCGCTGACCGACTATCCTGATTTTTTATGGCCTCCCCTATTACGTTGGAATCTTCGACGGCGACCAAGCGTGTCAGCGGTGCCTACGCCCTGATCGATAGCTTGGTTCGCCACGGTGTGAAGCATATTTTTGGTTATCCGGGTGGGGCAATTTTGCCGGTGTACGATGCGCTGTATCAGGCTGAAGCCGAAGGAAAGCTGCAGCACATCCTGGTTCGCCATGAGCAGGCGGCCTCCCATGCTGCCGATGGCTATGCCCGGGCAACGGGGCAGGTGGGCGTTTGCTTTGGGACCTCTGGGCCGGGTGCAACCAATCTAGTAACGGGCATTGCTACTGCTCAGATGGATTCAATTCCGATGGTGGTGGTAACTGGGCAGGTCACTCGCGCCGCCATCGGCACTGATGCCTTTCAGGAGACGGACATTCATGGGATTACGCTGCCGATAGTGAAGCATTCCTATGTGGTGCGCGACCCTAATCGAATGGCTCAAATTGTAGCTGAGGCTTTCTACATCGCGAGAACAGGGCGGCCTGGGCCTGTGCTCATTGACGTGCCGAAAGATGTTGGTATTGAAGAAATTGACTACATTCCTGTGACGCCGGGGAATGTGGATATTCCAGGCTACTCTCCTGACGCTGTGGTGGAGCGTGAAAAGCTGGATGAAGCGATCGCGCTGTTGCGCGCAGCCAAGCGACCGCTGTTTTATGTAGGAGGCGGGGCGATCGCTTCTGGTGCCCATGGCGAAATCGAGGCGCTTGCAGAAACGTTTTCTGCGCCGGTGACGACTACGCTAATGGGGAAGGGCGCGTTTGATGAGCACCATCCGCTGGCGGTTGGCATGCTGGGTATGCATGGGACGGCCTACGCAAATTTCGCAGTCAGTCAGTGCGACTTGCTGGTGGCGATTGGTTCCCGATTTGATGACCGAGTTACGGGCAAACTAGATGAATTTGCCAGTCGAGCTAAGGTCATCCACATTGATATTGACCCGGCTGAAGTGGGCAAAAATAGGGTGCCTGAAGTGCCTATTGTCGGAGATGTCAAGGCTGTCCTTAAGCGGTTACTGACGCTGCTGGATGATCAGGCTGCGCCCGATTCTGCGCAGACGCAGGCGTGGCGAACTCAAATAGATACTTGGAAACAAGACTTTCCGCTGGAGGTGCCTACCTACACAGACCAAATTTCGCCGCAGTCGGTCGTTGTGGAGCTGGCCAAGCAGGCGCCCAATGCCTACTACACAACAGATGTGGGTCAGCATCAAATGTGGGCGGCTCAGTTCTTAAAGAATGGTCCACGCCAGTGGATATCGAGTGCGGGGCTAGGCACGATGGGCTTTGGCATGCCTGCAGCTCTGGGCGTGCAAGTGGCACTGCCGAATGAGCAGGTGATCTGCATTAGCGGTGACTCTAGCTTTCAAATGTGCCTGCAAGAGCTGGCAACGCTGGCTCAGTACGGCATCAGTGTGAAAACCGTGATTTTGAATAACGGTTGGCAGGGCATGGTGCGCCAGTGGCAGCAGACGTTTTTCGGTGAGCGCTATTCTGCTTCCAACATGGAGGTGGGGATGCCTGATTTTGTGCTGCTGGCTAAGGCCTTTGGGGTGAAAGGAATGGTGGTGAACGCGCCGGGTGAACTGCCGGGTGCGATCGCTGAAATGATAGCGGCTGATGGCCCAGTGCTGATGGATGTGCGGGTTCGTCGCGATGAGAACTGCTATCCGATGATTCCGCCCGGCAAGAGCAATGCTGATATGGTAGGTTTGCCAGATAGACCTAGGCCTTAGTGGATGGGGCGATCGCGGTTTTTTGCCTTAGGGCCTCTTGGCGGTCAGCAGTAAGCCTTACATTTCCTCGCACTGTCTGTGTGCTGTTTTTTCAGGGCACCTTGAGTACGAGGACTTTTTATACTTGCCAAGCTGAGGCATTTTTTTGAGGAAATTTTCTTGGGGTATTTTGGTCTCGGACCGCGGTGATTAGCGATTTTTGCGGTTGCTTCCCGGTTCTCCTTCTAAGCGTTTCAAGAAAAATTTGATATTCCTATTGTTCTTCTTCCGTTCACGGGGTAGACTGCGCGTAATTTGATGTGGGAGTTTGTCTGCGGATAACTGAAATCGCCTAGGAATAAGCGGTGCAGCATCTCTGTAAAATCACGGTTGCTTTTGTCCGATGTTTTTGCTCTTTCTCTTTTAGAGCTCATTTAAATCTCTCGTTCTTTTCGTCATTCGTATGGTCTTTGCTACCGACTATGATCCGCTCGACCCTCAGCGCCGTAAGGCTGAGCTGCAGAAGGGAAAACTGCATAAACGCCAGCCTATGCAGCGAACTGCAAGGTCTGAAGATGCTGGCCTGAATCGTGACCATCAGACTGACCAGCTGATTGAAAAGGCATACCAACTGCAGCAGGATGTGCTGGAGCAAGATCCTCCAGATATAGACGTTGCGAAGCGCCAGTGGGACCCGGTGGCTCAGCCGGTGCGTCAGAACGACCCACCGGTACAGACCGCATCTGTCTCGCCACTATCTATTAAGCGTAAGCCGAGCCTGCCGTTTTGGCTGCAGTTGCTCAATCGTTCACAGCAGTTCTCTACGGTGGTAACCAGTCTACTAGTGACGGGTGCCTTGGCGCTCTATGGCTCGACGGTGTACGCTGACAAATCAACTGATCGGGCGCTGAGTCAGCTGGATGCGCTGCAGAATGAATCGCAGCAAATTACGACGGCTAATGAGGCGATCAAGCAGAGCCTGGCTGAGCAAGCTGCTCGGGAAGATTCAGGTTTAGAGCTCTATGAGTCAGGGGATGTTTTATTCTTGACGCCAGAGCCCGTCAGGGAGCCCAAGACTGTGGAGATTGAAGAGCCAGCGCGATTGCAGCCTCTGGGCTATTAGCGGACTGCTCGAAGTCTCTAATTAAAGGCTCTAATTTGTATCTCTCGAATAAGCTCTATGGCTGCTTCTACTCGTTCGCGTGCCCGTCGTCATCCTTCGCGCAGGCCTGCTTCTCGGCGTCCACGGACGACGCCTGAAGAGATCCAAGAATATCGTTCGAAATCGCCTCGATTGCGGTTGATCAGCGTTTGGCTGCTGCTAATTGCAGGCATGGTGGGGCTGGGCATGAGGCTGGCTTACTTGCAGCTGGTGATTGGCCATGACCTGAAGCTCATGGCTGAGGAGCAGCAGGCGATTCAGGCGACGCCTCGGGCTTCTCGCCGGCAGCTAGTGGACCGTCAGGGAAATGTGGTGGCGATGGACCGGGTGATGTACACCCTGTATGTGCACCCCATGCTATTTAAGAAGTCGAAAGAGTCGATCGCAACTGCGCTAGGCGAGGTGCTTGAGCGTGAACCGGGCGCTTTGACGAAGCAATTTGACGAGCAGGAAAGTGGGATCAAGCTATCGACTGATATTTCGGAAGAGACGGCCAAGAGACTGCGGGCGCTCAGGCTAGATGGTTTAGATTTGCTCCCTTCGCCGCAGCGAGTGTATCCGCAGGGCGAATTATTTTCCCAAGTGACGGGTTATATCGATCTAGAGGGCGTGCCTAAAGCGGGGATTGAAGTCGCTCTGCAAGACCAGCTGAAGTATGACGATATAAAACCTGATGAAACGGCCTCTCTGCAGCTGGTGACGCGGGATGACTTGCAGATGCAGCTGACGATTGACAGCCGTTTACAGCGTATCGCCCAGGAAAACCTAGCGAAAACGGTTGCTGAGTACAATGCGAAGCGGGGCGCGCTCATTGTGATGGATAGCCGGACGGGAGAAATCCTGTCTTTGGCGATCGCACCGACCTACGATCCCAACCGCTATTACGATGCCGAGCTGGAATATTTTAAGAACTGGGCTGTGAGCGATCTCTACGAGCCGGGGTCGACTTTTAAGCCGATCAATGTGGCGATCGCGCTTGAAAATGGCACCATCGGACCAGATGACAAAATCTATGACGAGGGGAAAATTCAGGTGGGTGAGTGGCCCATCCAAAACGTTGACTTCCGATATATTGGCGGGCGCGGTTCGATTTCGATTACCGATGTACTGCGCTATTCCAGCAATGTGGGTATGGTGCACGTGATGGAAACCTTGCCGCGTGCCCTCTATTTTGACTGGTTAGAAAAATTGGGTTTGGGACAGGCCACAGGGATCGAGCTACCGGGCGAGGCGCGCGGTCAGATTAAAGCGCGCGGTCAGTTTGTCGGTAGTGCCGTGGAAGCTGCAACGACTTCCTTTGGGCAGGGCTTTTCACTGACGCCGCTGCAGTTGGTGCAGCTCCACGGCAGCCTGGCGAATGGCGGTAAGATTGTGACACCCCATGTGGTACGCGGCCTGATGAACAGTGAGGGTGAACTCACTTGGTCGCCAGAGCGTCCGGCCTCTCGGCGGGTTTTTTCGGCTGAGACGACCCGTCAGGTTTTAAATATGATGCGGGAAGTGGTGGATGATGGCACCGGGGCCGCTGCAAAAGTCAATGGCTACCAAATCGCTGGGAAGACGGGGACGGCCCAGAAAGCGACTGACTATGGCGCCTACGGCAATCAGAGAATTACGAGCTTTGTGAGTATTGCGCCGGTGAGCGATCCTCGGTATGTGGTATTGGCTGTGGTGGATGAGCCCCAAGGTGAGAATGCTTATGGTGGCACGGTGGCTGCGCCCCTGGTGAAAAAAATGCTGGAATCATTGGTGGTGCTCGAAGGGGTTGCGCCGGATCAAGTGTCCGGGGATGGACCCACTCAATCTGGTGTGGCTGACCCAGAAGTCGGGGCGACTGAGCCAGTACAGACGGTGCCTTCGGCGGAAGGTCTACCCGTAGAACGACCGCCTGAAGCCTCCTCTGACGATAATGTTGTAGGCGAGTAGATGCGTAGGGTTGCCAGCAAGAGCTATGGGCTATGTAATCGGTGTCGATATTGGCACGAGTAGCACCAAGGCTGTGCTGTTTGATGACGAGGGCGCCCAGATTGGCAAGTGCGCGCAGGGGTATGTGCTCAACTCACCGACGGCGGGTGCGGCGGAGCAGGATGCTGACGACATTTTGCGGGCAACTGTGAAGACGGCAGCCGGTGTAGTGAAAGAGAGCGGGATTGACCCCACCCAGCTACGGGGGATCGCTTTTAGCGCTGCCATGCATACGCTGCTCCTTGTCGATGAGTCAGGGCAGCCAATTACGCCGATGTTTACCTGGGCGGATAGTCGCGGTAACGGCTGGGTGGAGTCTGTCCGATTGCACTCACCCAATCTCTATTCGCAAACAAGCGTGCCGATTCATCCCATGTCGCCTGTGGTCAAGCTGGCCTGGTTGGGCCACGAGCAGTCAGCGGTATTTGACCGGGCAGCGCGAATCGTTTCTATCAAAGAATATGTGCTACATGAGTGGTGCGGGCAGTGGCTGATTGACCTATCGATTGCCTCGACGACCGGGCTGTTGAATTTGGCGAGTCAAGACTGGGAGCCGATGGCTTTGAAAGCAGCAGGTATTTGCAGAGAGCAGCTGTCGGAGATTGTGCCGACGACCCATCAGATGACGCTTCGTGCTGAGATGGCCGATGCGATGAATCTTTGCTCGCAGACGGTGGTGGTGATTGGTGCGAGCGACGGGGTGTTGGCCAATTTGGGGGTAGGGGCGATCGCGCCCGACCTAGCCGCGATTACCCTGGGGACGAGCGGTGCGGTCCGCCGAGTGCTGAACCAGCCGACTGTTGCAGCGGAGGGGCAGCTATTTTGCTATCCGCTCGTTTCAGGCCGCTGGGTGATGGGGGGCGCGGTGAACAATGGTGGCTTCTTGCTGCAGTGGACTCGGGATAATCTGGTGCCTTACTCTGTGGCGCCTGATGAGGGGGACATGGCGACTTCGGAACCGAGTAAATCGACCTATGAGCGACTGACAAAGATGGCTAGTGCGATCGCACCAGGGGCGGATGGACTGATTTTTCATCCTCACCTGCTGGGAGAGCGATCGCCGCTGTGGGATGCCCAAGCGCGGGCCAGCTTTTTTGGCCTGGGCAAGCACCATACTCAGGGCCACTTAGTCAGAGCCGTGATGGAAGGTGTTTTGTACAACCTGCAGTCAGTGTTTAGCGCGCTTGAGGCCGTAGGCGGAGACGTGAGTATCCTGCGCGCTTCGGGTGGATTTGCCCACTCTGATCTGTGGCAGCAGATACTGGCAGATGTCTTTGAGCGTGAGGTACAGGTCCCGGCGGTCATAGAAAGCTCTGCTTTTGGCGCGGCGGCGCTGGCCCTGGTCTCTCTTGGTGTGTGGGATAGCTTGGAGCAAGTAAATGCCGCTATTGATATCGCCCATATCCGACAGCCCATTGCTGGCAATGTCAGGCGATACCGCAAGTTAATGCCGATCTACACTGACTTGTTAACGAGTGTGTCCAGTCAATATGCTGCGCTACAGTTGGCAATCGCTGATTAATGGCAGTCAATACCGATGTGCGTTAACTGGCGCTGATTTGAAATGGATGATTACGGGCAGGTTTCGACGGGCAGCCGGGTGCCTGAATTAATTTGCGAGAAGCCTTCGAGGTCTAAAACGGCGCGCTCAAAGCGGCCCTCACCAAGATGGCTGGTGAGTTCCAGGAAGCTACCTGGGCCAAGGAACCGGCTTTCTTTGTCTGCTTCGAGGCTGGCAAACTCTGCTGCGATCGCTTCTCCTGTGACTTGATTGCCATCCAGCGTTCCTGTCACGCAAGCGGAGAGTTCGCTGTCGATGTAGCTGAAGGTGCCGGTGATCTGGTTGCCAGACTTGCGGAAGAGAAACAGCGTCCCGCCCGCATCTACTAGTTCTGCATCGGTCACGATGCGATTGGGAAAATCAGCGGAGACAACTCGATAGTTGCCGTTGGGTAATGCTGCAAGGTTAGGACCGTCTTCTGGCGATGTCTCTGGGGCTGGTACCTCGGGAATCGGCGTTTCTGGAGCTGGTGTTTCTGGAGCTGGCGTTTCGGGTGCCGGTGTTTCGGGAGTTGGTTCTTCGGGAGTTGGTTCTTCGGGAGTTGGTTCTTCGGGAGTTGGTTCTTCGGGAGACTGTGCGGTGACCGTTGTGCAGGCGAGAGTTGCGTCAACGTCGGAAAATGTGGAGCCTTCGGTAATTGCTGAGGTTTCTACATTGAGGAGCTGGGCGTAGTAGAAGGGATCATCAGTCATGATTTGGCGGGCATCTGCCAGGGCGGTCCCGTAGAGGGTGAGCGATCGCTCTGAAGCAACATCCGCTCTGAGATCAGGATTGTTAGGGCTGACGGCAAAGGTTGGAAAGCTATCTAGGGTAAAGGTTGTATTGCCTGCCGACTCAATGACTGAAATGAATGTTCGCATGCCGAAGGGATTGGGGCGGCCGCTGTTGGGGTCGTATCGGCAGATGGTGGTGCTGATGGGGGTGGCTTCGTCTGTAGCTGGCGCGGTTGTTTGCGCAGCGGCAGGTGTGCTGGTTGCGATCGCAGCTAGTGATGCAGCGCCGACTGTCGTTGCGAACAGGGCTTTTGGTTTAAGCGTGTTTGGCATAACGAAGGTATGACTGGTAGATGGACGACTGAATGGTTAGCTAGATGGGCGACGACAATGGAGATCAAGATGATGGCAGTGGGGATCAATTCGACGGGTCGTTTGCTGCACTGTCGTCTGTGCTTGGAATCTCGCAGCTTGTAGGTGCTAGGGCTGTGCCTGCATTGATACGAGAATATTCACTGAGGTCGAGTAGGGCCCCTGCGTAGTAGGTCCGACCGGCTACCGTCCGCGGCTGACGAATCTGCAAAGCGCTGATGGTGTATGGCTGGTAAGTTTCTCCTACGGTGTCATTTTCCACAGTCGCTTCTGCTTCTGCTTCATCTTCTCCGTTTACCTCGGTTTCTCCGTCTGCGCTGGTCTCTGCTTCTGTGCTCTGAGGATACGCGGAGCCCGTGATGCTGTTGCCGCTAACGGTGCCGCTAACGCAGATGCCAGGCTGATCCAACCGAGGGCGGAGTTCGCCGATGACTTGATTTCCTGTTTTGGTCAGCAAAAAAATCGAGCCGCCGTTGGCAATTAGCTGCCCATTTGTGTAATTGCCAAATTCGTAATTCCCAGCCAAATAGCGGTAGCTCCCGTCAGGCAGCGCGGCCAAGGGCGGGACAACGATGCCATCAAAGGGGGTTGGGGCTGCTGTCTCGGGCGTAAAGTTGGTTGGGTCGATTCCTGGATCGCCGGGTGGCGGTGTTACGGGACGGGTCGGAATCGTGAGAGGGGCAGCGGGCGGAGAGGCAGGGGGTGCACTTTCGGGTACATCCTCAACGGTGGGAGAGGGGTCGGTTGTTGCAGGATCGGCTGTAGGCGTTGGAGGGGTTGGGTCAGCGTTTGGTCTAGTCTCTGGCTGTGGCGCTGAGGGTAGCGGAGACACCGCAGGGTCCAAATTGGGCAGGTCGTCTGCCGGTTCACCTAGGGGGGCAGACGGTGCCTCAGTGGGTTCTTCTTTTATGCGGCAGTTGCTCTGCGGGTGAAATGATGTGGGTGCTTGAGCTGAGTCAAATGCTAGCCATTCTCTTTCTGCGGTCACCAGCGCCTGTTGACGTGAGCCCACGGGGTGAACAATTGGATGGGCCCCTATATTTTCAGTCGGCGTTAGCGTTGGCTGAAGTTCGCTGCTGTGGGCGCTATATGTATGGGTAGTCAGGTCCTCGCTCAGCTCGCAAGAGAGCCGTCCAGCATCAGGAGAGGCAGCGTGGGTTGCTGCGAGTAGCAATGGTGAAGTAACCAGAACTAAGGGCAACCAGGGCTTTGAAGGTAAAGGCATTTTTATGGTGATGTGCTATTGATCTTGTCGATAAACTGGGGCACAGGCGTCTCGGACTATCGTTAGCGAATCACTAATATCTTTGCATATTTAATCTGAATTTAATTAAATTGCTAAGTAATTGTACGTAGTTTTATTTGCGACTGCTGGTAGTCATTGAGGTGGAATGGGTACGGTGTCAGATTTTTAGCTGATGCTTTAAGAGTGCGTAGAAAGCTCGCGATAGTTCTCGTCGGCTCAGGGGGATATTGTCTGTGGGTAAGTTGGCGAATGCCTGTTCGTAGGCTTGGGGTACGGATGCCTTTACGAGGAAAGACAGCTGCTTTCGTGTGATTGGGCTGTCGGGGGAGAACTTTCCTTTCCCAACACCTGCGATCATCCCTTGTGCTTTGAGCGTTTCAATATTGCTGTAGGCCCAGTGTTTGCCTGGTCGCACATCCCAAAAGCTGGGTTGCGGCGGGGTGATTTTCTCCAGCTTTAGCAGGCTGACGAGCGCAGTTGCGACGACGGCCCGGTTCACGTTGCCGTAGGGCCGGAAGTGGAGGTTGTCTGAATTTTCGCTGCGAATGATCCCGGTTGCGGCCATGACTTGAATCGCTTCGAAGTCGGGATCGTCGTGGGCGACATCGTCAAACCAGAAGAGGGGAACGCCGTTACGGGCCATAAAGCCCTGTAGCTTGCGCAGTAGGGGGAGGGTTTCTACGATGGTGCGGGGGCTTTCGCCGGTCCAGGCAGCGAAGACGCCTAGAAAACCGCTGGCTTCTCCAATTGCCCATTCCATAGGATGCATGCGGTAGGCAGCGTTGGTGATGTGGGTGGTACCGATGCTTTTGGCTGAGAGGATGAGGCCGTCGGTGGTCATGGGGACGAGCGATCGCGCGGGCAGTGAAAAGGGCAGGGCAATAACGTCTTGGCCTTTTGGACTGACGTGCCCATCGACCAGATTGCCGTGCAGATCGAGGTAGTGGTATTGCCCAATGCCAAGGCTGTCATCGAAGCAGCGGGCGCGGGCTTGGTTTGGGAAGAAGCGGGCGGCGACGTCTTCGTGGCGAATGGTGGTAAGGGCGATGCCGCGGCGGGCTTCTCGAATATATGGCTCTAGGGCAATGCCGTCTGGGGTCCAGGTGAGATCTGCTCTGGGCTTGAGGTCTGAGACACCGTGGGTTTGCAAATAGTAAATGTAGGCCTGGGCGCGATCGCGTGCCCGTTGAATCAGTTGCTTGCGTTCTGCAGGGCTGGGGCCAATCAGGTGGCCTCGGCGGAAGTCATTGCCGCAGCACTGTACTTTTTCGGGGTGGGGGGAGGTGCCCCAGTTGATAGCGGCGACATCGCCGGGGCTGACGGTTTTTTCGTTGAGCGATCGCCGCAGCAGGCGCCGATAGCGAAAAATACCAAACGGAGCAAAGAAGCCTCGCTTGGACCAGCCGCTGGCTTTTTTGAGCCAATAGTGGCTGGTAAATTCGTAGGGGTTGAGCCAGGACTCTTTGCTGTAGCCCTGGGGTGGGGGCACTTGCTTTCCCTGTCCGGGGTAGGTGCGCTCCACCAGTACATTGAAGGTGAAGGACTGCTGACAGGCGGGGACAGCCTGCTCTGGCAAGATGGCTTCGCCGGTGTCGTTGCGGGCCTCTTGCCCTACGCGGGAAGGGAGATCGGCAATCTCTAGCAGTTCTCCTAAATCTGTCGCTTCTAGGGTGACTGCCGCGTTGACGGTGAAGCGACGGCCCGCGGTGCGATCTTTGAATTTGACGCCTGTGACTCGTTTGCGGCCCGCGTTTCCTGTAGAAGTTTGGGTCTCTGCCATGAGCACTTCAATCGGCTCGCTGTCGGGAATGAGGGTGAGCTTGCCGCTGCGTAAGTAGGGAATGAAGGGTTCATTGAGCGCTTTAGCGGAGACCACTGGGGTTGTGGTCATCGGGCAGACCCAGGCACCGCCCGGATTGGCTCGCGCTCTACCTGCCACAGGCTGCAGCTGTCTCTGTCGCCTGCGAAACTGTCTCTGAGTTTTAGAAATGGCAAATTTTTCACCTTCTACCCGGCTGTAGGTGGCTTTTTGCTTCAGGAGGTCGCCATCGTCGGAAGCTGGGAGGGCTTGGGCTGTAAACTGTCCGCCAAGGACTTTTTGCGGCTGCACCAGGCACACGTCTACATTCATTCGCAGGGCAGTGAGGGCAGCGCTGTAGGCTGCTGTCGATCCGCCAGTGACCAAAATTGAGCAGCTTAGCGTGCTACCCTCTGCTGGCCGGGTAAAAGCAGCATCCGAAAAAAGGCCGTTGGCCTGGCTTACGATGTTCACGGCATTCCTCACTCCAATCACTCTATAGATGATGTCTTTACTGCTGCACTTTGGCGCAGGGATGTTCCCGGGTTGTCACGATTTGTTTCACTTTTTCCGTACATGTCGGGTGTGTTTTTGTACGGTTGAGCCTGTATGCAGGCGTGGCTTACGCTATTAGGCATCTACCTGTCTGATTTTTTCAATTTATCTTTCCATTTGCCTCGATTGAGCGCTTTGACGCTTGCTGTCGATGGGTTCCATTTTTAGACGTGTAGAGACTTTGCTCAATGACGGCTGACACTGCAGCTGACATCTTGCTAACCCATGCGCCTCAAGTTATGTCGGAGGCTAGATCGCTGCTGAACCAGGGGGTGGTGCGGGCGCAAGGGCGAGATTTCGAACGGGCGATCGCCTGTCTTAGCCAGTCTATTCAGATGATGTCAACACTGGCTGAGTCGGTTCTCCAGAGAGCGGCAGGCAGCGGAGCGGCGGGCGGCGGGGCGACGGGCGGGGAGCGCGTGGCCTATGTGTCTACGATTTCGCTTAAGTCGCTGAAGGTGGCGGTGACTCAAGGGTATTACTACCGGGGCTGTACGCTTTGCCAGATGGCTTGCTATGTTCAGGCGATCGCAGATTTTTCCTATCTCATTTCACAATTTTCAACGTCTACAGAGCGTGGCTTTTTGCCGCTTAGCGCTTCTTGGCTGGCGGCAAAAAGGGCAGAAATCTATATTCACCGCGGCAATGCCCATCGCCGCCTGGGGAACTATTCACAGGCGTTGGCCGATCTCAATCAGGCGGTCGAGCACTCTAATGGCTCGGCGCAGAGCTACGGCTGTAGAGGCCTGCTGCAGCTAGATAGAAATGCGTTTGAAGCGGCAATTGCCGATTTCGATCAGGCGCTGTCACTGCATCCTACGTTTGCTCAGGGCTATTTGTGGCGTGGGTTTGCTAGGCTGCGTCGCGGGGAGCCTGAGCTAGCGGTGGCGGATTTGACCCGGGCGATCGCAGCGATTCCCACCTGCGCTGAAGCTTACAACCATAGAGGTGTTGCCTACTTTCAGCTGAGCTGGTTGGCGGCAGCACAGGCGGACTTTGACCAGGCGATTCGGATTCGGTGTGATTTTGCGGAGGCTTACAACAATCGGGGTAACTTACGGCAGCTCAGGGGCGACTCTGTGGGCGCGATCGCTGACTATGACCGGGCGATCTCACTGGAGCCGCTATTAGCAGAGCTGTACTTTAACCGGGCTGCGGCTGGCAGCCATGCTGCGGCGATAGAGTCGTCGGCTGATGCGGTTTGGGAGAGTCAGCTGGCAAATGCGGCTGCAGACTACGATGCGACGGCCGGACTGCCGCTGGATGAGCCTGCTTTTTATCGGCGGCGGGCTAGGGTGCGATCGCAAAGGAAAGACTATCGGGCGGCGATTGCCGATTACACGGTGGCGCTGGCGTTGGCCCCCTCGGCCTGGGCTTACTACCAGCGCGGCCATGTGCATTTGATGCTGGGAGAGGTTGGGCAGGCCGTGGCTGATTTTGACCGGGCAATTGTGCGATCGCCGGATTATGGATTGCCCTACTGCGATCGCAGCGCTCTGCGGTTCAAGGCACATGATTTGGTCGGCGCTCTGTCCGATGCGAACCAGGCGATTTTACTAATGGCTCACACTGTACAGACAGCTCAGGTGCGCAAAGAAATCTACGCTACACGGTGTTTGACTCACTTTTGTCTGGGTGACCCAAAGCGCGCGCTAGAAGATTTCGAGCAGTTAGTGCATTGCATTGGGCAGGGTCAGTCGTCTTCCCAGACTTCGAAAGACGCGATGTCGATGGGATCTTTTTCGGCAGGCTCCGGGTGAGGCTTTGACCGGGTAAATCGATTGAGGGTTTTCCCGAGGGAGCGACCAAGGGAAGTGTTGCCCAGTTTTTCCTCTAGCTGGCTTTTTTTAAGCTGTTCAGCTGCTTTTTCCTGCGCTCTTCTTAGCTGTTGCTGCATTTGGTCTCGGACCTGCTCAGTCTTTTCTTGCAGTTGCTCGGTGATATCTGGCAGGTCACTGGGCTCTTTGGCATTCGGATTATTGAGCTGCTCGCGGGTCAGCTGCTGAGTGCGCTGCTTGACCTGGTCTGTTACTTTCCCTGCAAAGGCTTGTCCCTTTTGTAGCAAAGAATTTACGTCTGTCGGCAGGGCCGGTAACTGCTCCCCTATCCAGTCTGCTGCGGGTAGAACCCCTGACTTTTGCGCAGCAATATGAATGGTCTGGCCGTAGGGGTGCATGTTCTTCGCATCTTCTTCTGAAATCATCATGCGCTTCTGTCCAGCACTGATAATTGCTCCAGGCAAAAGAACCAGGGCAGTTCCTGTGTCTGTGTTTTCTTCTGCACTATCCAATGATTCCTCATTCTCTTCTTCTCCAAAGAGGGCTGCTGTTGGTTCAGCCTCTGCCCAGTTCGTAGGCTCATTTGTGGCGCCTTTATCTACATCATTTTTGGGTAGCAATAAATACTGCTGGACAGTGCCTGAGCTTCGGTCGAAGCAAATGTCTACGATGCGGCCAATATGTTCGCCGCCATCGGTCCAAACTTCCAAGTTTGTGATGCTTTGGGCGGTCGCTAGCTCGGGGCCTGCTGCTGTGTTGCTATGCAAGACTACGCAATCGGCACCAATACTGGCGATGCTGTTCCAGCTTACAGGCTGCCTTTTGCCGACCAAACCGGGCGCTTTGTAGCTTAGCCCCACGACTGCTGCCTGCTTTACGACTACGAGCACATGGTCTACTGCACCGACGACTTCGGTTGTCTCATAGATCATGATGTCACGACCGACGATTTCACCTTGTCGAATGATGCCGGTATCCATCTTGGTCGCTCCTTTGGAAATGTAGAATTGCTGGAAACTTAGAATTGCGAACGGGCATATCTCTAGTTTTACCCGGTTTTGAATATCTGTGGGCTTGAGGTCTTGTCTCTACGACAGTGCCAGAGGTGGGATAGGCTTGAATATATCTGCGGAAGAGTAGGCCTGCGGAAAACCTGACCTATGAAAAAAGAAGCTTGGAGAGAACGCCCGGAGATTGCTGGCTTATGAGTGGGTTAGATATTCGATGGCAGCAGCGTTTCGCAAGCTACCAGAAAGCGCTACTTCAGCTGACAGTTTTTGTCGAAAAGGACCCGCTGAATGAATTAGAAAAGCAAGGCTTCATAAAGGCCTTCGAATACACCTATGAACTGGCTTGGAATCTTTTGCGAGACTACCTAAGATACCAGGGAAACCAAAGACATCTATGGATCTAGAGATGCTATTCGGCATGCCTTCAATCTGGGTTTGATCGAAAATGGAGATGTTTGGATGAGTATGATTAAGGCGCGCAATCAGACCAGCCATGCCTATAATCAGGCGACTGCGCAAACCATTGTTGACCAGATAGAGTCTAGCTTTTACCAACAGTTCTGACTGCTGCGGGATAAGATGCACAGTCTCTATGATCGTAACCTGAAATGAATAAGGGATATCGTCATAGAATGCATCGTCACAAGAGGCGTAGTCACAGAACCGCTGGTGAATGTAGGCCCAAGCAGGTCGAGGATTGGGCAAAGTTGGCACCACAGACTGGTCTTACGGAAAGTGCGATCGCGCAAACTCGGGGCGTTCTTGCTAGCTATCCTGCCGTAGAGCGTGCAGTTCTCTACGGCTCAAGGGCAATGGGAAGCTACCGCAAAGAATCAGATATTGACCTGACTTTGATAGGTCCACAGCTTACTTATCGGATGCTGCTTAACATTGACGCCGAAATAGACGATCTGTTACTGCCCTACCTTTTTGATCTATCTCTGTTCAGCCCAATTGAAAATCCTGATTTGGTTGAGCACATCAAAAGAGTTGGGATTGTTCTCTACGAACGAGATGCGCGGGGATTAGGCTCTGAAGCGTTCAACATGAGCCTCTAAAACTAATGATTTCAAAGTTCAACCTCTCGACCGTTGTACAGATTCATGGCGCGTTCTACGCCTTTGCGTAAGCTCAGATCTATAGCATCTACTGCCATAGGAATGACCGCATCTACAACTTTTCGTTCTGCCGGAGAAAAGCGTCCAAGAACGTGTGAAATTACGGCCCCGTCTGGGTTCCCGCTCTTATCTGCACTGCCGACGCCGACGCGCAAGCGAGGGAAAGCTTTTGTCCCTAGGTGAGAAATAATAGATTTCATGCCGTTGTGACCCCCTGCTCCACCAGAGAGCCGCATGCGCAACTTCCCCGTCGGTAGGTCCATATCATCGTACACAATGAGAACCTTGGCGGGCGCTAGCTTGTACCAGTCCAAAACGGCGCGTACTGACTGACCTGATCTGTTCATGTAGGTGGATGGCTTGAGCAGTACCATGCGCTCTCCAGCACTACGAAATTCGCCAGCATTTCCCTGAAATCGCTTGTTCGCAACGAGGGAAACGTCGGGCAAGCTCTTGGCCAACGCATCGACTATTTCAAAGCCGATGTTGTGGCGAGTTCGGTCGTACTTTTGACCTGGATTGCCAAGTCCAACAATGAGCTTGGGAAGCACAAGAGGTGCTTCTGCTATTGGAGATTTCCCTACCATTATCTTGATGTGGAGCCGGTTCACTTATTCCGACTGGACTATCTGGCTAAATGACCTGCAATGGTCTGGTTAGATGACTTTGCCAGATGATGTTTGTCAGATGATTTGGTCAGATGGCAAGTACCAAACGCTAAACCGACTGAGCTTCATCGACTGCTTCAGCCGCTTCGACTACCTCAGCTTCTGTCGGCTTGTTGTCATCTTTGGATGCGTTGGTGTCATCTTCACTTTGAGCGTCGGCTTGAGAAAGGGCCCTAGGCTTCTCTAAGGTTGCCTTCATGGGCTCTGCAACGGTCTTCTCGATGCGCTCAGCTTCTTTCTTGAATTCGGTTTCAAACTCTTTGGAGGCATCCTGAAACCCCTTTAAAGCCTTGCCCAAGCTGCGACCAATTTCGGGCAGCTTCTTCGGGCCAAATACCAGCAAGGCCACAATCATAATTAAGGCCATCTCAGGTAGGCCAATTCCGAAGATGTTCATCAGCTACATATCCAACAACGCTGCTTAAAAGTATAAGGGGCAGGTGCGAAACACACCTGCCCCACATGCGGAGCAATCTTTTGGGGCCGTACCTCTTGGAGCGCCTATCACTGGGTTTTTGAGTGGAAAAATCCTAGCGACACCGGCGCTCAGGAGTGCTAGCTACCCAGGCTTCTCCAATCCACATCGACGTTGTTGAGGATGAGGGAGGAGTTGTATAGCTGAAGGATAATCAGCAAGAACACGAGGAAGAGGACCATGAAAACACCCATGACCGGCGTCGTACCCCAGCCGGGGGAAACCTTTCCGTACTCAGAATTCAAAGGCTTGAGAAGGTTGCCCAGTTTAGTTTGCTGTGCCATGAAGGGACCAGAGGTAAACTTACTTTATATTCTGTAATATCATAGAGGAAATCACGGAAAAAACTAAATGGAAAACTTAGATTCTGCAACAGTTCTTATTGTTTCAGTTGCCGCTATTGTGGGTGCTTTTACCCTGTATGCGGTGTATACGGCGTTTGGCCCACCGGCAAAGCAGCTCAGCGATCCGTTTGAGGACCACGAGGACTAAGCACCCAGATTACAGTGGCTGAGGGGGACCGCTAATGTTAGCTAGTACCCTACTGTTCGTGGGTTTCAATGGTGTTGATGAGCATTTCGTACGAGCGTGTTTTGCTTGATGTCCGGTCTACGAGTGCCTACTCAGGTTTCTTAGGCTTGGGTTCGCACTAGGTGCTGTTTGAGTGCTACTATTGAGTGCTCTAATACGTCAATTTTCTATCTGCTCGGCTAAGCCGTCATTACACTACACATGATTAAAATTAGACTCAAGCGCTATGGCAAGAAGCGCGAGGTTAGCTACCGTATCGTCGCTATGCGCGCTCAGGATCGCCGCGACGGAAGGCCTTTGGAAGAGTTAGGCTTTTACAACCCTAGAACAGATGAAACTCGCCTTGAGGTGCCTGCCATTTTGAAATGGTTGCGAGAGGGTGCCCAGCCTACTAAGACGGTTGAGCATATTTTGAAGCGGGCCAACGTTTTTGAGCAGCTGAGCAGCTAGGTCATCCGCTGCATGGTTAGCTGAGTGTGGGCTGATTAGACTGTTGACCGTGTAGCAGTGAATGATCGATTAAGCTAAAGTCAATCAACTAAGGTAGCTTCTCAAGAGGTCAGTGACGACTGATATGGCTAATACCGATATCGCTAATTACGAAGCGCTTGCTCGGTTCTTGATAGAGCCTTTTCTGGATAAGCCGGAGGCGCTAAAATTTCACTCTGAATCTCTGTCAGGTGGCGCTAAGCTTTGGTTAAGGGCGGCCTTCGACGAAGATGAGGACAAGGGTCGTGTGTTTGGCCGGGGTGGCCGCAACATTAAGGCCATTCGTCAGGCGATTATGGCGGCTGGACAGCTGAGCGATATGACGGTGAATCTGAGCGTATTTGGCGAGCCGCAGCCCGAGCGGGGTGACCGCAGTGGATATCGGGGTGGTGGCGGACGGTCCGGTCGCCCGGTTGGACGCGGTCGCGGTGGCGATAGACGCCCCCCTCGGCCCAGCACAAACCCTGCTCCGCCCAAGAAAAGAGCGAAGCCAGAGTGACTCTCTGCCTGAATAATGGTCATTTTCATGGCCATTTGCAAAGCTATTTGAAAAGCATCGATTAACTTCCAACGCTGTATGGGAAATACTTACACGCTTGGCTTAATGAGTGCAGAAAATGCGATCGCTTTGGCAGGCCATCGAGAAGAAAACATCAAGCGGATTGCGCAACAGACGGGTGCGACTGTGGTCTTGCGAGGCAGTGAGCTCAGTGTCGCTGGAACCGATAAACAAGTAGCCCGGGTAAAGCGCATCGTGGAGACGCTGGAGCCGACTTGGAGCCAGGGACAGTCCATTGCAGTTACCGATGTTCTCACGGCTATCCATGCGCTAGACACCCATCGCGAAGATGAGCTGCAGGCAATTCAGAAAGACGTGGTTGCGCGCACCCGGCGCGGTCAGGTTATTCGCGCGAAAACGTTTCGTCAGCAGCAATATATTCAGGCTCTGCGAAGCAGCGATCTGACGTTTTGTACGGGGCCTGCTGGTACAGGTAAAACTTTCTTGGCAGCGATGGTCGCTGTCAAGGCGCTGATGGCCGAAGAGTATGAGAAGCTGATTTTGACCCGACCGGCGGTTGAAGCGGGTGAGCGACTAGGTTTTTTGCCGGGTGACTTGCAGGAGAAAGTGAATCCGTATTTGCGGCCACTGTATGATGCGCTGCATGAACTTTTGGATCCGGAGCGGATTCCTCAGCTGATGGAGCGCGGTGTCATTGAGGTTGCGCCGCTGGCCTACATGCGTGGCCGTACGCTGGGCAATGCGTTTGTCATTTTGGATGAGGCTCAAAACACGACGCCAGCCCAAATGAAGATGGTCCTTACTCGGCTCGGCTTCAACTCTCGCATGGTGGTTACCGGTGATGTTACGCAGACTGATTTGCCCCGCTACCAAGATTCTGGCCTGGCACTGGCAACGAAGATCTTGTCGAAGGTAGAAGGTATCGCGTTTTGTGAATTGACAAAGGCAGATGTGGTGCGGCATCCGCTAGTGCAGCGAATTGTTGCTGCCTATGAGCAGTTTGAAGCTTAGTGGTTGCCGGTTTTTTATTGCGGTCTTTTATTGCAGTTTCTACAGTTCAGTTCTCAAGTCTTAGTCCCTGGAAAACAGTTGAATTCAGCGTTTGGGGATCGCTGGCTTCTCTCCGTGCCCGCTCGTGTAGCTTTGGTTCTCTGTGGTTATCATCTGTAGTTATCGCCCTGGCCGATCCTTAAGGCCGAAATCATTTTGATTCAGTGCGGGCTGCGTTAATATTCTTCTCCTTACCGTTCACTTTTGTCCGCTTGGTTGAGAGCGTTTTTGCCTGATGGCGATTTTACATGGCAACTGGTTACCTGGCTCGCAAATATTTTTTCTGTGGGGCGAGACTTGGCGGAGGGTTGAGGCTATTGCTGTCGATGGCCAGCTAGATGAGGGGGCGCTGGTGCCTGCCGAACAGCCCTATCAGCTGACACAATCTGAGCTGTTGGCCCATTTTGAGGAGTCCAGCGATTCGGTCGATTTGGTGTGGATGCAGTCGGTGCTGGCTTCTTCTGCGTCTGTATCTGCACGCTTGTCTTCAAGTGGGGAAAGGAGTGCTCAGGGTAGAGCTGGCAAGGGCCGTGCTGCCGCGCAGGGAAAAGGTGCTGGTCGTACGGCTAAAAAATCGAACCAGAAATCGAATCTCTGGCGATCGCAAGTGGTCGTATTGCCAACTCGGTGGGGTGGGGATGGTCTGCTGCCGACGCTATCAGCGGAAATGCCTACGGCAGAGGATGTGCCAATTTGCCTGCATCCTTGGCAGGTGTCAGGTGGCTGCTTGAGCGCGGCAACGACGGTGAAGTTCCTCAGTGCCTTGCCGCTAGGACGCTCAGAATCAAGTGCGTTTGTGGGGGATGATTTGCGCTACTGGTCTCACCTGACGCGGTGGTGTCTGGATTTGTTGGCGCGGGGTAAGTTTGTACCGGTGGTGAGTGGCGACAAGCGCGGGGCGATCGCATCCTGGCAGCTCTTGCTCGACAGCGCAACGGACCAGACGCGGCTCAAGGATTTTTGCGATCGCCTGCCGTTGATTTGTCAGAGCTACACAGAACTGCCGTTCTCAAAAGCCCAGAAAAAGACCAAAGCCCAGAAAAAGGCTTCTCTGCTCAAGGTCGATTTGCCAGCTTCTCCCGAGCTGCAGGTGCGTAGCTTTCTCTCCACGGTGGTCGATGCCCAGGTTCGAAAGGCGGCTAGGGATAGTGCGATCGCGCCGACTGCGCCGCTGAGCAAAGATCTCCCCTTGCGCGAGTGGCTCACCGCGCTCGGCTCAGACAATCCCCACTTCGAAAGTACGCCAGCAGGCGTTGTCCGGTTGAATGATGCGATTAATACTTGGACCGCGCCGCTGCAAAACATTGCGGATACCGTTGAGGGATTTCGTGCCTGCTTCGTGCTACGACCGCCTGTCTCAGGCACTCAAAACTGGCGTCTGCGCTATGGCCTACAGGCCATGGACGACCCTAGCTATCAGGTAGATGCAGACATTATTTGGCAGCACCCTACCGATGAGCTGGACTATCAGGGCCGTGCCATACAGGCGCCCCAGGAGACTCTGCTGGCCGGACTGGGTAGGGCGACTCGCTTTTACGAGCCGCTTAAGCAAACGCTGGTAGAACGAAGCCCAACGCACTGCGTACTGGGTCCGATTGAGGCGTTTCAGTTTATTAAGACGGCTGCTTGGCGACTGCAAGACAGTGGCTTTGGGGTGATTTTGCCAGATAACCTAGTAGACCCTAACAAAGTAGGGGCCAGCCGGTTGGGCCTACAAGTGAGCGCGACCGCACCGCCAAAAAATCAGCGACTGGGTTTGCAAAGCCTGCTCAACTTCAAGTGGGAGCTGTCGGTGGGCGGTCAGGTTCTCAGCAAGGCAGAATTTGACGAGCTGATTACCCAGGGGACGCCGCTGGTGGAAATTAACGGCCAGTGGGTGGAGCTACGGCCACAGGATGTGCGCGCCGCCAAGGACTTTTTTGAAAAGCGGAAGGGACAAACCAAGCTCTCTGTTGAAGAGGCTCTGCGTATCAGCACCGGTGACAACCAGCTAATCGATAAGCTCCCGGTCGTAAAGTTCGATGCATCTGGCAAGCTCGATGAACTTATTAAAACGATGACGACGGGCAGCCAGGGGCTAACGCCGATGGATGAGCCAGATGGCTTTGCCGGACAGCTGCGACCTTATCAGGCCAAAGGGGTTTCCTGGCTGTCCTTTTTGGAGCAGTGGGGCTTGGGCGCTTGCCTCGCAGACGATATGGGCCTGGGTAAAACCGTTCAGCTGATTGCTTTTTTGCTCTATCTCAAGCAGGAAAATGCGTTGGGTGGCCCGGTTTTTCTGGTCTGCCCGACTTCTGTGCTGACCAACTGGCAGCGTGAAGTGAGTAAGTTTGCGCCGAACCAGCTAGCGTCACTGGTCTATCACGGTGATAAGCGACCCAAGGGAACGGCTTTGCAGAAGGCTGCTGCCAAGCTGGATTTAATGATCACTAGCTACACACTGGTGCAGCGAGACCTGAAAGATCTTAAGCGCATTGAATGGCGCGGCATGGTGCTCGACGAGGCTCAAAATATTAAGAATCCTACGGCTAAACAATCTCTGGCGGTACGTGAAGTTGAGAGTGAGTTTCGAATTGCCCTGACAGGTACACCTGTGGAAAACCGGCTCTCTGAACTATGGGCGATTATGGATTTCCTCAATCCTGGCTATCTGGGGCCGCTGAATTTCTTTAAGCGACGGTTTGCGACGCCGATTGAGAAGTACGGCGATACGGATTCGCTAAAGACGCTGCGATCGCTCGTTCAACCTTTCATTCTTCGCAGGCTCAAAACAGATCGCAGCATCATTCAAGACCTGCCTGCTAAGCAAGAGATGACCGTATTTTGCGGGCTTTCTGCCGAGCAGGCACGGCTCTATCAAAAGCTAGTGGACGACACGCTTGGTGAGATTGATGAGGCTGAAGGGGTGAAACGACGGGGCATGATTTTGGCTTTGCTCGTGAAGCTCAAGCAAATTTGTAACCACCCAGCCCAGTTCCTCAAGCAGGAGAGTCTTGGGAAGTATCGCCGCTCTGGGAAGCTACAGCGGCTAGATGAAATGTTAGAAGAAGTCATCGCAGAGGGCGATCGCGCCCTAATCTTTACGCAGTTTGCTGAATGGGGAAAGCTGCTGAGCCGTCACTTAGCCCATCGGCTAGGTACGGAGGCTCTATTCCTATATGGCAGCACTTCCAAAGCGAAGCGCGAAGAAATGGTTGACCGCTTCCAGCTCGATCCCAATGGACCCAAGCTATTTATTCTTTCGCTCAAGGCAGGTGGGGTTGGCCTCAACTTGACCCGGGCCAATCATGTTTTTCACTTTGATCGCTGGTGGAATCCCGCCGTGGAGAATCAGGCGACTGACCGGGCCTTTCGCATCGGCCAGACAAAGAATGTGCAGGTACACAAATTTGTCTGTACCGGCACGCTAGAAGAGCGAATCAACGAGATGATCAATAGTAAAAAGGCCTTGGCTGAGCAGGTTGTGGGTGCGGGCGAACAGTGGCTAACAGAGCTGGATACAGACCAACTGCGCAATCTGCTGCTGCTAGATAGAGATGCCGTTATCGATGAGAGCTAGTCTCCATTGACGGTTGCGTAATCTTCCTGGGCTGCGCGGATGCCTGCCTCGACGAGAAGATCTAAATCACATCCATACTCACCAGCGCAACTGTAGGAGCCCAATTCTAGAATGTACAGTTCGCCATCTGCCTCACACACATCTACCGTATACAGCAGTTCTGGATACCATCCGACCTGCTTGAGAACAGCTGAAAGGTAGCTTTCTGCGAGACCGCCAGTCACGTTTTCATTGATGCGTTCTTCTCCAACGAGATAGAGCGAACCTGTGATGATTTCTTGTTTGTAAACGAAAAATCTCCACTCTTTGCTAATGCAGCGCTTTCGGCTGACGAGTACAAGCGTTGTCTTATCTCTCCTCAGTTCGCTGCCAAGTGCCTCGATTGTGTTGAGCGCTTGCAGATCGAATAGACCAGCCCGGAACAGTTTCATGTTGCTATCGGGGCGGATAAACAGCTCCCCGGCTGACTGAAAGTAGTCAAGAATTTCTGTTCTACGTCGGATGAGTTCTCCCAACGGGAGAATAAAGTATTGACTGTTCAGCAAGTGCTGGCCGAAGTGAGCGTAGTAGGTCGTACAGCTTAGATTTCTTTCGTGCATGTAAGCACCCGGAATCCAAGACGTTCTCAACACATCTCGGCCTAATCCTAACGTTCCTCGAAACAGGACACAGTCGTGGTCAGGAAAATAGCGGTGCGCTTCTTGCGCTCTAAAGTCAATGTATCTGACTTCTTTGTAGGCGCAGTGATGTTTCTTCAACGTTGTCAAAAACTGTTCGTCTGCCTCAAAAATACCTCTTTCAATCAGCCAGTTGACCGTTGTCATCGCTTGAGCGTCCTTCCGGGTGTTTTGTTGCCAGGCGTTTTGTTGCCAGGCGTTTTGTTGCCAGGCGTTTTGTGATTAGAGTTCATCAACTTTTCTTGAACTGCAGCGGTATTTTACGAACATGAGGGCTGAATAATCTCTGAAATCCCAATGCTGCAAGAAATTCGTTCTTCTCGTATTGTGAAGGATTTATGAGTTGGCAGACTGTATTACTCGTTTAATGTGACTGAAATCACTCAAAAGGTAGGCTCTGCTTCCAGAAAGGATGCAAAAACCATAGGATTTAACGCTACGGGCGCTGTAATCTTTTTTACGTAGAAAAAGACGTTCAGAAACCATGGTAGCTTCTTGATCGATTAAGCTGATCCTTTAAACAGTCTATGGTTGGTCCCGTTTTATCTTTGAGCTGCCGAAAATGCGTGGGCGCTTTCCCTTTCGTTACGGTGGCTGGCTTTCTATGGGCTACGCAGCTGCCTATGGCGCAGCAAGCTGTAGCTGTTCCACTTTCTCCTAATCCTAATCCCCCGGGCAGCAGTCTTTTCTTCGAAGGGCTCAATGACAGCGTTCTTGTTGAAAATGAGTCTCCTTTTGAAAATGCTGGATTTGTTGGCTTTGAAGCTAACGCTGCCTTTGTGAATTCAGCTTTCTTTAACAACTCAGGCGCATTCTCATTGGCAAATGACGCGATTTTTCGTAATGAGAGTACTTTCGAGAATCTCGGCTCACTCAACCTGAGTGAGGGGCTAGTTGCAAATGCTGGTCGCTTGAATAATAGGGGCGGCCTGAATACTCAGTCTGGTGGCAGCGACCTGATTGTGAATGAAGGCTTTTTTAACAATACTGGCAAGGTTGATCTGAGTGTTGCGCTGCTAGAGAACAAAGAAACCTTTAACAATGCTGGATTGGTTTCTTTGAATATTGCAAGCATTGAAAACGCTGGCATGATTGAGAATGCCGGACGTATTGAACAAAAGTTTGAGCTGGCTGATATCTCTAACAGCACTGGCAGTACTTTTCTAAATCGGGGTGAAGTTCGTAAGGTTCAGCTTGAGAATGAGGGCCTCTTTGTCAATCGTGGAATTTATAATGCGGACGGGCAAGGGGCTAAGCGCTTTTTCAATGGCGCTTCTGGGACTTTTATCAACAATGGGACAGCCACTGTAAGTACTCAGCTTGGCACGGGCGGGCGATCGCAGTTTGCAAACAAAGGGCTACTAAAAGGTACAGGTTCCTTCTCGTCGGTCAATGGCAGCGGACCAGGATTCGTGCTCAGTGGCGGTACTATCGCACCCGGCGGCCTGTTTGATTCGGATACGGTTGTAGATACTGCTGGCATGTTGACCTTCGAAGGGAATGTCACACTATCAGAGGAGAGCATTCTAGATATTTCTATCGGCGGACTGGAAGAGAATGCCTTCGACGTTTTGAAAGTTGTGGATGGTTCTGCTTGGCTATTGGGTGGTCGAGTAAGCTTCTCTTTGCTTGATGACTTTGATATTGACGCTGCTTTAGACCCGGGTGATAGCCGGTCTCTTTCTTTTCTGAGTGCCGACAGCGGGGTGGTAGAGACGGGTTCTAAGTTCGATTTCTCTCAAATCGCTTCTGAAGGGCTGAGTTTCTCTGTTGTGCAAGCAGATGGTGCGCTCTTACTCAATATTGAGAAGGGCACTGTTCCAGATAATCCAGTGCCAGTTGAGCTAGTGCCAGTTGAGCCGACTGTTCCAGAGATACCGGTCGACTCTGTACCGGATTCTGGTGATTCCTCTGGGCCCGTTGTGAGTCCGGGTATGCCGACGGGGCCTGCCCCTAGGAGTGTGCCGGAGCCTTCGGTGTTGCTTGGGTTTTTGGCTGTGGGCGGATTGGGCTTGCGTACCCGCCCGTAAGGCTACCTTAAGTGAGAATACGGTCTTGGCCTGGTGCGTTCATCGGGAATGCTAGGGAAAGCGGCTTTCTCATGAGATCTCGATGACAGCTCCTATCTTGCCTAGCCATTCAACGGAAGACTTGCTAGAAAGCAATTCACTCGATACTACAGATAATGTGGCTGCAATGCATACCTGGCTGGACGCTGTGCCAGGCGCCATTTCTCAAGTGGTGACAAACAGCGAGGGTGTGGTGACAGCGTGCCCTTTCATTAGCGCAGGCTGCTACCGACTGTTAGAAATTCCGCTGTCTGCTTCGGTGGCGGAGCGGGTGAGCGCTTCCGAAGAGGCTTTTCACTGTTTGTTTGATGCGATCCATCCTGAGGAGGGCGATCGCTTTTTTCGGGCTTTGGCTAGGGCTGCTAAGCAACCCCATCTCTGGGAGTGGGAGGGCCGACTTTTGCTGCCCAGCGGTAAAACAAAATGGATCTCGCTGACCGTGCAGCCTGCTAGCTTGCATCTGCCCATGGCAGCCGATGCTCAGGAGATTGTATGGAATACGCTTGCGCAAGATATTACCTCGCGCAAGCAAGCAGAGCTTGAAGCGAAGCAGCTCAATCAATCGCTGTCTAGCCGCCTCGAAGCGAGAACGGCTGAGCTTGCGGTCAGTCAGAACCGGTTGCAGAAGCTCGCTGATAACGTTCCAGATATGCTCTATGAGATGCGTCTGGATGCTCAGTCGCAGGTGTCTTTTCCCTATGTTTCTTCAGCCTGCCACCGGCTGATTAATATTTCACCGGATCGCCTACAAAAGCAGGGCGCAGATGTTCTGTCGCTGGTGCATGCTGAAGATCGGCAGGGGCTTAAAGAGGCTATTCGCGAGTCGGCACTAACCCTAAAGGTATGCCAGTATGAGTGTCGTCTGGTGCTGCCTTCTGGTCGTCAGCGGTGGGTTCGTACTTTAGCCAAGCCGCAGCCTCAGTCTGATGGGTCAATTATTTGGTACGGCTGCCTGAGTGATATTGGAGATCGCAAACAAATTGAATCTAAGCTCAATCAATCCTTGAGAGAGCTGGCCGACGTGAAGTTTGCACTCGACTGCTCCTCCAATGTCGCGATTACTGACCACCGGGGCTACATTACCTACGTTAACGATAAGTTCTGCGAACGCTCTAAGTACAGCCGCGCCGAGCTTATGGGACAGACCCATCGAATCGTGAATTCTGACTATCATCCGCGAGAGTTCTTCGAAGACATGTGGTACACCATCAGCAATGGGCATGTCTGGCTAGGGGAAGTTCGCAACCAATCTAAAGACGGTAAGTATTATTGGGTTGATACGACCATCGTGCCTTTTTTGGATGAAGATGGCTGCCCGTATCAGTACGTGGCGATTCGCAACGACATTACTGAGCGCAAGCGTGCTGAGCTTTGCCTGGTGCAGCAGGCTGAAGACTTAGAGGAAGCCTTTTCAGAGCTACAGCGCACTCAAACTCAGTTGGTTCAAACGGAGAAGATGTCTAGCTTAGGTCAGCTAGTTGCAGGCGTTGCCCACGAAATTAATAATCCGGTGAGCTTTATATATGGCAACGTCAACCCGGCGAACCGCTATGCCGCAAGTCTGATCGATTTGCTGAAGCTGTACCAGGCTCACTTCCCGAACCCGCCCGAAGACATTGCAGATGAGCTAGAAGATCTTGACTTTGACTTTATCACTGAAGACCTGATGAATTTGCTGTCTTCTATGAAAGTCGGGGCGGAGCGGATCCGGCAAATTGTCGCGTCCCTGCGAACCTTTTCGCGGAAGGATGAGGCTGAGAAGAAATCAGTCGATATTCATCAGGGCCTCGACAGTACGCTGATGATTTTGGCCCATCGGCTAAAGGTCGAACCGAATCGGGCCAAGATTGAGGTGCTTAAGGACTACGGCGACCTGCCCCATGTGTATTGCTACGCAGGGCAGCTGAATCAGGTGTTTATGAACATACTGAGCAACGGAATTGATGCTCTAGAGGCAGTAGAGCAGCCGCAGTTGAGCATTGCAACCTGTCTTCAAGGGGAGCAGGTGAAGATTACGATTGGGGATAATGGCACGGGGATGAGCGAAGAAGTGCGATCGCAAATTTGCAACCCATTTTTTACAACGAAGCCGATCGGTCAGGGGACTGGTATGGGTCTTTCTATTAGCTATCAGATTGTGACAGAGCGCCATGGTGGTTCTTTAGAAACGGCTTCAACCCCCGGTGTCGGGACCACGTTTACAATTCAAATTCCGTTGAAGCAGCCAGGTAAATAATCGTGACGTGCGGCCTGTATCGCCTGCAAAATAAAGCCTACTTGTCGTAAAAGAGGACAGTCCACAGGCGGTAATAAGAGGGGAGACAGCTATTTCCACAGGCTGTGACTGCTCGCGAAACTTGCGCGCGCAATCTGTGCCACTGCGAAACCTGGAATAGTCTAATCAATTCAGTAAAAACCGAACTGATATTTGTTTTATAGCGAGTGTTGTTTAGCCTAATGACTTTTGTGGATTGAGTTGCTTTGCCCAGAAAGGGGTGTAGGCTTTCGATCTGTCCAAGTTGAATTGGCAAAGGCTGTATGACTCAGTTTTGTTGTCTCTTTCCTTTTGCAAAATGGCTGATTTAGTGAATGGATTTTCTATGGGCTTGCAGTTTGTGGAAAATCTCACAGTGATTCTGGAAGGAAATGTGACAAAAAGACAGTTGCTTTCGGGAATAATCCATACATCTGCTGAAGGCAAATGTATCCTTAGAGATTTTCAGTCTTTAAGTTTAGTCGTGATTTGACTGAATAGTTCTGTCGTCAAACAAACCGATGACGCTCGTTGAAAACTCGCAGAAAGATTGTTGCCTCACCTGATAGCTCTATGAAGATACCCCTTGAATAAAGTCTCTTTTGCGCCCTGTTCTAACCGGCTGGGAACAATAGCTAACAAGGGGTGAGCTTCGTTTGATTCTCTACCTGTACCCGCTACTTCACACCATCATGAAAGCTACATCCGACTACGTTGAACAACGTACTGAGCGTGATCTACCAGATAGCGGTGCCACTTCGCTGCGAGAGCCTGTCGAAATAGACTTGACTCTCGTCGACGATGAGCCGATGGATGTGCACATCGAAGGGATCGATGCGGAAACCCACCGTAAGCCCCGAGCGACTCGGACGACTGACTTGGTGCGGCTATATCTACAGGAAATTGGTCGTGTCAGCTTGCTAGAGCGGGATGAGGAAGTTGCTGAGGCGCAGCGTGTGCAGCAGCATATGGAGCTTTTGAGCTTGCGAGATAAGGCTGCTGAGGCTGCAGACGGTACGCTGGTAACCTATGTACACTTACTGAATACGCGCGACCAGCTGACAGCACAGCTCAGCCATCGACCCTCGCTGGAGCGGTGGGCTAAGACGGCGGGCATCGACGTGGCGGCGCTGAAACCGACGTTGGCTGAAGGAAAGCGGCTATGGGCAGAGCTGGCCAGTCTGACAGTGGAAGAGCTGATGGCTGTGCAGTCTGAAGGCGTTCGGGCTAAGGAGCACATGATCAAGGCGAATTTACGTTTGGTCGTATCGGTTGCGAAGAAGTACCAGAATCGCGGCTTAGAGCTACTGGATTTGATTCAGGAAGGCACGCTTGGGCTAGAAAGGGCTGTTGAAAAGTTTGACCCCACAAAGGGCTATCGTTTTAGTACCTATGCCTACTGGTGGATTCGTCAGGGCATTACCAGGGCGATTGCTACGCAGAGCCGAACAATTCGCCTACCTGTTCACATTACTGAAAAGCTCAACAAGATTAAGAAAGCTCAGCGTAAGATTTCTCAGACCCAGGGACGCACTGCCAAGGTAGACGATATTGCCCGTGAGCTAGATATGACGGTCGCTCAGGTGCGGGAAGTGCTGCTGAAAGTGCCTCGCTCGGTATCTTTGGATACTAAGGTCGGTAAGGACCGCGATACGGAGCTGGGCGATCTGCTAGAGGCGGAGGATATTTCCCCTGAAGATCTGCTGATGCGCGAATCACTGAAGCGTGATTTGCAGCAGCTACTCACAGATCTGACCACCCGTGAGCAGGAAGTGATTACCTTACGGTTTGGCCTGGAAGATGGTGTGCCTTACTCTCTAGCAGAGATAGGCCGCACGCTGGAGCTATCCCGCGAGCGCGTTCGGCAAATCGAATCGAAGGCGCTGCAAAAGCTGCGTCAGCCTAAGCGACGAAATCGCGTTCGTGACTATCTAGAATCGCTGAACTAATCAGTGCCAGGATGAAAGCGGAATCTTAGTTATCCCCTGTAGAGAGACTGAAATTACCCCTGTAAAGCAGGTAATGCTTCTACGGGGGATTTTTTTGATTCATAGTGCGATTCATCAAGCGATCGCGGCAATCTTTTCGCGGCAATCTTTTTAGTGCTTTATTGTTCTGTGAATGGGCAGTTATACGAGCCTCGTTCCGGTTACAGACAATCAGCGAGTTAAATTTGCTGTTCGTTTAAAATTTCGATGCGGCTTGCGGGAAGCGCAGGGTCTGTGACGGGCACCCGGCCTGTGCGCATACACATCCAGGCGTGGCGCAGTAGCAGGCCGGCATCGCCCGTTTGCGGGTCTTCAAGAAAGTAGTTGTGCCCAAGGCGGTCGTAGCGATTGTTGAAGTCGTCGCAGTCGATAGCGTATACGTTCCTGGGCAATCTTTCGATTTTTTCGGGGCCTGTGTGTCCTAGTCGGCGGGAGGCGGCGACGCTAGTAACATTGGCGATTTTGCTGGCACGCAGGGCTAAGTCGTCAGCGGCGTAGTAGACCACTACGTTACGGCTCATGAGGGGAATGATGCCTCCCGTTTCTCCTGGTTCTAAGGTTTGGTTAACGAGGTCGGCAGCGGCCATGAAAACGTTTCGGAAAAGCAGCGTTAGACCGCTTTGGGGATAGTACTTAGCTGAGAGGTGGAGCGCGCTACGGAGAACTCGGTTGCCCATGGAGTATGACAGGATGTTGACCCGCTTCAGGCAGGGATTTTCTAGGGTGCTGTTTTCTTCGCGCCAGCTGAGAAATTTTTGCATTAGGCGCATGTAGGCTATGCCGCTGGCGTCGGCAGATTTTTGATCGTCGTAGTAGTCTCGAACGGCACCAAAGTCGTTATCGCAGGGCCAAATCAAGGGGATGACTTCGATTCTGGGGTTGTTTTCGGGGGTACGGCGATTTGCTAGGTGCAGGGCATTGAGCAATTGCTGTAGCTTTTCGGCCTGTGCAAAGGCATCTTCGGGCAGGCTTGAAAAGCCATGGATATAGAAAAGTAGCTGCTCTGCTTTGAGTGTTTTTATCTGGTCGAAGAAGTTATCGCTGCCGATTTCGGTGTAGCCGTTCGGCCCGGTGCGGCGACAGCAGTAAAAGGATTGCTCGGCCTGATTGTTTTTCAGTACAAAGTTGACGGAGCGAGCAAGTCTAAATTCTGAACCGGAGGCCGGTAATGGAGTAAGCCCTTGCTCTAGAACCCGGTTGGTCACAAATAGCATGTTGATTGATTCACTCGGTGTGTGAGAGTCTCGGTCGCCGTCGCTTGCTTTGGGTTGCTAGGTGGTGCTTTGGGTTTGGGTGCGGCTTCAGATTTTCTCTGACGCTTTATTGTCTGGTGTTTTGTATTTTCTACTGCAGATAATAAAGGCGATGGGAATTACTGTGAGTCACTCTTGAGTCAATTTTTTTGCGTTGGAAATCTAACCGGATCTTTATTTGACGTGGTCTTTATCTGGCTGACTTTTTAGCTAGTAAACCTTCTACAGGATACTGTCGAAGGCAACGGCAAAGAGGGCTGCGATCGCTGTGATGCCGAGCCCTGTGAGTGGGTTTTGCCCTTGGTTTACAGCGAAAGAGGTGATGATGCCAGCCCCTAGCGCTGCTATGACAAGTGATGTCAGCCAGTCTTTGCGGAAATCTTTGCGCATAAAGCAAGATGGCCTATGCTCTAGACCCAACTCAGTAGCGATCCCACGCTATCATTCGGCTCTACACCAGCGCTCAGGGTTAGAGCTGTTCTGTAACCAACTGTTGAAATGCGAGATTTTTCTTAATGAAAATCTCAGTTTTGTGCCGTTCAGCTTTAGATTGTTCAGCTCTGAATGCCTTGACTTTTTCTGCCTGAGCTTTGGCGGATGCCTGAGCTTTGGATCATTCCCTAGCTGTGTTGCCGTCTTTGATCCAGCCTTCTTCTCCGCTACTGAGCTGTACGTTTAGCCAGCCGCCTTCTGTGCCAAGGACGACGATGCTTTCCTGGTAGCCGATGCCACCGATATTGCTGTAATCAGTACCTGGTCCAGCTCGGAGAATAAGGCCGACGGGTTGTGTCACGTAGGCGCCGTAGGTGCCCTCTGCTAGCGGTTCTGGTGCGGGCTCAGGCTCGGGTTCTGGTGCGGGCTCAGGTTCTGGTGCGGCTACTTCTGGACTTTCTACAGGGTCAGCTGCGGGTGCGCTAGCTGATGGACTTTGGGGCTCTTCTGGGAGATCGTTGTCGTAGACAGGACGAGCTGGAGTTTCTGCTGTGCGTGCCATGAAGTATCTCAGCATGGACGCGCCTGCTAGCGTCATGATGAGCATCGCTAGGATAATGCCTAGGACAAATTTGCTGAGTCCTAATAGAAAGTTTTTCATCACCATGGCAAGAGAGAAGGATCTATGTGGGTTTGAGTCCTACTGGTTATAGCGTGAAGATGGCGCTGGGTAAAGGATCTGATCATGCTTCACCTTTGCGCTGTTGCTCAATCCTTTCTGTAAGGGGCGTTTGGCGAGAGGCGAGGCGAGCGCGACCAGCGGCGGCCCAGCTCTGAAGGGCTTCTATCTGTTGCTGAGCAGTGCGGGCCAGTGGAATGATTTGACTGACGGCTTCTAGGATGTCGTCACTGGTGAAATCACGGTTTTGGCTAAAGCCAATGTGCATCGCTTCGATGATGGCCTGCTCGATTTCTGCGCCGGAGAAGTCGGGGGTCTCGTAGGCTAGGCGGTCGAGGTCGTAGCTGTTGAGGTTGTGTGGACGCAGGCGCACAAGGTGAACAGCAAAGATAGCTTCGCGCTCTTCCTGGCTGGGCAGTCCAACGAAAAAGATCTCATCGAAACGGCCCCGGCGTAGCATCTCGGGGGGCAGGGCTTGAATATTGTTGGCGGTGGCGACGACGAAGACGGGCGATGTTTTCTCGGCGAGCCAGGTGATGAAGGTACCAAATACTCTGCTGGTGGTACCTGAGTCGCCCCTACCGTCGAAGCCTGCAAAGGCCTTATCGATTTCATCTATCCAAAGGATACAGGGGGCAAGGGCTTCTGCCAGCTGGATCATTTGACGGGTGCGCGACTCTGACTCGCCGACTAGGCCGCCGAAGAGCCTGCCGACGTCTAGGCGCAGGAGGGGCAAGTGCCAATGGTGGGCGATCGCTTTGGCTGTTAAAGATTTACCGGTGCCCTGAATGCCGACCAGCATTAGCCCCCGCGGGTGGGGAAGGCCGTACTGCCTAGCGCGCTCAGAGAAAGCTCCACCCCGCTTGATTAACCAGTCTTTGAGGCTTTCTAGGCCGCCGATGTCAGAAATTTTTTCGGTGGCGGGGTAAAACTCTAAAATCTGGGTTTGGCGAATGGTTTGCTGTTTCTCTTCCAAAATTAGGTCGATGTCGCTTGGCTCGAAGGTGCCATGGGTGGCGATGCCCCTAGCCAGGACTCGGCGGATTCGCTCTAGCGCGAGGCCCTGGCAGGAGCGAACCAGCTCATCAATATCTCGTGGGGTGAGGGGGCTACCGGTCGCGGCGAGTAGGCGTTCGACTTCGGTGCGAATTTCATGGGCGGTTGGGAGGGGAAATTCTAGGACGGTGATAATGTTGCTGAGTTCGTCGGGGATGGTGAGCTGGGCAGAGAGAATGACGATGTTCTTTGGCTGGGACTTGAGTAGCTTGAGCAGGTTGCGGAGCTTTCGAGAGACGGCGATGTCGTCTAAAAATCGATGAAAGTCTCTGAGCACGAAGAGCGCCGCTGCAGAAGCAGGCACCTTCTCCATGAGTTCTAGGGCCTGAAGCGGGTTGCGCCGACCGAATCCAGCGTCGTTTGGATTACCCTGGTAGCCATCCACGTAGTCCCAGGTGTAGACGCTGCGATTGCCGATGTCTTGGGCGCAAGCTGCGATCGCAGCTTCTGCGCGGGCTTCTTCGCGGGTGGGAATGTAAATAAGCGGGTAGCGCGATCGCACTAACAAACTCAGCTCTTTGCGAAAGCTCATGGAACCTATCCTGACTGGGGGCTGTAGCCGAATGGCATGGCCAGTCGCTACTTACAAGAATGATAAGCCTTTGATGAATGGCCCGTATGAACCGCTGGTAAAAAAGGTCCGACAGGCACTCTGGAATTCCCAGATGTGCTTATCGGACCGAGATTGGCCGTTGCTTGGGCTTCTAGCTGCTTTCTGAGCCGCTCGTAAACCGCTCGTAAACCGCTCGTAAACCGCTCGTAAACTACGAGTACCGCTATTGACCGGGGAAATAGCCTGAGGATAGCTACAGACCACCGGCTAGCTGTTGAACCTGGCTGGCACTGAGTGCATCGTTGTAGATTTGTACTTCATCGATGCTGCCGACAAGGCCAAGGCCTTTTCGACCGATTAGGTCGTCGTGAAATCTGGCAGTGCCGTTGATGTTGCCGATGCCGATATCGTCTCTATGTGCCCAAAGCTTGGTTCCAGCGGCTGAGCCAACTTTTTCGCCGTCGAGGTATGCGGTCAGGGCATTTTCCTGTAGGCGACCAGTGCCGTCGAGCACCAGGGCAGCATGGTGCCACTTCCCAGCCTCAATTTTGTCTGTTGATATCCAGGAACCCATCCACTGACGGTTGGGCGTACTCCAACCGCCAAAATAGAGAAGGTCGTCTTCTATGTACATATTCAGGCCACGTACCCGGCCTCCCTCTTCGTAGATGACCTGTTTGTTGTTGTTCAAGACATCGTCCGTATTGAACCAGACGGAGATAGTGCGTTGGTTATGGGTGCCTAGGTTGATGTCACTGGATTTTTGCAGAGTGACTAGGTCTTTTTGTCCGTTGAACGTTACTGCCTGACCAAATTTGCCATCGTCCCAGCCTGCATTGCCGCGAAGGCGACCGCTGTTATTTTTACTTTTGTTTGACGTGTCGACGGCTAGTTGGCCGGTGCCTTCGTCGAAGCTCAGGCGAGCGACTGGCGCAAGGCCAGCCGGAAATCCGGGACTTGCCATCGGCTGCTTGGTCGGGGTGTTGGTAGGATCGGGTGGCGTTGGGTCTTTGGGGTCTTCGAGGGCAGCCTTTTTCGGTTCAGGTTCGAGGTTGCCCTGAGCGGTTGATTGGGGTGTTTGGGTCGAAGCAGGTCCCTTGAGGAAAACATCGTCGATGGCGACATAGTCGCCTGAGTTGTGGGTACTTTTGGTGTTGATTTGGAATAGGAGGTAGTCGTAGCCTTTGCCTAGGTTGACGTCGAGGCTGAAGTTTTTCCAGTCGAAGGTGCCGTTTTCTTTGGTGCCGTAGGTCTTTTGAGTGAGCTTTTTGCTCTGCATGGGCAGGGTGCCTACTTGCTCGGGGCCAGCCATGTTGTAGGCGTCAGAATTTTTGAACTGGCCGTTGATGCCCCATAGCGTTATCGTCATTTGGTTGTCTTCCCAGCTGTTGAGCTTGGGGGCACCCTCTAGATTTTTGAGCTTGAAGCGGAGGGTTTGCTGGCCGCGGTGAACTTTGTTGTTTTGGGTGACTTGGCCGATGTAGCCACCGTATGCACCAGGCTTGGAGATGCGCGCATGTTCGCCGGTGAGGCGGGCGTCTTTGTTCAGGAACCAGCCTTTATCTGCCCACTGACTGTTGTTTTGCCAGTTGGCTTGGGTGGGTGTGTTGCTGCTAAAGCTGCCGTTGGAGAAAGCGTTGATGTAGTCGCTGTTTTGGACATTGATCGTTTGCTGGAGGGTGGTGGCTTGGCCCTGGCTATCGATGACGGTGAGGGCGACTGTTTGGCTGCCTGCTTTGTTGAATATGTGGGTAAGGGTGCGCCCGTAGCGGTCGATGGTGCCGTTGTTGTTGAGGTCCCATCCATAGGCGGCGATTCCCTTGCTCGCTAGCTTGCGAGGGGTGCCATCTTCTTTTTTGAGTGGGTCAGGATCTTGTGAAGCGCTGGCATCTAGCGCAACGGCTAGGCCGCCCAGGGCTTTGGTGTTAAATTTGGCGACGGGTGCTTTGTTGTTTTTGTCTGGGGTAAACCGGTTGTTGTTGAGCTTGAGGAAGGCGCCGAAGTCGTCGGGGCGCTCGTTTCTGGCGGCTTCGTCGCCAACTTTGTTGAGGTTGTAGTTGTTTTTGAAAAAGCTGCTGCCGGTGATAGAGGATGCGATCGCTGCTTTATTGTTGTTTGGATACTCAATGCGCACGCCTTCATTAAAGCCAGCTACGCTTAAGTTTTTATGCTTCGATCCGAAGGTCGCATCGTTGTGCAGCAGGCCTGCGCCGTTGCTGGAGACTGCTGCGGTGTCGCGTCCTAAGATTAAGCCATTTTCAAGATCGACATTACTGCTGTATTGAATGAGTGCGCCAGAGTAAAGGTTTCCCCAGAGCTTGAAGTCTTTGATGCTGGATCTGCCTTCGTGGGCAGTTTCTGGCTCTTTAGTGCTGAAGTCTAGCTCACCGTCGAAGTTGGTCTGACGTCCCCAGACGCGTAGTCCCATGTTGGCGTTGTAGCTCTCGAAGCCGGTGACATCGGCCAGGGGAATATCGCGGATATCGACTTCTGTTTGACCGGCGGGAAAGAGCTTTTGCAGGTCTGGCGGCAGGTTGCTGACCTTGATGGTTTTGACGTCACGGAAGGTGTTTGCAGTATCTAGGACACCGCTAAATAGCTCCATGCCCGTTTTGTTTGAGCTAATTGCCGTATTGTTGGCGTTTTTGATTTGGGAGGCTTGTATCCAGTAGCCAACGCCTTCATTGCCAAAGTCGAATTTCTTCTCTCGTGCTTTTCTCTCCTGATTAGCCTGCTGATGGGAAATGCCGGTGGTTTTAATGACCAGGTTGTTTGTCCACCAGCCTGTTTCGTTGCCCGATTCGGCTGCGATGCCAGCGCCTACCGTATCAAAAACAACGTTGTCTTCTAGGCCTGCTCGACTGTCATGCTGCACGATGCCCCAGCCTGGACTGCCCTCAACGGCGTTTCCTTTGACAATCGCGGCGGGTCCGTTAAGGTCTTCTGCGCCAGTTCGATGTAGGTGGAGTGAGTATCGCCCTCTCTGGTTTTTGCCTTTGCCAGGTGTGCCATCGACATTGGTGCCAACATCATCGACGAGCTTGCTTTTGTCTGATCGGCCAAGGTGATAAAAGCCTGCATTGAGCACGTTCACTTTGGGATTGTGCATCAGCATGACGTGGGCCCGTCTGCTGATGGGAACGTCTGCTCCGTTTTCTGTTTCGAAGCTGACGTTGCGGCTGAGATTGCCTGCGTACAGGGTGAGGTCGTCGGGGTTGGCGAGGGTGCTGCGGACATGGTCGTAGCGGAGGACGGTGTTGTCGCCTGAGGGGATGTCTTCATTGACGAAGCGAACTTCGTTGCCATCGATGGCTGTAATGGTGAGAACTTCGTCTCGAAATCGGCTGTTGTCTGTATCTTGCGCGCCGTAGCGATAGCTGGTGCCGCCGAGGACAATGCGATCGCCCACCCGCCAGCCAGAGAGTGGCTGTTTGAACTTGAGTACATTGCTACCTGCTAGGGCATCACCTGCTAGGGCTGCTTTGCCCAGCTTGCGGGCGCCGTAGATATTTACTTCCCCATGACTGATGAGGCCTTTGCTGAGCTGGGTGGGGTCCCACTGGGTATTGAGGGCGCGATCGCTAGTGAAGATAATCTGTGCCTGATTGTCGGCAGCGACTGCCTGAGCACTCGATCCAATCTCTAACTTGCCTTCTGGTCCGTTGAGAATGGTTTCGACAAACAGCTTTGTATTCCGGTCTGTGGAGAATCGAAGATTTCCTTCAATAACCACTGTTTGAATGCGCGTGTTGCTTTCTTGGTCGTAGGTGACAGTGGTGCCTTCGCCGATGAGCACCTTGGCATTGCTGCCTGGAACTTTGCCATTTTGCCAAGTGCGAGGGTTCGACCATGCGCCGCTACGAATGGCAGTATGGGTCGCTTGGGTGGCGTCGATAAGGTTTTGTAGTGCGCTGTGGTCTTTGTGCCTTTTGGGATCCTGTGTGGCGCTATGAGGACTGTTGTGGTGGCTCATCATATTTTTAGAGTCCACTGATGCATGGTCCATGAAGGATGTTCTCCTGATTTTTTTGTGCTGGGTGCACGGGCTGTGTGGGTTGAGGCGATTGCTTGACGTGATTGTTTGAGGGGCCGGGCGATCACGCGGCAGAACCGAGGCGTTGTTGTTGCGTGGGGCAGCGCACAACAAGCTCGACCTGCAGACAAAGTCTGTAGGTCATTGGTTTGGTAACCGAGCGATAAGCGTAGGAAAAGCGATAGGCCAAAACCGTGGGTCAAAGCAGCTTTATCGGTTTGCTCTGCGGGGAATGGATAATATCTCGGAACCTAGATAGGTAGAGACTCCTGAGAGGGCCATTGAAGCGGGAGGCTGACGTCTGCTGGCGGCTGGCTGAAAATACGATTGGGGGCTATTTGTGAAGGCGGTGCGTTAATTTCTCTTTTGTATGTGCTTTTTTGCACGGTTGCCTTTAACACTTGCAGATGCGATATCTCAGCCTGGGAAGATGCACTCAATCAGCGACGATGAGCGAACTGACAGTGTAAGTCCTTTTGTTTAGCCACACTGTTCATTTGACCCCATTATTCAAACGTTGTTTAGGATTTATGTCAACTTTATAAACACGGAGAGAAGCCTGTTCCGTGTACTTAAGGATAGAACCTATCAACATTCTTTGATAGCAAGGGATTGAGTGAATCTAACGCTAGAAATAAAATCAGAAATAGTGCGTAAAATTACGTTTCTATCCCTATTTCTTGCGTCGCAAGAATAGGGATAGAAACCCATGAAACTACCTGATGGCAACTATTTTCAGAAGATTTAAGGTGTAGTAGAAAGCTTGGTTTTTACCAGCTGTAAAAGCTCTGTAGTTTCAACAGCATCAAGAATGTAAATCTATTTACCCCTTTTGAAATAAGGAATCAAAATATAAATTAGCGGCGTAACTGTCCGGATGTTTAATTTTCTTTTTGAGTGGGGGTTAACCCTTCACAGAGCTTTTTGGGGAGCTGGGCGATCGCTCTTTTGAAGGGTTTTGGATTATCTAATCCACGGGAGAGAATAAGCGCTCCCTGAATGGTGATAACGGCGTCTTCTCCGCGCTGATGAGCGGCTACGGATGACATTCCTGCTACGGTAAGCACTGATGCGATCGCTTCTACTAACGCGTTGAGTCGTTGCTTGACTTGTTCATGGAAAATATCCCGGTGGGTGCCTGTGGTCAGGGCTGCAATCAGGCAGGGCTGCTCTCCGGCGGCGTAGAGCTCGTTGAGGCGATCGCACATTTGTTGTAGTCGGGTTAGGGCATCGCCTTTTTGCTGTAGCGGTTTCAGGATGTTGTTGTCCAGCCACTGTTCGCTGTAGTCCAGCGTTGCCCGGATCATCTCTGCTTTACCGCCAGGAAAGTGATGGTATAGGCTCGCTTTGCCTAAGCCTGTCGCCTCTGCAATTTTTGAAAGGCTGACGCCGTCATAGCCGTGGTGCCGAAACAGCTGAAATAAAACGGGAAGATAGGTTTCGCGAGACATGGCACTTTAAGGCAAAAAGATCAATCAGAATCAAGAGATAGTGAGAGCGAAGAGTCAATAAGGTTAGGGGCAATAGGGCAATAAGGAGTAGGACACCTATTGACATTGTACCGAACGATCGGTTTAATGTGACTGTACCGTCCGTTCGGTCTAAATCGCTGAGGATTGCTTTATGTTAAAGCTCTATGGTCATCCGTTTTCGGGAAACGCGTATAAGGTGAAGCTGCTGCTGGCCATGCTCGGTCTCGAATACGAAAATATCGATGTTGCCCTAGAGAAAGGTGAGCATCGCCAGCCTCCTTTCTTGGCGCTGAACCCATTTGGCCAGGTACCCGTTTTAGCTGATGGTGAAACGGTCATTGCTGATGCGCAGGCAATTTTAGTCTACTTAGCGCGCCAGTATGGCGGTGAGCAGTCCGAGCGCTGGCTGCCGCTTTCGCCGGTATCGATGGCGGAAGTGATGCGCTGGCTCTCTACTACTGCAGGTGAAGTCCGCCAGGGACCAGAGTCGGCAAGACTTTATCATCTGTTCAAGGTGAGTACGATTGATATTGATGGCACGATGCAGAAAGCTAGCTTTATTCTGAAGCAGCTCGATCAGCACTTAGCACAGCAAGACTGGTTGGCCTGCGGGCATCCAACGATTGCAGATATTGCCGTTTTTCCGTACGTTGCCCTTTCTGCCGATGGCCAGATTGATTTGAGCCTCTATTCTCATGTGGTGGCCTGGATCGAGCGGGTAAAGCAGCTGCCAAAATTTGTTGGGATGCGAGGGATTGAGTAATCCTGACGGCAAGCTGCGATAGAACGAGAAAGAGGACCTGTTGAGGCTTCATGCTTGGTGCTTCCCTGATGCTTTATGGCCTGATGCTTCATGGCTATCCTAGCCAACACAGATGCCTTGAGAGCAGATGCACTGAAAGCAGATGCCTTGAGAACGAATGCGTCGAGCGCGCAGACGCATGGAAGGCTAGTGCTCTGATAGCTGCTGCTTAAGCATGGAAAGCGCGGCCCAGCGATGATCTATATCACTGGCTGGTGGGTTGCTTTTAATTTCGATGCCTTTGCAGTCGCTGTTGCAAATTTGCTTTTGGGGGATGGCCAGGCACATTTGCTCATAGAGCCATTCGCTGGGTTTGAAGTAACCCTGGGGCGGTAGGGATTCGACGAGGTCTTCAAGTTCGACTTCCTTTTCGGGCTCGAGTGCTTCTGGTGCGGACTCCTGTAGCCACAGAATTTCTGACGTGTCTACCTGGACACGGGTGTTGTAGCTTTGCAGGCAGCGATCACACTCTAGCGTCAGGATGGCGCTGGCAAAGGCAGCTACTTCTAGAAATGTGCCTCGGTGAGCAACGCTCAGCGTGCCTTTGACAGGGGTTAGCGTTTCTAGATTGGGTAGGTGCTCTGCAACGTCTAGCAAAATCGTTTTGTCAGGCGCGTTCAAAATTTGCGGGATATGGATAGCTCTCATCGTCTTCTGGACGGGTGGATGGTCAGCGACGTTCCTGCTGCCGATTCGTTTGGCTGTCGGCTTGCTGGGTTATTCGCTCTCGGTATCAGGGCTGTCAACTCGCTGGACGACTAAGTGTCGCTCAGGCTCACGGCCCCGGCTAAAGGTTTTTAGCTGTTCATATTCGCCGAGCAGGCCATGGACCTGACGACGCTCTGCTGAGGAAAGCCCTTTGACCTCGTGCTCTACTTTGCCGTTGTTGAGGATTTCATCGGCGGCTTCTTCAGCGAGGGTTTTGAGTTCGGCCTGTCGCTTTTTGCGATAGCCGCGGAGCTCAACGGTATAGGAGTGCTGGTCGGCTTCGTCGGCGCCCATGTTGAGAATGGTATTGGCCAAATATTGAATCGCATCTAAAACCTGACCCCGCTCGCCAATGAGAACGTTAATTTCTTCATCAGATAGGGTGGCATCGTCGATGGTCAGCCAATAGCTATCGTCTCCAAGTTCTCCGGTGGTCTGGTCGCCGCTAACGCTGGCCTGTACTCCCTGCAGCGCAAGTAGCTTTTCTAGCCAGTCAGTACTTTTTTCCATGTCTCTCCCCACCTGAGCCAACAAACATTCCCCATCTGAGCTAACGGATAACGGGCTGACTATACAAGTTCATGTTCAGCTCGCCTGTGCATTAGCTAGGCTCTATATTATCAACCGACTGACGCTCTTTGTGGGCTGACTTCAGGCATTCTTTAGGGCGTTGCCTGGATTTGCTGCAAATATTTGCTTCAGAAAGATATTTGCTTTAGGCAAAATGTCCTGGGCAGGATACTTTGGGCAGATTGCTTGCGATGGGTGCTAGACCTTTTGGTTACTTAGAGGCTTTCTTTTTCGCGCTGCCTTTCTTAGCGCTCAGCTTACTAGCGCGACTGGCTTTGCTGTTATTCGCTTTTTTGTCGTTTGTCTTATTTGATTTGGCTTTGGTAGTGTCGGCTTTCTTCTTGGGAGCACCGGGCTCAAAGGCTAGCTTTTGTCTGTTGTCGCTGCTGCCATTGCCTGCGGCTTTTGCCTGGGCATCTACAAGCTTTTGTAGGTTTTCGGGAAGGGGTTCTCGGGAGAGGATAAAAGACTGTGCCGTTTGGAAAATGTTGGCAATTACCATGTACATCAGTACCCCTGCTGGCAGCGGAAAGAAGAGAAACATGCCAGAGAAAATAATGGGGGTAAACTTGGCGATCGCCTGCTGCTGATCGTTTTCGCCGGCAGGGCTAGCCGCGTTCCCCGAATTAGTGACCTGCTGGGAGATATACAGGCTGAGGCCAAAGAAGACAATCATGCCAAGAATATCCCAATGGATTTCGCCATTGTCGCCAGTGACGCCAATGCGGCCGAGCTTTTCAATAAAGAGGAAGCCTTTGTCGGCAGCTAGGCCAGGCACTTTTGCCTGGATGGTGACATCTCCGGGGCCTAGGGCCTTGATGGTGCCATCGGCCTGAACTGCGACAAGATCTTCGCCTTTGGTGACTTCCCACTCAGGGGTGATGTCCACCCCTTCTTCCCGATATTCTTCGGCGAGCTCATCTAGGGACTGGTCATCGACTGAACGCAACTCGATTTTTGTGGATTCACCGACGCCTAGCTTGCTGCCGCTTGGTACGATGGCGCTGACTCGAAAATGCTCTCCGTCTGCGACAAAAATATTGGCGGGCTTGTTGACTAGAGGTGCTTGTTCTACCTGCTCAATTGCCTCTTGGGGGACGAGCTTTAGGTTTACCGGTAGGTTGGTATCAGCGAACGGCGACCCTCTGAGGGTGGCAAACAGTGCGAAGAGGATGGGCATCTGAAGGACGACCGGAAAACAGCCTGCCAAAGGGTTGCCAAATTCGGAGTAGAGGCCTTTGATCTCTTCCTGCTGCTTGACGGGATCGTCTTTGTAGCGTTCTTTGACTTCGGCCATACGCTTCTGCATGATCGGGTTGGCGACCTTCATTTTTCGCATGTTGCGAATGGAGCCTGCGTTGAGCGGGTACAGCGCAAAGCGAATGACTAAGGTGAGGGCGACAATTGCCAGCCCGTAGCTAGGCACAATTCCATAGAAAAAATCTAGGATTGGCAGCATTACGTTGTTTGAAAGGAAGCCGATACCGAAATCCATGCGTGCGCGCCCTTAAGAAGGCGAGTTGAGTAAGGCCAGTGAAGACTGTTTTTCTAATCTATCTGAATGTTGGGTGGGTTGGCGATGGCTTAGAACACCAATTGTGAAAAAAAAGCGGATGAGCACAGGCCCATCCCGCTTTAATTTTTCGGTTAACCGTAATGGTTAGGCTACGCCTACAGTGCCGCTAGAGACTTTTGCGCCCGGTGATATTTTGTCTGTGATGTAGTCGTAGACGTCTCTGAAGTTGGGAACGGCGCGCATTTCAACCCGGCTGCCATCTTTGAGAGTGACAACCATATCGCCCCAGATGCCCAGGCCTCTGGGCACGGTGACCACTTTCGCGATCTCCGAATAGATGATGTCGGTGCGATCGCGTCCCATCCAGCCACCGGTTATGGAGATGCGCCTGCTGGTAATGCGGTAGCGCAACCACAGCGCTCTAACAAAAGCGCCTACCGCTAAGGGAATACAGATAATCGTAAAGGCGAGACCGATATTAAAGAGCAGTTCGCCGATATGGGGGCCACCCTCGTAGTACACATCTTCTTTAACGGCCATAGAATACCTCGGGGTCTAATTGCAGTTCTGATTGCGATTTTGAGACATGCTGTTAAGGCATGGCTTGGGGCGAATATGCTGTTGAAGGCTGTTGGGGTTTGTAACAATTCCTAACTTTTTCAGCAGATACTCTAATTCTCTCAAAAAGTCGGCAAAACCGCACTCTACTGCCACAGGCCGAACTACAATAACTACCTGCCAGTGAGGGTCGATGCGGGAAAGGTATCGGTGAATAATAGCCTTTAGCTGCCGTTTGATGCGGTTTCGGACCACGGCGCGCTTACTTACCTTGCGGCTAATGGAAATGCCAAAGCAAGGCCCGGCCTGTGGGCGATCTGCCTTTGAATCTGCTTTTTCTGGTTTGTATAGGGCCCTTTCGTATAAAGCTTTGACTGCTAGGTATCGGGTTGCTGTTTGCTTGCCTCTGCGGTACACCCGGCTGAAATCACGGGGTGATCGCAGTCGATTTTGCTGAGGAAGTGTCACAGCCTCGAGTCCCCATCTGACTAAATCTGACTACATCTGGTCTGACCCATCGGTGACTACACCGCGACGCGAGCTCTGCCTTTGCTACGGCGCGCTTTAATGACTGCTCGGCCATTTTTAGTGCGCATTCTGGCGCGGAAGCCAGAAACGCGCTTGCGCTTGCGGGAAGTTCCGCCTAAGGTACGCTTCGTCATGGGTTGGGTTCTCCTACTACGAACTTTCGACCCGATCTCAGTGATTGCGCTGAGATCGGGTCGCTATGAATAAAAGGTCAATGGCCCTTTAGCAGAGGCATTAGCGGCTGTCTGTACAGACATGCTCAACTGCTGAAAGGCACGGACCCTTTATCTTACCGGTTGCCTCTATCTTCTGCAACCAACAACTCCCATGTGCCAAGGTATCTGGGCAGAACATCGCCACGGGACTCAGCTTGTAAATTGAAGCGGTGCATGCCAAACCGATCTGGATTACGAACGTCGGACATGGTGATGACGAAGCTGGTATCGGCAGGGATGTCTTCTGCCAGGTAAATCTCTAGCTGACTCGCTTCTGGCACCCAAACGACTTCATCGACGGGGATTTCTCGTCCGCCAGTTCCTCTGCCCCGACGCACCTGAATCCCGTCGGGATCGAATGCGCCCCGTCGATTGGTAAACGCCTCAGGATAAGTGATGCGTAGCGCAGAGGCTGCTCGGTCCATGCGGGTGCCGGGAACTCGCAGAAAGTAGTGGGCCCTGGTGCTACGGGGTTCGTTATTTCTAAGGGTGTAGGGCAGTCGGTATTCAGAGTCGACACCGCCGAAGAGCGTTATGCCCTGGTTGGTCTGAGCGACACTAGGCCCGGCGGGTAAGGTTGATAGGGTGGTGGCGATCGCTGCGCCGGAAAGGGCTAGCCCTGACAACAACCGAAACATAGAACGCTTAGCTGACATTTGTGGTGACTCCTCAAGCAGGGGAAAAAGAATACGATAAGTGAGGCTAAAGACGATAGCTTTCAGATAGGACGGCAGCTGTTTTTGGGGCTGTTTCTTACGGGCGTCTTATCAAAGCTTAATACGTCCCTTTACCTATAGTACGTCTAACACCGCCTGTGAAATGCTCGCATTCTCTGGTAGACAGTTTCTCAACTGAATTTAGCGGTAAACAGGCAAGCTGTTCTGTTAATGTGACAGCTCGCAAACGCTTCAAAAACTTTTACAAACAGACGTCAACCTTTGTGATCGGGCCTAGGGGTCTCTATTTCTCTTCTGTCAAAATTTAAGCTGCCTTGTTTAAATTTAGGAGATGCCATGACCCTGGCGATTGAAAAGGAAGGTGTCCAGGTGAGTGCGCCTGAACATCAGCCCTCTAAAAAGATCGGTATTCCCAAGGAAATAGTAGACGGTGAGCGTCGTGTGGCAGCTACGCCAGCCACTGTGAAGAAGCTACAGAAGCTTGGCTTTGATGTGCTTATAGAAAACGGCGCAGGCGAGGAAGCGAATTTTGGCAATGAGGCTTACCAAGCTGTGGGTTGCGAAATTGTTCATACCGCGACTGAACTTTGGGAGCGCTCGGATGTAGTGCTGAAGGTACAGCCACCTCAAGACCATCCCAATGGTCGCCACGAAGCTGACATGCTCAGTGCCCATCAATCTTTGATTAGCTTTATTTGGCCAGCTCAAAATCAGGGCTTGGTTGAACGGCTGTCGAGCCGTCAGGCAACGGTATTGGCGATGGATGCAATTCCGCGGATCAGCCGGGCGCAGAAAATGGATGCGCTCAGCTCAATGGCCAACATTGCAGGCTACCGGGCTGTGATTGAGGCAGCTAATCAATTTGGGCGCTTTTTTACTGGGCAGATTACGGCGGCTGGCAAGGTGCCGCCTGCCAAGGTGCTGGTCATTGGTGCGGGGGTCGCTGGGTTAGCTGCAATCGGTGCGGCGAAGAGTCTAGGCGCGGTTGTGCGGGCCTTTGATACACGGCCTGTCGTGAAAGAGCAGGTGGAAAGCTTGGGCGCTGAATTTCTGGAGCTGAGCTTCGAGGAAGATGGCACTGGGCAAGGCGGCTATGCCAAAACGATGAGCCCTGAATTTATTGCGGCGGAAATGGCGCTGTTTGCTGAGCAGGCTAAAGAAGTCGATATCATTATTACGACGGCGCTGATCCCGGGGAAGCGTGCACCGCTGCTGATCACTAAGGAGACGGCGGAGCTGATGAAGCCGGGCTCTGTGATTGTGGATATGGCGGCTGAGCAGGGCGGTAACTGCGCAGTGACTAAGCCTGGTGAAGTGTATGCGCACAACGGCGTGACGATTGTTGGGATTACTGATTTTCCCAGTCGGATGGCGAGTCAGGCCAGTCAGCTGTATGGCACGAATCTCTGCCATTTGCTCAGTGACATGGGGGGCTCAGACAATTACAAAATTGATTTTGAAGATGAAGCGGTGCGTGGCGCACTGATTACCTATGCCGGGGAAGTGACTTGGCCTGCGCCAAGGCCGGAGAAGCCACCTGCGCCGCCCGTACCGGCTAAGCCTGCTGCGATCGCTCAGCCTGAACCTGAAGATACGAAAGCCAAATCTTCGCTGAAGACGGTGCTGGGACTGGTGGCATTGGCCGCTGGTGTGATTGCGATTGGGCTGAGTGCGCCGCCGTCGTTCCTCTCTCACTTCACGGTGTTTATTTTGGCTTGCTTTGTGGGCTGGCAGGTGATTTGGAATGTATCGCCCTCGCTGCATACGCCGCTGATGAGCGTGACGAATGCGATTAGCGGGATCATCATCATTGGTGGATTGCTGCAGCTCCAGGGCAGTGGTGCCAGTAGTGTGACGGCGACAACAGTGCTAGGTGCGATCGCTATCCTCGTTGGCACGATTAATATTTCGGGTGGCTTCCTGGTGACCCAGCGCATGCTCAAGATGTTCCGCAAGTAGACTCAACAGCTGACAGAAAGAGACTCATAGAAGAAGACTCACAGAGAAATTGAGGAAATGAATTGATGTCGAATAATTTGGTGACGGTCGCCTATATCGCGGCTATTGTGTTGTTTATTTTGAGCTTGGGCGGGCTTTCAAACCAGGAAACGGCCAAGCGCGGCAATCTCTATGGCATCGTCGGCATGGCGCTGGCTATTGGTGCGACGGCCTTTGGTGCGGGTGTGACGAACTACGCTGCGCTGGTGGCTGTGATTGTGCCGGGTGTAATCATCGGAGCTTTTTTGGCGGCTCGAGTCGAGATGACTGAAATGCCTGAACTGGTGGCGGTGCTGCATAGCTTTGTGGGTTTGGCGGCAGTGCTTGTGGGTATTGGTAACTATCTGCAGCCAGAGCCCGGATTGGTGGGCGCGGAAGAGACGATTCACCTAGTGGAAATCTACGTGGGGGTCTTTATTGGCGCGGTGACCTTTACAGGATCTGTGGTTGCCTTTGGCAAGCTGAAGGCGATTATTAGCAGCAAGCCGCTGATGCTGCCTGCTCGTCATCTGCTGAATATCGGGCTGCTGGTTGGCACGGTCGCCCTAGGCGTTGTCTTTATGCGTGCTGCTGGCGGCGCCGATGGGGCTGCCGATTTGGCAACTGGTCTGACGGCGTTGCTGGGTATGTGTGCGCTAGCTGGCTTACTGGGGATGCACCTGGTGGCGGCCATTGGCGGCGCGGATATGCCGGTGGTGATTTCTATGCTGAATAGCTATTCTGGCTGGGCGGCGGCGGCGGCGGGCTTTATGCTCTCGAACGATTTGCTAATTGTGACAGGTGCGTTGGTTGGCAGCAGCGGCGCGATTTTGAGCATCATTATGTGCGAGGCGATGAATCGGTCGTTTATCAGTGTGATTTTGGGTGGGTTTGGCCAAGGCGCATCTGTGAGTGGCGGTGGCAGCAATGCGCCTGCAGGTAGCGCGACTTCCACAACGGTGGAAGAGACGGTAGAACTGCTCAATGAGGCCAGCAGCGTGATTATCACGCCAGGCTACGGCATGGCGGTGGCCCAAGCGCAGCATGCGGTGGCTGACATTACGAAAATTTTGCGCGATCGCGGTGTTAATGTTCGCTTTGGCATTCACCCGGTGGCGGGCCGTTTGCCGGGGCATATGAATGTACTGCTAGCTGAAGCGAACGTGCCCTACGATGTCGTGTTGGAGATGGATGAAATCAACGATGATTTTTCTGAGACCGATGTGGTGCTGGTCATTGGCGCGAATGACACGGTAAACCCGAGTGCGCTGGATGACCCGACTAGCCCGATTGCGGGGATGCCGGTGCTGGAAGTGTGGAATGCGGCCAGTGTAGTGGTGATGAAGCGCAGCCTGTCGGTTGGCTATGCGGGGGTAGATAATCCGCTGTTTTACCGGGATAACGCTCAGATGCTCTTTGGCGATGCCAAGGCTAATGTGTCGGCCATTTTGGCGGAGATGCAGAAGACGAGCAAGGTGCCTGCGATGGCAGGTGCCCGGTAAGTCTGCTGTCTGTTTGGTTTGCTGCTGGGTGAGCTGTTAATGAAAAGACCTCGAACCAATCGTCGTTCGAGGTCTTTTTTGTTTTGGCCAGTGTGTTTTGGCCAGTGTGTTTTGGCCAGTTTGTTTTGGCCAGTGTGTGCTGGTCTGGACAATGCGCTGTGTAATGCTCTTTACCTGGGAATGTCGCTTTCTGCGTGGGAATCAGGAATTTTGAAAAAAATTGATGAATTGAAGGTGGATCACGTTTTTCAAGCCAGATCCCGCGGGTAAACTATGTCGTCCGCTACTTTGCTTAGGGTAGCTTTCAGCTTTTGCAGATCTAGCTTGGCTTGTAGATATGGTGAGACGGCGGCGAGTGAACCGCAGAAATCGAAGACGATTTCAGAGAAGACTAAGAAGACTGATTTTTCAATATTTCAACAGTAGTTGGCTACCGGGTGTGATTTGTTTGGGGCTGTCGCTGTTTGCGATGAGTGCGATTGCCAATAGCATTCAGGTCACATCGCTCACGTCCACGTTTTTCTCATCGGCTGTGTTTGCGATGGGATGGTTTTTTGGGAGTGGGCTGCTGATTGCCTTTTGTGGTTTGCTGGGTTCTACCGTTTGGAACCTATCGAAGCAGCGCTGGGTCAGGGGAAGTGCAAATTTTGCGTTGCTGGTGGTAGTGTGTACAGCTGTCACGACGGCCATTGGCAATAGTTTGCTGTTTGCAACGGCGGGTGACTATGAACCCGAAGCGGTTGCTGCCTATTTGCCCAAGCACCTTGAAGCCCATAAGCCGAGGCGACGAACGCCTGTAGATTTGGAGATGGGGGCTGTAGATAACTTTCAAGGGGCTTTGCTGTCGGCACTGGAGACGGCGGCGGCGGCGGAGTACGCTGCAATTACGGCAACGGTTAGCAGCTTGCAGTATTTGCAGGCGCATGAGCCAGCGGTGCTGAAGCGATATTTGGCGGCAAACCCGGCTTGGCGAGTTTTTGAAGAGCGCGATCGCCTGTTTGCTACTCGCCGGTGGAAAGTCGGCCCAGACTGGCGCTACACCCTGCATGGCTACTACTCCAGTTCGGATATTAAGCAAGCTTTGGACCGGCCTTATTTTCAGTCTCGGTTTACGATTGGGCTCTCTGGCAAGCCCTGGCTAAACAGCCTGGGCGACATGACCCAGCTGGTACCCGGAGAAACCGCTGAGGTAAAGCTATCGGAGGGGAATCTGCAATCTGCCCAGAGCATCAGCGTGATTGAAGATGGGGCGCTGGTGGTAGAAATTTTTGAGGAGTCGATGGTGGCGACTCGGCCACTGACCCAAGCGGCCCTCGACTTTACAGAAACAGAATTTGGCGATCTGGCATATCATCCCACTTGGGAAAATATTCGCTATCTGCTGCCATCTGGCAGTGTGGAAACTGGAGAGCCTTCTCTAGATCTGTTTCACGCTGTGCAGCCGGGTCTCTACGATGCGACGATTTGGGCGAATCCGGGGGAGCCTGGAAAGGTGTATCTCAAGGCGTTTAATGCGCGTAATGGCATCACGCTTTCGACGCGTCGGCTGGCGCAAAAAACAAATGAATGGATAGGCTGGTCGGATGATCCCGATGAGCTGTTTCTTTCCAACTCGTACTTTACGCTGCACGGAGAAGTGGGAAGAACCTCAGATGCGGTCCGCTTCGAGGTGTGGTTTGAGCCTGATGGTAGGGGCGCTGACCGTAAGCTTTTGGAGAAGGTGTTTGAGCTTGAGGGGTAGGGACGACTGTAAGTGAACTGGCTTGCGTTGGGACGTGCTGATTTGGCCTGACTTGTTTGGCTTGATTTGGGCACTGCAAAAAGCGCTCCGACAGTCAATGCTGTCGGAGCGCTCTTGGGTTAGATGGCATCAGCTTAGCCAAATTTCGACTGAGCTACTGAGCTACTCGCGATTTCTTAAACGGTGGCTGTTGCCTTAACTTTGGCATCTAGTTCGCCAGCGGCGTACTTCGCAGCAAACACTTCAACGCCAGCCTGCTTGATCTTGGAAGCATTGCCAGCAGTGCCAAACGCTTCGTAGCGAGCTGTACAAACCTGCTTCATGTATTTGATAGAAGGCTTGAGGAAGTGACGGGGATCAAAGTTCTTGGGATCCGCGTCAGCTGCTTCGCGAATAGCTGCGGTGATAGCCAAACGGTTGTCGGTGTCGATATTTACTTTGCGAACGCCGTTTTTGATGCCCTTTTGTATCTCTTCGACGGGGACGCCGTAGGTTTCAGGAATCGCACCGCCGTGGGCATTGATCATCTCTAGCCATTCTTGAGGAACGGAAGAAGAGCCGTGCATCACGAGGTGAGTGTTGGGCAGGCGCTTGTGAATCTCTGCAATCCGGTCGATTGCGAGAATTTCACCGGTTGGCTTGCGGGTGAACTTGTACGCGCCGTGACTAGTACCGATAGCAACAGCAAGGGCATCAACCTGTGTGGCTTCTACAAACTGAGCGGCTTCCTCGGGGTCAGTCAGCAGCTGATCTTTGTCGAGCTTGCCTTCAAATCCGTGGCCGTCTTCTGCTTCACCTTGGCCGGTTTCGAGGGAACCGAGGCAGCCTAGCTCACCTTCTACGCTCGCGCCGATCGCGTGAGCAACTTTGACGACTTCACGGGTCACATTGACGTTGTACTCGAAGCTTGCAGGGGTCTTAGCGTCTTCTTCGAGAGAGCCGTCCATCATGACGGAAGTAAAGCCGTTGCGGATTGCAGAGTAGCAAGTGGCAGGACCATTACCGTGGTCCTGGTGCATGACGACTGGGATGTGGGGATAGGTCTCTACCGCTGCCATCACCAGATGACGTAGGAAGTTTTCGCCAGCGTACTTCCGCGCACCGCGAGAAGCTTGCAGAATTACTGGGCTATCGGTCTCATCAGCAGCCTGCATGATTGCAAGAATCTGCTCCAGGTTGTTTACGTTAAATGCAGGAATCCCGTAACCGTTTTCAGCTGCATGGTCGAGCATGAGCCGCATAGGTACAAGCGCCATTCCATATCCTCCTAATGTTTTCTGCGAGATGGTAACCCACCTGCTGACCTAAAGTGTTACCTAAAGTTGCGATAGGTGTAGGTTCTTATCAATTTAATAGTAGGTCAAAACACTGACCTGTGACGATTTGTTTTGCTTGAGCTGTGGCTTTGCTCAAGCTGGCTATTGATGCACTTTTGGGGGTGAGCCGCGCGGCTTAAAGGTTGCATCCGGCTCTGCACAATGGGGACGATTTTTCTTTTTTCGTAGGTTTAAAGCGTCAGTTTAGCTAGCCCGAATGAATCAATAGGGACAAACGCCTTCGGAAGCGCAAAGGCGTTATCGAAAAGGGTGTCTTTGAGGGGAAAAATGGGTCGCCTGGGATTCGAACCCAGGACCAGTCGGTTAAAAGCCGAATGCTCTACCACTGAGCTAGCGACCCAAATTGTCTAGGTCTAGCGTACCCGTTGCACGGATAGCTGCTGTCTGTGTGCATGTGATTGAAAGCGAAGCTGCTTGGGAGCACTACGCTTTCGGATATGTGCTGCACGGTTAATCAATGTAGCACACGGATTGAACGGTATCGTAAAAAACTTTTTGGCCTTATTTCTCGGGTCTATGGCGGTGGTCGGTGGCACTTTTTAGCTGCCGTTTTTATGGTTTGAGTCGGTGGGCGTGGCGTCTGCTAGTTCGAGATACTTGGCGTCTATGAGAAAGGCGCCGCGACTAAAGCGCACGCCGAGGTAGCCGCCGGGCTTGCGGCTGAGAATGGTGCCTTCTTCGCCAATTGCTACCAAATCTGGCGGACGGAGCATGGGCATGGGTTCGGCGCTTTTGAGGTAAGGCGGAAGGGTCTGGATGCGGACGCGATCGCCGACGTTGAATGCAGGATTGGGCATAGGTGCGGTTTTTGACTTAGGGAACTTGCCAGATACGGGCGTGATATTTTTCAGGCTGAGCGTAGGGATCGGGCACAGTATTTGAGTGGTGATGGCTGTGCCCGTGATGGTCATGATTGTGATGATCGTGGCTATGGTGATCGTGACCGTGGTGATTTTGATTTCCGCCTTTAGCCGCTAGGCGAAATTTGCATGCTTCGCAGTTCATGGCGACGGTGCCGAGCTGGGTTTCAATTTCGCGATCGCGCAGTACGCTGAGCAGCTGCGGATGGATGCCCATTTCAGGAAGGGTCGCGACTTCGATTTCAGGATGGAGGGTTTGCTGGTGGGCTGCGATCGCGCCAATTTTTTCCATCAGCACGCCAGTAAACATGAAGTAGGGCAGCACAATGATGCGCTTGGGGCCGTATAGCCGGGCTCGCCTAAATCCTTCTTCGAGCCGGGGATGTGTAATGCCAATGAAGCAAGTTTCCACAGTGTGGTAACCGCTGCCTTCCCACACCATGCGAGCAAGCTTGTGGACGTCTCCGTTGGCGTCTGGATCGCTAGATCCGCGACCAATAAATAGAAGAACGGTATCTTTGCGGGGAACGCCGTGAGGATTATGGGTGGCGGTATCGAGTAGCGCGAGGCGAGTTTTCCAGAGGTCGAGAATGGCTGGGGTAATGCCAAAATGACGACCGTAGTGGAAGGTCAGTTGGGGGTGGCGATCGCGGGCTCGGTCGAGCTCTCCAGTGACGTCAAATTTGTTGTGGCGGGCGGCGAAGAGCAGAATTGGCAGCACTGAAATGTCGGTGTAGCCCTGCTCAATGCACTGATCGACACCGGCTTGAATGTTGGGTTCTGTCAACTCTAAAAAGCAGGGAATGACGGGGCGAGACGGATCTAGCTGATGATAGAGGGTGCCAAAATCTATCAGGTCTTGGCGTCCTTTCAGGTTGCGAGTGCCGTGGCCCACCATGAGGAGTGGACGCCTGATGGGCAGGGGCGGCAGTTTTAATGAAGCGGCGGCGCTATCTGGTGCGCTGTTGCTGCCGGGCTTTGTATTGCGTGGCTGGCTAAGTTGCTGAGTCTCAGGGGAGCTATTGGCTAAGCGCTCAGCGCTAGAATCCTTTGACGAAGCAGCGGATTGTAGCGTGAGCGTATCAGATGTTTGAATAAAGGTCATGTAGGATTGCTCTTTTCCCGTGCGACGCGGGAGCGAGTGTAGAAAAGGCAGGCAGGCGTTCTGACTTTGACAGCTGCGGCACAGCGTTGGATTTTCACCAAACTTTCCCTGGTTGCCTTAGTGTGCTGGAAATAGTGTGCTGGAAGTAGTGTGCTCGTATCAGTGGGCTAGCTTACTTGCTAGATTCAGTGATTTTATCGTCTGGAAAAAAAGATTGGATAGGCTCGCTACATGACTTTACGAGAGCAGGTGAGGCACGCGCTAGATGAGCGTGATGACTGGATTGGGATTGGGGTGAAGGGAGCGATCGCGCTTTTCATCTTGCTCTCTGCTGCTTTTTTTGCCATTCAGACCTATCCTCTTCCCGACAGGGTTCGGCTGGGTATCAAAATTGCCGATCAGATCATTCTTGTTCTGTTTGCGGTTGAGTACCTGCTGCGGCTTTGGTCTGCTCAGAATCGGCTGCGCTTTGTTTTCAGTTTGTACGGCCTGATTGACCTGGTGGCTATTTTGCCCCTGCTGCTCAGTGCCATCGATATTCGACCCCTGCCGCTGATTCGCTGGCTGCGAATTCTACGGCTCTCTCGCTTTTTTGAAAAAAAGACCTGGTTTGGGCAACTAATCGGCTACCAGGGCCTGATCTTTGGCCGTATTCTGTTTACCCTGTTTTCCATCGTCTTTATCTATGCCGGGGCGATTTATCAGGCTGAGCACAATACCAATCCCGGCAACTTCGCTACTTTCTTGGATGCGGTGTACTTTGCGGTGGTGACGATGACTACTGTAGGCTTTGGCGATATTACCCCTGTTTCTGAAGCGGGTAGGGGCCTGACGATTGCCATGATTCTCACAGGTATTGCGCTGATTCCTACGCAGGTTGGCAAGCTGATTCAGCAGTTCACTAGGGTACAAAATTCAGTTCGCGTTACCTGCTTGCAGTGTGAGCTGCCTAGCCACGAGGAAGATGCCAAGTTTTGCCGGAGATGTGGAACGGCATTGCCAGCGGTGGGTGTGAGTGCAGAGAATTTGGGTGTAGAAGAGGTGAAGGCAGAGTTTTCTTAGATTTCTCTGATTTCAGCGTAGATTTGGTGCAGATTGAATATGCCAAGGAGAGAGTGCGAAGTGCGATCACCCGCAAAGGAGTCCTCTTGTGAGTCGCTTCGCAGTCTTAACCGGAGAAATCAACAAGAAAAACGTCTATCTTTTCTGAGGGGCGTGTGTTCTAGCCAGTCGGACATAGCGTTCAAAGCATATTCTGATTCAGAACTAAGCGCGCAGATAGAAAGCTTTACGTTACAATTGGTTAATATTTCCTTCGGGGGTGCTTGTTCTGTCCCCTGATCTTGAACTGCACTCTCGTAATTAAATGAGCCTCCCCATCCGCAACGTTGCTATCATTGCCCACGTCGATCACGGTAAGACGACGCTGGTTGATGCCTTGCTAGAGCAGTCTGGCATCTTCCGTGATAACGAAGCCGTTCCCACCTGCGTTCTAGATTCGAACGACTTGGAGCGAGAGCGAGGCATCACGATTCTTTCGAAGAATACGGCGGTGCACTATAAGGATACGCTGATTAACATTGTCGATACGCCTGGTCACGCGGACTTTGGCGGTGAAGTAGAGCGAGTACTGGGCATGGTAGATGGCTGCTTGCTCATCGTCGATGCCAACGAAGGCCCGATGCCGCAGACTCGGTTCGTCTTGAAAAAAGCGCTAGAGAAAGGCCTCCGCCCGATTGTGGTGGTCAACAAGATTGACCGACCTCGGGCAGACCCCCACTCTGCGGTAGATAAGGTGCTGGATCTCTTTATTGAGCTGGGCGCGGATGATGACCAGTGCGATTTTCCCTATCTCTTTGCTTCTGGCCTGACCGGCTTTGCAAAGAACAACATGGAAGATGAAGATAAAGACATGCAGCCATTGTTCGAAGCTGTCTTGCACCATGTGTCGCCACCGATTGGCGACCCGGATAAGCCGCTGCAGCTGCAGGTGACCACGCTGGACTATTCCGATTATCTCGGTCGGATCATTATTGGGAAAGTTCACAATGGCACCATTCGTCAGGGTGAGCAGACTGCTCTGGTGAAAGAAGATGGCAAGATTGTAAAGGGCAAAATCACTAAGCTCATGGGCTTCGAGGGGCTAGCCCGGGTAGAAATTAAGGAGGCGACGGCTGGCAACCTAGTGGCTGTAGCTGGTTTTGCGGATGCCAATATCGGGGAGACAATTACCTGTGCGACTGACCCGCAGGCGCTACCGCTGATTAAGGTGGATGAGCCGACGCTGCAAATGACATTTGCTGTGAACGATTCTCCATTTGCTGGCCTGGAGGGTGATTTTGTAACGTCGCGTCAGCTGCGCGATCGCCTAATGCGCGAGCTAGAGACCAATGTGGCTCTGCGAGTAGAGCAAACAGATTCTCCTGATCGTTTTGCCGTATCGGGTCGGGGTGAACTACACCTAGGCATTTTGATTGAGACGATGCGCCGGGAAGGCTACGAGTTTCAAGTGTCTCAGCCTCAGGTGATTTTCCGTGAGGTGGATAGTAAGCCCTGTGAGCCGTTTGAGCAGCTGGTGCTGGATGTGCCTGAAGATGCTGTAGGCGGCTGTATGGAGCGCCTTGGTACGCGCAAGGGTGAACTGCAAGACATGATGGTGTCCGGAGATGGGCGCGCCCAGCTTGAGTTTGTCGTTCCCGCGCGAGGCCTAATTGGCTTTAGGGGCGAATTCATGCGGGTCACGCGAGGGGCGGGCATTATGAACCACAGCTTCCTGGAATATCGCCCGATGTCTGGTGAGATTGAGACCCGTCGCAACGGTGTGCTGATCTCCTTTGAAGAAGGGGTGGCTACGTTCTACGCGCTAAAGAATGCTGAGGATCGAGGCACTTTCTTCATTGAGCCTGGTACCAAGGTGTACAAAGGCATGGTAGTAGGTGAAAACAACCGACCACAGGATTTGGAGCTGAATATCTGTAAGGCGAAGCAGCTCACTAACCACCGGGCGGCTTCTGGCGATGAGCTGGTGCAGCTACAGTCTCCGATGGAAATGGGGCTAGAGCGCGCGCTGGAATATATTGGGCCAGATGAAATGGTGGAGGTCACACCAGAATCTATTCGACTGCGGAAAATCAGTAAAAAGAAGCTCGCTAAGCGGTAATTTGGCTGCGTCTTGCCGCTGATGCTCTGACTTGATGGGGCCTTACGGCTTTGATTGATTGCCGGTCTTGCTGGCCGGTCTTGCTGATTGGTTTTGCCAGTTGGGCTGGGCTTAAATCTGCTGGCTTGGAATCGAAATAGAGAATTCGGTACCCTGTCCTTCTTCTGAGGCGAATGTGAGCAGGCCACCGTGCTTTTCGGTAACGATTTGATAGCTGATAGACATGCCCATGCCGGTGCCTTTGCCAACTGGCTTGGTGGTAAAGAAGGGGTTCAAAATTTGCGATTGTATGGCTTGGGGCATGCCGGGGCCATTGTCGTCGATGCGGATATTGGCAAAGTCGCCTTGTGATTCTGTTGTAATCGTGATGCGCGGCTTAGGATGATCGGCTAGGGCATCGATCGCATTGGCGAGAATGTTCATGAATACCTGGTTGATTTGACTCGGGTAACAGTCTACTAGGGGCAGTTCGCCGTAGTGCTTGATGACTTCAATGGCTTGGGTGCTGTTTTCGGTTTTGAGTCGATGGTTCAAAATCACCAGCGTGCTGTCGATGCCTTCGTGAATGTCGACTGTCTTGAGGTCGGATTCGTCTAGCCGAGAGAAATTTCGCAGGGAGAGTACAATCTCGCGAATGCGGTCGGTGCCCATCACCATAGAATTTAGTAGCTTGGGCAGGTCTTCTCGGATGAAGTCGATTTCGATATTTTCTAAGATGGCTTCAATGTCTGGGGTCGCAGTGTAGGTTTGAGCGTAAATATCGATGAGGTCTAGTAGCTCTTTGGTGTAGGTGCAGGCAGGCTGTAGGTTGCCGTGGATGAAGTTTACGGGGTTGTTGATTTCGTGGGCGACACCTGCCACCATTTGACCTAGGCTGGACATCTTTTCGGCTTGGATGATTTGCGCTTGGGTCTGCTGAAGCTGGGTGAGCGCTTCACTGAGTTCTTCTGACTGCTGTTTGAGATGGATTTCGGCGGCTTTGCGATCGCTGATATCTCGCTTGATGGACGAAAAATATTGGATCTTGCCTTCTGCTGACTGGTGACAGATGACAACATGCGAAACGGGAACCTCCTGTCCTTGCGCATCACAAATGACAGACTCGCCTGACCAGATACCTTGTTTTTCCGCTACGGGTAGCGCTTCTGCGAGCAGCATATTGGCTACCTCTGGCGGCATTGTTTGGCTAATGTTCAGCTGGCTTACGTGGTCGGGCGAAACCCCAAACATGAGCTGTCCTGCTTTGTTGAGGTAGTGGTGATTGCCATCGGTATCGGTGATGCCGACGATATCAGGTGTTGCTTCTAAGATAGCCAGCAGTCTGGCCTGTTCGTCCTGTGCCTGCTTGCGATCTGTGATGTCTTCGAGGACGCCCAGGATGCCAAATACACTTCCATTGGCATCGTGAAGGGGAATCTTGCTCGTTCTTAGCCAGGCCTGTCGATTGTCTGCCTGCAGCTGGGGTTCAATGATGTTTAGCTCTGCGCGGTCGGCTTTCATAATTCGGCGATCGCAAGCTACAAACCAATCGCTTTCCTCTTTTTTCCAGGGCATATCGTAGTCATTTTTGCCCACCATTTCTGTAACGGTTTCGTGGCCTGCAATATCGGCAAAAGCCTGATTGCAGCCCAGATAGCGGCTGTCAAGATCTTTCCAAAAGATAGCTGCAGGCATGGAGTCAATTACCTGCTGCAGGATCTGTTTCGATTTCTCCAGAGCCATTTCGGCCTGCCGCTGACGGGTAATATCTGTTGCAGAAACCAGCAGCTGGTAGATCTCTCCTGATGAGTTGCGTACAGGATAGATATTGAGATGCCACCAGGTCTCGCCTGATGATATGGAGAGCTGTTCTTCAAGAACGGTGGTTTTTCCTGTCTTTAGACACTGGTTGTAATAGTGGTGATATAGCTTGACTCTTTCGGGTGGTAAGACTTCGCTCAGCCGTTTGCCTTGCAACTCGTCGGTGGGCAAAATGCTGTAGTCTGCGACTGCCTGGTTGAAAGCGATGAAGCGAAAGTCCACGCCTGCCTCTAAAACGGTGAGCGCATACATCCCATCGTTGAGATCATTCCACACGGCATCATAAACAGCTACAGGGTCGATTGTGGAAGGATCATCAGCGATGGGTGAGCTGTTTGAAAAGGCAGTTGTCATCACTGGATTCACCTAATTTGTGTAAGTGACTTTTAGCTTGATTTGCTTGAATAAGCTTCTTTATGCCGTTTTTCAAGTTCTTTTCATGCGTAGATGCTTTTGAAAAACAACCTCATAGTTGACTTAATGTGCCCAAAGTAGCTGATAGGGTTTGATGGCTGATAGGGACTTTTATAATGGGGCGATGGACCTTTTTGAGCACCGGCAGCAGCAGTTGAGTGAATCGGACGCGCCCCTAGCGGCGAGGATGCGGCCGCGATCGCTCGATGAATTCATTGGACAAGCCGCCATCATCGGCCCGGGCAAGCTCCTGCGCCGCGCCATCCGGGCAGACCAGCTCTCCTCGCTGATTTTTTACGGTCCGCCCGGCACTGGAAAAACGACGCTAGCCCGGGTGATTGCCAATACGACGATGGCTCAGTTTGTGGCGATCAATGCGGTCCTAGGTGGTGTGAAAGATATTCGCAGTGCGATTGAGCAGGCACAGCGGCATCGGGGGCAGTACGGCCAGCGGACCATTTTATTTGTCGATGAGGTGCACCGTTTTAATAAGGCCCAGCAGGATGCCTTGCTGCCCTGGGTGGAGAATGGCACGGTAATTTTAATTGGGGCGACCACAGAAAATCCCTTTTTTGAAGTGAATAAGGCGCTGGTGAGTCGCTCTAGGGTGTTTCAGCTGAAGCCGCTGACAAGTGACGATCTTAGGGCGATTGTGCGGCAGGCGCTGGCAGATGCTGATCGGGGCTATGGCGGGCATGCGATTCGGATGGATGGGGATGCGCTCGACCATTTGGTGAATGTGGCCAATGGCGATGCGCGAACGGCGCTCAATGCGCTGGAGCTGGCTGTGGAAACGACGCCGGAGCAGGCAGGGATAATTCACATTACGCTGCCGGTGGCAGAAGACTCCATTCAGCAGCGAGCTGTGCTCTACGACAAGGAGGGAGATGCGCACTTCGATACAATCAGCGCCTTTATTAAGAGTATGCGGGGCTCTGACCCGGATGCCACGCTGTACTGGCTGGCGCGGATGGTATACGCCGGTGAAGACCCGCGCTATATCTTCCGGCGGATGGTGATTTTTGCGGGAGAGGATGTGGGCATGGCCGACCCGCAGGCGGTGGTGGTGGCGACTAGCTGCGCGGCAGCGTACGACCGGGTGGGCATGCCAGAGGGGCGATATCCGCTGGCCCAGGCCGCCCTGTATCTGGCCACTGCGCCAAAAAGCAATAGTGTCATGGCTTTTTTTGATGCGTTGAGCGCGGTGGAGACGGAGCGGGAAGGGGATGTGCCCAATGCAATGCGCGATGCCACGCGGGACAAGAAGGGGTTTGGGCATGGCGCTGGATATCTATATCCCCATGCTTACCGCGATCACTGGGTGGCGCAGCAGTATTTGCCGAGCAGTTTGCAGGGGCAGGTGTTTTATCAGCCTTCGGACCAGGGCTATGAGGCCAATATTCAGATCCAGGTAGCGCGGCGCCGGGAGGCCCAGCTGGCGGCTTTAGTCGAGCATAATGCGGAGCGGTCTTGGCCAGAAGCGCTGACCAGCGGACCTGAAAATAAGCAGCAAGATAGATGGCTGCAGCGGGCGACAAGCGTATTGGGCGCGCAGCTGGGAGAAGTGCGCGATCGCCTGTTTGCTACCCTCAATCCGCAGCGCCATCATCTCTTGCTCGACCTCAACGCCAGTACCGGGCTGCTCACCTGGGAAGCGGTTCGCCGCGTACCTGAAGGCGGCGTCTACAGTTGCGCCCACTCAGAGAAAGCATACGACGCCCTCACCGAGCAATCGACTTTACTGAGCGAGCTTGCTAGACCCACAGTGGTTCGAGTCCGTGAGTCAAACTGGGTTGCAGCGCTGGCTGAAGCAGAAAGAGATGCTAAAGAACAGACTAGAGAGCAAGCCAGAGGGCAGACCAGAGAACAGAAAAAAGAACAGGCCAAAGAACAGGTTGCTTTCGATGGAATTGTCGGACGAAATGCGCTGATGGCTATCAGCAACAAAGCGAGCGCTATCGAGCAACTGGCTCAGCTGCTTTGCCCTAGGGGCAGAGTTGTTCTGGCAGAAGCTGTTCCAAGGCGGGCCCAAAGACTCTCTGCTCTGCTGGAAACCTCAGAGATGGATCTTGAACTATTTCAACAGTTGCAAATGGCGGAGAACATACTTTTCAACAATCCTGACAGCGCAATGGTGAATTGGGATATTGCTGACTTACAGCGTGACTTTGAGCAGGTGGGATTTGCGTGCCGTATGGAGGTAAGCACGTTCAGCACTGAGGTACTGATAAATGCTGCGCTGCTAGAACAATGGCTAGGTGAGGGCGGAAAGTACTGTGAATGTCTCACCGCGCAACATCTATCAACAAGCGATCAAAAACAAATTCGAGCCCAGTTTGACAAACAGCTCAAGAATAAAACTGTTGCCTGGCAAAAGACGATTGCTTTTATCAGCGCCGAGCTGACGATTTGAAAGTGTAATTTCAGACCGTGTATCTTGGCCCATGCATCTTGGACCGTGCATCTTGGACCGTGCATCTTGGACTGTGCATCTTGGACTGTGCATCACTGAACAGTTGGGCTGCACTGTTACTGATATGACTCAACGGCTTCCTGAGAGAGTCAGTCATTTAGTCAGTCATCTAACTGGGAACAACTGCGCTGCGCAGATGCGTGGAGGTTGTAACTTTTACCAGCACTACACCGGTGAGAGTGCGCTAGTGAAGGCAGGTATATCTGTGTCTTATTGTTAATGGCTTTAAACATTCCGCTACGTTCGTTCACACCTCTCAGACATTCGTGACACAACCCTGAAGGAATAGTGTGGATATCTGTCTTTTGATTTTTTATCCTTTGAAATTAAATGGACACATCATTATCATTGCGCCCTGATCAGGTTAGAAGTTGAAATCAGAGGATTGAATCGTTTGGCTGCTGATCTAGCGTTTTGTATTGGGCCCCGCACAATTACTACCCCTCATCATCTCTATGGCTGTTTTAAAAGTTGGCATTAATGGATTTGGCCGCATTGGTCGTCTGGTTTTTCGGGCGGCGGTCAATAACCGCAATATTGAATTTGTCGGTATCAATGATTTGGTCGCGCCTGAAACGCTGGCCTACTTGCTGAAGTACGACTCAACCCACGGTACGTTTCCCGGTGAAGTGGAAGCACGCGATAACGGCATCATTGTGAATAGTCGCTTTATCCCTTGTACTTCTATTCGCAATCCGGCAGAGCTACCTTGGGGCGAACTCGGCGCTGATTACGTTGTCGAGGCAACCGGTCGCTTTACGACTCACGAGACAGCGAGTGCGCATCTCAATGCGGGCGCGAAGCGGGTAATTTTGTCTGCGCCGACGAAGAGCCCTGCTGAAGTGCAAACCTTTTTGGTTGGGGTCAATCATCAGACGTTTAACCCGGCGCGCGATCGCATTGTTTCGAATGCTAGCTGCACCACCAACTGCCTGGCTCCCGTTGCGAAAGTCATCAACGATAACTTTGGCCTAGCAGAAGGCCTGATGACTACCATTCACGCGGCTACGGCTACTCAGTTCACGGTTGACAGCCCTTCGAACAAGGACCTGCGGAGCGGTCGCGGCGCAGGGCAAAACTTGATTCCGGCTTCTACTGGTGCGGCGAAGGCTGTGACGCTGGTACTGCCTGAGCTGGCTGGCAAGCTGACGGGCATGGCGGTACGCGTGCCAACGCCAGATGTTTCTGTGGTGGATCTCACTTTCCGTACGGAGAAATCCACTAGCTATGCTGAAATTTGTGAAAAGATGAAGGCTGCTTCTGAAAACGGGCTGCGGGGCGTGCTGGGCTATACCGACGAGCCGCTCGTGTCTTCTGACTTTACTGGTGATCCTCGCTCTAGCATTTTTGATGCTAAGGCTGGGATGGAGCTGAACGCTAATTTCTTCAAGATTCTCTCCTGGTATGACAATGAGTGGGGCTACTCTAACCGGGTGATGGATCTGATGCTGTACATGGCGCAGACGGAGGGCATTCTCAATGCTGATATGCCTGCATCAGCGATGGCGACTGCTTAGGTGAAGGCTAATGTTGCTTTGTCCTTGGGAGTCGGCTAGTCGGCGTAGTGAATAACGCTTGCAGTCTGTGCTGTGCTTCTTTCTCGGATACAAAACTAGAGGTTTACATAGCTGCTCTATGTAACTTTCACTAAGAAGCCACACAGCCAATAGGTGGGCAAATCCATCTATTGGCTGTGTGGTTTTATGCTCGAAATGCAGGTTTTATCCGCTGGCGAGAACTGCTAGAAAAGATAGCTGCGGTTACCTTTTAATGCGGAGGAAGGCTGATTTTTAGCTTGTGGATGCGATCACGGCAGGCTAACCCCAAATAATTGCACTTCTTTGTGGCTACGAAATTTTCCTAAATCTATGACCTTTAGATTCGACACCTATGCTCGCGCGACCCCTACTTCGGGATGAACATGACATGATACTTGCAATTCCATTTCGTATGGTTTAGCTTCTGATAATCCATTTCATCATCTTTTGCGCTTGTAGTGACTTCTACCACTGAACCCAAACGTGCAACACGTTTTCGATTTGATCGCCAGCTTTGGCAGCGCTTCATTACCATTGCCCAGCCCTATTTCTATCCACTGGGGCACCGTCGTACGGGTGTGTATTTGGGCTTGTTGTTATTACTGTTAATGGCGGTCGTGGCGGTGGCCTTTTGGTTAACCGTAGGCCTCACGCTCGGGGGCAAAGCAGTATTTCCGGCCTTCTTTACGAATCTAGCAGGGCCTTTGGTAGAACGGATAACGGGGTTACTGGCCTCATGGGTGCCTTACGCAGCAAGCATTACATTGGCCGTTGCGGGTTTCATTGCTTACAGGCTGCGCGGGGCGCTATGGGAGCGAGCGGTGCAGTGGAGCTTGCTGGGGCTGCTGCTGCTGCTTTCTTTTACTGTAAATGGCATCAATGTTTCTATTAGCTACGTATTTCGATTCGTCAATAATGCATTGAACGCTGAAGATCCCAATACCTTTTGGCAATATTTATTTGTCTACGCTGGAATTATCGTGGCGGCGGTTCCGATCATTACGCTGTACCGCTACACCCGGCTTAAGCTAGCGCTGCGCTGGCGAAAATGGCTGACCGAGCACTTTTTAGACCGCTACTTTGCCAATCGGTCTTATTACGAATTGGACTCCAACTCTGCCAACACAGAAATCGACAATCCGGATCAGCGGGTGACTCAAGATGTGAAATCTTTCACGACTGTCACGCTGTCTTTTTTGCTGGATGTGTTGGATTCAGTCTTGACGTTAATCTCATTTACCGCAATCCTCTACACCATTTCTAAAGCGCTGACCGTAGGACTGTTGGTATATGCCCTGTTTGGCACGACTGTCGCCATCATTGCAGGCCGACAAATGATTAAAATTAACTACGATCAGCTCCGTTTGGAAGCTGACTTTCGCTACGGCATGGTGCATGTGCGCAACAATGCAGAATCGATTGCTTTTTATAGAGGTGAAGGATTAGAGCAACAACAGGTGGGGCAACGGTTGCTCACAGCCATTCGCAATTTTGACTTGTTAATTATTTGGCAATCGCTAATCGATTTGTTTCAGCTTGGCTACAACTACTTCACGCGGATTGTTCCCTACATGATTGTGGCACCGCTGTACTTTGCAGGCGACACTGATTTTGGGACTTTTTCCCAGGCGGCGATCGCATTTGGTCAGGTGCTCACGGCTTTATCGCTCATCACCAACCGCATTGAGCAGATTGCTGAATTTGCCGCTAGCATTAATCGACTGGGGGCCTTTTACGAGCGGATGGATGATCCGGCTGCACCTCAAAAACGAAAGCACCAGCATGAAATTGAGACGGTGGTGGCGCCTCAATTATCATTGAACAATTTGACTGTTTTTACGCCGAATTCCGAGCAAACGCTGGTAGAGAATTTGTCTTTACAGATTGAGCCGAGCGATCGCCTCTTAGTTGTGGGGGCCAGCGGCTGTGGTAAAAGTTCTTTGCTGAGGGCGATCGCAGGCCTTTGGACAAATGGTCAGGGCCATATTGCACGACCGGATATTAATGAAATGTTGTTTTTACCGCAGCGTCCTTACATGTTGCTAGGCACTCTGCGAGAACAGCTCATCTATCCTTACAACATAGATCGCCCCGATGAGACATTGACCCACGCTTTAAAGCAGGTAAACCTAGGCGAATTACCTGAGCGCTTTGGCGGTTTCGACACCATTCACGATTGGCTAAGTGTCCTATCTTTAGGGCAGCAACAGCGATTAGCCTTTGCGCGGGTTATGTTATCGCAGCCTGCTTACGCCATGATGGATGAAGCTACGAGCGCCCTAGATATTGATAACGAGCGCGTTCTCTACAACATGCTGGCTGATATGAAAGCTGTGTATGTAAGTGTGGGCCATCGGCCTTCACTCTTGGAATATCACCATAAGGTGCTGGAGCTGCATCCTAATTCAACCTGGAATGTCTATTCAACAGAGAACTATCGCCAAAAGATAGCGTGAAAAGGACTAGCGGGGGCATGCGCGTAGAAAGTTACGGTTTTGAATTGAGGGACTGTAATTGGACTAAATTGTTTGTTAGTGATGCTCTGAAACCCCTGGTTTTCTGTTAGCTGATCTGTATTTGCTCATCTTCCTATTTCTATTAGATTTTTTCTTGATGTCTATGCAGCTTTGCTCATTCGATAGAGGTACTGCCCCGGCTCATGTGAGGTCCAGCTGTGAACTGAAAGCTTTATGGTGGCTAGCTCACAGTCGTCAAAAACCAGACATTTAGGGAAAGTACTAAATAACAGACGAAGAAGTGTGATCGTGGTCATTTTTGGCTTTTGCCATAGTTTGCTGACGCAGAGGATGTCCACAATACTTTGCACCAGTTGACCTAATCTTTAACAGTCTCAAAATTTAGTAGTTTGAGACTATGTGAAAAGTGCGTCTCAAATGATGGCTCAGAATATTTCCAAAAAGCCTGAGAGATTTGGAGATACGCTCACTGAAGTTCTTGAGCAAGCGTTAAGACATGTTGATATAGCTGAGGACTGATTCGAAAGCCAGCTTTACTCCTCAAAGTGTCTATAACAGGTTGGACTTGTTTAATCAGGCTTCTTTGCTCAGCGATGAGTAGAACACCTCAAATGCCAATAATTGACAGCCCAAGCCAAGCAGCTTCTTGTCGTCCTAGTCTTTCATCGATAAGTAGATCATCGGCTTGTAGCTCAAATTAGAGCGCTCAACGCGCAGTTACTGAACCCATGGAACGCTAGCCAAATCGGCAAAATCAACACTGCGCTCTTTGTCGAGTTCGGCGATGTGGTTTTTCTCAGCGATGATTTGCTTTTGGTACTGGGCGTGCCTTTCGGGGGTTTGTGAAAAGTCGCTTTCGGACCAGAGGTTGAGCAGGAGGCGGTAGCGCTTTTCGCACATGTTGCGCTCTAGGCAGGCGATCGCTGCGCGAATAACCAAGGTCGGTCGCACGGTGTCGAGCTGGCTTTTTTCGTCGAGGTAGAGCAGGTGGTGAACTTGGGATAGGGGACCAGTGGACTCTGCTGAAAAATTGCGTAGGGTTTCTAGCATGGTCTGGGATTGGCCCGCTGGGGATAGGCCAACCGGAGATAGGCCCGTCCGCTGGCTGCTTTCTAAGCTTGCTAGCTCGGTTACCATTCGCCAGAGCGCCCGGTGGTGCGAAAAGCTAAAGCCCAAATCCCGCGAGTCTAAGCCTTCGACGATGGTCTGGCGATAGTCGGCGCTGTGAATGTAAATGCGCAGGAGGGCAGCTTCTGCTTCTTCTAGAAAGCTGCGATTGAGAATTTTGGTGTCGTGGGGTTTGGCCTTCTGGTCTCCGGGGTTGCGACGCTTACGGCGCACCTGGGCGAGGAGATTTTCGGCGAGGAGGGGCACAATGCGACCGTCTCCCTGGCTAAAAATCTCGGCGCAGTGGCGAATGTAGTGGGTGCGCGTATCGGCGTTGGCAATGTCGCTGAGCAGCGACACAATCGCCTGTGAGGCCTGCTGAAACTGGTCGGCTTGCTTGAGGTCGGCGCCTTGGATGAGGTTGTTGATCTGCCAGTCGAGCCAGAGGGGAGCGGCGTCGGTAAGGGCGATGTATTCTTCGGGGGTGTGGGCGCGCAAATAGTCGTCGGGGTCTTTGCCGTCTGGAATATTCAGCACGCGCAGCTGCACATCGCCCCGGTAGGCCATGTCTGCGACTTCACCAATGGCCCGGTCTGCGGCTTTGACACCCGCTGCGTCGGCATCGAAGTTAAAGATGATTTGTTTGGATTCGGTGTAGCGCAGCAGCAGCTTCACCTGCCCGGCATTTAGCGCTGTGCCCAATGAAGCGACGGCATTGGTGATACCGGCGGCATGTAGGGCAATCACATCGAAATAGCCTTCGACGACGATGGCGCGATCTTGCTTGGCGATCGCAGCTTTTGCCTTATCTAGTCCGTAGAGGGTCTTGCTTTTATCGAACAGCTCGGTTTCAGGAGAGTTGAGATATTTGGGCTTGGCATCGGCGGTGAGGCCACGGCCCCCAAAGCCGATCAGGCGGTTTTGGGCGTCGTGGATGGGCACCATAACGCGATCGCGAAACCGATCGTAATAGCCGCTGCCCCCTTTCCGCGGGATAATCAGGCCTGCCTGCTCAACCAGATGGACGGGATAGCGTTTTTGCTCGACAAGATAGCCATAGAGGGTTTGCCAGCCTTCCGGCGCATAGCCCAGCTGAAAATGCCTAATGGTGTCATCGCTGAGCTGGCGTTCTGTACGCAAGTAGTTCAGGGCGGTCTGGCCATCTGGCTGAAATAGAGCGTGCTCGTAGAACTTGGCGGCGACGGCCACAATCTCGTAAAGCTGCTCTCGCAGGGTGAGCTTGCGCTGGAGCTCTTGCTGCTTTTCGGGCTCGGTGGTTTTGACAGGGACCTGGTAGCGCCGGGCCAAATCAAGCACGACATCTGCAAAGGAGCGCTGGCCAAGCTCCATCAAAAACTTGAAAGTATTGCCCCCCGCGCCGCAGCTGAAGCAGTAGTAAAACTGCTTGGACGGACTGACGCTGAAGCTGGGGGATTTGTCGTCGTGAAACGGGCACAGGCCCACGAAGTCTTTGCCCTGCTTTTTGAGCACGACCTGTTCGGACACAATGTCGACAATATCGGCCCGCTGCCGGACCTCATCGATAGTGTCAGGATGAATGCGAGGACTCCCCATAGCAATGACTCTTTCCAGGCCTACGGCTAATCAGCCTAAACTAATACAAAGATATTGTAGGAGTATTGTAGACCCTAATGGGGTTGGTTGGTCGGGAAAAACTCTAGGGTTAGCGTTGGCAGTGGCTATTTTGACAGGGAAGGCGCTATATCTGTCTAAGCGCTGTCTAGATTTCGAATTCGTTGGGCTTTTGGCGCGGGGTGGCGAGCAGTTTGGCGGCTAAAATGCCGCCGATAAAGCCGAAGAGGTGGCCTTCCCAGGAAACGCCCGGCTGGGTGGGCAGCACGCCCCAGATGATGCCGCCGTAGAGAAAGGTGACCAGTAGGGAAAAGGCGATCGCAACGATGCTGCGCTCAAAGTAGCCCCGTAGCAAGAGATAGCCAAAGTACCCAAACACGACACCACTGGCACCAATATGCACAGAATAGGGACTGCCGATCAGCCAGGTGCCTATCCCGCTAACCAGTGCGGCGATGATACTCACCACCAGCCAGTCGCCGGTCTCTCTAAGCATAATCAGCCAGCCTAGGCTCACCAGGGGAATGGTGTTGGCCAGCAGGTGGGCAAAGTCACCATGGAGGAAGGGTGCAAAGAGAATGCCCCAGAGCCCGGAGAGCGATCGCGGCCGTATGCCCAATTGATCGAGCCCCCCTCGAAACAGGAGCTGATCGATAATTTCAATGGCCCATAGCAAGGCTACGACGCTGAGCAGCGTTCTGATCTGTAGCCGAAACTCGCCAACAATAGAGCGCTTTGTTTCCATGTCGTGATTCGTCGCTTCAGTTTAGAAATACTTAAAAATACAGAGAAATACAGGGAGAGATACAGACTGGAGCAAGGGAATCTCGGACTCGCCTACAGCAGACCAATCAGGTGTAGCGGCCCTTGTCCGGTAATAATCTCCGCTAGCAGGGCTAGAAATCCCAGCATTGCTAGGCGGCCATTCCACACTTCCGCTACGGGCGTCATGCCCCATGCCGACTTGTCTTGTGGATAAATCTTAACTTTTTTCTCCGGTTTTGCGAGGTCTGAAAACCGAACCGGTTGGCTGCCTAGGGCTTCTTCTACTAGGTCTGCTAGGTCGGCGATAAAGCCTGCGTAGGTATCGAGTGCGGGCACCCGGTGAAAGCCTTTAATACCTTCTTCCTCGGCGATTTCGCGATACTCAATATCGATTTCTTGCAGGGTTTCGATATGCTCTGAGACAAAGCTAATGGGCACCACGACCAGATCGCTCACGCCTTTTTCTGCTAGCTGTGCGATCGCATCCTCGGTGTAGGGCTGCAGCCATTCGATGGGACCCACCCGGCTCTGGTAGGCCAGGGTGAATTGATTAGGCCGTCCCAAGGCCTGCATGATCAGGTCTGTGCAGTGCTCGATTTCTTTTTGGTAGGGGTCGCCAAATTCTTCTACATAGCTGACGGGTACACCATGGGCGCTGAAGAATATGTGAGCCTCGTTGGGATTGGGCAGTTTGTCTAGCTCGGTGCGAATGAGATCGGCCATCGAGTTGACGTAGCCAGGCCGAGCGTACCAGGATTCAATTAGGGTGTAGTCGACGGGGTTGAGGGCAGGGTCTTCTTGCCATAGCTGCTCTAGTAGGCGGAAGCTGGAGCCGCTTGTGCTGATGGAGTACTGGGGGTAGAGCGGCAGGACCACTAGCTTTTCGATGCCGTCGCGCTTAATGCTGGCGATTGCTTCTTCTGTAAAGGGGTGCCAGTAGCGCATGCCAATGTACACCTCGGCCTCTTCGCCCTTCTGCTTGAGGGCATCTTTGAGGGCTGCGCCTTGCGCCTCGGTAATGCGCCTTAGCGGGGAGCCGCCGCCAATTTGCTGGTAGTTTTCCTGGGAAGACTTGGCCCGGCGGCTGGAAATGAGCCAGGCTAAGGGCTTTTGCAGAATGGGAAACGGGATGCGGATAATCTCAGGGTCTGAAAATAAATTAAACAGAAAGGGCTGTACATCCTCCGGCTTTTCCGGTCCACCTAAATTTAGTAATAAAACTCCCACACGACCCATAGTGAATTGCGTGCCCTTTTGCTTAACTTTTTCATTATCTTTGCCTATCGTAACAACTAACGTTATGTATGAGACATTTCCTTTCGTATGGTCATGATCGCCCATCCGCTCGATAAGTCCCTTGCAACGGTCAATCAGCGTCTGAAGGCAGCAAAGCTAGGCCTAAAAATTGAGCGACGAGGTGAGACGCTCAGCCTGCGCGGAACGCTTCCTCCGCGGCCAGATAGCCCTAAGCTGCGCGCCTATCAGCAGCGAATTCCGCTCGGTATTCCTGCTACCAAAGCCGGGCTCAAGCAGATCGAAAAGACAGCCAAAGTCGTGGCGGCGCAGCTGATTGAGCGGACGTTTGATTGGAGAGACTATCTGGGCCCGATTGCCGGACTTAGCCGGGCGGGGGCGGATCTCTCTGCGCAGCTAGACGCCTTCGAGATGTATTTTTTTCAGTGCCGGGCAGAGAGCAATAAGCCTGCCTCTGTGCGGACAACCTGGGAGAAGGCCTATGTGCCCTATCTGAGAAAGTTGAGTGCGATCGCCTCCCAGCACCCAAGCTATTCTTTGCCGGAAGCTATCTACGCCACCGTTCAAAGCACTAAAGCCAATTCCCGCAGCCGTCAGGTGTGCTGCACCGCCCTCGATGCCCTAGCGAACTTCCTCAATATTTCGCTGCCCACCGAACTCAAGTCTCTATGGGGCAACTACGGCAACAGCAAAACCCAGGTTCGTCAGCTGCCCACCGACGATGAAATTCTCCGTGCCTACGAAGCCATTCCCAACCCCGGCTGGAAATTTGTCTACGGCATTATGGCTACCTACGGTCTGCGCAACCACGAAGTGTTCTTCTGTGACTACTCCATGCTGGCCAGTGGCGACGAGGAAGCGGCTATCGAAGTCCTAGAATCGACCAAAACCGGACAGCACGACGTCTGGCCTTTCCATCCCGAATGGATAGATGCTTTCAATCTCAGAGATATCGCTTTACCTAAGGTCAACACCGACTTGAGCAAAACCACCCTACAGCTCATCGGCCAACAGGTCTCCCGCCAGTTCAAACGCTACAAAATTCCTTTTGCTCCGTATGACCTGCGCCATGCCTGGGCCGTTCGCACCATCGGCGTTGGCCTTCCTGACACCGTTTCTGCCCGCATGATGGGCCACTCCGTTGCCATCCACAACCGCACTTACCACCGCTGGATCACCCGCCGCGATCAGCGCGCCGCTGTGAAAGCAGCTTTACGTAATTAATTACTCTTGTGTGGCAGATGCGTCTTTTTGAGTGAATTCTGTTAGTGCTTTGAGGTCATTCCGCAGAGCTTTAATTTCCTCGCTTTCCAACGTCCCACGCCCAGCTATAAGTTCTATAGAGGGGTTCCCACCTAAATGTTCTATGAGGGCCTGACTTTCTCTAAGATGGGCATCTATATTTGCGCATATCAGCAACTGCATTATTTGCGCAAATCAGCAACTGCATTGACGCTTAGAAAGGTAGTGGTCTTCGGATTCGGGTAGAAGATCATCTGGAACAAGACTTTTAAAGTTTTGCTTTCTCCTAACCGTGGCATACTCAGCACGTCAATTTAGTGCATGACCATGCCGCCGTCTACGTTCATGACTTGGCCAGTAATATAAGCGGCGGCTGGATCGGCGGCTAAAAAGCGGATGAGACCTGCGACTTCTTCGGGCTGGCCGTAGCGACCGAGGGGGATGTACTTGAGAATGTCTTCGGTATTTTTGAGATCGCCGGTCATGTCGGTAGCGATGAAGCCGGGGGCGACGGCATTGGCGGTGACGCTGCGGGGGGCGAGTTCTTTGGCAATGGTTTTGGTGAAGCCGATGACGCCTGCTTTGGCGGCGCTGTAGTTGGCTTGACCGGGATTGCCCATGAGGCCTGCGACGGAGGAAATATTAATGATGCGGCCTGAGCGCTGCTTGAGCATGATTTTGCTGATGGCGCGGGTGCAGAGAAAAACGCCGGTGAGGTTCAGGTCGATGACGGCCTGCCAGTCTGCGGGCTTCATACGCAGGAGAAGGGTGTCGCGGGTGATGCCAGCGTTGTTCACTAGCACATCGATGCGGCCAAACTTGTCCATGGTCGCTTGGACAAGGCTATCGACTTGGTCTGCTTGGGAGACGTCTGCCTGCAGGGCGATCGCTTCTTCCCCTTTTGCTTCAATTGCCGCAACGACTCCATCTGCGGCGCTACTGGAGCGAGCGTAGTTTACGACCACTTTGGCCCCTTCGGCTGCCAAGGCTATGGCGGCTGCTTTGCCGATGCCGCGTGAAGAGCCGGTGATAATGGCAACTTTGCTGTCTAACGCTCCAGCCATGGTGTTTTTACGTTCCTTTCGTTCTGCATAGGTCTTAAAATTGGGGGCCAGCACGATGTCTGGCCTCGATTACTGTAAGTGTTTGAGGGGAAGTGGGGCAATGCTGGTGCACTAGTCTTAAATTATTGCGTAGCAATCTGGTTCCTATCGAATCGGGCATCTAGCATAGAAACGTTGTCGTTTTCAATTTTTAAGGTCAGGCTTCCTATGGCAGTCACACAGGAATTCAAAAGTTTTGACGATTTGATCAATGGTGCGGATCAGCCCGTACTGGTTGACTTCTACGCAGATTGGTGTGGCCCATGCCAGATGATGGCCAAGATTTTGGTACAGGTGGGGGCGCAGATGAAGGGCGAAGTGAAGGTTGTGAAGATCGACACTGAGCGCTATCCCCAAATCGCTTCCCAACACAGCATTCATGCGCTGCCAACGCTGGTACTTTTCAATCGGGGTGAGGCCGTCGACCGGATCGAAGGGGTGCTAACGGCTGACCAATTGGTGAACCGGGTGCGGGGCGCTCTGAGCGTGGATGCCTAGCCTGTAGCCTAAAGAGGCTGCGCTAGCCTTGCGCCTAGTGGTGCTTCGAGGAGATGCCCGATTTTAGGGGTCAAAAAACTTGAGTGGTCAAAAAATTGAATTGGATGGTCCCTTGTGTGCGGGTGGGCGTTCTGTCGCTGCCGCTATTGCTCTGGGTGGCAATCTGGGTGACTCACAGCAGATTTTGACTGAGGCGATCGCAGCGATCGCAGCTTCTTCAGGCATTGTGCTAGAGCGGCGATCGCACTTTTACAAAACCGCTCCCGTAGGCCCTCCTCAGCCCGACTATATCAATGCCTGTATTACGGTTGAGACAACGCTTTCTGCCCGCTCGCTGCTGCGCCGACTGCTGGCGATTGAAAATCAGTTTGGCCGGGTGAGAACGCTGCGATGGGGAGCGCGATCGCTGGACTTGGACCTGTTGCTATTTGGCGACTACATTACCGATTCCCCAGGCCTGACGATTCCCCACCCTCGAATGCACGAACGCCCCTTTGTTTTGGTCCCCCTGATGGATGTTGCACCGCTTTGGCCGCATCCTGTTTTGCACAAGCGGGTGGAGCAGCTGTTGGCTCAGCACACTGATTCGGGCAGTGTGCCAGGTATAGAGCGGCTTCCGCCTCACTGCGTTTCTGCGCAAGCTTGAATTTGGAACCTTGAATTTGGAACCTTGAATTTGGAGCCTTGAATGCGAAACGCTGTTTCTTCACTTGGTGACTGCCATGTCTTTAGGAAAAGAGCCGCCTCAACTGTTAAAGCATCGCCTGTTCTACGAAGGCCGTAAGTTTAACTTTGAGGTTTCACGGTTTCGGCTACCCAATAAGTCGGTGGGTGACTGGGAGTGTATTCGCCATCCGGGCGGAGCGATGGCGGTGCCGGTGACTGCGGAAGGGCAGTTTGTGCTCGTGCGGCAGTATCGCTTTGCGATGCAGGGACGCCTGATAGAGTTTCCAGCTGGCACGGTAGAGGTTGGAGAGGAGCCGCTGACGACGATTCAGCGAGAAATCCAGGAGGAGACGGGGTACAAAGCAGATACATGGAAGAATTTGGGGAGGTTTCCCAATGCGCCCGGTTACTCCGATGAGATTATTTATGCCTACTTGGCGACTGACTTAACGCTGCTGCCGGAAGGGCCACAGCTAGAGGAAGATGAGGACTTGGAAGTCTTGCTGATGGATGCTGAGGCGCTGGAAAAAGAGATTTTGTCAGGCACGCCAATGGATGCCAAGACAATTGCTGCATTCTATATGGCCCGAACTCATCTATAGTTGGCGCTTCTGTCTGCGCAAATAGTTCTCCTTCAGCCTTTTGAATCATTTCCTTACTTTCTGGCTGCTCGCTATACTGTATCCGCGACAGGGCTCAGGAAAAGCTGAGAGCAGCGCTTGAACCCACTGGCAAATGTGTATGGCAAATGTGTATGCGGGACGGTTATGGCTGCTGATTTGGTGTTGTTTTGGCATCGCCGAGATCTAAGGATTCGAGATAATTTGGGTTTGGCGGCGGCACGCGATCGCACAGCTAAGGTGATCGGTGTTTTCTGCTTGGATCCTGGCATTTTAGAGAGTGATGCGATCGCCCCGGCCCGTGTCGCCTACATGATTGGCTCTCTGGCTGAACTTCAGGAGAGCTACAAAGCTGCGGGCAGCGAGCTGTTGATTCTTCAGGGGCAGCCGGTCACTGCGATTCCCAAGCTGGCGGGTGCGTTAGGGGCGACCGCCGTGTATTGGAACCGCGATGTGGAACCCTATTCGCGACAGCGAGATAGGGAGGTTGCCCAGGCGCTGAAAGAGAAAGGCATAGAGCGCTCGACGCAGTATTGGGACCAGTTGCTGCATCCGCCCGATGCGCTGAAGACCGGTTCGGGAGAGCCCTACAAGGTGTATACGCCGTTTTGTCGCAAGTGGATTGGGCAAAAGAAGCAGGCGCCGGTGGCGGCATTGGCCGATGCGACTGGGCTGAGTCCCCATGAGAAAGCGATCGCCAATGAGGCTGGGAGTATGGATCTGCCGGCGGCTAGCGACTTGGGCTACGAGTGGGAAAACGGCTTTTTGCTGCCGCCGGGTGAAGCGGCTGCTCTGGCTCAACTAGAGACCTTTTGTGATGATCGTAGAGCGATCGCTGAATACGACGAACAGCGCAACTACCCGGCTAACCCGGGCACCTCGACGCTCAGCGCCGCGCTTAAGTTTGGCACGGTGGGTATTCGCACGGTTTGGGAATACGCCGCTGATGCCTACAGCCGCGCTCGCAGTGATGAAACCCACACCAATATCGAGACTTGGCAGAAAGAAATTGCCTGGCGAGAATTTTATCAGAGCGTGATGTACACATTTCCTGAGCTGGCGGAAGGCCCTTACCGGGATGCTTTGAAAGATTTTCCTTGGGAAAATGATAAAACGCTATTCAAAGCCTGGTGTGCGGGCAAGACTGGCTATCCTATCGTGGATGCGGCCATGCGTCAGCTGAATGAAACGGGCTGGATGCACAATCGCTGCCGGATGATTGTGGCTAGCTTTTTGACCAAGGATCTAATCATTGACTGGCGCTGGGGCGAAAAATACTTCATGCAGAAACTGGTGGATGGCGACCTCTCTTCGAATAATGGCGGCTGGCAGTGGAGTGCTTCGAGCGGCATGGACCCTAAGCCGCTGCGTATTTTCAATCCGGCTAGCCAGGCGAAAAAGTACGATCCGGATGCGGAATACATCCGTCAGTGGCTGCCGGAGATTAGCCATTTGGATACGGGTGTGCTGGTCAGCGGTGATATTCCTGAGGCAGTGCTCGAAGGGACCGACTATCCGTTGAAAGTTGTGGATCACAAGGCACAGCAGGCAATTTTCAAGGAGCGCTACAAGGCACAAAAGCGCTAGCGACCGAACCCAGATTTCTTCTTTTTAGACTTTTTCTTTTTAGACATTTTCTGCTCGCTCGATTTTCCGGCCTGTTTGCCAACCGCTTTGAGGGCTGCTTTAAAGAGGGTATCAAGGTGGACAGGGACGCTAGCGGATTCTGGCAGTGTGGGTGTGAGTGATTTTCTGTAGTGCGCCAATGTTGAGTCTAAGTCTTGTTCGAGACTAAAGGCCGGATTTGCCAAGACGCGGCGCAGAGCGAGTTCTAGCGGCTGAGGATAGGTTTCTGCGAGGTGTGCCCACACAGGTGCGATCGCTTTTTCGTGCTCTAGGTGCTTCACAATTAGGCGGTCGAGTATCTCTGGGTCTGCTTCGGTGCTTTCAAGCTGCTGTATTAGCGCTTTGTAGTCTGTCAAAAAGGTTTGGCCCCAGCGGGGATATACGAACACGGTCACCGCCTCAGCCCGGCGGAGCTCATCGGGCAAAGTGACCTTTGGCATGACCATTTTGAGTGACTGCTTGCTCTCAAGCAGCTTTTTCGCAGCAACGCTATCTTCGCCGACCGCCGTCATGGCCTCTTCAATTTCTGCATCGGATAGGCCAGCCTCTTTGGCCATGTCCTGGATGGACTGGTCGCTAGAGAGTCCGACTTCTGATAGCTGTTTTTCTGTGGTTTCGCTCTGGTAGGCTTCCAGCTTTTTATTGAGCTGATGACCTGGCATCGTCACCTGTGATGATCCGAAGAAAGCAACAAAGTCCTCGTATTGCTGTGCCACCGATTCCCAAGCTGCCTCTAGTAGCTCGGGAGCGTCTCCGTATAGGTGGTCTGGGAACCACTGTCTGAAGTTACCGATGGCGACGGCTAGTTTGGGTTTTCCCAGCTTGCCCAATAGCGTGCTAGGGCCTGAAAAGGTCCATTCAGCGGCTTCTAATGGGGAGAGTCTGGTCAGAATAATCTCGCCAGGCGCTAGCCGAGCTATCATTTCTGCCGTTTGCGTTGCATTGGGCCAAACGCTATAGCGCTTTGCCGTCAGCCAGTTTTTAAGGATGTAGCGATCGGCCTCGACACTTGCTACGGCAAATAGTCCATTAAAGCTTTTTTCCCATTGTCGAATCCAGCTTTTTTCATCGGTCGTGAGACCCGGACTGGACGTGGCGCCACTGGACGTTTGAATGAAGTGGTCGAGGACTGAGCGATTATCGACCTGGCCTTCTGTAACGAACATGTCGATGGCGAGATCGGTGCGGTTGAGCCCGGACAAGGTTGGCTTGCTCCAGCGGCTCAATTGCTTTGCGCTGTACGTTTCCAGGCCGGTTGCAATGTCGTCTTCTGCTTCTAGAACAAAGTCTACAAGGGCTTGCTTAAGCTGGGCGTATTGCTGAATTTTGGGCTGTAGGCTTGCAGAAAGATGAGTCTGACTTGTGGCGGTTTGATTGATTAGTGGCTCTGTCATCAGCGCTGGGCAGCCTTTTCCTTTGGGTTTTGTATGCGTTAACTTTACTTGTTAAAACCTATTGAATATCAAATCTGGCCAAATTAATGATGCGGCCAAATAATACAGAGAGGCCTAGCCGGAAATATTCCGGCTAGGCCTCCGTTAATTCTCAAACATGGTCTGAAGTGCAGTCTGCAGTGCCACTGATTTTGTAAGCTCACATGCGGTGGTACGCATGTAGGTAGTGTCACCCTCTAGCCAGCTGCGACAGGAGCTTCGTAGCTTGGGAACAGCCTGCACAATCTATGCGGTACGCTTTGTAACCGCGTAGTAGATAAAGAGCGTAACGATAGCGCCCAAAACTGCGACAATAACGCCGCCGATGGAGAGGCTCGCCGCGCCTGACCCGCCGATCAGTGAGAACAGGAACCCGCCAACCAGTGCACCAATGATGCCAAGGACCATTGTGCCAATGATACCTAGACCCTGATGACCAGGGTAGATAGCACGAGCGATCGCGCCTGCTAACAAACCCAATACAACCCAAGCAAGAATGCCCATAGAACTTTTCTCCAGTGAATTAACGCAGAAAGTTACGATAAAGATATCTCATTTCTGTGTTTACACAATACAAAGGATAAGCCTTGTAAACCCCATCCGTAAGGGGGAGATCACATGCTACTATCCTCTGCTGATAGATGTGTATGTGCTATTTGTTTCATCCAGTAAGTCTGCTTTGCAGATTAAGCAATCCGCAAAACGATCAAGCACAACAACAGCCCTTCCGTTTTGACTCGGACTATTCATCACAAGGCGTAGAAAGCCACAGATTTTTAACTTCAACTAAGTAAAAATACTTCTGAGCACAATTCAGAGTAGGGTTAGTTTATTAGCCGTTGTTCGGTTAGCGCTTTTTATTACAAAAGGATAATTACTATGACAGCTTCTTTTCTGCCAACGCTTTTGGTTCCTACCGTTGGATTGGTTTTTCCCGCAGTCGCAATGGCTGCACTCTTCCTATATATTGAGCGCGATTAGGCACAGTAGTTTGCACTAAGAATCGGCAATAAGAACCTGCGCTAAGGTTATTGCATTCAGCATTGCAACCCTTGCTCCATAAAGCCTAGGGCTGAGTTGGCTGCTTAAGTCCTTCATGTCGTTGCCTACATTCATTCGCTGAGTATAGGCCAAGACTGATAGCTAAAAGAGAAGCGACCTGCTACATCAGCAGGTCGCTTCTCTTTTAGGCACTTCTTGACAAATCTGGTTACGAATCTGGCAATACTTCGTCAGCTTTTACGGCATGCCTTCCAGCGGGCTAGATGACTGACGGGCTTAGATGGCTGAGCCTGTACCGACATAAGAGCCGTAGAAAAAGATACCGACGACGACCAAGACGCCAGTACCGGCGACGGTTGCGACTATCCAAAGGGGGATTTTGCCATTCTGAAACATGGGCCGTTCCTACTCACAACATAAGGGGATGGGGCGCTTGCTCGCTTCTAGTGATGCGTCAAGCTATCGAACGCAAAACAGTCTATTGACTGCCGGGTTCGTGGTTACAGCAAACTTTTCTTTGCGCTTCTAGCTTCTGAGCTTTAGTTAAAGAAGTAGCTGGAGAAAAGCAGCCCGGTAACGAATACCACAAGCAAGCCTAAGAACAAAGATGTTCGGTTCAGCTCAACGGGCTGCTGGTTTGGGTTTGGGGGTCTATCTGCCATGGGGGTCTCCTAGCGTCGAAATCTAGCTTTAAATCTGGCTTTGAATCTGGCGGTGAAGCCTAGCGTTGAATGAATTGCATGGCGGCGATCGCGCCTAAAAAGAAAACGGAAGGGACTGCCAGCGCATGGACAGACAGCCAGCGTACCGTGAAAATTGGATAGGTAATGGGTTCGTTGGGGTTACCACTGGTCATGGGAGTTCTCTAAAAGTAAAGGCCAAAAAATCAAAAGTTAAGCTCGGTAGCTGTCTTGCTAGGCAGTACAAGCGCTAGCCCTGCTCCAGCTACCTAAGCGTGTCTCTAGTCGTTGTAGCGGAGGGTGCGGTCAGGGTTGTAGCGGTCATCTACAATGGGTAGCTCCATCTGATTGCTGGGGTAGTACTCGTTGGGACGGGGAGTGCCAAATGCGTCGTAGGCTAGACCCGTCGAAACAAATAGCCAGCCTGCAATGAACAGTGCAGGAATCGTGATGCTGTGAATAATCCAGTAGCGGATGCTAGTGACAATGTCGCCAAAGGGCCTTTCGCCGGTAACGCCAGCCATATTTCTTAAATCTCCTAACTAAATCGTGTCAGAACGTATACTTATCATACGAAACTCTTAGGCATCCTCACAAGCAACTCTCGCGAATCTCCTAAAATTTATCCTGCCAGGATGCCTATTTGAACGCGATCCCAGCTTGAGCACACCGCCAGCGATCGCGCCAAGGCCAGCTGTTCTGCTAGGTAACCGCTGGCTCCTCTTCGTAGCGCAACAAATAACCCCGCTGACCCAGAATGTATCCCTTGTCTTCGGACAAAAATTTGATCCGATAAAAGTTGGTCGGCACATTCTCGACAGCTTTGTCTTTTAGCCACGTTTCACCGCCATCGGAGCTCATCAGCAGGTTGCCACTGCCGCCGGTTACCCACAGTTCCTCAGGGGTGCGGTAAGCCACGTCCAGCAGTCCCCAGCTAGAGGCAAATTCTGGATTGATAGGCTCGCTCCACTCTTCATACTCAGTTTGCTCCGTGCCAAACTGCATCTGACCACCGCGGGCAATCAGCCAGAGTAAGCCATCTTTTGTAAAGCCCATGTTCTGTAACCGCTTGGAATTTTCACGGTTGTGCGGCTGCCAAGCGTCCTGTCCCGGCAGCCAGGTGGAGTAAAAGTTACCCCGAGAAGATACAGCGACATAGCGTCCATCTGGGTTGCGCGTCATGTTTCTAACCACGCCGACGGCAGTTTGGACTAGTCCTTTCCACTGCTGTCCGCCATCTTGCGTGGCGTAAATAGCACCAATGTCTGTTGCCAGCTCGGCTGACTCTTTTCCAGTTGCTGTCACCAGCAGTGGCTGTCCGGGCAGCTGCGGATCTAGGGGAATGTTCGACCAGGAAGTGCCGCCGTCAGTGGTATGGAGCATGATGCCGGGCTGTCCAACCAGCCAACCTTCATCGCCGTTGAAATCGATAGAGGTAAACGTGTAGTTCTGCTCACCGAGTTCTAGAATCCTGGGCTCCCAGGTCTTGCCTGCGTCGATAGATTCCAGTAGCGTCGTGCGGCTACCGACCAGCCATCCGTGCTGACCATCTTTGGCAAAAGCAACATCTGAGATACTCGCTTCTGTCGGTAGGGCAATCACCTCCCAAGGATTGCTCTCTGTTCCCGCCAAGAAAGCACTTCCACAGCTAGTCGCCAAGATGGCAACCAGGGCCAAGCTCACTCCTTTTGTCCAGGCTTGCCTCACCATCGTTAGAAAATACGTTGGCAAGGATGTTAAAACCGTTTGCATGACCACTCCAGCAAAATCAATCCGTAAATAACAATAACTATTAAGGCCCTGTCGCAGGACCTTACTCTATGTCGCTAAGTCCAATGCGGCATCACTACCTTGGACCATCACTTTGATGAAGAAGGCTGTTACCTTCTATTCGCTTTGCAACTTTACCTGTCACTACCCTCCTACCAGTCACGAATCCTACCTAAGACCGTACAGGCTCAGAAAAAACAGAACTGCCAGACCCAACGCGCCAAAAATTAGGACGTTTTTTTGTCCAGGCGTTAGCGTATTGACCCCAAATCCGTAGCTCAAGTTCTCCTTGAATCCAGACGCCTGTCCTGCTGGACCAATGTTGCTAAACTGCGTTTGACTAGCGCCGCACACGGTACACCGCCAGTCGCTCGGTAAGTTTCTGAATTCGACCCCCGGTGGAATTTCTCCTCTGCTGTCGCCTTTGGCAGGCTCATAGGTGTTGCCACAGGAGCGGCACTCGTAGCGGTCCATTTCCGCAGGCGTTAGCGGTCTATCTTCCTCCGAGTCTTCCGCAACTGCGAGCTCTGCGGGCTCTGTATTAGATTCACCTTCTGGCTTCACCAGTGGAATCATTTCTTCTACAGGTGCTTGCTGCGTTTGGGGTTCTGACTGCGTTGGTTCAGTGTTGGTTTTAGGCTCAGTCGTCATGGTGCATAGACCTGAAGCTTAGTTTTGAGGGGGTGAGGCTCTCTGTCGGGAGCCAGTCGAACCCCGTCCCCGAGGTCCTTGTAGTATGAGAATATTTGTTAACTATTATTGCATATGGTGGGTTTGTCTACTGCTTTCCTTTAAGCGCTTTCTGAAATCTGTTCAACAGGTGTTTCCTCGCCATCCGCCTAAATCTATTGCCATTCTGATTTGGCAAAGGGGTTAGCTCCCCTGTGGAGGCTCAGGCCGCTACAATAGAATGTGATTTGTGAGTGATTGAAGGCGTTCTCTGTGTTTGTTTTAAGTGGGTATGAGTACTTTTTAGGATTCCTAATCATCAGCAGTTTGGTGCCGGTTGTGGCACTTGGCGCTTCTAAGCTGTTGCGACCAGCGAGCGCTGGGCCCGCTAGCCGTACGACCTATGAGTCTGGCTGTGAGCCGATTGGGGGCGCATGGATTCAGTTCAACATCCGTTACTACATGTTTGCGCTTGTCTTTGTCGTCTTCGATGTTGAGACGGTGTTTTTATATCCCTGGGCGGTGGCCTTTCATTCCTTGGGTCTTTTAGCATTTGTAGAAGCACTTATTTTCATTGCTATTTTGGTAGTTGGTTTAGTCTACGCTTGGCGTAAAGGAGCTTTAGAGTGGTCATAGGATCAGGTACAAGACCCGGTGCTGACGTGGGAGATTCCATGGCAAATCTGGGTGTAACGCCCGGCGAGCGGATTATGAATCCCTCGGCAAAGACTGGGGTGACGCAGGATCTCTCAGAGAATGTCATTTTGACGACGGTTGACGATCTGTACAACTGGACGCGGCTATCTAGTCTCTTTCCGCTACTGTACGGAACGGCCTGTTGCTTTATTGAGTTTGCTGCGCTGTTGGGTTCTCGGTTTGACTTCGATCGGTTTGGACTGGCGCCTCGGGCCAGCCCCCGCCAGGCTGATTTGATCATTGTGGCGGGCACGGTCACGATGAAGATGGCACCAGCCTTGGTGCGCCTGTATGAACAGATGCCTAAGCCTGCTTATGTCATGGCGATGGGTGCCTGTACGATTACCGGCGGCATGTTCAGTGCTGATTCTCCGACGGCTTTGCGAGGTGTTGACAAGATCATTCCGGTCGATGTCTATATTCCAGGCTGTCCGCCTAGGCCAGAGGCTATCTTTGATGCGATTATTAAGCTTCGCAAGAAAATCGCCAATGAGTCTATGCAGGAGCGGGGCGAATTTCAGGAAACTCATCGGTTTTACACCCGTGATCATGACCTGAAGGTGGTCGCACCCATTCTGACAGGCAAATACCTAGCGGCGGAGACGCGCAATGCGCCGCCGAAGGAGCTGATGGCTGCGATGGGGATGCCTGTAGAGGCATCTGCTAGTGAGGCAGAGGCGACGTTGAAGGGCGCAGAAGTTGAGCAGGATAAGGCTTAGGAAACATGGCTGATCAAGAAGAAAACAAGGTTGCTGAAGCTGAGGCGTCTGAGGCTGCCATTGTCGAGGCGGGTGAGGTCTCTAAGTGGCTAAGCGAGCAAGGCTTCGGCCATGAGGTGATGGAGCGCGACCATTCTGGCATTGAGGTGCTAAAGGTGGACTCGCAGTTTTTGCTGCCCTTCGCCACTGCCCTGTATGCCTATGGGTTCAACTATTTGCGCTGTCAGAGTGCTTACGATTCGGGGCCGGGCGGTGAGCTGGTGAGTGTCTATGACCTGACGAAGCTCAGCGATGATGCGGATGCGCCTGTTGAGGTCCGCATTAAGTGCTTCCTCCCTCGGGAGAATCCCCGCTTACCTTCGGTGTATTGGATTTGGAAGGCGGCTGACTGGCAGGAGCGGGAGTGCTACGACATGTTTGGGATTGTCTATGAAGGGCATCCCAACCTGAAGCGCCTGCTGATGCCGGAAGATTGGGAGGGGTGGCCTTTGCGGAAGGACTATATCTCTCCGGACTTCTATGAGCTGCAGGATGCTTATTAAAGCTCTGGGATACTGATTTAAGTAGCTTCAGATACGCTCTGGAAGAGGCTCTACAGTGTAGGGCCTCTTTTGATTGGTTTGTTATTTACAATTTGTGGGCTTCAGTTACGTTTCAGTGATTATCGCTTATGAATTGAGCTTCTCTAAAGATTTGAACTGCATGTGGGGAGCCAATGAAGCGCCAATGCCAGGGTTCAAAGCTTAGCCCTTGTGCGTTGTTTTCTGGAAATGATTGTTCGAAGCCGCATGTTTGAGCATGCCTAACTAACCAACGATAAGCTTGTGTGTTAGAGAAAGCGTATCTAAGGTCAGTATTAGGCTGTGTTTTATCACCGATATCTATGGCATACCCTGTGTGGTGCTCGCTATATCCTGCAGGCGCGCTGAATTTTGAAGCGGCAGCTACTCCACCTTTACGGGCAATTTGCTCTTCGAAGAGGACTTTTTGATCAGCAACTGTCCTAAACCCAGAGATTGGTATGAGCTCGATCCCTTCTAGTGCTGCTGCTGAGCGCATGTTCTGAAAAGCTTCTGCTGCTTCTCGAATAAGCAATTCCTCCCTTTGAAAGGTTCCACGTATGAAGGTTCCAGCCGCTGACAATTTATCTGAATCAGCTTCGTGGTAACGCAGGTGTCCCATGTGGCTATCCCTAGTTCGTATGGGTGCTAATGACTTTGTTGGTTTCTCAAGTAGGGTAGAGGTTGACGAGCGAGTAGGATTTAACGTTCTACTAATCTTGTGAGGTGTGGGTGCAATGGCAGCAGACGGTTGGATAATATTTTGTCCAGGCACATAGGTAGCTGCAACGCTATAAACCCAAAGCGCCAGAATCGTGGAGCATATACCGATGGGAATGCCAATTAGCCTAAAGATTTTGGCTTCGAAGTTATGTGTGTCTTTCGGTTTAATCTTTAGCTGACTCAGCTGGCCAATCAGCCATCTAACCATTAGCTGAGAGAATTGTCTTACGTTCATATGCAGAGTGCCATGAATGCTTATTAGTGCATCGGTATAGAAGCGTTTTCCCTGTTGAATTTATCTATTTCAGCTCGACTAAGTCCTTTAATATCCATCCTTCTGTCAAATCGGTTCCTGGTACGGAGACTTTGTACCACTGATAGCCGTTGTCATCCTGTGATGTGCCATGAATGAGAATGCGACTCCCCACGGGAGCTGTATGGATTACACGATTATTTGTGCCCGGTCCGGAGCGAATGTTTTTACCTCCGGTTTCGCCTGCGATAGTAGCTGGTGTTCCTTTTGACGAAGGCTTCTCTGGCTCTCCAGTACCTGCGTTTGACTGATTTGATGATGTTTTGTCAAGCGTAATGAGATGTTCGGCCACATAGCCTTCTATGCCGTCAGAGGTTGCTATTTTTCGCCATGGGTAATTTGTAGAGTCGAAAGCTTGGTCGGTGACCCTGACGCGGTCTCCTAGCCAAACGTGACCAACGACTTCTGAATTCGAGTTAGGTTCTTTGCGAACAAACTTCCTTTCTGGCAAAGTGCCACTAATTGTTCCGCTAAGTTCTGACGGTGATAGTGCAGTTGAGGACGCTGTTTCTTTTGGGTTGGATTGAGTGTCAGCGGGAGGATTCTCCTGCCTATTGTCGGGTGTTTGTGGGGATCGAGGACGCCTCGAAGTATCTGGCTTTGCAGATTCAGTGTTCTCAGATTTAGCTGTTTGCCTAGATCCAGATTGGGTGGGTGATTTTTTCTCGGGTGAGCTGATGCTTTCAATAATACCTTTTGCAAATTCTGGTACTGGCAAGGTATCTAGATTATCGACTGTAATATTTTGCGTATCGATCAATATCAAACCGCCTATGACAAGGCAAGAACCCAACGAGATACCAAGAAATGTGTTTTTGAATTTGCTCTTTATTCCTAGTGTCTGACAGACAGATGTTATGGAAGATAAGCGTCGAGTTCTGCCTATGTTAAGGGGATGGAAAGGATAGGTGTGAGGGTTTTGATGTGGATACCAAAAGGTTGATCTGACGCTGGAGTACGGTCTACCCTCCCGTTGAATCTCTGCCTGTAAAGATGTCATCATCTCAGAAGCGGCGGTGAATCGATGGTAAGGAGCGAGCTCGACGGCGTAGTCTAGGAAATTTTGAAATTCATTGCTAACGCCTTCTGTGTAGTGTCGCCAATGGAGGCGTCCTCGCTCATTTCGATACAGCTGGTAGGGTTCAATCCCTGTCAGCAGGTGAATTGCGGTCATCGCGAGACTGTACAGGTCATTCCCAGGCTTGACCGTTCCCTCCCATTGTTCGGGTGGGGCGTACCCTTTTGTGCCGATGATGCCGATGGATGATTTTGGTCTGTGATTTAGGCTTTGAGTCCCAGTCCTCATAATTTCTTTTACAGCGCCAAAATCAATCAGCACAGGCTGAGAATTTGAGTTACGACGAACAATAATGTTCTCAGGCTTGATGTCTAAGTGAATAATATTCTGCTTGTGGATATGTTCAAGAACAGGCAGTAGGGCCTTCATCCATGACTTAACTTGTTGTTCTGTTGGCCGCTTTCTATCACTTACTGTCTGTGCTAAGGTGTGGCCTTCTATCCATTCTTGAACAACGTAAAACCGTCCGTTTTCTTCGAAAGCTGCGTAAAGCTCGGGAATTTGCGGGTGCTTACCTAAATGATGTAATGCCTTCTTTTCGCGGTTGAAAAGCTTTCTTACTTGATTTGGGTCGCTGCCACTTCTTGGGACTAGCTTTTTTACGACGCATTGACGGAATGATTCGTCGATTGGGTAGTGAGTGTCCTCAGCAAGGAATGTCTCACCAAACCCACCTTTTCCTATCATCTTCTTGAGGCTGAATCGGCTGTTGAGCAGTGGATGGCGAACCTTCAGACTTGTGCTAAACATAGGCGCTCTAACCAGGGAGTGATAGCAAGTTATTACTCGGAGACCAGTAGATTTGTGTCCGAGCATCTGTATCTTGCTATAGGATACTAGTTCAAATGAACTATTTCCAGGTATTAGGCCAAAAAATTAGGGTTTACGAGTGCTTCTGTTTGATTAATCGCGATTAGTCTGGAGCACTTTTTCGTACTGTTCACCAGCGATCGCCCAGGTATATCCTTGCTCAATGAGGGCTCTACCATTTTTCGACAGGCGTTGGCGGAGCTCCGATGACTCGAATAATTGTTTGATAGCTGCTGCGTACTCTTCGGCAGTGTTTGCCCTGAGCGCTCTGATGGCAGTGGGCGGGGTGTGCTCACTGTCAACCGCGAGACCTTCTAAGCCGCGATCGCTCGCAACGACAGGGACTCCTGCTGCCATGGCTTCCAACGTTTTATTTTTGATGCCGTAGCCGGTTCGCATCGGAATCACACAGACAGTTGCGCCCTGCAGGTAGGGAGTCATTTCGGGAACTTTGCCGGTGACGGTGATATTGGGCTGTTCGCCAAGCTGCTTTACGGCTGGGCCAGGCCTTGCGCCGACTAGGGAAAGCGTGGCGTCTGGGTAGCGCTGGCGTACGAGCGGAAAGATGTCATTCGCTAAAAACGTCACTGCGTCGATATTTGGCAGGTTGTCCATTGCGCCGATGAAGACCAGGCTATGACCGTTTGGATCTTTGGGCCGGACGGTGAACATGTTTAGATCAACGCCGTTGGGAATGATGTGAATATTTTTCTTGCCACTGAGTTCTGCCAGCTGCTGCTGGTCATCGGGGGTGGTGACTACTAGGTCAGAGAACTTTTGGCAGTAGCGGTGTTCGTAGCGCTTGAGTAAGGGGAGGTTGAGGCGATCGCGCAGAGGCTTTTCTGCTGTGCCTGCAGCGAGCTGATGGGCGCAGCTTCCGTATACAGAGCTATGAATATTGACGATTGCCTTGGGGATATGGCTGAGAATGTCCGCCGGTACGTAGACTTCGTTTACGCAGTGCTCGCAGGTGATGGCGTCAAACTGACCGCTGGTAATTTTCTTATTAACCCAGGTTTGCATGGCCTCTGAGCGGGTGCTGATAACGCTGGGAGGCGTGCCCTTAACTGCGAAATTTAGGAGTCTTTGTGCTTTGCCTACGGCTTGAGCGACTGCGTTTTTGGACTTGGGCTTGGGATTGCGGGGAAAGATGCCCAGTTCATCTACCCAGTCTTTGAGAGCGGCAATTTCATCATCGGTGACATCGCTGGCTCGCAAGGTTCCAAGACTAATAGAATGACCCTGCTGCCTAAGGTGCTTGAGCAAGTTGAAGGTGCGTACGGCGGTGCCGCCCCGGGTGGGTGGATAGGGAAAGGTCGCCGATAGCATCAAAATTTTCATGAATTTGCTACGCCGTTAGCTGGCCGTTTCAGTGAGGGTTGGCGAGGGATGTATTGGATGCGTGTGATTTACCGAGAAGCTGGCTGTGGCGAGACATTAACTCGCGCAGTAGGGTATGCGACTTTTTGCCGGGCGGCTTCTGGGAGTTTGGCTTCCTTTTGTCCGAGGGCGCGGGCATTGCCGCAGTAGAGGTCGGCAACGGGACCGATGAGCTTATCAATGGCGATTTTTCGTTGGAAAAGGAGAGTGGCGATGCCCCTGGGAAGATCTTTGAGTAGCCAGCGCAGAATGACTCGATTTCGCTCTTTGTCTTTGAGGCTGCGAGTGAGAGCGATGCCGTGTAGCTCGTGCAGATATCGGTTTGATTTGCCGTAGCGATACCACTGGCTGTGCAAGTCTTTGAGGGTTTGCCGGTGATGATGACGGATAACGGCCCGGGGTGCGCTTTGAATTTGCCAGGGGCCGCTGGGGCCTTCGCCTTCTTGCTGGATGCGCCAGCAGATATCTGCATCGCCGCCAGTTGTAAGGTAAGGGCGAAAGAGGCCAACTTGGGCGATCGCCCTGACGCGAATGCCTAAGTTGGCTGTTTGTCCGTAGGGGCAGAAGGGATGGTTGAGCGTGTGTACCTGGCTGAGCGTGTCTTTGTAGTCGGCGTAGCGCTCTAGCAGTGTATTACCGGTCAGCGCTTCGATTTCGCCTGCGACCAGGCCAACTTGCGGATCTTGAAAGGGCTGCATCAGCTCGGTTAGCCAGTCTTTGACGGGGTGACAGTCGGCGTCTGTAAAGGCTAAAAACTCGCCAGCGGCCGCGCAAATCCCCGTATTGCGAGCGGCGTAGGAGCTTTGAATGTCTTTTTGGCTGAGGGGTTTAAAGGTGAGGCCTGCGCTTTCAAACTCGCTGGCGGCGGCGACTAAAATTTGCGGGGTGCGATCGCTGCTGCCATTGTCAACGAGCAGATATTCCACCTTATCGGCTGGATAGGTTTGCACTAATAATGCACTCAAGAGTCCTGGTAGGTCTTGTTCGCCATTGTAAATAGGCACAATGACAGAGACGCTGGGGAAGTATGAGGGAGCTGGGTTAACGTCTGCGGTCATAGAATAAGGCACCCTTGAACTGTCATTGAGATTGGCTACTGATCAATACTCAGGCTGGGGATGAGAAACTGGATGAAACAATCAGAGTTGTTCCATCCTGGCTCCAGTACATCATGTCAGTTTTCCCTAGGACTGCTGATACTAGGCCTGCGATCTTCAAGATATTCTTATAGGATCTAGCGTGCCCAAGAAAAATATTTACATCTATCTAGTAAAGTGCTGTGGCTAACGATTCTTCTGCTTCGCCCAAAGTTAGCGTCTGCGTGCCGACCTACAATCGGGCTGATATTTTGCCCTACGCTGTCGAGAGCGTGTTGGGGCAAACCTACTCAGATTTTGAGCTGTTGATCTGCGATGATGCTTCGCCCGATCATACTGCTGAGGTCGTTGCAGGCTGGAACGATTCCCGCATTCGATACATTCGCCATTCGCAGAACATCAAGCGCAGTCGCAACATGCGCTCTGGCTACGAGGCTGCAAAAGGTAAGTACTTTATCAAGTTTGACGATGACGATGCGCTGACGCCGACGTTTCTGGAGAAGACGGTGGCTGTGCTTGAGGCCCATGCTGATGTCGACTTTGTCTGCTCGGATCACTGGGTGATCAACGCTCGCAATGAGAGAGATGAGGCGGCAACGGCGGCTAACTCTGCAAAGTGGGGCAAAGACCAGCTAAAAGAAGGCGTGATTGAGGATCTGCTACGTGAGGCGTTTGTGACCCAGAGTCTGCAGGTGGGTTCTACACTCTTTCGCAAGCGGGGTCTGGATGCGGTTGACTTTATGCGATTTGAGGCGGATGGCTGCGAAGATTTTGACCTGCTGGTGCGCTGTGCGATCGCGCAGCAGACGGCTTACTTTATCCCTGAGCGGCTAATGGAATATCGCTTTCACGGCGGTCAGACTAGCCTCAAGCAAGATATTCACTTTCTAAGCGCAAAGTCTTTTTGTTTGGGCAGTTACCGCTTCCCCGCGCGACCAAAAATTGAGGACTACAGGCTGCGTAACCTCAATTCGCTGAAGCAGGTGCTGGCCATGCGGCTGATTGAGAAGGGTGACACTCAGCGGGGCAGAGCGCTGATTGCAGAGCTGCAGTCTGTAGGTCCGCTCTCTAACCGGGCAAAGGTCGGTAAGGTGCTCTCCTACTTTCCGAGTTGGGTGCGGCAGCTGGTTTTTCAAGGTTTTCGCCAGGTCCGTGCAAAGGACTACAGTGAGAAAGTTCGCAATGCTGCGGGATAGTGTCAAAATGCTGCGGGATAGTGTCAAATAGGTGGGGCGGCCAGATGAGCCAGCGATGTAACGGCTTTGGGTTGGGCTGTTTGCGTGCATTTGGTTTGGGGGTTTTGTGGCTGGGCGCAGTTAGCTGTCAGACAACGAAAATCGCTGTACCGACTCCGGCTGAGTCAGCAGAGACATTGACGCCCTTGCAACTGCCTGCCTATCAGCGCTACGAGCAATCGTGGGGCACGGCCCATGTGGTGGTGATTCCTCGGGGCGAGGAGGTGGCGATCGCAGCGACCGAAGCCCTCCAGCCCCTAGCCGCATTTATCGCAGAAGAGAATGTCAAGTTTGGCATCAATGCGGGCTTTTTCGATCCGCAAAATGGCAAGACAACCTCTCACCTCATCATCGATGGTAAGGTCGTCGGCGATCCTGCGGACAACGAACGCTTGGTGGGTAACCCTAATTTAGCCCCTTACATGGCACAAATACTAAACCGGTCAGAGTTTCGTATCTATCACTGTGCAAATGAGCGGCCAAGATACGACATTACATTTCACGATGCGCCCATACCGGCGGACTGCGAGATCAACAGCGCAGTTGGCGCGGGGCCGCAGCTGCTACCAGAAGATACTTCTGAGATAGAAGCGTTTACGGACTATGAAGGTGGAGAGCTGATTCGAGATGCTATCGGTAGCAGGCAGCTGAACGCACGCAGTGCCATTGGGTTAGATGCGCAGGGCGTTGCGTATCTGATGATGATTGAAAAGACGGCTAGCTCCACAGGGGCAAGGCTTTCAGATATGGCCGAATTTGCTGCCGCTCTGGGCGTGACGAAGCTGCTGAACTTGGACGGCGGGAGTTCTTCTGGCCTATATGCGGAGCCGAACCAGTTTTATTTTGGCCGCGTGGACGCTGACAATAAGCCAATTCAGCGCCCGATTAAGTCTGCCGTTGTTGTGCGCGGCGGGTCTGCTACCGATGAGTAGGGGATGGCAGGCGCTGTATTGCTGGAGATTTATATTTTTAGAGATTTATATTTTTAGAGGCTTATGTTTCTAGAGGCTTACGTTTCTAGAGGCTTATGCTGCCAGAGATGGGTGCGTATTTCGGCAGTGCCTGCTACGACTAGCGCGCCTACGTAGGGCGCAGGAACGTCTATTTTGTGCAGATGCCAGCCTTCTGCGCAGTCTTGAGGGACGTTTTTGAGCCGCGGGGGCGTCATGTCAATTTCGACAGTCTGCATCGATTGGCTAAGACCCATGCCAATGGCTTTGAGATAGGCTTCTTTGCAGGTCCAGTGCTGCAAAAATGCTTCGAGGGGGTTCTGGGCTGCGTTGACAGCTGCCTGTTCTTTCTCCAGCAGGCAGCGGGCCATCATGCTCTCTAGGTGGCTAATGGGTTTGAGCTTTTCGATATCGATACCGACAGGGCGATGGTCACTAAAGGCGCATAGGGCTAGCTCCCCAGAGTGCGAGAGGTTGAAATGACAGCGATCTGAATGGGTTGCTGGTAGCTCCGTGGAAGGGGAGAGACTCGGCTTGCCGTAGTCTCCATAGTCAAAGCAAATATCCTTTGGGGACTGGTTGAGCTGCTGAGCTACCAAGTACCTGAGTGTCCCACGCGCCACAATGAATTTGCGCCTGTCGTCGGGAAAGCGAAATCTGTCGGCTCTTGACTGTTCATCTGCTGATAAACAGTCAAAATATCGATGCTGCGTTAGGTCTGTTGTCTCTAATGGAATTTTCCAGACCTGAACAGTTTTATTTGTAGAAATCTGGTTCATGGAGGCAAGTTTCTGGAGGCACAGGCCTATCTGTAGGATTCGTTACGGCTTTTGAGCGGATGGGAAATCTAGGAGGACAATTTTATAGGTCGCCATGGCTTATTCTCTTCTAAAAATTGCCAAAAGCGTTTACATCCGTAGTCGTTATTGGCTCGCTGGAATAGTAAATTTTCTATGGCGAAGGGCTGCGGCCCAGTCTTCTCAGCAAAACTTTCAAGAGATTGAGCGGACCGTGGCGCAGACGCTGCAGCCGGTGAGTTTAGCTGCTAGTGATTCAGATGCGGATTCTCAAACAGGTGTCTGCTTTTCTATTGCAGATCAAGATGCCAATCGCCTGGTTGTGGTTCAAGAGGTCGCGGCGTCAGGTCAATCAGCCGGGTTTGAAGCGTCGTTGATGGCGAAAATACGTCTGGCTATTTGGGATGTGCATGGTCTGTCTGTGTATGCGATCGCATTGGTAGAACCAAACAGCTTACAGGCAGCCCAAAGCGGCAACCAAAGCGACAGAATTCAGAGAAAAAGATGCAAGATGAAATTCATGTCGGGCAAGCTGCCTGTCGTGGCCGACTGGAGCGAAAATCCTGGGCTGACCTCTAAGGTTCGCACTTTGTTAGAAGAGATAGAATTATTGGCACAGCAGCTGGTTCGGCGACCGACCGGATAGTGGCTGACCGGGCGACAACCGGCTAACAACTGGTCAACCAATAGAGAAAGAGGAATGACGCCGACACGGTCTCAAGCACGTATTGGAACACCTTGTATTTGCATTGTTGGCGGAGGATTTGGTGGCCTCTACACGGCGCTGTCTCTGCAGAAATATCGCCATCTTCGCCATAGCCAAATTATCCTCATTGAGCCCAGAGAACGCTTTTTATTTACCCCGATGATGTATGAGCTGATCACAGATGAGCTTCTCTCTTGGGAAATTGTGCCAACCTACAGCAGCTTGCTAGCTGGGACTAATGTGACGCGCCTAGGACAGAGGGCGCAGTCTATCGATTTGGAAGGGCAGACGGTGGTGACGGAGGGGGGGCATCGAGTGGAGTATGACTACTTGGTGCTAGCGACCGGGGCTGAGAGCCGACCGGTTAGCGTTCCGGGGGTAGATGCCCACGCGCTGACGTTTCGCTCATACGAAGATGCTCAGATGCTAAAGGCGCGGCTGGCTCAGCTGGTGCAGGCTCAAGTTTTGCGACCACTGGTAGGCGTGCGAGAGGGTGCTCGACGTGAAAGGCGAGCAGATGGGCGAGCGGAAGGAGGAGCGGGCCGTGGCTCCGTTGTTGCAGAGAGCGCCGACGCTATTGCTGTGATGGTGGTTGGTGGTGGGGCCAGTGGTGTTGAGCTGGCGGCAAAAGTTGCAGACTATTTGACGGCTGAAGGGCATGGCAACAGGCGGATTATCCTGGTGGACCGAGGCGATCAGCTGCTGTCGGGGTTTCCTGATGGGATGCGGCGACAGGCGCTGCGATCGCTCTCCGAGCGACAGGTGAAAATTTTGAGAAATACCTCAGTCGCTGAGGTGGGGGCTATATCTGTGACATTGCAGCAGGGTGAAAAGCGGTGGACGGTGCCCAGCCAGCTGACGCTCTGGGCGGTGGGTACTCGGCCAAGACCTTGGCTGGGTAGGGAGTCGGTGCGCCAAAATGACTATGGGCAGGTTTTAACGCAGCGATCGCTTCAGCTAATGGACTACGACAGTGTATTCGCACTGGGAGATAGTGCCGATGTGCGCGGGCCGCAGGGAAAAGCCGCACCAAATACCGCGCAGGCTGCCTTTCAAGCGGCCAGTCAGGTGGCTAAGAATATTGCTGCGATCGCTCGAGGCAGCACGCCAAAACCATTCAACTATCTGCACTTGGGAGATATGATCACGCTTGGCGTGGGAGACGCAGCGCTCTCCAGCTTTGGCTTGACGCTGGGCGGCTTGCTTGCAGCGCTCAGTCGACGAGTGGTTTATATTTTCCGGATGCCTACACGCCGCCACCAGCTAAAAGTAGCGCGCCGTGCCTTGGCCGAACTAGTACGGGCTATTTTTCGGCCCCTGCTGAGTCCGGGTCGCCAAAGCAGACGAAGCGACTTATGAAAAGCCAAACCTGTCAGCCAAATTTGCCAGGTAGAGGGAACGTAATATAAAGTGGCAAATCCTTTAAATCAATCCTTTACCGGTTGCAGCTTTAGGTAGTAATGACAAACTCTCCGCAGCGGCTTGGACTCTTTGACAGAATTCGGCAGTGGCTTTCGGCAACGCCTGAAAGGGCGCTTGACCAGGCCTACGAGGCTGCCCTCAGAATCCGACAGATAGAAGATACCTACTTCGACGGCAACCCCATTTCTGAAAACTACGGTGCCTACAGCCGCACCTCCTACCGACTGCTTCAAAAAGACCGCAAAAAATATCTGGCAATTATTCGTCGGCGAATGGCCGAGTTTCGGACGAGCAATACGGCACTTCAGGTGGCCAATGCTGACCAGATCAATACACCCCTACCGGACGATGCTCCCCTAGACCAAATTAACGGACCGGCCATTTTTTTTAGTAAGCTGCAGCTCATAGATGAGGTATTGGAGCGCTATCGTCAGCCGTCTGTATTCGCCCTCAACCAGATACAGGCAGATGCCTCTGGGTCACGCTCAGTACTGCCAGCGAGCAATCTGCCTCCAGCTGGCCTCCCGGGTTCGTCAGAAGATAATCCTAACGAAGCGCTCAGCGGCGGCAGCAGCGTTCTCCCTCGCTCCATTCTGCGAACTGTTGATCGTATCAAGCAAGATCTAGACCCGGATGCGGAGGTGGATGTTGTTCGTAACTTCCGCAACTCCAAAACGCAGACGACCGTTGCCATTACCTTTGTTCTGCAGCTGATTATCGTTCCGCTACTGGCCCAATACCTCAGTAAGAATTTCGTTGTAGCGCCTATCATAGAAGGCTTTCGTGAGAGAACTCAGGCGGAGGTGTTTCTCAATGTCGCGATGGAGGAAGATGCGCTGCATGAGCTGCAGCAGTTTGAAGAGCGGTTTCGCTTTGAAGTGCTCATTGGCAAAGCGCCAGAGCTGACAGAAGTCGAGATCGAAGATCGCGTAAGACAAAAAGCCTTTCAGATTGAAGAGGACTACCGGCAGCGCAGCGCCGATGCCATTGAAAATGTCTTTGCAGATGTGATTGCCGTGCTGAGCTTTTCGCTGCTGCTGACGTCTTGTCGGGAGCAGGTTGCGACGCTAAAGTCCTTTATTGATGAAATTGTGTACGGCCTTAGTGATAGTGCCAAGGCTTTCATCATCATCTTATTTACAGATATTTTTGTGGGCTTTCACTCTCCACACGGCTGGGAGGTGCTGCTAGAAGGTATGGCCAACCATTTGGGATTACCGGCCAATCGAAATTTCATCTTTCTCTTTATTGCTACGTTTCCGGTCATCCTAGACACCGTGTTTAAATACTGGATTTTCCGATATCTCAACCGAATTTCGCCTTCTGCTGTCGCGACGTATAAAAATATGAACGAGTAGTGCCCTCCTTTTGTTGTGCACGGTCGCGCCCTTGCTGTTTAGAAACCGGCATCAAAAATCCACATAAAAAACCCCTAGGCCTAAACCCAGGGATTTTTCTGTTCAGCATGTCCTCTAAAGCCAACTCTTGATGAAGATATGAGCTGCCTAAGGAGATAAAAAATTGGAGATAAAAAGTCTAGATGCCTGCGGCGACTTCTGTATCTACTTGCGGCGGCTTCTGTGCCTATGGCTACGTACCTGTGTCTTTACTAGCCGTCTGAATATACAGAATTAGCAAAAACACCGTCGGCACAAAGACAAACAAAACGCTGGCCACGAAGCCTAGCTTGTTGGTTTCCATAAGACCCTACCTACTCCTAAATGCTTATTAAGCTGCTGGTGTTCACAATACCATTTTAGAGGGCGTCGTCGAATGGCTACTGACAGGCGCTCAACAGGCATTTGAGGGGTAAAACGCTATTCAACAGCAGCTGGCTCTTGCGCTTCATTCTGTTTGGCTAGCTCTTCTGCGGCTTGCCTAGCGGCGGCTTCGGCCTTTGCTTTTTTGAGGCTTTCTTTTTTGTTTGGCTTGGTAACGACGCTAATGGGACCGTTGACAATGGTCTGACAGGCCAACCGGCAGCTAGAGGGCCTTTTTTTGAGCATGCGATTTTCTACGGCGCTACGGGGGGATAGATTATGCATGCCTTCTACGATATCTACGACGCAGGTGCCGCACTGACCATACCCACCACACTGGGTTAGCTTGCCGACGAAGGTGTAGATATCGATATTGTTTTCTTGCGCTTTGAACCTCAGGTTCGCGCCGATAGCAGCGTCGATTTCCTTATTTTCTTTAACAAACTTAATACTGACCATAACCTGCTATTCCACCTGTATTTTATGGCGCGTCTGTCGCCTGACTACCGCTTCGGAGGCTCTGAAGCTTGCCCCGAAGATTGAAGGATAGTTACACTTCTTTATACACCTTCATTTTTACATTTTTGTGAGAAACCTGGTGAGGCGGTTTCAAATTCCTGATTTTTCTCTTGAAAAATGAGAAGAATTATTCCGGTTTATCGCTGGCAGCTAGGTTTTAGGAGGTTCTATATCTGGTAGCCTTAGTAGTATCTGAAGTCTTTTGACAGGGCATCAAATTTTTATTAACAAGGCTTTCGCTTTACTAAGGTTCGGTTTGTATCTTCAAACTTTGAGCGAGCGAGATGCGATTTTTAGCAATACAAGGAGGAGCGTAATCAATGGGTCTACCTTGGTACCGCGTACATACCGTTGTCCTAAATGATCCGGGTCGACTGATTTCTGTACACCTGATGCATACGGCACTTGTGGCAGGCTGGGCTGGTTCCATGGCTCTGTTCGAGTTGTCAACTTTTGATCCAAGTGATCCTGTCTTGAACCCTATGTGGCGTCAGGGCATGTTTGTACTTCCCTTCATGACTCGCTTGGGCGTAACGGGCTCTTGGGGTGGCTGGGATGTGACTGGCGCGGTCGGTGTTAACCCCGGCTTCTGGTCATATGAAGGTGTGGCGCTAGCTCACATCGTTTTGTCGGGTCTGCTGTTTTTAGCAGCTGTGTGGCACTGGGTTTATTGGGACCTGGAGCTGTTCCGTGACCCCCGTACAGGTGAGCCTGCACTGGACTTGCCTAAGATGTTCGGCATTCATCTATTTCTATCTGGTTTACTGTGTTTTGGGTTTGGTGCATTTCACCTGACGGGGCTTTGGGGTCCTGGGATGTGGGTGTCTGACCCCTATGGCCTGACCGGTCACGTTCAGGGCGTTGCGCCTGAGTGGGGCCCGGCTGGTTTTAACCCATTTAATGCGGGTGGGGTTGTGGCTCACCACATCGCGGCTGGCATTGTCGGTATTGTTGCCGGGTTGTTTCACCTGACGGTAAGGCCACCGCAGCGGCTCTACAAGGCCCTGCGTATGGGTAATATCGAGACCGTTCTTTCCAGTTCGATTGCGGCTGTATTTTTCGCTGCTTTCATCGTGGCTGGAACCATGTGGTACGGCTCTGCGACTACGCCAATTGAGCTATTTGGACCTACTCGCTACCAGTGGGATAGCACCTACTTCGCCGATGAGATTGACCGCCGGGTTCAGCGATCAGTTGCAGGTGGTGACTCCATGGAGGAGGCCTATGCTTCTATTCCTGAGAAGCTAGCCTTCTATGACTATGTGGGGAATAGCCCTGCCAAGGGTGGTTTGTTCCGCGTCGGTCCTATGAACACGGGTGATGGTATTGCCACGACGTGGCTGGGACATCCTGTATTCCACGATGCCGATGGCCGCGAGCTAGAAGTTCGCCGTTTGCCTAACTTCTTTGAAACATTCCCTGTTGTCTTGGTGGACAAAGACAATGTTCTGCGTGCAGACATTCCTTTCCGCCGGGCTGAATCGAAGTATAGTTTCGAGCAAACAGGCGTTGTCGTTGACTTCTACGGCGGTGAGCTAGACGGTCAGCACATTGAGGACCCGGCAGCTGTTAAGCGATATGCTCGCAAGGCGCAGCTGGGTGAGCCGTTTGAGTTTGATCGTGAGACCCTGGATTCTGACGGCGTATTCCGTTCGAGTCCTCGCGGTTGGTTTACTTACGGTCATGCGGTCTTTGCACTGCTGTTCTTCTTCGGTCATATCTGGCACGGTGCTCGTACGCTCTTTAGAGACGTATTTGCCGGTGTGGATCCTGACTTGTCTCCCGAGCAGGTCGAGTGGGGTTACTACCAGAAGGTTGGTGACTTCTCTACAAAGGCTGCGAACAGGGGCTAATGCAAGCGCTTGCCCTAGGGCGTTTGCTCTGGGGCTAACGCTCTTGTGCGCTGACTCCTGCTGCAATCTTTTTTGATTTGAGAAGGCTAGAAGTAGACAAGAGAGCCAGTTGCTTACCCAGCCCTTGCCGTATTAGATGCACTGCATCAGAACTGTTGAGTTTGTTAGACTCAAGGTATGTATTCTTCATTGGAATGAGTCATGGAAGCTGTTGCTTACATTTTGATTTTCGCGTTGATTATCGGCACTTTGTTTTTTGCGATCGCGTTCCGCGAACCCCCCAAAATTACAAAGGACTAGTTGATAGGGTTTCACAGGGTTCATGCTGACTGGAGCAGCTCCTGCCTGTTGCGAACGCCATCTGCAGTGCGCTCTTACCAGGTGAAAGCTGGCTAAGCTGTGTAGACCTAATATTTATGGCCTGAAGGGTACTTTCCTGCGTGCCGTTTGGCCAACTTATAAGCTAGGGTTTGATGGCTGCTTGTTGAGCGGTTTTGAGCCTTAGCTTTTGTTTTGAGAATTTTAAGAAATCGTATTTGCTGGTCTCGTTTTGTCGTAACGTTGCCATACGGGAGCGCCCTTTTTCGTTGGCCCTTTGGAGGCCTAGGCTGATGCAGTGTCCGTTTTGCCAATATCCCAATAACCGTGTGTTGGAGTCGAGGTCAGCAGAATCTGATCGCAGCATCCGGCGACGACGTGAATGTCTGGAATGTGAGCGGCGGTTTACAACCTATGAGCGGATAGAATACGTGCCGATTACGGTCATTAAGCGGGAGGGCGATCGCGAATCTTTTGATCGCTCCAAGCTACTGCGCGGTATTATCACGGCCTGCGAGAAAACAGGTGTTAGTTCACATGCTGTAGAGCTACTGGTCGATGAAATTGAATCGGGCTTGCAGCAGCAAGCCGTCAGAGAAGTCACCAGTGAAGAGATTGGCGAACGCGTACTAACTCTGCTGAAAAAGATTAACGAAGTTGCCTATGTTCGGTTTGCTTCTGTCTATCGTCAGTTTCAAGGTATTAGAGACTTTACGGAAGCGCTGAGCCAGCTGCAGGATGACGTTGACGCCGGGCAGAGCGATCCTGGCTGTAGTCCAAAGGCACAACAGAGAACATCGCCCCCAGTCTCGAATGTTGGATTGCCGGAGCAATCTGCGGCTGGCGGTACCGGCAGTCGGGTTGTGTCTTCGCTCGGGTGAATGCCATTCTGCGAGTGCAAAATCCCTGATGAAAATCAGGTGACTTTTGTAGGCTTATTGATCTATGATTGTTATTCTTGTGGCAGGAGACCTCGAAGGCAGCCATTGCCTTTTCTATACTGAAAACCTTAGTAAGATTAATAAGCGATTAGTGGGCCGATAGGTAAATGATACATTTACCTTCTAATGCTTGCTGTAATCGCGAGGTGTTCACTCGTTCGCGGAGATAAAAACTGTAGGAAACATCTAGCATGGCCAACCCGGATACTCAAAGCGCTGACATTGGTTTTACACATGACGATTTTGCAGCACTCTTAGACCAGTACGATTACAACTTCAACCCCGGCGACATTGTTCCAGGAACGGTGTTTAGCATTGAACCCAGGGGTGCACTTATTGACATTGGTGCTAAGACGGCTGCGTATCTCCCTATTCAGGAGATGTCTATCAACCGGGTAGAGGGCGCAGAAGAAGTCCTACAGTCGAATGAGACTCGTGAGTTTTTCATCCTTACTGACGATAACGAAGACGGTCAGCTGACGCTGTCGATTCGCCGTATTGAGTACATGCGCGCTTGGGAGCGTGTCCGTCAGCTCCAGCAAGAAGATGCCACCGTCCGCTCAATTGTCTTTGCGACTAACCGAGGGGGCGCGCTGGTCAGGATTGAGGGGCTGCGTGGCTTTATCCCTGGCTCTCATATTAGTACCCGTAAGCCAAAGGAAGATTTGGTTGGTGAAGAGCTGCCCCTCAAGTTCTTAGAAGTTGACGAAGAACGTAATCGTCTTGTTTTGAGCCATCGCCGTGCTCTGGTGGAGCGGAAGATGAACGGCCTGCAGGTAAGTGAGGTAGTCATTGGTACCGTTCGCGGTCTGAAGCCCTATGGTGCATTTATTGACATTGGCGGTGTGAGCGGCCTGCTACACATCTCTGAAATCTCTCACGACCATATCGATACGCCAAATTCTGTTCTCAATGTGAACGATGAAATCAAGGTTATGATTATTGACCTTGACGCCGAGCGAGGCCGAATTTCGCTATCGACCAAGCAGCTTGAACCTGAGCCGGGCGATATGGTCAAGAACCCTGACTTGGTATACGAAAAGGCAGAAGAAATGGCTGAGCGCTACAAGGAGCAGCTACGACAGAAGGCCATGGGTGAATCTGGAGAAGGGACGATAGAAGACTCGGACTATACTTCGGACGACGGAGACATCGCGACCGGAGAGTAGACTGATTTTGCTCTATCCGGCGGTGCGTCTAGAAAGCCGTTCTACCGGATAGGTAACCTAATAAATTCTGCTAGAAATGCGGAGGGATGGTTTCATAGACCTGTTCCCTTTCGCATTTTTTTTGACCTTGTTTTTTGAGCCTTGTTTCTTGAGCTTTTGTTATCGAGATTTTGGGTGGGCCGGAGAGAGCGAGTGGGCTGTGGAGGTGCTTTAACATGGCTATTATTTGCTGCAAAGGACGTCGCTTTGGGTCTATTCAGGCCGTTTTGTTTGATAAGGACGGGACCCTAGCTCGGGTTGAAGCTTATTTAGCCGCTGTGGGTATGGCTCGCTGGCAGCTACTCTGCCGCGAAGAGACTGACCTGGCCAAAGAGACAGCCACAGGGGCAATCACTCCTTTGCTTTCTGCATTTGGAATGTGCGACGGCAGGGTTGACCCTGCCGGGCTCCTGGCGGTGGGTAGCCGTTGGGAAAATGAGGTGGCGGCAGCTGCATACTTGGCGGCGGCGGGGTGGGACTGGATCACAGCGTTAAATACTGCTCAAGCGGCGTTTTCTGAAGCTGCGTGTTTGCATCAGCCAAAGGCTGCTAAAACACCTCTAATAGAGAATGTTCGGCCGCTTTTGACCCGGCTGAGCGAAGTGGGCATAAAGGCAGGCATTGTCTCTGCGGACCTACAGTCAGAGGTTACCGCATTTATTGAGTACAATAGTTTGGCGGAAATTAGCTGGTGCTGCGGAGCATCGGCTTCTACGCTGCCGAAAATCCATCCTGATTTTTTGCAGTTTGCCTGTGATGCTATGGGTGCGGCCCCTTCAGAGACGCTTATCGTGGGTGATTCTGCTGCTGACTTGGCGTTGGCCCGTCAAGGGGCGGCCGGTTTTTTGGGGATGACTGGTGGCTGGTCTTTGCCACCTCGAATCGGTCCGGATGTGGTTGCGATCGCTCGGTTTTCAGAGGTCGAGTGCATGCCCTGAGTGCATTTCCTGAGTGCGCTGTAGTGACGCTTCAGCGATTCTTGATGCTTGCTTGAAGCTTTCGAGTAGAAGACTATGAGCCCTATCGATTGGTGATTGAATGTCCTTTGTGAATACTCATAACACGGTACTTTGTTATGAGTGTAGAAGGCCTACAGAGCTTCGACGGCTAGTTCGTCAGTGACGCAGGGCTGTGTAGAGGGCTTTCCGTGAGTTTTGCATTAGGTCAAGGAGGATTGGCTATTGTCTCGTCGCTATCTATTTACATCTGAGTCGGTCACAGAGGGCCATCCCGATAAAATTTGTGATCAAATTTCCGACACGATTTTGGACACGGTGCTAGCGCTGGATCCCAGCAGTCGAGTAGCGGCTGAGGTAGTGGTCAATACAGGGCTGGTGGTCGTTACCGGCGAAATCACGTCTCAGGCAACGGCAAATTTTGTCAAAGTTGTCCGTCAAAAAATCTCTGAGATTGGCTACACTGACCCCAAAAATAATGGCTTTTCAGCAGACAGCTGTTCTGTGCTAATCGCGCTAGATGAGCAGTCAGCAGATATTGCTCAGGGGGTGAACCAGGCTCAGGAAACTCGGGAGCAAACAAGCGACGAGCGATGGGATGCAATTGGTGCAGGTGACCAAGGTATTATGTTTGGCTTCGCCTGCAATGAGACGCCCGAGCTGATGCCGCTGCCGATTAGTTTGGCCCATCGCATTTCCCGTGAGCTGGCGGCGGTGCGAAAAAGCGGTCAGCTAGCCTATCTGGGACCTGATGGTAAGACTCAGGTAACGGTGGAGTACGAAGATGGTCGCCCAGTTGGCATCGATACTATTTTGGTCTCGACGCAGCACACAGAGACCATTGGCGACCTGGAGAGTAATGAGTCGGTGCAGGCGAAGATCAAGGCGGATCTTTGGCAATCTGTTGTGATGCCGTCTTTTGCTGGGCTAGAGATTCAGCCGGGCGAGGGTACTCGCTTCTTAGTGAATCCGACTGGGAAGTTTGTCATTGGTGGCCCACAGGGGGATTCTGGCCTGACGGGACGCAAGATTATTGTGGATACCTACGGCGGCTACTCTCGCCATGGGGGCGGTGCTTTTTCGGGTAAGGATCCTACTAAGGTGGACCGAAGTGCGGCCTATGCTTGCCGGTATGTGGCGAAAAATATCGTTGCAGCTGGCCTAGCTGATAAGTGTGAGGTGCAGCTCAGCTACGCGATTGGTGTGGCTCGTCCTACTAGCGTTTTTGTTGAGACATTCGGGACGGGTAAGGTGTCTGACGATAGGCTGATGGCGCTGATCAATGAGCACTTTGAGCTCCGTCCTGCGGGGATTATTGAAACCTTTAACCTGAGAGGGTTACCTGCTGAGCGGGGCGGTCGCTTCTATCAGGAGGTAGCTGCTTACGGTCATTTTGGCCGCGACGACTTAGACTTGCCCTGGGAGAAAACAGACAAGGCAGAGATGCTGACGTTGGCTGTGGCCGAGCGGACTGCGGTCAGCGTGTAGGCCTGAACGTAAACGGCTCAAATGTAGACGGCTTTTGGAAGGCTTCCAAGGAATTGGGAGCCTTTGTGCGCTAACAGTCGCATCAACGGTCTGACGGTTGTACTAACAGTCGTACTAACAACAGAGGTGTTGACAGTAGGTCAATGGTCGGCAGCACTTTTCAGATGATACCGTTGAGGATGGCATAAGCTGGATTTTTTTGCGATGGTTCTTTTCCCTGCATATCGACCGAAAACACTTTCGTTGGGGCCGTTGGAAAGCGAGATTATCGAGATTTTGTGGCTCTTGGGGCCGACATCTGCAACGGCTATTCATCAGCACATTCTGGAGGATATCGATAGGGAGCTGACGTATTCTTCGGTATCGACGGTGCTGAAGCGGTTGATTAAGAAGGGCTGGGTGGTTTGCGATCGCCAGAACCGGGTTCACATCTGGCAGGCTAAGGTTTCGCGCCAGGACGCAGATATTTTGAAGGCTCACGACCAGCTACATCAATTCTTGGCGGTCGGGAGCCCTGAAATTGTGGCAGCGTTTGCTGACACCTTAGATGACGCTAGTCTGGACCAGCTAGATGCGATCGCTCAGAAAGTGAGAGCCGCTCGTCAGGCAAGAGAGCAGTCGCTATGATGCACTCGCAGATGATTGTTCTGGCAGTTCTACTGGCTTGCTGTGTACGGGCCTGGAGTCCAAGCGTGTTGTCCACGGTGAAGCCTTGGTCGTCTCGCTGGGCAGGTACGCTGAGCGCTTTTGTGATTCCTCCGCTTTTTCTGCTGATGACAGCTGTGGCGGTTGTGTCGATGGGCCCTGTGTGTCAGCTGCGGTGGGAAGGCTGGTTGAGTTTTGGTTTGGCAGTGAGCTTTGTTGTGGGCTCGTGGCTCTGTTGGGGGTACTTGATGTGGCTACTGCTTGGCGTGTCTCGCGGTATGCGCCATTACCCGCTGCGCCAAATTCGAACACCGTCTCGAACGGTGCCGGGTCGAATTATGGATACGGCATCTATTTTTAGCGCTCAAGTTGGCTTCTGGACTTCTGAACTAGTGGTGAGTAGGGGCGTCGTGGATACCCTTGATGCCGAACAGTTAGAGGCTGTGCTCGCTCACGAAGCGGGGCATGCGCACTATCGCGATACGTTCTGGTTTTTTTGGCTGGGGGGGCTACGGCGGCTGACGTGCTGGCTGCCTCACACCGATGAACTGTGGGAAGACCTGCTGCTGTTGCGGGAGATGCGCGCCGACCGCTGGGCTGCCCGCACCGTAGATAGGTTGGTACTGGCGGAGTCGCTGATTAGCTTTTTGTCTGCGCCTGTAGGTATGGATGAATCTATTTGCGCTGGTTTTAGCCTAGCTACGCCCCGCAGCCGCCTCGCTCAGCGCATTGATGCTCTCTTAGTAGATGATAGCTGTGAGCCTCTGGCAGAACAGTTTTTAGAAAAGTATTGGCTTGCGATCGCCCTGGCGCTAACGCCGCTGCTAACAATTCCCTTCCACCGCTGACGTTGGCTGTAGGTATGGCTAAAACTGTTTTACTGAGCTGCGAATTTGCTGTCTTTGAAGTGTAAAACAGTAAGGGTAAGCAGCTGGAGGACTTTCAGAATGTTGATAGATGCAGCGCTGAAAGAATGGTCAGTGGCGGTAGATGCGCTGGCTGAGGGCGACATGATGATGCTTTTGCGCAAAGGGGGCATTAAGGAAGCCCAGGGCCGGTTTTCTGCACAGGCTGAAAATGTTGTGTTGTTTCCGACGTTTGAGCATCAGCAGCCAGCCTTACTGAAGCCGCAGTATCAGGCGGCGGTAAAGCCTGTTGAGCAGGGATGGCATCCACGGACGATTACGCTGAAGGCATGGGCTGCGATCACGGATATTTTTCTGACGCGGGATGCCGATAAAGTGGCGGCGCTGGCGAATTTTCATATTTGGCAGCCGCAGCTGGCTCAAGATCGCCTGAGGTGGAAGGCTAGTCAGCCGCTGTATGTACTGGCTCTGCGAACCTATCGCTTAGCTAAGCCGGTGGAACTTCCTTGGCAGGCTAGTTATGGTGGCTGTCGATCTTGGATAACGCTGGCTGAGCCGCTGCCGGTGTCTCGGGATATGCCTGTGATGTCGGATAGAGACTATCAGCAGCAGGTCGGTGCGATCGCTGCGCATCTACCGGGCTAGTATCGGGCTCATCTCGAGCCAGTAGCGGAATGACTATCTATGGTGGTCATTGGCTACGGTGGTTATTGGCCAGAAGAAACGGAGGCGGGCTGGTTTCCTGAGAGGCCATTTTCTGAGGCGACACCGACGTCACTTGCGATCGCATGGGCGATGTCATAGGTTTTATCGATGCCCATTGATGACTCTGTGGCCCCAGGGGCTGTACCAACATTCAGCTGATTTTCTTTGCCGAGCCGAGGGACCACAATCGTGACAGTCGTTCCCTGCCCAGGCCCCTCACTGTAAATTGTGATATCGCCCTGCATCAGGTGCATGAAGTTCTGTGAGATAGCTAGCCCAAGTCCTGTTCCTCCATAGGGACGCGTGTGTGAGCCATCGATCATGACAAAGGGTTTGAAGAGCTTAGGCAGATGCTTAGGGGCGATACCAATGCCGGAATCAGTGATGGCGATTTTGACCCAGGGTGGTGGTGGCATATAGATTTCTGCGCGGCTGAGAGCTTCGTCTGAGAGACTCTCATCGGTGGTGACTTTGATGCTGATAGTGCCCTCATCGGTGAACTTGATGGCGTTGGAGAGCACGTTTAGCAGAACCTGCTTAAACCTAGAGTGATCGACCGGGATGACGATAGGTTCTGGGAAGTCGGGGCGAATCACTTTTAGCCCTTTCTCCTGGATTTGGGACGTTTGAATTTCTAAAACGTCTTGTAGGATGTGCCTGAGATCGACCGGCGTAATATTGACATCTAGCGTGCCTGCTTCAATCTTGGCAATGTTCAAAATGTCCTCAATGACAGACAAGAGATGCAAGGCGGCCTTGTCAGCTTGATGTAAAAATTCAAGCTCCTCTTCACGCGAGTCGCAAAGGTCATCTTGAACAAGGTGAATCGAGCCAATAATCCCGTTGAGTGGCGTTCTCAGTTCGTGGGAGGTATTGGCCAAAAATTCATTTTTGAGCTGATTGGCCATTTGGGCATCTTGCCAGGCGCGGCGTAGCTCCGCAGAATTTTCTTCTAGGCGTCTTAGCATCCGCTCTATAACAGTGCCGAGGTAGTCTAGCTCCCAAATGTGCGAACTGTGGGGCGCTTCCTTTAGCTGGGAGAGATCGTCTACATCCTGGGTGTAGCGAATCAGCCGCTCAATGGGTAGCGATAGGCTGCGGGAGACGTAGAGGGCTAGCAAGATGCTGGCAATAAATAGGCCGACGTTTAGTACGAAGAGGACTTGTCGAATGTCATTGAGCCCGTCTAGGGCCTTCTCAATCGGCGTAACGGCTAGAACGGTCCACACTCGATTTTGCTTGGGACTGACCGGCACTTGAAATCCGCTGTACCCGGCTAACCATTCACGGCCATCTTCTGGCAGAAAGCCGTACAGATGAACAAAGTCATCATTACCTGCTTTGACGTTACCAATGACACTGTTGAGCTTATTCGCGTCGCGGAGGTCGGCGATGTTCTGACCGATTTGGTTGCTGTCTGGATGGGTGACGATAACCTGGTTTTGGTCGATAACAACGGTTTCGCCGACGAGGGACTGGGGGGCGATATCCTGCAGCTGATATAGGTACACCTCCATGGCAAGGGTGTATCGCAAGGTGCCATCCTGGGCATATACCGGGCTGGCGACAACAAACTGAACGAGCGCTCTGCCTTCTGGAATATCTGTACGGGTATTGGAGACTACGGTGGCGCTGAGCCCCGGCGAAAAGACGTAAAAGTCTGACTTCTCGACGCTGCCGGTCTGTAGCCAGGGGACCTGCTTAGCCGTCGGCACGATATGGCGTAGATTATCAGGCCGTAGGGTATTAGGGCGTAGATTATCAGGCCTTAGGGTATCGAGACGTGAGGTGGCGGCGTCAGACGTTGAAATTTCAGGGGTAGGGTTGCTGGTTTGGCAGGTATTGATGGCAGATTCTTTGGACTTTGGAGATTTGAGTTCGACGCAGTTAATGGTGTACGGGGTTGCTTCTTGAATGAATTCTGTGAGGATCTTACGGATAGCGTCGACATCACCTGATTGAAAGGCTTCTGTTTCTGCCAGCAAGTCCAAATTGGCTTTGACGGATTGGATGCCGGTTTCGAGCTCTTCGGCTTTACGGATGGCGCTGCTGGTTAGATTTTGCCGAGCTGTAGTGAGTAGGCTAGTACGCGCTTTGCGCAGGGCAACGGCCTGTCCAATAAACAAAATGGGCAGGCTGAAGGCCAAAATTCTAAGCAGTAGGTTGCGCCGAAATGAACGCGGATGATTAGCCATAGCGATGAGCAGGACGGCTCTGGAATATGATTGAGCGGGCGATCACCAAAAGGATGTAGTAGATGACTGTAGTAGATAGGAAGCAGTGTGGCAGTATGAGCAGATGTGCGTAGTAGACAGCAATCTGGGGTGAGAAGTTAGTCCGTAAGCTTACGGGACCCTATGAAAATTTTAGGTGCTCGGAGTCTGCTTTTCTGCATTTATCCCTACTCAGTCTATCTGCCTAATCCGTACCCTTGCCGAGGTCAGCCTGAAAGTTGCGTTCCGCTTTAACAAAGATGAAGAATTACCCCTAGATTACAACTCTGTTTGATGGAGTATGGACGACTCAACGATTCAACAGCCTATTCGCCAGCCCAGTCAGCTTTTTATGTCTCGCCCGCATATCACCGTTGTGCTGGCGATGAGCGCTGATGGCAAAATCACAGATGCCGCTCGGTCTGCGGCCCGATTTCCGTCTGCGGTTGACAAGGCACACCTAGAGTCGCAGGTAGCTAGGGCGGATGCCACTTTGTTTGGGGCGGGGACGCTGCGGGCCTATGGTACGACTCTGATGGTTTCAAATCCGGCTTTGCTCGACCAGCGGCGATCGCGCTACCAGCCCGATCAGCCTATCCATATCGTTTGCTCTGCCATGGGCAAGCTGGATCGCCAGTGGACGTTTTTTCAGCAGCCGTTGCCCCGCTGGTTGATTACAACTACCGAGGGCATTCAGCGCTGGCGTGCTGATTCCGATGGGCACAGACCCTTTTGTCAGGTCCTTATTAATGAGCGCCCTTTCAATTGGCACGCAGTGATGCAAGATTTGCGCACGGGTAAGTCTGGTTTGTCTGCGACGACGCAGCGACAGCCTATTGAGCGTCTAGTCGTGATGGGCGGCGGTGAGCTGGTGGCGTCTTTGCTCACTGATGGTTTGATCGATGAACTATATTTGACCGTGTGTCCACTACTCATCGGTGGTAAGACGGCCCCAAGCCCTGTGAGCGGTCTAGGTTTTGTGCTGCCAAGGACTCCTCAGCTAAGGCTGCAGTCGTCAGTGGTAAAAGGCGATGAGGTTTTTTTGCACTATCTCGTTGAGAGTTCCGCTCAAAGCGACGCTGAGAGCAATGCTAAGAGCGCCGACGAAAAGACGCCGCTCTAATGGGAGCTGTTGATAGCGCTGGCATCTTGATTTAACTGGCTGGGCAGGCGTATTTGTCAAGATTGTGCACAACGCCTGCGCAGGCATGAGCTGATTGAATCAGCGACTTCTTTAAACTTCTACTACCCTATATAGGAGCCCATTACCGAACGCCGATCTGTGTCAAAACCCCAAGAGCAATACACTGCCCGCTGGATGAGTCGCCTTTCAGACATTCCAGCTGAGCAGTGGGATGCGATGGCCATGCCCCTCCCGACGCCTGCTTTTGAGTGGGATTGGCTCAATAATATGGAGACCTCTGGCAGCACGGGCCCTAAGACGGGGTGGCTCCCGAATCATCTGACGCTGTGGCGGGAGGATGTGTTGGTAGGTGCTGCGCCGCTCTATCTGAAGGGACATAGCTATGGTGAATTTGTCTTTGATCAGCAGTGGGCTGAGCTGGCTGACCGGCTAGGGATTGACTACTATCCAAAGCTGCTGGGTATGTCGCCATTTACGCCTGCGGAAGGCTATCGCTTTTTGATCGCGCCGACGGAGGATGAGGCTGCATTGACGCGGGCAATGGTGCAGCTTATTGATGAATTTTGCCTGAAGCACAAGCTATCGGGCTGTAACTTTCTCTACGTTGATCCAGCTTGGCAGGTGCAGATGGAGGCGTTGGGCTTTTACGCCTGGATGCACCATAGCTATGTCTGGCAAAACAGAGGCTTTGGCGACTTTAACGATTATCTGGCGCAGTTTAATGCAAATCAACGGCGCAATATCAAGCGTGAGCGCAAGTCTGTGGCGAAGGCCGGCATTCATTTTAAGGTGCACACAGGAAAGTCACTGACGTCGGCGCTATGTCTGAAGGTGTATGACTTTTACAGTGACACTTGCGACAAGTTTGGCTGGTGGGGGAGCAAGTATCTCACCAGAGAATTTTTTCGGCAGCTGTTTCCTGTGTGGAAAGATCGGGTTGTAATTTTTGCAGCTTACACAGAAGACTGTGCCGATGAACCGGTAGGAATGTCTTTTTGCTTTCGCAAGGGCGATCGCCTCTATGGTCGTTACTGGGGCTCTTTTGAGGAATACAACAATTTGCACTTCAGTGCCTGCTACTACGAGCCGATTGAGTGGGCGATCGCCAACGGCATTCAGCTCTTTGACCCGGGCGCAGGGGGCCGACACAAAAGGCGGCGTGGCTTTCCAGCGACGCCAAACCATAGCCTTCACCGCTTCTATGATCCTGCGCTGGGCCAAATATTGACCAACTACATCGGCCGTATCAACGACGCGGAGCAGCAGCAGATAGCGCAGATCAATGCAGGGCTTCCGATTAAGGATTGTGCTGCTGAAATATCAGCGAGTATGCTGAGCCAATCAGCCCGTTCGTAAGAATAGAGTTAGGTAGGTCATGAGAGAATTTGATGCTAGTCAATGCGTGAGGTTTGATGAACGCTAGCGCGTTCCCCTATAGGTCACGCGCTAGAATAGTGGGCCAACATCACATCATTTGCGCATAGGCCCTGGCATGACGACCGCGACTCCGATCCATCAATCCGCAGATAGCACGACTGATAAAATCAAAGCGTTGGCTGCCTTAGACAATCAGCTTTCGAAGCGATACATAGAGCTGGACCCGGCGGGTTATTTTCTAATTTATATCGATACTGAGTCGGACCTTATCTGCGCTAAGCACTTCACAAATACAATTAACGACAAGGGGCTGGCCTGTGATCCAGAAACGGGAGAGCCGCTGTGTGTGAAGGGTAAAGCGCCTGTCCGCCAAGAGACTCAGCTCTTTACCGGGCGTACGGCAAAAGAACTCTGCATGAAAATATTTGAGGATAAAAGCCGTTCCTGTCCGATTACGTATTTGGACCACGCTGCGTATTTAGGCCGTGAGTTTATCCGTGCCGAGATGGCACTACTCCATGGAACGGAATACGTACAGGACTGAGCAGGAGAGGCTGAGGCAAGCAAACAAGGCGAGATATAAGGCAGAGGTAACTAGCAAGGAAAATTTTCAGGAACTCGTTACTAGCTATTACAGCCTGTTTTAGGCCATATCCGCACAAAGAATCGGTGAAGTCTGATTAAAGGTCGTCATTACGGCTAAATATTGGGCACTTTTGGGCACTGACTTTGTTGAAAGCCCTTTAAGTTGTCTTTAATTGAAGAGCCTATGACCTTCCCACACTCAAGCGCACAGTCCGCATCGCAATCGGATTCGCAAGATGTGGGACAGTACGGCGAGCAGTTGGTGTGCCAGTGGCTGGCAAAGAAAAACTGTCAGGTGCTACATCAGCGTTGGCACAGTCGTTTTGGGGAGATTGACCTAATCGCCAAAGGACAGAGTGGTGACGGTGCGCTCAGAGGTGAAATGCTGGCCTTTATAGAGGTCAAAACTCGCAGCCAGGGTAACTGGGATGCGGATGGACTGATGGCGGTCACCCGCACTAAGCAAAAGAAACTGCGGACGACGGCGCGTTATTTTTTAGTGCGGCATCCTCATCTTTCTGAGCTGCCTTGCCGCTTTGATATTGCCTTGGTGAGTTGCTCATCTGAAAAGCCTGAGCGTAAGCTAAGCCTGCAAATACCGGGGAGTCAAAAATATGTGACTCTGCAGCGTTATTTGAGAGATGCCTTCTGCTAGCTGAGGTTAAATGGGTTTTGCCGAGCGCTAAGCTAGGGTTTCTGGGCAGTAGCCTAGGCCGGTGACGAACTGCTCACGAAATTCTTCGATTTCGACGCGGTCGGGCTTGCCGTGGGAGACGACGGCAACCTGATAGCGACGCATTACATCGACGGCGGACTGGCCCATTTCTAGGGCCCAAAGTGCCATGCGAACGCGAAATCCAGGTTCGTAGGGCGTGCCAATTTCGGTGAGGAAGGCCGAAAAGTTTTGCTGTGCCTGCTTAGTGGCACTGTCGTGTAGCTTAACTTTGACGACCCAACCGTCAATTTGATGAATCACTGTAATGAACTCGAGGGGGAGCTGCGCAACACACAGCAAACGTTCAACCACACGTAACGTTAGGCTGGCATTGGCCAAGTAATAGAGGTATTCCATCGTCTGGGGGAGTGGGTGCTACAGTCTTATGTGCTTCGGGCGATGAGTAGCCCGAGCTAGCTTTATAAAAATGGAGGATATGAAAAGGTAGGCCACTTTTATAAACCACTCGGAATCGAGCTAAGTAGCCGATGAAAAGGCCTGATACTCAAAGATGCTTCAACCTGCGCTTTTGGGCGCTGTTCCCGGTTGATGCTCTGCTTCGTGTAAAATGCTCACTCTCTATTATGACCTACTGGCTCCCCGGAATCTGACTCTTCATCTATAAATAACCCGTAAATCTGTAGATCAATGGCTTTGTCTTTTTGATGGGCGTATTAGCTTTATGACGGATAGAACAACTGACGCTTCGAGCATAGACGACCGAGACTATGAGCTAAGCGCCTATAGTTACCATTTGCCTACGTCAAGGATTGCTCAAAATCCGGTCGTTCCTCGCGATCGCGCCAAGCTACTCATTATCGATAGCCAAAATACCCACCAGCATAGCCATTTTTACGAATTAGGCGACTGGCTGCTGCCGGGTGATCTCTTGGTACTCAATGACACCAAGGTAATTCCGGCTAGGCTATTTGGCCGAAAAGCCAGTGGAGGCGCGGCGGAAGTTCTACTGGTTGAACCTTTAGACGATGGGCGATGGTTGACGCTGGTGAGGCCGGGGAGACGAATCCAGCCGGGAACAGAGATTTTGTTTGGAGAAGCGGGCGAATCGCCGCTGCTGAAGGCGGTTGTGTTATCGCGAGATGAACCTACCGGTGGCCGAGTGGTAAGCCTGGTGCCGTTGGTGGAGGGTTCCATCAGTAGCCTTGTGCATCAGTTAGGACAGGTGCCTTTACCGCCTTACATTACGCAGTCGGCGTCTTTGCCGGAACAGTATCAGACGGTGTTTGCGCAGCGAGAAGGTGCGATCGCAGCTCCCACTGCCGGGCTCCATTTCACCGAATCGCTCTTGAGTCAGCTAGCAAGTAAAGGCATCCAAACTGCCAAAATCACTCTGCATGTGGGAATTGGGACCTTTCGCCCTGTGGAAGTAACCGATATTGAAACCCATGAAATGCATGAGGAGCGGATTGAAGTCCCGGCGAAAACGGTGGAAAAAATTAGGCAGACTAAGGCAAGCGGTGGGCGTGTGATTGCGGTAGGCACTACCTCAACAAGAGCTTTAGAAGGCGCTTATGCTGCTTGCGGTAAGCTGCAGACCTACAGCGGTAGAACTGATTTATTTATCTATCCGGGCTATCAGTGGCGGGTGATAGATGGGCTAATTACGAACTTTCACTTGCCGGGATCTAGTTTGCTGATGATGGTGAGTGCTTTGATTGGGCGGGAGCGGCTGATGCAAATTTATGAGGATGCGATCGCGCAAGATTACCGTTTCTATTCTTTTGGTGATGCCATGCTGATACTACCTGAGGCGATGACTAAGAACCGTTCTAATCGTTAGGGATGAATGGGTGGTTATCAGTTTGAGTTTATGGTTTTGTCTTTGGAGCAAGCGTCTTATGCTGTCCAAGAATATTTTAGTGGTTGGTGCGAGTCGGGGGATTGGTGGTGCTGTAGCCCAGCACTTTCATCGGCAGGACCACTATGTTTATGCCGTTTCTCGGACGCAGGCGATCGCAGGCAACTGGATCGCTGCCGATATCTCTACCGCCGCTGGCATTCAGCGAGTCGTTGACGCGGTAGGCGCTAATCCACTAGATGCCTTGCTGTATATGGGCGGGGTTTGGGAAAAGAATGCCTTTACAGACGCTTTTGATTTTCAAGGTAGCCCAGATGAAGAAACCCGCTTTGTGCTGGCTGTAAATCTGATTGCACCGATTGAGCTGACGAAAGCACTGGCTAGGAACTTGTCGATGGCTAAAAATCCAAGGGCTGTTTACATCGGTGCACTGTCTGGGTTGAATAATGCTGCCTCGCCTGAAGTGGCCAATACAGCATCTAAGTTTGGTTTACGAGGTGCAGTGCAGGCTTTGCGGCTAGCTCTCGCAACCGAAAAAATCGGTTTTACTGTTATCAATCCAGGCAATATTGCCACAGAAGAAGTCTTATCCGATATTGAAGCAGGCCGTTTCTCTCAGCAAGTTCCTATCCCAATGACAGACGTGATTGAGACCATTGAGTGGATTTTGGCTCGCTCTGCTGCTGTCGATATTAGTGAGGTTAATTTGCGGCAAAAGTAAGCTGAGCTAGCCGTCGCTACACAATCGAATCAGGGTCAATGCCTTGCGATCGCAAATAGTCTGCCAGTTTGTCTGCGCGTTGTTTTTCTGCCTCTGCCCGCTGTTTTTCTGCTTCTGCCCGCTGCTTTTCAATAGCTACCTGCTGCTGTTCTTTTGATAGCCTGCTTCTCATCTCTGCTAGCAACTGCTCTGATAGCGGATAGGGCTGCCCTTGCTCGTCGTGCCAGAGCAGTACTTCCTGCTCAATGCCACCGACAATTTGCCGCCCTCGACCAATTCCGATGCCAACTTCAGGCATCCAGAAGGGATCGCCTGTTTGCCGTATGTAGCTTTCCTGCTCCAAGCGATACAGCTCAAAGGCTTCTCGCTGCTCTCC
>JBCBJS010000013.1:0-101734 GCA_038523095.1 Cyanobacteria bacterium J06626_6
ATTGTTGATATTGTTGACGAGGTTGCGCTGAAGCCGAGAGTGAAACAGCGTAGGCATTGCTTTTTGCTGTGGTTGTCCATCGATAAATTCCCACGCGGGTGACCCCTCGATATTGGGTCTTTTTAGAAAGCGAGCTAAAGAATCAACCGTAATGGGAGATTGCATGGATTTTCTCGATTCAGCAGATAGGATAAAAGAAGCTGAGATTGTGCCAATTATTGATTGCGACAGAATTGTAGCCGCTCTTTGACAACGATAATTATTGCCCTAGCTTGAGATACTTTGGGTGACATACACATCACTCTAGCCCTTTACACCACTACCTGTCTCAGAAGGCACGATGTATCGCTGCGCCGCCACGAAAAACAGAATAATCGGCACAATCGAAATCACTGAGCCCGCCGCTATCAGCCGCCAATCCAGCGAAAAACTACCTGCTAGCCGCGCTACTCCCAGTGGCAGTGTGTAGTACTCAGGCCGGTCCAAAATCAGCAGTGGCCAGAGGAAGTCACTCCAAGAGCCGATAAAGACAAAAATCGCCAGCGTCACTAGCGCCGGACGTACCGACGGCAACATAATGTGCCACCAAATTCCCAGCTCTGTGCAACCATCAATCCGGGCTGCTTCCTCAAGCTCTTTTGGCACCGACTGAAAGGCCTGCCGCATGAGGAAAATGCCAAACGCTGAGGCGATAGAGGGGAAAATTGCACCCAGATAAGTATTTGTTAGCCCTAGCTGCACCGTGAGAATGTACAGGGGAATCATCACGATTTGAAAGGGAATCAGAATCGTTGACACGATGAGGGAAAAAATTAGCTCACGGCCCCTAAAGTTCAGCCGGGCTAGGGGGTAGGCCGCCAAAGAGCACAGCAGTAAGTTCAGAACAACGGTGACAGCTGCAATCAAGGTGCTGTTGAAAAAGTAGCGACCAAATGGATTGGTCTGCCACACCTTGACAAAGTTGCTAACCGTTGGCGATTCGGGTAAAAACTGCGGCGGAAACTGGAAGAGGTTTTCCATAGGGCCTTTGAACGCCGTGCTCACGAGCCAAAGCAAAGGGAGCAACATGACGAGCGCGATCGCACTCAAAAGCAGATACATCAACGCCACCTGTACCCGGCCCTTCTCACCCACGGCTGCCATCTTCCATGCTCCTCACGCTATCCAAACTGCCTCGACTGCATCAGCCAAAACCCAGCAAACGACTCCGATTCAGGACTCTCCTGCACCGCGATGAAGTGCACATCATTCGCCGCCTGTTTTGCCGCTTCGAACCGTTCTCCCTCCTGTTGCGTTGCCAGCGTCACCAAATCTGCCAGCAGCCAAGTCTCCGTCGTTCCGGTATCTAGCAGTAGCCGGGCCGCACTGATCTCCGTCTTCGCCACATAGTTACTCGCCTCTGCCCGCGCCGCCCGCACCCCTGCAATCTCCAAGCCAGACATCCAAGCTGCCAGCGGCATCGCCCGAGACGAATACACAATAAACCCAGGAATGGGCGTCTCAAAATCTACACCCGTCGCCGCCAGCGGGAAAGATTCACCAAAACCAACATCCCACTCACCCAGCTCATTAAAGTCTTTAGCAGGCAGCGTCACCAGCGCCCACTGCTGACCCATCAACGCATCCGGCAGCGGATTGACCACTTCTAAAGGCTTCGCAACCGAGGCAGAAGTCCCTGCCTGATACCCAGGGTCGTTAGGATACACCGTTTCCCTACGCTCTTCTAGCCACTGCTGCAGCGCTAGGGCCCGGCGGCTAGGGTAGGGCAGTAGCCCCAAGTTTTCGCAGGCCCGCTTGATCATATTCTGCATTTGGTAGCGGAAGTAGCGCACTTTGGTGGGGGGCGTCTCTGCCTGGGCGATCGCTTCTTCAAGCGCCGCCTGCAAAGTCTCCGAATTCACCTCACTATTCGACACGTACTTGCTGTAGCGAAACAGCGACGAGACATCGTCATCCACTGACTGCAACCCCTCACAGATCAGCACTTCCCAGCGCTTCTTATTTCGCTCATCTAACACTGGCCTGGAATAGAAATCCAGCTCCCAAACAGTACCCATAATTTTCTTCAAAAGGCGGGTTAATTGTCGCCCTCAGCCAATACCTTAGCAACGTTCTTAGCCCGCTCCTCCGCTTCTGCCATCATCGTCGGCAAATCCTTTAAAATTTCGCCCGGATATTTTTCTAACACCTGGGTCGATAGAGCAATTCGCCCGCGCTCATCGTCAATATTCAGCACGATTGCCTTAATCGGATCGCCCACCTTAAAGACATCCCCTAAAGCGGACACGTAGCTCTTACTAATCTGCTTAATGTGCAAAAGACCAGACGCACCGCCAAAATCAACAAAGGCACCAAAGGGCTTCAGCGAAGCAATAGTCCCTTCAATTAATTCCCCTTTGTTCAGGCTGCTCATCGCAGCAGAGCGAGCCGCCACCCGCTCAGAGAGCAGCAGCTTATTTCTCTCCTCATCCACTTCTAGAAAAGCCACGCTGATAGACTGGCCCATGAGCGAATCAAGGTCCTCGACGCGGCGAGCCAAGTGAGACCTTGGAATAAACGCTCGCAGACCACTAACATCTGCTGTTACGCCGCCTTTATTACTGCCCGAAATCGTCACTTCTAGCACGTCACCGTTGGCCTGACGCTCTCTGAGGCGCTCCCACAATTCCTTAATCTCCATCGCCCGGATAGATATCACCATCTGGCCATTGGCATCTTGGTCGCGAATGATCAAAAATTTACGCTCTGTACCAATAGGGAGCAAGGCCTCAAGGACGACCTCGGTCTCAATTGAGACTTCTTTGAGCGGTAGGAACGCCGCTGACTTACCTCCAATGTCAACATAGGCTCCATCACTCTCGTGGGTTTCCACTTTGCCAGTCACGACACTGCCCCGTGAAAATTCGTAATCTTGCTGGTCTAGAGCTTTTGCGAAGTCTTCAGCTGAAAAGGTCAACGGAGATATCTCCTTGGTCACGAAAAAGAATAGTTTTTCAAATATATCGGGTTATTGGTGATTTTCGCTTATTTGACTATCGTCAAGAATTATTGAGGAGACCCTAAAAAATCGAAATCGGCTGCCACGAATGGTAAATTCCCGACTACTCTCTATGTAGAAACGAACGTACGGGTGCATTCATACGTTTGATAGCTACACAAGCCATGCAATGGAGAGCCTTTACCGCCCTTTATAAGTAGTGGAAGTGTCGTCAAAGAAAGAAGACAAGCTATATTAAAATTCCGTTGGGTTGATATTGAGCGCTTAGCGCCTGCCAACTCATTTTTTGCCGTACGGGGAGCGCACTGCAGTGGTTCAGTTCCATATTCAAACCGATAGCGAAATACCCGCTTCGACTCAGCTCTATGACCAAATTTGGTTTGCGATCGCATCGCGCCAGTATCCACCCGGATATCGCCTGCCCAGCACGCGGCAGCTGGCCATGCAAACCGGCCTCCATCGCAACACCATTAGCAAAGTCTACCGGCAGCTAGAAGAAGCCGGTGTCGTTGAGGCCATGCCAGGCTCCGGCATCTATGTGCGAGCCGAGGGCACGACAGAAATCGTTAAGCCCGGCTCCCCCCTGCTAGAAAAGTTTCCCAAAGCCCAAGAACTCGTCGAAAACAGCCTAGATGAACTGCTCCGCCAGGGCTGTTCACTCCACCAGGCCCGCGAGCTATTCATGAGCGAAGTCGACTGGCGATTGCGCTGCAGCGCTCGGGTGCTCGTGACCATCAAAAAAGAAGACGGTGCGGGGGAACTGATGGTGCGTGAACTAGAGCAGGCGCTAAAAATTCCTGTACAGCTAGTACCGCTAGAAGAACTCGACCAGGTGCTGGCACAGACACGTTCGGGCACAGTCGTGACGAGTCGGTATTTTATTAGCGAAGCAGAAGCGATCGCATCACCCAAATCTGTTCGCGTCATCCCCATCGATATCAACGACTACGCAGAAGAGCGCAAACTCATCAAAGAGCTGCCCAAAGACACCTGCCTCGGGATTGTTAGCCTTAGCACCGGCATCATCCGCATTGCAGAAGTCCTCTCCTACAGCTTGCGCGGTGACGATATCCTCGTCATGACCGCCCAAACCGAAGATGCCCAGAAGCTCAGCGCCGTCGTCCGCAGCGCCCAAACCATCCTGGCCGACAACGCTAGCTACCCCATCATTAAAGAAGCCCTCCTCGCCGCCCGCAACGACATCATCCGTCCCCCGGAAATCATTCGCTGCGGCAACTATATCGGCGAAAAGTCCATTGGGCTCCTAAAGCGCGAACTAGGATTGGACTAGGACTATCCACAGGCCACAACGCAAAGAAGGCGCATGGTTCAAACCATATTTGGCTTGTCTATCAGATTGCAGAAAATTTAAGTATGAAAGCAGACCTTTCCTGACTATGTAGCCAGATTCGCTGGAGGTTTAGGCAGCAATTGGCGCCTTTTCACTGGATAAGAATGAGCCAATGATTGCTAAATAGCTTTCTGCATCTTCCATCATCGGAAAGTGAGCAGTATTTGGCATCAACACATAGTCAATGTTGTTGCTCATGGCAGCAGCTTCTTTGCCAAGCTTTGCAGGCGTAATCTTGTCGTACTCTCCAGACACCATTAATGTTGGCACTTGAAGAGCAGCAAAAGCGGCAGGCATGGCTTCAGTCGCGTGCTTACTGACAGCAGCCTTGAGCGTACCGAGCGCGGCAGCACCATCTGCCATAATGAAATCTTCTAAAAAAGCTTTTTTCTCTTCCAGCGGAATGGCACCTTTCAAGAATCGCTGCATAAATAGCTGCGGTGCAAAAGGAATTTTTCCAAGCCACTTGGGGCGGAAAGCGACGACATAGCCGCCAAAGAGGTAAAAGGCTTCGAAAGCCCACTTTTGATAGGGGAAGCTGCCGTTGCAGGTCAAAATGGCTTTTTTGACACGCTCTGGGTAGCGGTCTAAGAAGTAAAGGCCTATGGAGCCACCCATGGAGTGAGCATTCATGTAGACGGGCTCAGTCAGGTTTAGCCCGTCTAGGAGAAGTTTGAGGTCTTCAGCAAAGCTTTCTAAAGTGTTTAGGGAAGGGTCAGCGGCGGCAAGCTGTTCTGTGGTGTTGGAATGCGTTTGCATAGCCCTTCCTGCGGCAGATCGCCCAAATCCCCTTTGGTCATACAACAAACAGTCAAACCGATCTTTGATCGCCGCCGCCGTCGAACGCCAGTAGCGAGCAGAGCCCGCCCAACCATGCAAAAAGACCATCACGGGCTTTTCATAGTTACCAGGATGGTCTTGAGTCGAAATCCACTCGTAGTAGTGATCAACGCCATTTACGCTTACGTAGGGCATCGTTACAGCTCACCTAATTATTTTTCTCCTGATGAGAATTATAAAAATGAACGCAGAGCGTATGTGTGCCCAGACATAAAGCTTAAAAGCCCATGACAAATTTACGCAGATTCAGGTTCAGGGATCGAAGAAGGATGAACTAGCAAATCAGCAGTTGAGCGATTTTCAACCATTTCGCGGGTAATGGTGCAGGTTGTCACATCTTCACGGGAAGGCAGCTCATACATGACGTCGAGCATAATTTCTTCAATGATGCTGCGGAGGGCGCGAGCGCCGGTCTTGCGGTTGTAGGCTTCTTTTGCGATCGCCCGAATCGCCTCTGGCTCAAACTCTAGCTCCACATTGTCCATTCGCATCAGCTTCTTAAACTGCTTCACCAAAGCATTCTTTGGCTCCGTCAGGATAGAAACCAGCGTCTTTTCATCCAAAGGCTCCACAATAGAAATCGCTGGAATCCGCCCAATAAATTCAGGAATCATCCCAAACTTCACAATGTCATCTGGCTCCAAATCCTGCAGCGTCAGCGAAGACTTCTTATCGCTGCTGATCTCCTTACCCGGTTGAACAAAGCCCATCGACTTCTTGCCAATCCGCTGCTCCACAATCTTGTCGAGGCCCACAAAGGCCCCTCCGCACACAAACAAGATATTTCGCGTATCAATTTGAATACAATCCTGGTAAGGATGCTTTCGTCCCCCTTGGGGCGGTACATTTGCCACCGTTCCTTCCAGCATCTTCAGCAGCGCCTGCTGCACACCCTCACCCGAGACATCTCGAGTAATAGAAGGATTCTCACTCTTACGAGCAATCTTATCTATTTCATCTATATATATGATGCCGCGCTGGGCCTCATCCACATCCAAATCTGCGACCTGCAGCAGTCTCAGCAAAATATTCTCGACATCCTCACCGACATAGCCCGCCTCAGTCAGCGTCGTTGCATCGGCGACCGCAAACGGCACTTCCAAAATCGCCGCTAGCGTTTGGGCCAGTAAGGTCTTGCCGCAGCCCGTCGGGCCAATCAAAAGAATATTCGACTTCTGCAGCTCAATATCATCTTCATCGCCGTCCTCTTCACCCTGGACATAGCTCAGTCGCTTGTAGTGGTTATAAACCGCTACAGACAAGACCTTCTTAGCCTCATCTTGGCCAATCACGTGCTCGTCCAAATAAGCCTTGATCTCTCGGGGCTTTGGAATTTGATTGAGTGAAATTGGTGAAGGGGACTTGCGGCGGCGCTCCGGCATCTGCTCACGCCGAGGGGCCGGAGAAGCCACAGACGAATTAGAGTCAAACAACTCCTCATCTAAAATCTCATTGCAAAGATCCACACACTCATCGCAGACATAAACGCCCGGCCCCGCAATTAGCTTTCTGACCTGCTCTTGGGACTTGCCACAAAAAGAGCACTTCAAATGGGAGTCGTACTTGGACATAACTGTTACCCTACTGCAGTCAGCTTAGTGTCAGAAAGCATCTGCCTAGTCACAACCTGATCAATCAGGCCGTACTCCTTTGCTTCCTCTGCGGACATAAAAAAGTCGCGCTCCGTATCTGCCTCAATTCGAGCCAGGTCCTGACCGGTGTGGCCAGCGAGCATTTCATTCAATCGTCGCTTCAGATATAAGATTTCCCGAGCCTGAATCTCAATGTCAGCAGATTGGCCCTGGGCTCCCCCAGAAGGCTGGTGAATCATAATGCGAGCACTCGGCAGGGACATCCGCTTACCCTTAGCCCCACCTGAGAGTAAAAAAGCCCCCATGCTAGCAGCCAGTCCAAAGCAAATCGTCACAACGTCTGGGCGAATTTGCTGCATGGTGTCGTAGATAGCCATGCCTGCTGTTACCGAACCGCCTGGAGAATTGATGTAAAGCTGAACATCTTTTTCCGGGTCTTCAGCATCCAAAAAGAGGAGCTGAGCCACGATAGAATCAGCCACCTCATCCATCACTGGCGTACCCAGAAAGACAATTCGCTCCCTAAGCAACCGGGAGTAAATATCAAACGCTCGCTCGCCTCGGCCAGACTGCTCTACCACCATCGGTAGCATGTTTCGAGTTGGCACTGTTTCAGCAGCAATATGCTTGCCCCAGTACAGATCTCCGTGGAGACCCCCCGCATAACCATGAGACCTCGATAGTTGATATCGATAATTCGATGTATCCATAAACATGAAGCGGCTGCCTGTATACGTGCCTAATGTACCGCATCTCATCCCGAACTAAAGTTAAGACGCGCTAACACTGTAGCGAAGTCGAACCTGATTCGACATCCCCGCCAGTCTTAGTCTTCTACGACTTCAGCCTCTACCGATTCAGCTTCCTCTTCTGAATCATTCTCTAAGTCCGGTTCTTCGGGCGTCAGAGAGCCTTCAGGCAGCAGCTCTATCTCCGAATTTTCCTTCAGCCAAGCCAAGATTTTTTCTTTTAGCAAATCTTCATTCACAACCTGGTCAAGCCGCTCCGGATCCACCTGAGAAGGATCGTCGACTTCAGCCATCATTTCTTTTGTCCGTTCGGCCACTTCATCTTCAGTAACCGCAATAGACTCTTGCTTGGCAATTTCACCTAGCGCCAAGGTACGACGCAACCGCTCAAGCGCTTCAGGCCGTGCATTCTCACGCATGTTATCCACCAGCTCTTTAGTCAAGAACTTGTTGAGGTCAATGCCCTGTCGGCTCAGCTGCATCGCCGTCTGCGTCACAATGAAATCTACCTCACGCATGAGCAGTGTCTTGGGAACTTCAGCCTCTAAATGCGTCACAAGTTCATCAAGCAGCGCCTTCTCAACGTTGGCCTGAGTGGCATCATCAGCCTCTTGTTGATAGCGCTCTTCCAATGACTTGCGCAGTTCCACCAGCGTTTCAAATTCACTGACCTCTTCGGCAAAGTCATCGTCTAGATCGGGTAGTTCCTTCTCTTTGAGTTCTTTGAGCGTGATTTCAAAGACAGCGGGTTTACCGGCTAGCTCCGCTTGGGGGTAGTCTTCAGGAAAGGTTACCTCTACATCCTTAGAAGTCTCTAGCGTCATCCCTACGATGCCTTCTACAAATCCAGGGATAAAACGTCCTTCTTTAATTTCCACTTGAAAATCTTGAGCGCTGCCCCCCTCAAATTCTTCAAGCTCACCCTCGGCGGTCTCAGCTTTGCCCACAAAGTCCACGACGGTGACATCGCCTTCCTGCGCGGCTCTATCTTCAACAGGTACGAGCGTTGCCATGTTCTCGCGGTAGCTCTCAATGGTCTCATCGACCCGATTTTCGTCAGGCTTGATCTCCTCAGCTTGCACAGACAGTCTCTTGTACTCCTCCAAAGTCACTCTGGGCGGTACGTCCACCGAGGCCGATATGGTAAACGGCTCACCGGGTGTGTATTCACCTATTAAAGACTCAAAGTCAGAGGTGAGCTGATAGTTACCCAGCGCTTCAATGTCCTCCTGCTCGATGGCTTTTTCGATGACGGTTTGCAGCATGTCCTCAAGGGCAGCAGCTTTCAGCTGTAGGGCACCGACCCGCTGAATCAGGATTTGACGAGGCACTTTTCCTTTACGAAACCCAGGAATGTTGGCTGACTTCATATAGTCCCGCAGCACTTTCTCATAGCCCTGCTTTGATAGTTCAGCGGGAACTTCTATCTTTAGTCCGACTTGGCTATCGGGCAGATTTTCCTGGATGACTTTCATTTAAATAAAATATTGAGAGAAAACTATTGGGCCAGCAGTGTTAATGCAGTTAGTAATCATACACCCGATTATATTGATTCTGAATAAACTTACCGCCTGCCTAAATGTCATGACACACAGCCGGTGTAGCTTTCTCCAATTGAGTGTGATACATCAAGTCAACCTAAAACGCTGTTTCACTTAAGGTATATTGATTACAGCGGCTATCTGCGCTGGGGAAAGTAGGGTTATCTGCAAAGCGATGCTTTGACAACTATTTGTTAAGTCTGTCTCTAAAGCTGCGAAACTGCCATCGGGGTAGACAGCGTAGGCAAATCTAGGCTTTATCTTGAGCGGCAGACTTCTGTACAGTTATGAGCCCAAGACTCTCTATATAAAGCTTTCGGTCCAAATCGTCATTCCACCATTTATGGACATCTATAAGTATCAATAAATATAGAGTTAGGAGGATATTTGATTGCCGAATTCTTACAACGTTGCCATCCTAGGGGCCACTGGCGCAGTTGGCACCGAGCTGCTTCAACTGCTTGAAGAACGGAAATTCCCGGTTGAGTCGCTCAAGCTACTGGCATCGCATAGATCAGCCGGTAGCAAAATCAGCTTTAGAGGTAGCGAAGTCACTGTTGAAGCAGTCAGTGACGCTGCATTTGAAGGTATTGATATCGTGCTAGCTTCAGCGGGCGGCTCCACTTCAAAAAAGTGGGCCAAGGCCATTGTGGATTCGGGCGCGCTGATGATTGACAATTCAAGCGCATTTAGGATGGATCCGTCGGTTCCTCTTGTAGTGCCTGAAGTTAATCCCCAGGCAGCAAGAGGCCACCATGGAATTATTGCCAATCCAAACTGCACAACGATTCTAATGAGCGTGGCTATCTGGCCGCTGCATCAGATACTGCCGATTCAGCGAGTTGTGGTTGCTACCTATCAGTCTGCCAGTGGTGCGGGGGCGCGCGCGATGGAAGAAGTTAAGCAACAAACCAAAGCTATCCTGGCTGGTGAAGCGCCTCCGACAGAGAGTTTTCCATACCCATTGGCGTTCAATCTATTCCCTCACAACACGCCACTCAATGAGCAGGGATATTGTCAGGAAGAGATGAAAATGGTCAATGAAACGCGAAAGATTTTCGGTGAGCCGAACCTCCGAGTATCTGCGACCTGTATTCGGGTACCCGTCCTACGAGCACATTCAGAAGCGATTAATCTAGAGTTTGAGAGGCCTTTTGACCTGCAGGCAGCGAGAGACGCCATAAAAAGTGCTGCGGGCGTCACACTGGTGGAGGACTGGCAAGCCAACTATTTTCCCATGCCGATAGATGCCAGTGGTCAGGATAATGTTTTAGTCGGGCGTATTCGTCAGGACATTTCTCACGGGTCAGGATTGGAGCTTTGGCTCAGCGGTGACCAAATCCGTAAAGGTGCGGCGCTTAACGCGGTGCAAATTGCTGAACTGGTAGCAGCAAAGAGATGGATGCAAGTTCCTGCCACTGTCTAAGTAATATTGGAGTTTAAAGAGGAAATGACGGATATAGGGGCTGATCTATCAGCTCAGTCTGCTAGGGGAAAGCCTCGATTTGGTAGAGTGCTGACCGCGATGGTGACGCCGTTCAAAGCGGATGGTGATGTCAACTACGCGCTGGCCGAAAAGCTGGCCAGCCATCTAGCCGATCATGGAACAGATACAGTGGTGGTCTGTGGCACCACTGGAGAGTCGCCCTCGCTCAGCTGGGACGAAGAATACGACCTATTCAAGTCGGTCAAACAGGCTGTAAGGGGTAGGGCGCTCGTGATTGCAGGCACCGGGTCAAACAGCACTCAGGAAGCGATTGAAGCGACCCAAAAGGCCCAGCAGTTGGGCCTTGACGGGTCTCTGCAGGTTGTGCCTTATTACAACAAGCCTCCCCAGTCAGGGCTGTATGGCCACTTTAAGGCGATCGCACAAGCTGTCCCCGACTTACCGATCATGCTTTACAATGTGCCTGGGCGCACAGGCTCTAACCTTCTACCTGAAACCACTGTCCGCTTGGCAGAGATAGGGAACATCGTTGCCATCAAGGAAGCAAGTGGGAATCTTGATCAGGTCAGCCAAATTAGTAGGCTATGTCCTACGGAGTTTGAGATTTATTCTGGAGACGACTCACTCACACTTCCAATGCTGGCTGTAGGCGCCGTCGGAGTCGTCAGCGTAGCCAGCCACCTAGTCGGCGATCTGCTTCAGAAAATGGTTTGCAGTTACGAAGCTGGTCAGGTCTATGAAGCAAAGGCGCTTCATCTTCAGCTATTGCCACTTTTCAAAGGGCTGTTTTCGGTCACTAGCCCGATTCCTGTGAAAGCAGCCCTGGCCTTGCAAGGCTGGCCCGTCGGGAACTGCCGATTGCCTCTCTGTGAAGCCTCCCCTGAACTACGTCAGCAGATGGGGCAGTTGCTAAAAAGGATGGACTTACCTCAGACTGCACAGACATAGACAAAACCTGAGACAAAAATCGACACAGACAGCCGACCACGCAGCCTTGTGTAGGTAATTCTTAGAGACACTTTATATATCCATCCAAATGAGCTAGGGAAAATTAGACACAGCAAAAATAGCAATCAAGCAGATTAGCAAACAAGCAAACGTCGAACTTCTCATTTGGAGTGCTCACACCGAGGACGGCAAAGTATCGAAAATAGCGTATCGGAAAAACCAAAACGCTCGATGGCACAGTCACTGGCTGTAGAAGTCCCCCTATCACATGGAGAACAGTCGGCTGTATCGGCACCGAGAAGAAACAGGACTATAAAAACCGACCTCCCGAGCAGTCAAGGCGCTAGCAATCCAGATAAAGCTCTCCATATAGATTTTTATGCACATGAGCAGATGCCAAATATCCGACGATCAACGACAAATTATGAATGAAAGACTTTTACAACCTTCACGTTGCATGGGCCGAAGCCAACAAGCAGAGGATTCAATCAGGCTTTTTATTTGAAGGGTCAGCCAACGGGCTAAGTGACAGGCATCATCTGTGTTCGAGAAGTCTCTCCCAGATAGAAACTGTAGGCTCTCTAGATAAGAAGGCCCAGGCAATATAGCGCTATTCGGCTGATTTGATTCAACAACAACATTCGGCTGGGGTTCAACGCAAGAGAAAACACCTTACAAAATAAGCCTTTAGAGACAAAAATTAGGTATCAGGCAAAACCGGATAGACTGCGTATCCTTACCGTCTATTGACTTTTTGAAGACTGAGGCGAGAGCTTGGAGAATAAGGCACAGGGACAATTGACTCACATGCCTATCGAATATTCACCACACATTTTCAGATTCTCTTCAGTTATTTCAGTCTTCGCATTTATCCTTCGACAATTTATCGTTCAACATAGGAAACTACATGAGTAGAAGAAGCAACAGTAAAAAATCAAACACCAACACACTCAAAATCATTCCGCTTGGTGGCTTACACGAAATTGGAAAGAACACCTGCGTATTTGAATACGACGACGAAATCGTTCTACTAGATGCAGGCCTATCCTTCCCTACAGAAGGCATGCATGGCGTCAATATTGTGCTGCCAGACATCACCTATCTCAAAGAGAACCAGCACAAAATAAAGGGGATGATCGTCACCCACGGACATGAAGACCATATTGGTGGCATCGCCTTCCACCTCAAACAGTTCAATATTCCAGTCATCCATGGCCCTAGGCTGGCCATGGCGCTCTTACAGGGAAAGCTGGAAGAAGCGGGCGTGCTTAATCGCACCACTATTCACACCGTAGCGCCTCGCGATTTTGTCAAATTTGGCAGGCACTTTACAGCTCAGTACATTCGGAACACCCATTCGATGGCTGACAGCTTTACAGTTGCGATTCAGACGCCGGTTGGCACTATTATCCACAGCGGAGACTTTAAGGTTGACCATACGCCTGTCGATGGTGAGTTTTTTGACTTTCAAAAGATCGCTGAGTACGGGGAAAAGGGCGTACTGTGCCTGATTAGCGATTCTACCAATGCCGAAATTCCGGGAAATACGCCCTCGGAGCGCGCTGTTTTTCCAAATTTGGACAGGGAGTTTCACGCTGCGCAGGGACGTCTTTTTGTAACGACTTTTGCCTCTTCGGTACACAGAGTGAGCATGCTACTAGAGCTGGCTCAAAAGTACAATCGCACTGTATTTGTCGTTGGTCGGTCTATGCTGAACGTGATCTCTCACGCTCGCAATCTTGGCTACATAAAGTGCCCAGATACGCTTTTCAAACCGCTTAACCAGCTGAAGCAATGCCCGGACAATCAGGCCATGATTCTGACGACGGGGTCGCAGGGTGAGCCCATGGCAGCGCTTACTCGCATCGCCAATCGGTCCCATCGGCAAATTCGCATTCAGGAAGGCGATACGGTTATCTTTTCGTCAAATCCGATTCCGGGTAACACGATTAGCGTTGTCAATACTATTGATAAGCTAATGCAGCAGGGTGCCAATGTCGTGTACGGCAAAGGCAAAGGGCTCCATGTCTCGGGTCACGGATACCAGGAAGATCACAAGCTGATGCTGGCACTGACGCGGCCTAAGTTCTTTATTCCGGTGCACGGTGAGCACAGAATGCTGGTTAAGCATGCGGAGATGGCTCAGCAGCTGGGCGTAGCGCCTCAGAACATTGCGATCGCAAACAACGGCGACATCATAAAAGTCACAGCCGAGAGCATCAAAGTCGACGGCCAAGTGGCGTCAGGAATAGAACTCGTCGATGCTTCACGTACTGGCATTGTTGAGCGCACGGTGCTCAAAGAGCGGCAGCAGCTAGCAGAGGATGGCATTATCACGGTTTCCGCAGCCGTCGATAGTCAGGGCAAGCTGCTGGGAGAGCCCACCATCAACCTGCGCGGCGTTGTCTCTGTGAAAAGTCAGGAGCAGTGGGAGAGTGGCATTGTCCCAGTGGTGAAGAAGTCTCTGCTGGCCCGCTGGAAAGAAGTCCTTGATGATCCAGCCAGCGATCAGCCGAAGGTGAACTGGGATGGATTGCGATCGCGCCTTGAAGAAGATGCCCGTCGGTTTGTGCGACGCGAACTCCCAAAGCAGTATCCTGTCACCGTGTTTATGCTGCAGCACATAGAAAATGCGATCGCACCTGGCGCAGCCACCGACAAATCCCCAGAAAAAGACAAAAAGCGAACAAGCCTCAGACGCCGTCGCTCACTGTCTACAGCATCTGCTTCGTAAGCCCGCTTAGCAAAAGCATCAGACAAAAACAAGGGTCTTCTACCTGCGTTCTATCAGGTGGAGGACCCTTGTTCGCATAGCGCTTATTTGCATAGATCTCGCTTGCACCTCGTACCTTGTGACCCATTTGCCCCAAGCGCTTTTAGGCGCTTACCACAAGTTTTGTTCGCCGACACATTAACTTTTTGTATACTGACTCCCACAAAAGTCACCCTGGCGCTATAATACAGCCACAACTCCCCCTGCCAAAGCTAGATTAGTCCCTATAATTTTAGGCTTCAGGTCAGGCGTTGGATAGATGTCGCTACTAGTGCGGACGCTGCACTTTCATATCAGGGTTTGCCCGTTGAGCTTTGTCCTAGCGAAGCCCTTATGGAATCTTACTGATGAAAGGCAAACGCATAGGTTTTGTTCTGGTAGCCCTCAGACAGTGCTCTAGTGTATCGAGATTCTCTAGTGTGCAGAGATTCTCTAGCACGTAGAAAATTTTGAAGAATTCAAGGGAAAAGCTGCCCGCCAAAGCTTACCTCCTAGAGATTTCTTTTGAATAGGAACGCATTTCAGAGACCCAGATTTCTAATCACTTACCCAGTTTTTTACAACTCAAGGATCCGCCAGTAGTCAAGCTCAAAGACGAGACCTGTGCTGGCAGGCTTCAGAGGAATATTGAATGTCCAAGCAAATTGTTATTGCCGAACAGCATCGCATTGCTGCTGTTTTTTCAGAAGATCAGATTCAAGAAATTATTGTTGCCACTGGCAGTCATCAAGTCGGAGATATTTACATCGGCACCGTGGAGAATATTCTCCCTGGTATTGACGCTGCCTTCGTAAATATTGGTGACAGTGATAAGAACGGCTTTATGCACGTTTCTGACCTGGGGCCGCTTAAGCTCAAACGGATGGCAAGCTCCATCACCGAGCTACTGGCGCCCCAGCAGAAAGTCCTTGTGCAAATCATGAAAGAGCCCACAGGGAACAAAGGCCCTCGGCTCACTGGCAAGGTCACGCTTCCGGGGCGCTATCTGGTGCTCATGCCATACGGCAGGGGCGTCAATCTTTCCCGGCGGATTCGCAACGAGACAGAGCGCAACCGCTTGCGAGCGCTGGGGATCTTAGTCAAGCCAGCTGGCACTGGGCTATTGATCCGGACAGAGGCAGAAGGTGTTTCAGAAGAAGCCATCATTGAAGACCTAGAGTCTTTGCAGCGCCGCTGGGATGCCATACAGCAAGAAGCGATGTCCACCCGTCCGCCATCCCTGCTAAACCGGGACGACGACTTCATTCAGAAAGTTCTACGAGATGTCTACAGCGATGACGTCAATCGCATCGTTACCGATACCGACAGTGGGCTTGCCAGGACGAAAAAGCACCTAACCAACTGGAGCGATGGGCAGATACCGGCCAATATCCTCATTGACCATCACAAAGAGCCCACCCACATTCTTGAATACTTCCGGGTTAATGCGGCCATTCGGGAAGCGCTTAAGCCAAGGGTGGATTTGCCTTCAGGTGGATACATCATCATTGAACCTACCGAAGCACTGACGGTCATCGACGTTAACTCTGGCTCCTTTACGCGCTCTGCCACCGCCCGCGAAACCGTACTTTGGACCAACTGTGAAGCAGCCGTTGAAATCGCTAGGCAGCTCAGATTACGCAACATTGCGGGCGTCATCGTCGTAGATTTCATTGATATGGACTCGCGTCGTGACCAGATGCAGGTTTTAGAGCAATTTGGCAAAGCCATTCGGGTCGATAAATCCAGACCCCAAATTTCGCAGCTCTCAGAACTCGGCCTCGTGGAAATGACCCGAAAGCGTCAGGGCCAAAACATATACGAGCTATTTGGCCAGACCTGCCCAAGCTGTGGCGGCTTAGGCCATTTGGCACAGCTACCTGGCGATGCGCCTGGCACAGCGAGTCAGCTCAGCGTAGGGACGCCTCGACCTTCTGGCTACAGCTCGCCGATTCAGAGCTACTCCAGCCGCCCTTCCGCCCGAGAAGACCGGGCTGTTAACCTGTCGCCCCAATCCGAACTTCAGGAGCTAGATTTACTAAACCATCCAAGCTATCAGGATAAAAATGGCCGAGGGGGACGCCGACGCCGCAGGCGGGGCTCGGAGAGTTCACCGTCTAAAGGCGGACGAAACGGCTCACCGACACCGGTCACATTGGATAGAAATGGGGATGACAAGCGTCGGCGACGCACCAGCCGGGCAGATAGCCGAGTAGACGAACGTATTGAAAAGGAACGTCTGGAGCGTGAATCCCAAGCTGAAGCGAATAAGACAGCCGCTGCAGACCCCAACGGACGGACAAAGCGGGTTCGCAACAACCGTAGAAAACCAGAAGAGCCCCCCGAAATCGTAGCGGTTGAGATGCCTGTAGATGAGCAGCGGGTGTACGCCATGATGGGCATTTCTCCACTGGTCTACGGCGAGCAAACCGTTGAAAACCCACAAAATACTGTTGTTTCGGTGGTGTTACCCGGGGAAGCAGCGTCTTTTCTGGAAAAGGCAAGGGCTAAAGCTGAAGCTGCCGGGGAAAGTAAGCGGGTCATTGAAACGCCGGTTCGCACTGATACCGGCACTGAAGCAACAGAGCCTAAGTCGGACAAAGCAGCAACAGAAGGCACCTCATCGGCAAACAGTGAGTCAGAAGGCAATTCTGATGACGCGACAGGCAAGTCTACATCTGTGCGGCGAAGAAGACGCTCCGGTCGCGGGGCGGCCAAGGGCGAAAGTGCGATCGCATCATCACCCTCAAAATCATCCAGTAAAACTGATTCGCAAGCATCAACAGCGGTCGCTGAATCACAGCCCGATTCAGAACAAACCGCCAAGAAGTCACCTGCTGATGAAAAACCTGCCGAAGAGGGCAAAGTGGTTCGTCGCCGTCGTCGCCGTCGCTCTTCAGCCAGCGAGTAGGCGCAGAACGAGCAGATCAGAATGAGTAGGAGAGCTGGTTAGATTAGTTTTATTGGCCAACGGCTGACGCAACCAGTAGCGGCTTATGGGTAAACCTGTCACAGGTTAAACGTGTCACAGATTGCGGGAGTTGACGAAGTTGGCAGAGGGGCGCTGTTTGGTCCGGTCGTGGCAGCGGCGGTGACTGTGCCTGAAGCAGCAGCTTTTAGGCTGTCAGCAGCAGGGGTTACTGATAGTAAAAAGCTAAATGCAATGAAGCGATCACAGCTAGCGACCCTGATCCGGCAACACACTCACTTTGCGGTTGGGCTAGCCTCTACCTACGAAATTGATCGCATCAATATCCTACAGGCGTCGCTCCTAGCCATGAAACGTTCCATTGCGCGGCTATCACCCCAGCCGACACAGTGCCTCATTGACGGCAATCAGCGGATTCCCGATCTGGATATTGCGCAGGAAACGGTGGTGAAGGGCGACCAGACGGTACTGGCGATCGCCGCTGCCAGCATTGTTGCCAAAGTTTGGAGAGACGAGCTAATCGTCCGACTAGACAAGCGCTATCCAGGCTATGATTTGGCCTCAAATAAAGGATACGGCAGTGCTAAGCACAGAGCAGGCATTGCCAAACTGGGCATCTGCCACCAGCATCGCCGGTCATTTCGCAGCTGCCAAGTCGAGTCCTGAATGTAGTAGGCCCTACTTTTGATTAGGCATCACTGAATTAGGCCACTAGAATTAGGCACTACTCAAATACAACTCAGCCAGTCAAGACACTCGCGGTATCCTATCTGCTGTAGAAGCGGCCCAGGCACAGTAGTCTGCAATTAGCTGACGCATCAACCGCTGCTTGAGCGTGATCAAAATACCGTTTAGCAGACCATTTCCCGTTCTTTCTAGCAGTGGCTTTGGGGTCAGCTTCATGGCCTGTGGCAAATCGACACTCACGATGAGATTGGCTTGACCGCGCAGCTTATCGCCATCGCCAGTGGACTGCTTCACCAAATAGCCCTGCATGTTCAAAGAAAACTTCTGATTAAAGGCAGCGTGCCCTTCGATCTCACAAGCATCGGAACGTAAACGGACGGTATCAGCCTCTCGCCACACCTCTATATCGCAGACAGGCTGTATCGTCAGTCCGATAAATCTGAGCGGCCGGACCTTCACCCGAAACAGATTGGGACTTAGGACGCTCACCTGCCGTGGGTCAACCAGCGCGTAGACTAGCCGGGTAGGCTCGCTAAGGTACTCATCAATAGGCAGCGGCTGCGAGGGAACTGAAATTTTGACCGCTTGAGAAGCGCTAAAGCGAACCATGTGAATAAAGCAAAATGAAAGATAGCTGTCTATGCAGCTCTGTCAAAATAGACAGCCTGCAAAAGCCCAGTGTTAAAAAACCAAAGTAAAAAGCCCAAAAGCAAAAAAGCAGGCAAAAAAGTTAGGCCAGAGCTTAGGATCAGCTGAGACAGCCACTGATACGCACTGAACAGTTAATACAACTCAGCCAAAAAATAAACTACAAAGGAACAGGCTGAGCCTTGCTTGGGCTTCCATAACTGCTTACACCACTTAAGTCCTATGCTAACCCTATCATTCGCAAACGATGACAACCGAAGGAAATAGAAAACTATAAGCAGAAAATATGACAATTTCCATCGCTCACCTAGGCCCCACAGGCACATTCTCCGAGTTCGCCGCAGCCGCCTATGCCAATGATTTTGCCCCTGAATCAGTGAAGCTGCAGGGCTATTCCACCATTGCCCAAGCTATCTATGCGACGGCAAAAGGAGATACGCAGTTTTGCGTTGTGCCCGTTGAGAACTCCATCGGTGGCGGCGTCACGATTACCCTAGATACGCTGTGGGAAGTCGACGCCCTTAAAATACAGCAGGCATTTACCCTACCTGTACAACACGCCCTTATTTCTAAGGCAGCTCAGATCGGTAGCATCGAAACCGTATATTCCCATCCTCAAGCGCTTGCCCAGTGCCGTGATTGGTTAAGCCAGAACTTGCCCCATGCCAAACAAGTCCGTGCCAGCTCTACTGCTGAACCTTTGAATAAGCTAGAAAACGACATTACTGGAAGTGCGATCGCCTCTCCATGGGGCGCCAAAATATACAACCTGCCTGTGCTCGCGCACCCTATCAACGACTCAGCGGATAACTACACCCGCTTCTGGGTACTGGGGAAGCAACTCACCAAAAATGCAGCGACAGACAGTCAATACACCTCCCTTGCTTTCAGCCTACGCACCAATGAGCCAGGCGCACTCCTCAAGCCCTTGCAGCTTTTCTCAGCCCTCAACATCAACATGAGCCGGATTGAATCTAGGCCGACGAAGCGCCTGCTGGGAGAGTACATTTTCTTTGTCGATGTCGAAGCGAGTGCCAACGCTCAGACAATGCATACAGCCCTAGACGTTCTCAAACTGCACACGGCGACCCTAAAGATATTCGGCAGCTATAGCCTGACAACGCTCGCAGGACCTTGAAGCATCATTCAAGCAGCACAGCACCAGATAAAACCTAAAGAACTACTCCAGCACCTCTTTGAGCGCTGTTCTGGCTGCCAGATTATTGCGAGTAGAGGTCAAAATTTCAGCCTCGCGCTCTAACCGAGACATCGTATTTTGCATCTCCAAAAGGGATTGCTGCTCCAAAGAAACACCGTATAGCGTACTGGCCACCCAGTAAGACAGCTCTAACGGCAGCTCGGGAATATCTTCAGGGAAATCAATTTCTTGGCTAGTGAGCTTAGCAGAGAGGCGAACGACATCTCTCAGTAGCTGGTCGACTTCATCTGCAATGGGTGCAAGGTTTTCTTCAACCGGTTCATCTTCTATCCACTCAACTAGGCCCACCCGATAAGGCGTCTCACGAACATAGTCCAATACGCGAAAGCGCTGCTGTCCCAGCGTCATGATCTTCATACGGTCATCCGGCATGCGCTGATAGTGAATGACCTCCGCACAGCAGCCAACCTTGGCAATCTCGCCTGTGCTAGGGTCAACCATGAGCACGCCAAACCGACGATCGCCCTGAAGAATGGTATTCATCAAAATGCGGTATCGAAACTCAAAAATATGGAGTGGCAGCCGTCTTCCAGGAAACAAAACCAGCTCGGGAAGGGGGAAAAGGGGTAGCTGTCTGACGGCAACTGAGGAGGAAAATTCCATTATGTCTAGAGTAAAACCAAAGCGCTGCGATCGCCGAAGCTTGGAAAGCCGCGCCATATGTATTTTAACCTAGGCCTCTGCGCCTCGCTATGGAACGAGAAGCAACGCTGAGGCGACAGAAACACGAACAGCCAGCTCATCAGCGAGTCTCTCCATGCAAGCCTTCCTTCTACAGCGCCAGCCCTAGAGCCTGATTTCTAGAGCTTTACTTCAATATCCACACCTGCAGGCAGATCGAGCTTCATCAATGCGTCAATGGTTTTAGAAGACGGCTGATAGATGTCAATAATGCGCCGGTGGGTCCGAGTTTCGAAGTGCTCGCGAGAATCTTTGTCTACGTGAGGAGAGCGTAGCACACAATAGATTTTACGCTTTGTGGGTAGCGGAATGGGGCCGACAGCAGTCGCATTGGTACGATTTGCCGTGTCGACAATTTTTTCACAGGAGGTGTCGAGTAAACGACGGTCAAACGCCTTAAGACGAATACGAATCTTCTGCTGTTGGATAGTAGTAGCCATTAAAATCGGGCGCCTTGTCGTGCGCAAATGTTTAGTTTTCTAGGTTCAGTTCGGAGGCGCAAACAAAGCGCGTGAGGAGGTAGCGTATTGCATCCTCACGCGCCCATTCGCTATGGGTCGATTACGTTACTTAGTAATCTTGGAAACGACGCCCGCACCCACGGTACGACCGCCTTCACGAATGGCAAAGCGCATGCCTTGCTCAATCGCGATGGGATTAATGAGCTTAACATTCATTTTGATGCGATCGCCAGGCATCACCATCTCAGCCGCGCTGCCGTCGTCCGCAGTAAAGCTCTCGATAGAACCGGTTACGTCAGTTGTGCGCACATAGAACTGAGGCTTGTAACCAGGGAAGAACGGCGTATGACGACCGCCCTCTTCCTTGTTCAGTACGTATACTTCAGACTCGAACTCAGTATGAGGCGTGATAGAACCGGGCTTAGCCAACACCATGCCGCGCTCGATATCTTCCTTTTGAACACCCCGGAGCAATACGCCCACGTTGTCGCCAGCCATGCCAGAATCCAATGTCTTCTGGAACATCTCCACGCCAGTTACCGTGGTAGAGCGGGTCTCTCTAATGCCCACAAGCTCAACCGTTTCACCAACTTTAACGACGCCACGCTCAATACGACCGGTGGCAACCGTACCCCGACCCGTAATCGAGAAAACGTCCTCAACGGCCATCAAGAAAGGCTTGTCAACTTCACGTTCAGGCGTCGGAATGTAAGCATCGACCTCATCCATCAGCGCGTGAATTTTATCAACCCACTCATCTTCACCGCGAGCAACGCTAGGGTTAGCAGTCAGCGCCTCAACGGCCTTCAGCGCAGAACCCGCTGCCACAGGAATGTCATCGCCAGGAAAGTCATAGGAGCTGAGCAACTCACGAATTTCTAGCTCAACCAGCTCTAGAAGCTCTTCGTCATCAACCTGGTCTTGCTTGTTCATGAACACAACAATATTAGGCACGCCTACTTGACCAGCCAGCAGAATGTGCTCACGGGTTTGAGGCATGGGGCCATCAGCCGCAGATACCACCAAGATGGCACCATCCATCTGCGCTGCGCCCGTAATCATGTTCTTGACATAGTCAGCGTGGCCAGGGCAGTCTACGTGGGCGTAGTGGCGGTTCTCAGTTTCGTACTCTACGTGAGCAGTGTTGATGGTGATACCCCGCGCCTTCTCCTCAGGAGCCGCGTCGATTTCATCATATTTCTGAGCCTTTGCACTACCCGATGCCGCCAGGGTCATTGTGATAGCCGCAGTCAGTGTGGTTTTACCATGGTCAACGTGGCCAATAGTGCCAATATTGACGTGGGGTTTGCTTCTTTCAAATTTTTCGCGTGCCATGAATTTCTCTAATGTGTTCCTAAAACTAACTATGCGTTCCCTTTGTTTCTGGCGATGATCGCCTCAGCCACATTACGCGGAACCTCCTCGTACTGGCTGAACTCCATAGAAAAGGAGCCTCTTCCCTGAGTCTTAGAGCGAATGTCGGTTGCATAACCAAACATCTCAGCCAAAGGCACCCGAGAGGTGACCTTTGTCACACCGCTTTCTGACCCCATTCCCTCAATCTGACCACGACGGGAGTTTAGATCTCCCATCACATCTCCGAGGAAGTCTTCTGGAGCTTCCACTTCGACCTTCATCATGGGTTCCAAAAGAACCGGAGAAGCCTTCATCACGGCCTCTTTGACCGCCATCGAACCGGCAATCTTAAATGCCATCTCCGAGGAGTCAACGTCGTGATAAGAACCATCCACCAAGGTGACCTTCACATCAATTAATGGATATCCGGCTAGAATACCAGATTCGCAAGCCTCTTTCATCCCTTGCTCAGCAGGGCCGATAAATTCTCGCGGAATGGTTCCCCCTACAATCTTACTGACAAACTCAAATCCAGCGCCTTGCTCAGCAGGCTCAAGCTCAATCACGACGTGGCCATACTGGCCCTTACCACCGCTTTGCCGAATAAATTTCGCCTCTGCGGTAGACGGCTTGAGCACCGTCTCACGGTAGGCCACCTGAGGAGCACCGATATTGGCCTCCACCTTGAACTCTCTCAGCATCCGGTTGACCAAAATATCCAGATGGAGCTCACCCATACCAGCGATTACGGTTTGGTTGGTCTCTGGATCAATGCTGACCCGGAATGTAGGATCCTCTTCAGATAGAGACTGGAGCGCCTTCGACAGCTTCTCCATGTCCTGCTTTGTCTTCGGCTCTACAGCGACCGAAATGACCGGCTCAGGGATAAAGAGCGACTCCAAAATAATCGGTGCATCGGGAGCGCAAATCGTATCACCTGTGAAGGTATCTTTCAAACCGAGGGCTGCACCTAGGTCGCCTGCCCTCATCTCTTCGACCTCTATTCGCTCATCGGCCTTGAGAATAATCAGCCGTGAAATCCGCTCCTTCTTATCTTTAGTCGCGTTGTACACATAGCTGCCTTTCTTCAGCACACCAGAATACACCCGAATAAAGGTCAACCGGCCGTAGGGATCGGCCATAATCTTAAATGCCAGCGCGGCAGCAGGCGTATCGTCGTTCGCAGGCCGAACGCCCGTTTCACCACTGGGCAAAATTCCCTCAATGGCGGGAACTTCCGGCGGGGAAGGCAAATAGTCCACAACGGCATCTAGCAGAAGCTGTACGCCCTTGTTCTTAAAAGCAGAGCCGCAGAACATGGGCACTAGATTGTCATTAATAGTGGCCTTACGAATACCCGCCATCAAGGTTTCAGGTGAAAGGTCTTCCCCTTCCAGATAGCGTTCCATCAGCGCATCATCAGATTCAGCAATCGTCTCAACTAGGAGCGTATGGTATTCCTCGGCTTGAGCCTGAATGTCTTCAGGAATATCGCCCACTTGAATATCCGTACCCAAATCGTTGGTGTAGATATGGGCCCTCATATGGACAAGGTCAACAACCCCCCGAAACTGGTCCTCTGCGCCAATGGGAATTTGCAGCGGCACAGCCTTAGCGCGCAACTGGTCTTTGACCTGCTCATAAACCTTGAAAAAGTTTGCGCCTGTACGGTCCATTTTGTTGACAAAGGCAATACGCGGCACCTTGTAGCGGTCAGCCTGTCGCCAAACCGTCTCAGACTGGGGCTGCACGCCACCTACAGAACAGAACACAGCAACGACACCATCTAGCACCCGCATAGAGCGCTCTACTTCGATGGTGAAGTCTACGTGACCAGGCGTATCAATAATGTTGATTTGGTGATCACGCCAGGTGGTCGAAATGGCAGCAGCAGTAATGGTAATGCCCCGCTCCTTTTCCTGTTCCATCCAGTCGGTAACCGCATTGCCATCGTGCACTTCGCCGATCTTGTGGACGACCCCGGAGTAGAACAAAATCCGCTCAGTGGTCGTTGTCTTACCGGCGTCAATGTGGGCGGCAATGCCAATATTTCTGACGTCTTCTAACGGCGTGCTGCGTGCCACAACGAACCTCCTTTGTTAACTAACTGCAGCAGAAGCATTCTGCGACAGCCAGCTTAATTATAAAAATTACTGGGCAAAACTACCCAGAAACATACGAAGGTACCTACGCAGCAGATACCTTCGTAGAGCATTTTATGGACTTAGGACCGTAAACCGTTGAGCTGTGGACTCATGAACCCTAAATCATGGATCCTTCGATAATACGGCTCGCCAGTGTGAGCCCAGTAGGGACTCTAGTAGCGATAGTGTGCAAAGGCTTTGTTAGCTTCTGCCATGCGGTGAGTCTCTTCTCGCTTTCGAACTGCGCCGCCGGTCTCATTAGCCGCGTCGATCAGCTCGTTTGCTAGCTTCATTGCCATGGTGCGTCCACCGCGGGAGCGAGAAAACTGAGTCAGCCAGCGCAGGGAAAGGGCCGTTCCCCGCTCTGAGCGGACTTCCATGGGAACCTGATAGGTAGCGCCGCCCACTCGTCTGGCTTTAACTTCGACCAGAGGCGTTGTATTGCGCACAGCTTGCTCAAATGTTTCGAGCGGATCGTTGCCAGTGCGCTCCTCGATAATTTTGAAGGCACCGTAGAGGATTTTGTTGGCAACGGATTTCTTGCCGCTGAGCATAATTCGGCGAGACATCATGCTAACTAGACGGCTGTTGTAAACGGAATCAGGTGGGACGGTGCGCTTTTGAGCTGCTGAACGACGAGACATGAGGTTTTAACCCTTTTGTAATTTGGAGAGTGTAGCTGTGAATGGTTGCGAATACAGGTTGGAAAATTCAGTCGGAAGAAAAGTAAGTCTAAAAAGCTGTGCGCTGATTAGCGCGCGATCGCGATGTCGCTGTCGAAGAACTCGCTCAAAAACCTATCGGACAAACGCGAGATCAGCCATATCAAATAGCCCTAGGTCTTTTACAGCCAATCAGAATATCGCTGTCAGAAAAATCAGGTCTCATCTTTTGGAGCTAAAGCGCAACGAAACCCATTAGGGACCGAGGAGTTGGGTCTCAGCATTACCCAAATCTGACGGCTATCTAAAAGGGAAGCAACAAAAGGGAGTCTGTTTCTGTGCAAGTGGTCTCTGCAGGTAGGCAGTCTAAGAGTTATTCCTAAGGCTTATTCCTTAGGCTTCTTAGCACCATACTTAGAGCGACCTTGACGACGGTCTTTAACGCCAGCAGTATCCAGAGTGCCTCGGATGATGTGATAGCGGACGCCAGGTAAGTCTTTGACACGACCGCCACGAATCATCACGACGGAGTGCTCTTGCAGGTTGTGACCAATACCCGGGATGTAGGCAGTAACTTCAAACCCAGAAGTGAGGCGGACCCTGGCAACTTTTCTCAGGGCCGAGTTAGGCTTCTTGGGCGTGGTGGTGTATACACGAGTGCAGACGCCGCGACGTTGAGGGCAGCTCTTTAGAGCTGGTGATTTTGTTTTCTTAGTAGCTTTTGAACGCTCAGTGCGAATAAGCTGTTGAATCGTAGGCATAGGGCGGGGGAATATAACTCCGCAAAAATGTTGTCATGAGATCCGATAGTATCAACTGATTTTTGACCTTGTCAATTGATTTATATTCTTTGTCTGTATCGTCTCTTACTAAATCACCGCCTACCGAATCGCAAAGGCATATCCGCAGCGGCAGCTTTCGGTCGCCAGCGGGTTAGCAAATCGAAAAGCGCCACCTGTTAGGTCTTCTGCGTAGTCAATGCTGAGATCGCGAATAAGTTCTAAGCGATCGCGCTTCACAACCAGCTGAAGCCCGTCAAAATCGTAGACTTCATCGTCTGCAGCGGCCTGGGTTTCAAAACCGAGTACATAAGCCCACTGGGCGCAGCTACTAGACTGCAGGCCAAGACGAAAAAGCGCATTCGGCTGATTTTGCTGCTGGCGCAGACGGTTGAGTTCTCGGCGAGCGGTCGCAGTAAGCTGAATCATGCTGAATAACTAAAGACAAAAAGGGGTAGAAGCAACCGATATCTGGTTACCGAAAGCGCTTTGCTCCCAATTTATCAAGACATTCGCCATCAGAACTACTGACAAGAAAAAAGGAGCGTCTGCAGATGCTCCTTTTGATTTAAGTGTCTCTTACTTCAGTCGCACCTAAGCCGCACCTAAAGAGTTGTGCTCAGGCCTCCAGGTAAGCTGCTTCACATCAGACCGCTATCACTTGGCCAAGCTCAGCAGCGAATTTATTTTGCTTGACGGGCGTAGTCGTCCTGGTAGCGAGTGATGTCATCTTCACCAAGGTACTCGCCGTTCTGGACCTCAATTAGTACCAGCGGAATCACGCCTGAGTTTTCTAGGCGGTGAGTGGTGCAGGCGGGCACATAGGTGGACTGATTGGTGCACAGCATTGTTTCTTTTTCGCCGCAGGTCACTTTGGCAGTGCCTGAAACAACAATCCAGTGCTCACTGCGGTGATGGTGCATCTGGAGGCTAAGACGATGGCCAGGCTTCACTTCGATACGCTTGATTTTGTAGCCGGTGCCAACTTCTAACACTGTAAATGAACCCCAGGGTCTGAGTTCAGTTGCCGCAACACTGTCATAGTCGCTAGGGCTAGAGGCTTGGTCTACAGCTGTGCGCTCTTGAGCTTGAACCATGATGGCTGTCTCCTGAATGATGTGTGAGCTGAACGTTAGCTAAATGTTGAGCTAAATGTTTATGGCCTTTACTAGCTAGAGCCTTTAGAGACATGGCCGGGTAGAAACATGTCTGGTTGATTCTAACAAGGGTGTTCCCCAGCCTGTAAAGTGACGAGAGTCACAAAACAGCGTTCCCCATCAAGTCTTCATCCGTATTAAAGGGGATTGAAGCAGTGACGCTTAGCTGGCCCTAATCTTGGCTGGCACTAAAACGGTCAAAGTCAAAACAACGTCAAAGTCAAAACAACTAAGACCCGGTGCGAAAATATTATTCCCGCTCCTCATTCCTGCCCTAACACAAATAATCCAATGCCATTGTTGACTCGCGCGGCAGTCCGAGGTTGACGGTTGAGCAGCTGGCCGCCGAGATAGAGGCTCGAAGAACTTCCACCATCCAAGTTGAGCGCATCAACGGCGCCAAGCTTTTGCATGATCTGGGCGGTTTCACTCAGGGTTGGGCCGCGGCCACCCACTCGGTCATGCATGGTGGCAATAATCCAGGTTCCATCGGCTGCTTTGCCCACGGCGGTGCGCGGGGCCGCGCCATTGATGAAGTTGTTACTGAAGCCTTCGAGCCGAGGGTCGAGAACGATTTTGCGATCGCGAATTAACAGCGGCCCGCCCCCCACCACATTTGGATACTGCTCAAAGCTTTCAGGCTGGCTTTGGCTCACCAGCGCAATAGCCGTTCCGGGCGCAAAGCTAGCACCTGCCGATCGCTGGCTTCTGAGCGTGAGCAAGTAGCCATCGGGCGGAATCGGGACACTGCCTTCACCTGCCTTACCCAAGGTTCTCCGCGCAGCGACTGCGTTATCACGTACCGTCACAACAATTTCGTTATCTACGATGGGGGTGTAGGTAGTCCCCCAGCCAGCCGTGTAGCGACCGATTCCAGCTTGAACGTAACCACTATTCACCGCTAGCACCGGGAAAGACTCGCCATTGGCCGTCGTCACCGACTCAGCCAGCACGAAGCGATCCATAATCAGCTCTCCGCGCTCATTCCACGCCATCGCACCGCGACCTAAAATCGGCCCCGAAATCCACTGGCCATCGCTGCGTACCGCACCCAGAGGAAGCTGGTTGTTGCGATTGAAAAAGCCAGCATTGACAGCGGCTGCCACCTGCTGTCGCTGGGCAGTCGTCAGGATGGGCTCAATGCCAATAGCCGTTGCGGCATTGGGCCTTATGGGCCTGAGTGCCAGCGTCGAAGGATTGGGCTGGGCTACAAACATATACACCGGGAAGCGGTGCTGACCGAGGGTAACGTACTGCTGTCGCCAGCGCAGGCCGGGTGCCCAAGCCACATCCCGCTCGATCATCGGATCGCGGCGAATATCGATCACGACCCTGGCCGGGTTGCCTGCTGTCCAAATTTTCGGCGCGGCTCCGTCCTTCGTCTTAATTTTGAGAATGGTTTTGCCATTCAAGGGCGCGACGTGGAGCTGGGTAATGAAGGTGCCGGCCGCGGCGCGAAACCCTCGCACCATTTCAGGAGAGATGCGGCCAGCAATTGTCACGGTATAGATATCGGTTGATTCGACCTGCCAGGCCGCTGGACCATTGAGATCGACAACGATGCGGTCGCCCCAGGTTTGCTTCCCTTGGCGAATGGCCATCGTCTGACGCTGAGGCATCGACAGCTGCAGCGTATTGCGCACTGCCTGGCTCGTCCAGCCATTGGCAACTGCAAGATCGGTAATGTCGACATAGCGGTTAGTGGCGTCCCACCAAGCCGGTAGGCTAGAAACACTGTCTTGCGTTGCCGGGAACCAGCGGACGGGCTGCTGAGAGACGGTAGTCGTACTCATCAGCTCTGCGCCGAGCAACCCGGCAAGACCCGCGCTCGAGATACCCACCCGACCATTTCGCTGCTGCCAGAAGCCCGATAGGACTTGGCCATTCAGCTGAATACGGTTGCCGGAGAACTGCCCCCCTTCACTTGCCTTGGCAAAAGCCGCCGCCGAGAATTTTGCAGACGTCGTCTGTGTCTGGCTCTCAGCCGATCCCGCCAGAGACGATTCCGCCAAAGACGATTCCGCCAAAGACGATTCCGCCAAAGACGATTCCGCTAAAGACTTAGCTTGCGCTCGCTGGGCCGCTTCTTCTGCGCGGGTAATGAGCGATTGAGGCAAAACCGTTTGAGGCGCCTCCGGTTGTGACATCTTGGACACCGGCAGCACATTTGAAGAAGTGCCAACAGAATGAATGACGCCCCAGCCCAAGACGGTCATCACACTTAGAGACGCCACCCGACCAAAGACCAGCCGACAGTCCATCAGCGCTGCCGATTGAGCAGCGGGTGCCAAACCAACCAACCGGCCCAACCGACGTAGAGCGCTCGACTTTTGAGTAGACGGGGATTTCATGAATTCCGCAAAATGAGAGAGGGCAGATGGACGATCGCAGCTCGGAAATGACTCATCTAGATTTACCTATAGCGGCAAGATTGCCAGGAAATCTTCTTAGAAAGTTACCTGATCGGACCAGGCTCAATCCTATGGGTATAGCTGGCGGCATTAGGGAGACATCCTGCCACTGGTAGGACTGTCTACGCCACCGAGCCGACATAAATTACGAAATGAATGACGTCAGAACGTGACAAGGACTTAATTCAGCCAGTGGTATTTTATTGCGCTGAGCCCGTCTAGGATGTCGTAATTTCACGCAGAAGCCGCCGAGCCAATCTGACATCAGCCTGAAACTGGCGCAAGCCGCAGGCGATGCAGACTTGGCGCAGAACGAGTTTGATAGAGCTTGAGGCAAATGAGAGGCAAATATGCACATTTAATTAGAGAAAAGGGTTACCGGCGAACTTCACTATCACTTAATGTTTCTATATAATTCTTAGGTAGTGCTTAACTTCACTTCTAAGTCCATAGGCACAGCCACCCAGAAATAGACAACCAGCTTAAGCGTCAGAAACGCCTGACGACCGAGGATATGTTCGTAACGGCATATCCTTTTTTGCCCGAATTTGGGCGAAAGTTCCCACTTTTCTTTAGTTCACTCCTTTCATCAGTAGGTAACATACGCGTGATTCTCAATCCAACAACTTTTCAGACAGAAGTATTAGAGCCTCTGGGGCCAAGTTGGCTAGTGGAGGAACGAGATGCCTGCGGGGTCGGCTTCATCGCAGATCGGCAGGGTCGCGCTAGCCACCAGCTGGTTGCCGATACGCTGACGGCACTGATTTGTATGGAGCACCGAGGAGGCTGCTGCGCGGATAAATTCTCGGGGGATGGTGCAGGGGTTATGACCGCGATCCCCTGGAAGCTTTTGCAGGCTTGGTCGCCGCAGACTTTAGACATCTCTAAAACGGGTGTCGCCATGGTCTTTTTGCCGCAGATGGCCGAAGCAGCAGACCAAGCGAAGGCTCAGTTTGAAGCAGCTTTGGCGGCAACCGGGCTGAGCTTTGTCGGTTGGCGAGAGGTGCCTGTGGTGCCAGAAACGCTCGGCCCCCTCGCAAAAGAGTTTCAGCCTAAGATTGCCCAGGCAGTGGTGACTTCAGATGAGCTAACCGGGGATGAGCTGGAGCGATCGCTATTTTTAGCCCGCCGTCGCTTCGAAAAAGCAGTTACGCAGCTGGCAGCAGCAGAACAGTCAGACCCCATGAGCCGCGCCCTGAGCGAAGCTTATGTCTGCTCTTTTTCCGCCCGGACGATTGTCTACAAGGGCATGGTGCGATCTGAAGTCCTCGGAGAATTTTATGCAGACCTACAAAATCCAGCGTTCGAAAGCGCATTCGCCGTCTACCACCGCCGATTTAGCACTAATACGCTGCCAAAGTGGCCGCTGGCACACCCCATGCGCCTGCTGGGACACAACGGCGAAATCAATACGCTGGTTGGCAACATCAACTGGATGAAGGCAAGGGAGGCAAACCTAGCACACTCTAGCTGGGGCGCAGACCTATCGCTGCTGAAACCAGTGGTGAACGCAGAAAACAGCGACTCCGCTAACCTAGACAACACCATGGAGCTGCTGGTGCGCACGGGTCGATCCCCTGCTCAAGCGCTGACCATGATGATTCCAGAGGCTTACCACAACCAGCCCGAACTGGCCGACTACCCCGAGATCGTTGACTACTACGAGTACTACAGCAGCATTCAAGAGCCCTGGGATGGCCCCGCGCTGGTGGTTTTCTGCGATGGTAAGCAGGTCGGTGCGACCTTAGATAGAAACGGGCTGCGTCCTGCTCGCTACGTCGTGACTAAGGCGGGCTATGTGATTGTCTCTTCAGAAGCGGGCGTCGTCGATATCCCAGTCGAAGACATCGTCGAAAAAGGGCGACTCGGTCCGGGTCAGATGCTGGCTGTGGACTTTGAAGAAGGCCATGAAATTTTAAAAAACTGGGACATAAAGCAGCGCATTGCCCAGGCTCAGCCCTACGGTCAGTGGCTGGCAGAAAGGCGGCAGGCCATTGCGCCCCAGCTCTTTAGCCAGGAGAGCCAGCTAGACAAGCAAACGCTCCTAACCCAGCAGACCGCCTTTGGCTACACCGCTGAAGACATGGATATGATTATTCGGGACATGGCGGCTCAAGGGAAAGAGCCTACCTTCTGCATGGGTAATGACACGCCGCTGGCCGTCCTCTCTGAAAAGCCCCACCTGCTGTACGACTACTTCAAGCAGCGCTTCGCCCAGGTGACTAACCCGCCCATCGATCCGCTGCGAGAGCGACTGGTGATGTCTTTGACCACGCAGCTGGGTGCCCAGGGCAACCTGCTCGAAGAGCATCCCGAACAGGCCCGGCTGCTGAAACTCGAATCTCCGGTGATCAACGATACGGAGATGGCGATGATCCGCGCTTCTGACTTTGCAGTGGGCGAAATCTCTACGCTGTATGCAGTCGAGGGCGGGCCGCAGGGGCTAGAGTCCGCTGTTAGAGCGCTGTGCGATCGCGCTGCGAAGGCGGTGGATACCGGCAGTGAAATTTTGGTGCTGAGCGATCGCATCGACCCAAACGGCGATCGCACCCTGCTCTCAGCAGCGCAGACCTACATTCCCCCCCTAGTTGCTGTCGGCGCGGTGCATCACCACCTGATCGCTCAGGGGCTGCGGATGAAAACATCCATCATCGTGGATACAGCGCAGTGCTGGAGCACCCACCACTTTGCCTGCCTGCTGGGCTACGGTGCGACGGCCATTTGCCCCTATCTCACATTGGAGAGCGTGCGCCACTGGTGGGGCGATGCCAAAACCCAAAAGCAAATGGACGCCGGTAAGCTGCCGGTTTCGAGTCTGAATGGCGCTCAGGCCAACTACCGCAAGGCAGTGGACAATGGCCTGCTAAAAATTCTCTCCAAGATGGGCATCTCCTTGATCAGCAGCTACCGGGGCGCGCAGATCTTTGAAGCTGTGGGCATTGGTACAGACCTCAAGGCACTGGCCTTTAGAGGCAGCGTTTCCCGCTTGGGCGGCCTGACGATTGAGGAACTGGCCAACGAGACCATGGCCTTCCACGAGAAGGCTTTTCCCGAGCTCACCCGCAAGCGACTCGAAAATGTGGGGTTCATCCAGTCGCGGCCATCCGGTGAGTACCACATGAACAACCCGGCCATGACCAAGCTGCTGCATAAAGCGGTAGAAAGCAAGCAGTATGACCACTACGAAGTGTACCGCGAGCAGCTCAAAGGGCGGCCGATTGCGGCGCTGCGGGACCTGCTCGACCTGCAGAGCGATCGCGACGCCATTGATCTATCAGAAGTAGAGCCGGTAGAGCGCATCATGGCGCGTTTCTGCACGGGGGGAATGTCTCTAGGATCGCTCTCGCGCGAAGCCCATGAGACCCTGGGCATTGCGATGAACCGCATTGGCGGCAAGTCAAATTCTGGTGAAGGTGGCGAAGATGCCATTCGCTTCAAGGTCTTAGACGATGTCGACAGTGACGGCTTCTCGCCTACCCTGCCCCATCTGAAAGGCCTAGCAAACGGGGACACGGCGTCTTCTGCCATCAAGCAAGTAGCCTCTGGACGCTTCGGCGTTACCCCCGAGTACCTGATGAGCGCCAAGCAAATTGAGATCAAAATGGCGCAGGGTGCAAAGCCTGGCGAGGGCGGTCAGCTACCGGGCAAAAAGGTCAGTGAATACATCGCTTCACTGAGAAAGTCTAAGCCGGGCGTGACCCTGATTTCACCGCCGCCCCACCACGACATCTACTCCATTGAAGATCTCGCGCAGCTGATCTTTGACCTGCACCAGATCAATCCCAAAGCAGGCGTATCGGTGAAGCTGGTGGCTGAAGTAGGGATTGGCACCATCGCAGCAGGTGTAGCCAAGGCAAATGCGGATGTGATTCAAATCTCTGGCCACGATGGCGGCACGGGTGCCTCTCCGCTCAGCTCCATTAAGCACGCAGGGCTGCCCTGGGAGCTGGGGCTGACAGAAGTGCACCGGTCCCTCATGGAAAATCAGCTGCGCGATCGCGTCACGCTCCGGGTAGATGGCGGCCTAAAAACCGGCTGGGATGTGATCATGGGCGCGCTGATGGGCGCAGAAGAATACGGCTTCGGCTCCATTGCGATGATTGCAGAAGGCTGCATTATGGCCCGGGTGTGCCATACCAACCAGTGCCCGGTCGGCGTGGCCACCCAGCAAGAAGCCCTGCGCAAGCGGTTCTCTGGCACCCCTGGGAAAGTGGTCAACTTCTTTTACTTCATCGCTGAGGAAGTGCGATCGCTGCTGGCAAGGCTGGGCTACCGCTCACTCAATGAAATCGTTGGCAGAGCAGATCTACTCACGGCTCGTAGCGATGTATCCCTGGCGAAAACCAAAGCACTGGACCTATCTGCGCTGGTGCAATTGCCGGATGTGAAGAGCGATCGCACCTGGCTAGACCACGGCGACGTGAATAACAACGGCCCCGTTCTAGACGATGAGATCCTGAGCAATACCGACGTTGCTACGGCCATTGCCAACCACGGCATTGTCAAAAAGACTTGGGATGTGGTCAACACAGATCGCACGGTGGGCGCGCGGGTCTCCGGCAACATTGCCCAGCAGTATGGCAATACCGGCTTCAAAGGCGAGCTTGACTTGACCTTTAGAGGCAGCGCGGGCCAGAGCTTCGGGGCCTTTAACCTGGCGGGGATGACACTTACCCTGATCGGCGAAGCCAATGACTATGTTGGCAAAGGTATGAACGGTGGTGAGATTATCATTAAGCCTTTTGAAAAGGCTACATACGCGGCGGCTGACAATGTGATTGTTGGGAATACCTGCATCTACGGGGCAAGTGGCGGCACGCTGTATGTCAACGGCATTGCCGGAGAGCGGTTCGCAGTGCGCAACTCTAAGGGCACGGCCATCATTGAAGGTGCGGGCGATCACTGCTGTGAATACATGACCGGGGGCGTCGTGGTCGTACTCGGCAGCGTTGGCCGCAACGTGGGCGCAGGCATGACGGGCGGACTGGGATACTTCCTAGACGAGTCGGGTGACTTCCAGACGCGGGTAAATCCTGAGATTGTGCAGGTTCAGCGAGTGCTAACCCAGGCCGGTGAGCAGCAGCTGAAGTCACTCATTGAAGCGCACGCGGATCGGACTGGAAGTGCTAAGGCCAAGGCGATTCTGGCAGATTGGCAGGCGTATATTCCCAAGTTCTGGCAGGTGGTGCCACCGTCTGAAGCGGATAGCCCCGAAGCAGGCGTACAGACAGATAGAGTTGCAGAAACCGTGGGCTAGCTGATTGGTGCGGGTAGCTAAACCTCACTAAATTCCACTTGTACCTGCTGGCTCTTGAGAATCTGTTTTTTCAGCATTTCCTCATGGTTCTCCGGTAGCCGCATAGAATCTAGCCCGGGCACCAGCTGGCCAATCATCTTGATTTGAGCCTTGAGCATACCCATAACGTCGTTATCGAACTCGAATTGGGCTGAGAGTGCACTGCGGCCTATGCGCTCACGGACCACTTCCTGCCAAACGGGCTCACCGGCTAGCCAGGGATGACGATGCACGTCAATCTGGGAGGGTAGCGGATTCATGCGGACCGGGTACTTGAAGACTTTTTGATGGAGCTGCGCGGCTAACGATTGCTGACAGTCTATTTCCGCCGTTTGCGGAATGGGAGTCATGGTGATCTTAGTTGCGCCAAGGTCACCGAGCAAGGAGAGCAGGCCCTGCTCACGCTCTCTTTGCAGCATGGAGAAATAGTCTGTGACCGGGTAGTAATGGTTCAGCCGGGATTTGAAAGGGTGTCGCCGGTAAGTACGGCCCAGCACCGGATGGCCCACGGGGAAGCCAATGCCTTCTGGTAGCTCATCGGGACGGACGTAGTCTACTGAGCGGGCGGACCAGGGCATGAGGTCTAGCCGGGCGAGCTGCTGATAGAGCAGCCGCGCATCGTGATTGCGATGGTGAATTTGCTGGGGGTCGTTGGGCTTGGCGAATTTCTCTTGTAAGAAGGTGTTGATTGTCCAAAACAGGGGAGCTGCGACCTTGGGTAGGGAAAGGGCGGTGAGCGTTGACACCGAGTTGATTTCTGAATAGGTCATAAATGCCAGCGACTGCATGGCATTTCTCAGCTCGATTTCGGCCCTGGCGATGTAGACATCGGTCTGGCCGTGTAGGGCCACCTGCTTGGGCTTGCGTACCATGTCGCCCGGTAGCTCAGCGTGGTCCAAAATGTGCAATAGCGGCTTATAGGCGACCCGAGGAGGTCGCTGCTGCGTAATCTGATGGTTGCCTTGGCGAGTGTCGCCTTGAATAGCCCCCCGGATGACGCCTTGGGTTCTGCGCTGAATTTGGCCTTGAGCTGTGCCCTGAATTGTGCGCTGCTCTACTACAATTTGGCTTTTTTGCTGTCGTTGGATGCTAAACATGGCAAAGACTTCTTTTAGCTCAATATATCTGGCTATCCGGGTTTGCCTTGTACGCTGCAATACCTATTCGCGCCAGCAGGGCACCTTTTGGATGCTGCATTTTACCCTGTTAACCGGTTTACCATAAAACCCTCTAAGGGTCAGGATCTCGGTCACCACTCCTGCACCACCTGAAGTCTCTCAACGACTCGTCTCGTAAAGACAATCCATCAGACAAGCCCATCTGGATTTGTCTGACTTCGTCTGAAAAGGTAAGCACTATCGGTGAAGTGTCTACAGCCTGCCAATAGACATAATTCTACAGGTTAGGCTGAGTATACCTTCGACGGTATTTGACAACGATAATTTGACCTTGAGTTTTGACCTTGAGTTGCTGACAGTATGGTTTTGCGATCGCTCTTTAGAGATGTCTTAGCCGCCTTTTCAAACGTATACAGCGGCTGGATTCTGTGGAACTTGTTTCTGGCATTTGTGCCACTGTTTATCAGCTTTTTGCTGTTTCGCAGAGAGGCCCTTTCTAAAACCCGTCTGTGGGGGGCCTTCTCGGTCATCCTGGCCATCGGCATTGTCGGCATCCAGCCCCGCATACCCAGAATTATGCGGGCGCAGATGCAGCTGATGAATGCGCTGGCCACCGGCGACCGGTCGGCCCAGCTGAAAGTGCTCTGGTGGATTGTGCTCGCCCTCATTTCCGTCGGCATGAGCGTCTTTTTGTTCAATCGGAAAAAGAGTGCTCGCACCGTGCTGTGGTGGCTGGGCTTAGTGGGCTTCATTGCTTTCTTGCCAAATGCGCCCTACGTGCTCACCGATGTGATTCATCTAATTCGGGGTACCAGCAATGGCGGCATCCGGGTGTGGGTAGTGGCGCTAGTGTTTATTCCGCTGCATGCGATCGCCATCATCGCCGGATTCGAAGCCTACGTCCTTTCCATTCTCAACCAGGCCTACTACCTCAAAAAAAAAGGCAACGAACGCTTCATCCTACCCACCGAGCTACTGATCCATGCCCTGAGCGCCATCGGCATCTACCTTGGTCGCTTCACCCGAGTCAATAGCTGGGACCTGGCCACCGACCCCACCAGCATTTTGACCCTGACGCTAAATACGCTGACCACTAAGCGACCTGCCGCCGTGGTGTTTGTCACCTTCATCATCCTTACCGTGCTGTATTGGATTATGAAGCAGGTCACGCTGGGGATTAAGCTACGGATTCACTACAGACAGCAGGGGCTCGATGCGTTGGATCTGTAGCGATAGAAATCTGGTAGAAAAAAAGCTGAGGCGATCGCTGCCAATTTGCTGCTGGTCAATTGCCAGCAGACGATGGGACAGATCAGCAGGCACGCCTTCTAGGTGCGGCAGCGCAAAACCTACTCGTAACCCAGCGCGCAGCCATCCTTCCTAGAATCTGACGCCCCGATCAAACTGTCCTCACCTATCCAGATCGCCTGGCCACCGCCGTGGGGCGTAATCGCAGGGACCACCTCGTGGCCCAGTTCTATCAGACGCTTTCTCACCCGCGGAGAGACGCCGCGCTCTACTTCGCAGGCTTTGCCATTGTGAAAAACACGAGGCGCATCTATCGCGGTCTGCACATCCATGCGGTAGTCCAGCACGTTGGTGAGGAAATGGGCGTGGCCAGTGGGCTGGTATTGACCGCCCATGACGCCAAAGGGCATGACGGCGCTTGCGCCTTTCGGCCCGTGGCGCATCAGCATGCCTGGAATGATGGTATGGAGCGGGCGCTTGAGAGGTGCGATCGCATTGGGATGCCCCGCGCGCAAAGTAAAGCCCGCCCCGCGATTCTGCAGCACTACGCCCGTCTGGGGGCTGACCAGCCCGCTGCCAAAACCGTGAAAAACTGAGTTGATGAAGCTCACCGCATTGCCATCGCTATCTACCACACAGAGGTAGACCGTGTCGGGATGGGTGGGAAAATCTGACTCTGTTAGCGGCGGCAGCGCTTTATCCAGGGAAATTTTGGCACCTAGCTCAGCGGCATAGTCTTTCGAAAGGAGGGTTTCGAGGGGGATATCGGACTGGTCGGGGTCGGCGACGTAGTGATCGCGCACGCCATAGGCCAGCTTCGCCGCCTCACACTCCAAGTGCAGCCGCTCAGCGCTCAGCGGCGCAAAGTCTGTCAGGGAGCAGCCCGCCAAAATATTCAGCATCACCAGCGCGGTCAGTCCCTGGCCGTTGGGCGGACACTCCACCACATCGTAGCCCCGGTACTGGGTAGAAATTGGCGTCACATATTCAGTCGCTGTCGATTCAAAATCTTCTAGGGTATGCAACCCGCCAATAGACTGCAGATAGCCCACCATGTCTTCGGCGACCGGCCCTGTGTAAAACCCATCTCGGCCATGTTCTGCAATCACCTGTAGCGTTTCACCCAGTGCGGACTGACGGTGCACTTCGCCCGCTTTGGGCGATCGCCCTTCCACAAGCAGCATCCGCCGGGCATGCTCAGTGGCCCGCAGCTTATCCGATAAATCCTGCCAGTCGTAAGCCACCCTGGGATGGATCGTGTAGCCCTCCATCGCCAACCGAATCGCAGGCTGCAGCAAGGCTGAGAAAGGCTGATGGCCATAGTCGCCATGGAGCCGACACCAGGCATCGACAGCACCCGGAACCGTCACCGCGTGGGGGCTCTGCAGCGGAATTTCATCCATGCCCTGGTCTAAAAACCAGCTGAGGCTAGCCGCCTTGGGTGACTTGCCCGAGCCATTGAGCGCCACCACATCACCGGCATCCGCTGGCGCATAGAGCACAAAGCAGTCGCCGCCAACACCTGTGGACTGGGGTTCGACCACGCAGAGAACGGCAGAAGCTGCGATCGCCGCATCTACTGCATTACCGCCTGCACGCAACACATCTATCGCCGTTAGGGTTGCCAAAGAATGGGACGTGGCCGCCATTCCTTTTTGAGCGTAGGCAGGCGAACGACCCGGCAGCTGAAAATCTCGCATATGGCCTGTGAAGTTTGGGTTTGGAAAGCTCCAACCAACCTACCAGGGGTTGCCGATCATCGTAAATGCCGACCAGAAAAACGGATGGTCCAGCATTGCGCTCTCGGGGAGTGACCAATCATCTGGCAAATCAATCTCACCTCGACTGGTGGTCAAATCCCCCCCCTCAATCCGCGTCTCACCGCGCAGCAGAGAAAGCTGAGCCTTTCTCAGCGCTTCAAACCGCAGGTCTGTAGATTCAAGCTGACTGTAAAATTCGCTCATCAGCGCCAAGGTCCCCACATCCGAGACCTGCCACAGGCTACCTACTGTCGCATCGACCCCAGAGGCCGCAGCTAGCCCCGCAAACCCCAGCTCCGAATTGCGCCCGCTCAGCGCCGTAGAGCAAGCGCTCAAAATCAATAGCTCCAGGTCAGACTCGCCCCAGCCCAGCTGGCTAAAGGCCTTCATATTGAGCGGCTCGTTCCACATCTGAATGTAAGAACTCTCGGGCGAGCGATTGTCAAAACTAGCATGGGTCGCCAGGTGCAAAATGCCCGGCTGCTCTAGTGCCTGCACAGCACTTAGGGCATCCACTGTTGTGCCTTCATTCAGCACGGTCTGCGCTACGGGCACAATGCTTTTTACCGCTTCCAGCTCAATTGGCACAGCGGGCAGCGGCTGCTCCGACTGAAACTCAGACACGCCCATGGCCACCGTCGCCCGGCGGACCGGCACTGGAAAGTCAGCCTGCATCAGGCCCATGCTGGGCACCACCGAAATTCCGTAGCGCTCCAGGGAAAATTCGTCGCCATCGTGCATGGCAGTCACTGGCGCGGTCCGCAGCCCTGTATCTAGGGCATACATCAAATTCTGAATATTTTGAGCCGCTAGGTCCGTTTCAATTGGGGCGAGCAGCCACTGATATAGCTGATGGGTTAGGGGCTGGTAGCCATGGGCATCGTCTGGGTCAGACACGGTGCTACGCAGCATGCGCACCTGCCGAGAGGCCTCTCGGCGAGTCACCGGCAGCTGATAGCTCACTAATTCACCTTCGGGCATCACCACAGAGAGATTTAGCAGGTCGTCGGCAGCAGGCGTTGGGTCAACCTGCAGGATAGTCGAAGCATCTTCCTCACCTAGCTCATCCGGGGCAAAAATAGCGTAGATAACCGCCGAATTGACCTTGTACTCTTCCTGGGCGCGACGGAGAACCGCCTGCACCTCTTCAAAGCCCAAGTCTGGCCCGGCAGACAGGTCCCAATAATCTTCAAAGCCCTGACTAAAAGAGTGCTCCAGCCTACGGATAGAGACATTTGCATCATTTAGCTTATGTTCGCGGCGGATAGCGAGCAAACTATCAAGCCCGCTAAAGTCAGCCGTAGATACAGCCGGGTCGATGAGCCTATCATTAATTTCGTCAGCCCCATCAACAGGGCCCACGGGTTCAACAACCGATGGCTCTGGCGGCGGCAGTTCGGCCTCAGTGAGTTCTACCGCGCCAATATCGACTGACTCACCGACAAAGCGAGGCCCGCCCCGCTGATCGACTGCAGGTAGGTTGCTAAGGCCACCTGCATTAATGGCCGCACTGTCAGCGAGCAGCCGGTGAGTTTTAGTGGGTCCGCCATTGTCAGCAAGGGGGGCTAGCTGCGGGTCTATGCTGGCCGCCGCCGTTCCCACCAGGGCAGAAGCCGTAAACCCTGTCGCTGCATCCGCACGACCAATCAAGTTGTTGCCTTTGTCTGCGAAGGTACCGCTCACATCGGATGCGTCTGGGCTCGCATTGCCCGCCACGATTGTATTTTGCAGGCGAGCGCCCTGGGTAAAGCTCTCACGAATGCCACCGCCTCTTTGGCTGGCCACATTTTGGCTCAGGGTGCTATTGCGAACCGTCAGCGCAGCCGCCGCACCGAAAGAATTGATCGCGCCACCATCCACGGCCGTATTGGCACTGAATGTGGAATTGGTCAGCTCGCTCGTCCCCGCGTTGAAAAGTCCACCGCCAGCATCAGCTGTATTGGCCTCGAAGGTGCTACTCGTTACGGTCAGGGTGGTGCCTGCCTCTACTAGTGCACCGCCGCCTATGCGGGCACGATTGCCCTGAAACGTACTTTCTTCAACGATCACTTGCGCTGTGTCACTGACTTCTAGTCCACCGCCAAAGTCAGCCTGGTTGTTCACCAATTGGACATTCTCTAGGGTAGTGACCCCATCAGAGGCCCGAATGCCGCCGCCATCAATGGCCGCTTGATTGTTCTCAAAGTGGCTGTTGCGCACGGTCGCATTGCCATTGAGTCCCCGGGACAGCCCGCCCCCAAAGTTGTCTGCACTGTTTCCAACGATACGACTGTTTTCTACAGTGACCTGATTCGTACTTGGCCCCAGTTCATAGTTGTTGGCGTATATGCCGCCGCCATCGCCACCTGCACGATTGTTCTCGATGTGGACATTCTCGATTATCCCGACGCTGAAGTCAGTAATCGCAATGCCGCCGCCATCGTCGCCAGCCTGATTGCCCCTAATTAGCACGCCTGACAAGTCCAGATGATTGGTTTCTTCTAGACCGATGGCGCCGCCATCTTTGTTGACAGCGACGTTGTTTTCAAACCGGGTAGAGGCAGAGACCACCTGACCTGCGGCATCGGTCACTAGCTGACCGGAAACCGTTGCCGTTGCCTCTGCTGTCAGGTAAAGGCCACCACCGTCAGATATTGATTGATTGCCGACTACCTGGGTATCTGTAAGGGTAAGTTCGCCCGCTTTATCACCGGCGATCGCACCTCCATCTTCTGCCTGATTAGCCTCAAACTCACTATCTGCAACAGTCGCATTTCCAGCGGTGTAGAGCGCGCCCCCACGTCCCACCGCCTGGTTACGGGAAAATTCGTTGCGCTCCAGGGTAGCCTGCCCGTCAGCTCGCACAAAAATGGCCCCACCATCTTCTTGACTAGCATTGTCTTCGAAGGTGGAGCCCCTAACAGTGAGAGCGTCCTGAGTGATGTTGTTGGCGATCGCACCCCCATCTGACACAGCCGTATTTTGCGAAAATGCAGACCCAGCTACCTGCAGCTCGCCACTCGCCATAGAGTGAATAGCCCCGCCTTGGTCGCCCGCCCGATTGCGCTCAAAGCGCGCCGATGCGATCACCGCACTGGCATCGTCATGGAGCGAGATCGCGCCCCCATCGCCATTGCTCGCCTCATTTTCCAAAACGGTCGCGCCCGCAATGGTTACCACCCCAGCCGAATCGCTAAAAATAGCGCCGCCCGTCTCATCGGCGGCGTTCTGCGCTATCGTGCTGTCGCTGATGCTCAAGGCACCCTGAACTGACTGATTGGCAATCGCACCGCCCACATTGCCCGCCAGGTTCCCCGACAGAGAAACCTGGCTCACGCTCACTTCAGCCGTACCCGCCTGATAGATTGCCCCGCCATCTACCACTGCCTGATTGCCCCCTAGGGTCGCAGACTGAATGTCGAGGGCTCCTTCATCAATCTCTATTGCGCCGCCCGAACCATCCGCCCGGTTGCGATTCACAGTGACCGCATTTAGCGTAGTATTGCCAGTCCCGCTGAGGCTCAGCCCGCCGCCTTGCACACCAGCCGTGTTGTCGCTCACTTCCGCTTGAGCAATCTCTAGTGCAGCCGCTGAATTCTTGTAAACGCCGCCGCCAGACCTACCGGCCTGATTCCCAGAGAGCAAGACATCGGTCAGATTCGCACTGCTATCGACTAGTGCGATCGCACCGCCGTCACGACTGGCCAAATTGCCACTTAGCTGATTGCCGGCACTGACCTGAACAGCCGAGTTAGATGCGTAGAGACCGCCACCATTTCTGGCAGTATTGGCCGCAAAAGTCATCCCCGAGACCGTCACTTCGCTCCTGTTCACAGCAGACAGTCCGCCGCCATTGTCCGCCGCCGTATTCCCCAAAAAATTAGAGTTTTGAGCCGTCAGTCGGGTATTGTCGGCAATGCTCACCGCGCCGCCACTCGATGCATCATTTTGAGTAAATACGGTGTTGGTAACGGTCGCATTTGGGACCTGGTAGAGGGCGATCGCACCGCCAACATCATCCGAAACATTCTCTGTAAACGTGCTATCTCTTACCGCTACAACGCCTAGCGTGTTGGCATAGAGCCCGCCGCCAAACTGGCTTGCATAGTTGTTCTCAAAGGCCGCTGCGCTGACCGATATCGCACTGCCATCATCAACATAGATCGCCCCACCGATAGCAGATTGGTTATTGAGCAGTTCACTGGCTGCGCTCACCGTTACGGTGGTGTCGGCAGTGGCCCGAATGGCCCCACCCGTTGTCACAGCCTGGTTGCCTTCAAAAACAGTTCCAGCAATATCGAGTTCACTTTCCCTCGCAGCGATCGCCCCGCCATAGTTAGTCACCGTATTCCCATCGAAGCGAGTATTCGTGTGGCTTATCACCGTCCCACCATTGACAAATACCCCGCCGCCGTTGAAGGCGCTGTTGTCCGATAGGGTAACAGCTTCTAGATCGAGCGTGACATCTCCAAAAGCATGGATGCCGCCGCCACTATCGGCTGCAGAGTTGTTCTCAAAAACGCTATCAACGGCAGTCACAGCGCTAGCTCTGATTTCTAATCCGCCGCCCAACGCTGCCTGATTGTCTGTAAATGTGGAAGCGCTGAGAGTAGCCGTCCCCGCAGACAACCTAATCCCACCGCCGTTAGTGTTGGCGATATTGCGCTCAAACGTTGTGTCCTGCACTGTGACATCGCTGTCAGTAGATGCATACAGACCGCCGCCCTCCTGAGCAGTATTACTCAAGAACTCTGCAGCGATCGCATTGACGGTCGTGTTTCGCGTAAAAAAGCCGCCGCCATCGTCAGCAGCCGTATTTCCAGAAAACACGGTGCCCGCATTCAGGTTCACCGTGCTGTTGTCGGTGGCATGCACTGCGCCACCGTCATCCCCAGCCGTATTTTGATCAAATAGGGTGCCGCGAGTAGTGAGAGCACTACTGAGGACTTTGATTGCGCCCCCGTCTACAGCAAGATTGCGCTCAATTGTCGAATCATCAATATCGTATGTTCCATGGTCCAGACTTAGCGCTCCCCCCGACTCACGAGCGCTATTTTCTGAGAAAACAACGTCGTCAAAAGCGACCGTCGCCCCGCTCCATCCCGCAAACGCACCGCCACTGCTATTGGAAACATTGCGCTCAAAGGTCACCCCATTAAAATCAGTTCGCCCTGTCCCGCGAACCCCCACCGCAGCGCCATCATCTTCGCTCGTATTGTTTACAAAGCGGGTGCCCGCACCCACAGAGAGCGTGGAGTTGGCAACCCGCAGCGCCCCGCCGTCATCAATGGCGGCATTGTTCTCGAACAATGTGCTGTCAATAGTGGAGCTTGACGAATTGGTGAGCGCGATCGCCCCGCCAGAGGTAAGCGCCGAGCTATCTCTAAACTCACTGTTAGAGATCGTCAGATTTCCTCCCGGCAATCCGTTTCTCTGATAGCTATCAATCGCTCCCCCGGAGTGCGCGCGATTATCTACAAAGTGAACATTTTCAATCGTCAGATCGCCGCTGTTTTCAATGCCGCCACCTAGCTGAGCGGGCGCTAGCCCGTCAGTTGTCACCGTCAGATTCCGTAGAGCCACCTCTACCGAAGACTCGATGTCGAAGTGCCGGTGAGAATCGGTTGCACTCAGCGTCGTGTTTGCAGTGCCAGCGCCTTCAATATCGACGCTAGAGAGAATAGTCGTCTCGGCATCAAAGGTGTAGTTACCCGCACCCAAATTGATGAGGCGACGGCCATTTACACTGGCGATCGCACCAATCGCACTATCAATCGAATCTGAACCAGTCACCGCCTCTGGGTTAACCACATTCAGGTTAAACATGAGATCGCCCGTGCTACTGAGCGAAATGTCATGGCCATTATCTTCAAATCGCCTGGCTGTGAACGTCAGTGCTGCGCTGCCGCCCCCCGTCTGCTGAATTCCAGTCAGCAGCGCGATATCCCCGTTTCCACCCGTTCCAGAGGTGGTCTGCACAGTGAAGTCCACACCACTATCTAACTGCGACTCAATCAACGCCGCATCAATTTGATTTGGCCCGCCCGGCCCATTCACAATCTCAATATCTACCGGGTCAATCAGCCAGTGCCCATTGGCATCAGCGCCTGTCGCATCGACCACCGCCCCATTCACATCGATATAGTCAGCCGAGGTCTCCACAAAGCCACCCGCCGTCGCCCCTCGCGCAGAGATCTCACCCTGAACGGTCGCCCGGTGACCGGCCCCTACATAAATGTCACCACCAGCACCAGTCAATCCATCCGCGCGAACGGACCCATCCTCTCTCAGGTGAGTTGCTTCAGCCGCAGGCATAGCTTCCCCAGCCAGCCCCCCGCCGATGCGCACCGTCCCGCCCGACAGGCCGGAAGCATCAACAGCCCCACCAGCGATCTCAACCGAGTCGCCCGCTAGGGCAATGGCACCGCCCGCCCCAGTGTCCGACGCAGCAGAAACCAGCCCAGATACGGCCACTTCGCCAGCCTCCAGCCTTGAGCCCCGGAGCACAACATCACCATTTGGCAGCAGCTCCAAAGTGTCCACAGACTCACGCTCATTACCAGTTAGTAGCGCTGGTAGGGCAGAGGCCGCAAAGTCGTTGCCCGTCCCTGACAAGCCCGTTCCAACCACTTCTAAGCTCAGCAAGCTACCCGGCGTCTTGAGCCTCACGGTGCTCTCTCCACCAACAGCCACCAGGCCAATTTCTCCGCCCGGTGCCTCCAGCTCTCCTGTATTGACAACGCTGCTACCGATTAGGGAAATCGATTCGCCAGGTGCGACAGCCAACTCACCCTGATTCACCACAGCGCCAGCAGAGGGCTCACTAAAGCGAAACGCTGAGGGCTCCTCCCTCAGCGCCGTATAGTCAGGATTAGTCTCAGCAGCGCTCAGCAACTGCTCGCCAAACTCAACTTGATCAGCAGTTGTGGCTGTAAATGAACCCGGCAGGGCCAGCTGCGCGTTGGGGCCAAAGAGCACACCCGATGGATTAAGCAGATACAGGTCCGCGTCGCTGCCCTCCACCTGAATGGTGCCATCTATGTATGACGGATTCGCAGCCGACACCCGGCCCACAATATTAAAGACGCCCGAATCACTGGTGAAATTGGCCGTCTCCGCTTCGGTAAGGCTAAATTCCTCAAACTCATGAAAAAGGTTGCCGCCTGCCTGGGTCCCGCCAGCGATGTCGTACTGGTCGCCGCCGTCGGTTACCGTCGTACCTGCGCCGTTTACAGTTGGTACAACTTCAGCAGCAGCAGGCTTTTGGACGGCGGGTGATAGTGTCGTAGCGACACCCGCCACCCAGGCAACCGGCTTAATACACAGCTTAGCGACACGCGCTGTCCACTGCAGAAGACGCTTTTTCATACCCATGGTCAACACCTAGAAGAAACAGAACGAAGAACGGTCTTGCGAAACTCTTGTTCCATATAACGAACGTACCCAGCGCCAGAAAAGCAAGCTAACAAAATTTGTCAATTCATTAGCTCAGCTGAGTCTTACAGCGCGACGTATTCATTTCTTCTAGAAAGCGCAAAGGCTTCGGTATAAAAGGCTTTGGGTAAATATGCCCGACTTTTGCCCGCAGGCTAGGCGAAAAAGGCCATTCGCTGACGTGCCGTCCGGGCTTTCTCGGAAATTAGGCCTTTGGGGGTTGCTGTTGCCGACCCAAAGGCGCTCATTTTGTCATAGAGGCTGCCTCTGCACGCACTCGAACAGACTGCATTACACCCGGCAAAACAGATTGAAACTGCCTACCTAGAAGCCAGCTAAAAAAGAACCCCAGCAAACCTTCAAACGAAACTTCATGGGTAAAGCTCAGTGGCGGTCCGCCCAGTCGCATATAGCGATAGACTTTTAGCCTACACAGCGGCAGTTGAGTGATGTAGGTGTAGCTTTTGCCCCAGTCCGCCTGCACGATTACAAACTTTAGTCGAGGACCCCGCTTCGGCGTTAATCGCCCTTCCGCCCCTACCCGAAAATCGCCCGTAAGCTGAGCATCTCGCAATTCGCTATCCCATTCTGGCCAGCGAGCTACATCGGTCCAAACTGCCCAGACAGACGAGGGGGAGGCCGTGGTTTCGAGCGTGTGAAAGAATGTCATCCTCTCGTCTCCGAAAGCCTCGAACAACGGTTTGAGGGCCGACGTCGGCAGGTCGCCAGCGTACCGTCTAGCAGCAGCAAGCCCGCGCCCCAACCTAGCAGCGGATAAATCGCCCAGGTAATCGCCCCTGCCACCGAAATATTGATGCCTATCAGTAGCGTATTTACCGCCAGGTATGGCATCAGCTCATACCGATAGAAGCGCTGCCGACGCTGGCGCTTCTCGCGCTGCTGCGTTTTCTCGAGTGTCCATGCCTCCATTGCGTAGTTCAGGTCGGCATCGTCGATAGATAGATCCTGAGCCATCTCTCTCAGCTGAAGCTCGGAAGAACTTTCCCGACCCATGGCGATCGCTAAAATCTGCTTCACATCTTCTGTGGAATAGTCAGTCGCTTTCATGAGCATTGCCTCAATGTTGACGTTGTAAACTTATCGACAAACAAAAGATAGCGCAGGCATGTTGACACTGTCAACACCTGTAGAATAGGAACTCGGTCAAACAGTCACTGAAATGCCTCGCAAAAACGCCAAGGAGAAAAAGCAGCCCTATCATCACGGCGATTTGCGTCAGGCGCTTTTGAATGCAGCGCTCGTAACGCTTGAGACAAAGGATGCTAATAGCCTTTCGCTCAGGGAGGTCGCTCGCCAAGCCGGGGTATCTCACACTGCGCCCTACCGCCACTTTGCAGACAAAGCTGCCCTACTAGCGGCTGTAGCGGAAGACGGATTCGCTGAATTTGGCAAATACCTTAGAAACGCCCTGGTTGAAAATGACCCTGTCCAGAGCCTGCAGGCAGCAGGGGTCGCCTACGTGCGCTACGCGCTCGATCATCCCACCCATTTCCGAATTATGTTTAGCCACTTTCCAGCGGTAGAACCTGCCGACAGCGATTTGTACAGCGTTTCAAAAGAGTCCTTTCAAATACTGGTAGACATTATTGATGCGGGGCAGGCGACCGGCGTGATGAAGTCTGGCGATGTAAACTTTTTGGCCTTTGGCAGATGGTCAATGGTGCATGGGCTAGCGATGCTTTTGTTAGATGGCATGCTGCCACAGCAGGGCAAAGATGCGATCGCCCTCGCCCACAGCCTAATTCAAGAAAATCTCACCGGCATTCTCGCTAAACCCTCTCGTTAAAACCTAGACCGCTAGCCAAATCGCATTAAAAAGACTGAGTCAACGCTCGCCCAAACAAACGCTGGGGCACGTCGGGAAAGCCGCCGTTTGTCCAGGCTTTGAGGAGTAGCATCGACTCGGGAGCTTCTAGTCTGGGTAGGGCGTAGCGGTCGGTGTGGGCCCTCACCACTGGGTCGGCTTCTGAGGTAGCGACAGCTGAGCGTAGATAAGCTGCCGCTTGGGTCTGCGACTCCACGCAGTAGCGATTGTAGGGAAAGGCCAAATGCTGAGGGCGATCGCCCGTTTCAGTCAGCAAGCGGTTGATGGAGAGCTGCAGTTCGTGCTCTGTGTCTTGCCAGTGGGTCTGCAGGTCAATATGGCTGGCCGTGTGCACACCCAGGTCAATCATTGGGTAGCGCTGGCGTAGCTCACGAACATCGTCCCAGGTGAGGGTCATCCGAGGGGGATATACCGTCGGCCTGAGCTGCTGGTCGACGGCTTGTAATATCTGATCTCGCTGAAGCGGGGTACATACGATTAGATGACGAGCGATCGCACGATAAGCCACCTGACAAGCCGTTTCACTATCCAATTTCCAATCGGCCAATTTCCAATCGGCCAATTTCCAATCTGACAAGCTCCCATCGGACAAGCTCCCATCGGACAAATTCGGATGGTCCAGAGTCAAATGGCTCAGATTTAAATGACTTAGAGAGAGAACATGGCGCGATCGCGCCCGAAAAGCGGAATATAGGGTATCGATCCACTGATTCTCGCCCGCATCAATGGAGGCCGTCGCCAAATAGAGTGTCGCTGGTAGACCGTACTTGGCCAAAATCGGCGCAGCCACCGTCAAATTGTTCAGATAGCCATCGTCTAAGGTGATTGCAACCGTACCGCGACGAATGGGCTCGCCTTTCTCCAAAGCTTGCACAAGCTGGTCGAGCGAGATCACGTGACGATGCTTGGCCAAGAACCGCATGTGCTGCTCAAATCGTTCAGCCGGCAGGCAGTTGCCAGGATCCATCCAGGGAATTTCCCGCGGCTCCGGCACACTGTGATACATCAATATCGTAGCGACCGAGTCCCTTTTTACCCGAGTCCGGATGCGGGCATACAGCGAGGAAAGTCCCGAACGGTAAGACAGGCTGTACAAAGCCTGACTCACCATCTGCTTTACTTTTAGCTTTAATTTTGGCGCAGGGACTGTCTTGAGCGGCAGCAGCGCACTCGGAGAATCAGAGCAGACTGAGGGCATGGCATCGACACACCAGAGAGGTAAGGAAACAAAAAGGCCGCGGAGCAGCAGCGTACCTTACATGAGCCCGTCCGCTAGCTAGATGTTCCTTCTCTTCACATCCATAAGCCCTGACAGAAAGCCCTGACAGAAAGCCCCGACAGAAAGCCCCGACAGAAAGCCCCGACAGAACTGGGCTAAATGGAAGCCACCAAGACATCCTCGCCTTCAATTTTGGCGGTGTACTTCGCCAGGGGTGCACTTGCAGGACCGGTCACCACGCTGCCGTCAGGATTGAACTTAGAGCCGTGGCAGGGGCAAGCAAACAGATCTTCTTGCCAGGCTACTGTGCAGCCTGTGTGCGTGCATTTCGCACTCAGCGCAATCAGCCCATCAGGATTGGCCGGATCCTCAATCACAATCACCGGGTCATTGAGCACGTCATCATCTGCTAAGAACCCTTGTTGAGACAGCTCCGTGATAGTGCCAATAGCCACAAACTCGCCAGCAGTCGCGCCCTTTTCCGCAGCATTATTGTCGTCAGCCGCCTGACCATTGGCAGATGGCTCACCCTTGGGCGTACAGGCAGCGATCGCAATTGGCAAAGAGGTCGCGATCGCACCGACCCCTATCCAATTCATGAAATCACGGCGTTTCATAGCAAATAACCTCAAACCCACAAAAAAGATAATAAAAAGAACCAAACAGCAAGCCATCACCCACTGTCCAATAACAGTATCGGATAACTTTTCTAGCAATGTTGTCAACAGTTGTTATCAACATTACTGAAAGCACACCGAGGATATTACTGAGCATGCCTGGCATAGTTCTACACAAGCTAGCCAGTGATCACGGGATGAAACATGAACAGAACGCAGCGAATGCAATCTCAATGTAGGCAATCAATGACAAGCAGAGCATTCCAGGTCTCTGTAAGTTTTGCTGTCTGACCGGTGATATCAGCTGTATTTAGCGACTAAAGAGACCTCTTTTTGAAAAGCTCGGTGCTTGAATCAAGCTGTAAACCAACGCACATAAAATTAAACATTTTTTAATATTGATATATTATTGAGTGAATTAATAAATCCAGTCGCAAAGCCACCTTTAAATTTTGCTTTTATAGCATCCCTCGTAGCCTATGAAATTCTCTTCGCAACAGCTCCCCTCTGGTAAATGGGGCATTTACAGCGGTCCAACACTGCTTGCAACGATTTCTTGCCAGGCTACCTGCGACACCATCATGGCCAACCTGCTAAGTGGCCGTCGGGACGCGCCGCCCAACGATACGACTTCCCTTTACCAAGCTCCCAACCTTACGGGTATCGGAAAGGAGAAGCTGGTAGGTAGCCGTTCTCTCCCTACCAGTTCATCAGTCCCTGCAGGCAGCCAGAGGCACTCTGCAGCTACAAAAGCTTTTGTAAAACGTGCTAATAAGCCTGCCGCTAAGCGCATTTCTGCTGTAGAGCGCAAAGCAGAGCGTAAAGTTCACAAAGGAGCCGTTGTTCGCCCAACCGCATCCTAAGCGCAGCAAAATGCGAATATCGGAATGCGAATATCGGAATGCGAATGTCAGTAGTGACCTCAGCCGCTTTCAGAAGCATAGTCAGCAACTACACTCAGCTACAGCAAAACGTCCTTTAGCCCAGAGCAATTAGCCCGGAGCAATATGTTTTCTCGCTTTCATTTTTCAATTCCGCTGAGTCTTGCCCTTGTGACGTTTTCGCTTTCTTGTTCCAGCGGCAGAGAGTTGGCCACTTCGCCGCCGTCTGGTTCACTGCCTGTCGCCCCTGCGATCGCCCAGCAGTCCGAGCAGCCCTCTGGCCAGCTCTCTGATATTGACAACAGCGATGTATTGAGCGCGATCGCAGCCAGCCAAGTCGTCTATCTGGGCGAAACCCACAATAGCGAAGCAGACCACGCTGCGCAGCTAGAAATTATCGAAGCGCTAGACGAGCAAAACGATATCGCCATCGGGCTAGAAATGTTTCAGCGGCCCTTTCAACCCGTGCTAGACCGCTACCTAGCAGGCACCATCACAGAGGCTGAGCTGATTTCTCAAAGTGAGTACGAGACTCGCTGGGGCTGGGACTGGGAATTTTATGCGCCGATTATCCGCTACGCCAAAGCCAACCAGATTCCCCTGGTCGCGCTCAACACCCCCGCCGAAATCACCCGCAAGGTCGCCCGCGAAGGTCTAAAAAGTCTCTCCGGCGACGACCTGAGATACATTCCACCCGTCGCCGAGATTGACACTACAGACGAAGCCTACCGGGCATCGGTCTCTGCCGTCTTTAGTGCCCATGGCGGCGCAGGCCACAGTATGAATTTTGAAAACTTCTTTGCCGCGCAGGTGCTGTGGGATGAAACCATGGCAGAAGCAGTGGTGAAGCAGCTGGAAGCCGAACCCACTCAGCAAGTTATCGTTTTGGCCGGAGAGGGACATATTGCCTATGACTATGGCATCCCAAACCGAGTAGAAAGGCGGCTACCGGAAATAGAGCAGGCTAGCGTGCGGCTCATGCCAGGAAATAGGGAGATCGACCCAGAGTTCTCTGATTTTGCTTGGCTGACGCCAAACGAGTAATTATTAAATGACTAATCATTCAATAATTACTGGGTGATTGTCACTCGTAACGACTAATCGCTTGGTAGATATCGCTTAGTAGATACCGCAGGCGCAATGCTTTCAGCCGCTTTAGAAGCGCGCAGCTGTCCGCAAGCGGCATCTTTTTCCAACCCGCGCGAATAGCGTACGCTCACTGCAATCCCTTTATCTTTCAGCTGCTGCGTAAAGCCTTCCACCCGCTGACGACTCGGTCGCTGATAGTCCACTTCGCTGATCGGATTGTAGGGAATCAGGTTCACATGGCTTTGAAACCCACGCAGCTCGCTCGCTAGTTCGACGGCATGCTCTGGCCGGTCATTCAGGTCGGCCAGCAAAATATATTCAAAGGTGACGCGCCGCCCAGTCATCTTCACATAGTCGCGGCACTCGTCTAACAAGGCTGCGAGGGGATACTTCTCGGCGCTGGGAATTAGCTGCTTGCGTAGGGCCTGGTTGCTCGCATGCAGGCTCACCGCCAGGGTAATTTGCATCTGCTGCTCAGCTAGGCGACGGATGTGGCCGGGAATACCCACAGTAGAGACGGTGATCATCCGCTGGCCAATGCCCACGTCTTGGTTGAGCGATCGCACTGCCGCAACAACATTGTCAGTATTCAGCAAAGGTTCACCCATGCCCATGAACACAATATTGCTCACCCGGCGCTGAAAGTCTTCTTGAACCGTCAGCACCTGGTCGACAATTTCATAGGTCTCTAGGTTGCGGGTGAAGCCACCCTTACCCGTCGCGCAAAAGTCGCAGCCCATCGGGCAGCCGATCTGGGATGACACACACACGGTCAGCCGCTTTTCCGAAGGAATACCCACCGCTTCCAAAATCAATCCGTCTTTGAGCCGCAGCAGGTATTTCACCGTGCCATCGGGTGATTCGGAGCGGTAGTGAAGCTGCGATCGCCCAACCGGAAAATCACTCACCTCAGCTCGCCACTTTTTCGAGAACACCGTTACTTCATCGAGCGAGCGAACGCCCCTCTGATAAATCCACTGGTGTAGCTGCTTCCCCCGATAGGCGGACTGCCCCCGAGCAACCACCCACTCAGTGAGCGATGCCAGCGAGCGCCCCAACAGCGGCCTTTCATCAGTTAGCCTTTCATCAGTTATTGGAGGGGTTTGAAGCATCGCCTTCATTAATCAAATCGACTAGGCCCTCAGTCAGCGCCTTCGGATCCATAAACAGCACTTTAGAATTGTCACTTTCGCCAATCTTTTGGTTGGCAGCTACATAGCGCTGCGCCAACAGGTAGTGCAACACTTCCTTGCCATTGCCAGTCGATTCCAGTGCCTGAGAAAGTAGCCGCATAGACTCTACATCGGCCTGAGCTTCTGAAATTTTGGCATTCTTCTCGTAGGTCGCAGCCCGTTCTTTCTGCATCGCATCCAGCACATTTTGCGGTGGGTCCAGTTTCTGAATCTCTACCCGGTTTACCTTCAGGCCCCAGGGTGCAGTCGCTTCGTCAAGCACATCGAGCAGGGCACGGTTAATGGTCTCGCGGGAAGAGAACAAGCTTTGAAAATCCGTCTTACCCACTTCCGAACGCAGGGTGGTAATCACCAGCTCCTGCATCGCAAACTCCACATCTTCGATCGCGTAGTAAGTGCGCTCAAGATCGTAAATTCGCCAGTAGATAATGGCATCGACTTCCAGGTCCACATTGTCTTTTGTAATGGCTCGCTGCGGCTCGATATCCAGCGTCTGCTCCCGCATCGAATCTTCGAGCACCACGCTGTCTAACAGGGGAACGATGAAGTTCAGCCCAGGGGTCAGCGTCCCTCTAAACCGGCCCAATCTCTCTACCAGTGCAGCGTTGCCTTCTTTAATGATGCGTACTGAGCCAACGGTATAGCCAACAATAATAAAAGAGAGAATGGCTAAAATCGACGAGACCATGGGCGGTTACTCACAACGTTTGCGGTATGTGTTTGCGTGATTGGCGTGCTCTTTGATTAGCACGAAAACTAGCACGAATAGCTTAAAAAGTATAGCGACTATTCTCCCCGTGTGTTCCGCTAGCAGTGAGCGAGTACTTAACGGGAACTTTAAAGATATGTCCGATATTACCCAGTTTATTTGATAGTCCATGCAGTGTGGGCCACGAATCAATGCACAAGCCGCCATCGCTGATAAATAGAAGCTTACTGTCAGTCGTTCCCATGCTTTCTGTAGGTGCGATCGCACCCCTAGCAGGCACCGCCACTTGGCTCAGCCAGACACCACCCGCCAGAGCCCAAGTTAACAACGCCGATCTCAGCTGCTACCTGCACACCACCGATGGCCAACAGTTTGACCTGAGCGCGCTTTGCGCAGGGTTCGACGGCCCCCAGAGCGTTGTTCTCCAAACGGGTGATGTGCAGATTACCCTCCGATGGAGCGGCAACGCGGATCTCGACTTGCTCGTACGAGAGCCCTCCGGAGAGGCTGTCTCTTTCTTCAATGCAGTCACAAGCACCAATGGGCAGCTAGATGTAGACGCCAATCGCGACTGCAAAGAGAGAATGGCCAGCCCAGTGGAAAATATCTTTTGGCCCACCGGGAGTGGCCCCCAGGGAGACTACACAGCCTCTGTTTTGTACTTCAAAGGGTGCGGCGAAACAGCACCGATAGCATTTACCCTCGATATTTTGGCGCAGGGGCAGGTGCAGTCTCACACTGGCACGGTTTCTACCCTAGGCGAACTGACTAGCTTCAACTTTACCGTTCCAGCAGCCGAAGCCAGCCCAACGACCGATCCAGCTACCGGCCCAACGACCGATCCAGCTACCGGCCAGACCACCAGCCCAGCATCACCCACACCCGAAACGCCCGCCTCCGAGACACCTTCTATAGAGCAGAGCAGCACCAGCCTGCCGCCCCTCCCCAATCAATAGCAATCGATGAACTGCATCCGCCTAAGTCGGCGCACCAGAATGCACTAGGGGCAGCTCTACGGAAAAAGCCGTCTGCCCTTCCCCGCTCTCGACACGAATCACGCCTTCTAAGTGCTCTACCAGCTTTTGAGAGAGCGCCAACCCCAAACCGGTACCGCCCTGTTTCCAAGGGTCAGCGCTGGGCACCCGGTAAAACTTATCGAAGATGTGCTTTTGCTCTTCCTCTGCAATCTCAACACCCGTATTGACCACCTTGAACTGCATCACATGCGCATTGGCCACTATGGCAATATTAATGCTGTGCTGGGGCGGGGTGTACTTACAGGCATTGTTAATCAGCTCTGTCAAAACCCGGTCCAGACTGGCCAAGTCTGAAATTAGTTCGGGCAAGCCGTCAGCAATGTTTAGCGAAATCGACAGCTCACGGCTGCTAGTCCTAGGCTTAAACCCATTGACCAAGCTAGGGAGCCAGTTGGACAAATCTATCGGCTGAATCAGCATGGGATGGTTGCCCACGTCCAGCCGCTGAAGGTCTAGTAAATCATTGATCAGGCTGATTTCCCGTTCGCACTCTTCCTGCAATATGCAGTAGTAACGGGCTAGGCGTCCCTGCTCAGACTGGGGCTTTTTCAGCTCTGATTCTTCTAGGCCGCACTCTTGGGTGAGCGTTACCCCTAGTAGCTGTAGGGCAACGCGCATGCTAGTCACAGGCGTGCGCAGCTCGTGGGATACGGTGCTTAGGAAATCGTCTTTGAGCGTATTGACATGCTCTAGCTCGCGCACCTGAGACTGAGATTCTTGGTACAGTCTGGCTTGGCGAATTGCGATCGCACACTGGTTGGTCACCTGCTGCACCAAACGAATATCTAGCTCGCTAAGGCAGCTATCGACATCATTAATTAGCCACAAATCGCCCAAAACGTCTCTATCGTCTAGAATTGGCGCGGCAAACATCGAAACCCGTCCTCGCTGCGGGTTGGGAGAAATTGAGCAAAACTGCAGATATTTCCCAGCTAGCAGCTGATGGTACACCTCTGAGTAGGCCTCCATCTGAGAGACTCGGCCTCGCATAGTGTTTGTCCCTGGGGCGCATTCGTAGTACACCGTCGAGGTCCCCTGCTCGAGATCGTAGAGCGCCGTATTTGCTTCCTGGGCATGGAGCGCCTTCACGAGCTCTTCGACAGCCGCCTGCAAGATCTGCTCCTCGTCTAGGCTGTCACGCACGCGGTCAGTAATGCGCTTGAGCGTCTCTTCTTGCGATAGTGCGGTGTTGAGTTCGGCTTGCTTAGTGCGTAGGTCTTCGGCGAGCTGTTCGTTTTCCTGGCTAGCCTGTTTTAGCGCTGTGACATCTTCTAGCGTGTTGAGTAGGGCAGGCTCGCCATCGATCGCGATCGCCTGGCGATGCCCGGCAACCTGCCTGCCGTTGAACGTCAGGGCATGGGACTCAGCTGCCCCTCGGCCCGGCGCCTGCTCAGCCCCAGAAGCAGCCCCAGAAGAAGACACAGAGCCAGCCAAAAAGGCGTCGTCTTGTCGCCTGAGCTGGCTTGCCAGTTGCTGAGGCAAAAAATCGATCTCACTGCGTCCGATAATGGCCTCAGGCGACAGCCCAATCAGGGCTGCGCACGCCCCGTTGACGTATAGCCATTCGTGCGCCGTATTCTTAACGTAGATCGGCTGCTTGACCGCGCTCAGCAACTCAAACATATCCGTAGATTTAGACAGACTGATGGATAGGCTCATTACGCAATTCGACGGTTGTCAGGTACAGCTAAGATGCCCCTTTGAGTCTTAAAAATATACGTCAAAGTTGATTAGTTGGAGGCAACCTCGCCCAAATTCTAGAGATTGCACGCAGTTGTTTGCGACTTTTCTAGAAAATTCAGTACATTCACAGAGATTTTTTAAACTATTTAGCACTGACTTTCTGTCTGTCTGGACTCATCACTTAGCCCCCTACTCAGCCTGACCATGCCCCCCGCTTCTACAAAATCTGCTGACCTACCAACGCCTGAATTTGACCGCTGTCTGATTTCTCCGCCGCTCAGCGAGACTGATACCAATACGAGGCGACTGCGGCTCGGTATTATGGCTTCTGGAAGTGGTAGCAATTTCGAAGCGATCGCAATAGCCATACATCAGAAAATACTCCATGCCAGCCTCGAAGTTGTCATTTACAACAATCCCGATGCCAAGGTCGCTAGCCGGGCCAGCCGACTGGGCGTATCGGCCCAGCTGCTCGATCACCGCACCTTCGAAAGCCGAGAATCGCTAGATGCGGCCATTATCGATGTGCTGCAGGCCCATCAGGTTGAGTGGGTGATTATGGCAGGCTGGATGCGACGGGTCACCCAGCAACTGATTTCTGCCTTTCCTCGGCGCATTTTGAATATTCACCCCAGTCTGCTCCCTAGCTTTCCTGGCGTTCGCGCCGTGGAGCAGGCGCTCAAAGCCAACGTCAAAATTACGGGCTGCAGCGTTCACTTCGTAGAACTCGTCGTCGATAGCGGACCCATCGTTATGCAGGCAGCCGTTCCTGTTCTACCCGATGACACCATAGAAACCCTGCAGGCCCGCATCCAAGTGCAGGAACACCGTATATTTCCTCAGGCGATCGCACTAGCGGCTTCTCAAAGCCTCAACTCCAAAAGCAATAAAACGCTTCCCCAGTAAGTCCACCCGTCGTAAAATCACTTGTCGTAAAATCACTTAAGTATTAATAACAGTAATCAGATCCAATCTAGCCCTCAAAAAAATACAATCCAGATCAAAAGATAGCAGCAATTCAAAATTAAAGACATCCAATATTTCATGCCATAAAAATAAAGCGCTTTCCCCGCCATATTTTTTCATCATTTTCACGGATGCCGCCACACACAAACCATAAAAAAGCTCTACAGAAAGCAGAGAGAATCTCTATACGCAGGGAAAGCAGCATCGAATACTTCCCTTTTATAAGTGGCTTTCACGGAGAAAATTCGCTTCTTTAGCGACAGAAACATTAACCAAAATAGTTCTTTTAACGGAGTGAGCTATCAAGTCAAATTGCTATATTTAGCTTAGATGGGTGAGAGTCAACCCCCTAATAATTAATCGAGCGATTAAGCCCACTTTCTATTCTTTTTGTCCGGAGCATGTCACTGGCTTTAAGAAGACAGAAATGTGAGTCATTAGGGTTCAAAAAAATATGTTTGGAATGTCAAATTTTAAGTCTAAATCAAAAGGTCTTGAGTCACTGGTTCGAACCGCCATGGTCAACGGTGAGCTAGCGCCAGGCGTTGCCGCCCAAGTGAACCGGTACCGACAGGCAAAGCTCAGCTGCGAGGAACGCAGGTTGATATCTATCCTGGATGACGCTATCGGCGATGGCTGCATTACGGCTATTGAGATTCCGGCAGTGGTAGCCCCTGCTCGGCACGCAGTTTGTAATATCGGCTAGCGGGCTACCCTCGAACACCTACCACCCCAAAAAGGCAATATCTGCGCTGAAAATCAGCCTTTCAACAGTTATTCTGATTTGCGGTCATATTAAGATATAAGGATAAGCGGCTTCCATAAAGCCATTGCTTGTCCTTTTGATTTTTCTGGGTGCTTGCGCTGGTAAACACCCCCATGTATGGCATTGACCAACCCTCTCGAACTCTCTCGCTGGATGCTTTTTTCCATGGGTATCCAGATCAGGCTGCACTACGGGGAGCGACTGCCGCGATCGCCCTTCCTGATGATTGCCAATCACCGCAGCTTTCTCGATGCGCCATTGCTGATTGCAGCCGCAGCTCGGCCGGTCCACTTTGCCTGCCACCACTACATGTCGCAGGTGCCGGTCATGAGCCAAATGGTCGATGCCCTGGGCTGCTTTCCGCTCGATGGACCTGCCCAGCGGGGACGGACCTTTTTCAAGCAGGCATCTGGTTACTTGCGATCGCAGCAATCTATTGGCGTTTTCCCCGAAGGCACCAATCCCATGGTCACCCCAACTGCGCCCAGCGAAATTAGCGACTTCCACCGGGGGTTTGCCCATTTGGCGCTGCGGGCCCCCGTCGATGACCTGCAGCTCATCCCAACGGCTATCATCGCCCTAAAAGAAAAACACCAGGACACGATTCCCTTTCGGCTACTCAGCTGGTTTGATCCAAGTGAGCCACTCTTTCACCAGTCTGGACTGCACCCTGCTATCATCTATCGTCAAGTTGCCGTCATGATTGGTCAACCCATTGCCGTGACTAACCCGATGCAACAGGCCTACCACGGCAAGCAAGCAGGCCAAATAGCCGCCGAACTCACCGAAACCTGTCAGGACACCGTACAAAAACTGTTGCAACAAGGTTGCTACTGAACGCTAGTAAAAGAGTGCTGTCCCAGCTATGACAAAAGTGCTACTAAAAAAGTGCTACTAAATTAAAGAGTGCTACAGCAAACGTCCCAATGCATCGGGACGTTTGCTTTGGGACGTTTGCTTTGGGACGTTTGCGTAGAAGAGTTGATTGCCTGATTAGAGGTGTGGCCTCTAGCAAGTGTCCTAAGCAACTCTTCAAAAGCTACATTTCAAAAGCTACATTTAAAGAGTGCCGTTAAAAGGGTGTTACCAAAACACCGCAGCGAGTTCAATCCCTTGGGTTCAGTTCATTTTTTAACACCGAAGCCCAGCCAAGCAGACAAGCCGCTTTTTGTCTTTCTGCCGGGTATGGATGGTACGGGCGCCCTTTTTCGCTCTCAAATTGAGCGGATAGCCCCTTGGTTTAACATTCGCTGCCTCTCCCTTTCCCCAACAGAAAGAACTGAATGGCAGCCTCTCGCCAGGCAAGTCACCCAGCTGATCAGGCAAGAAGTTGCTAAACAAGCACTGACTGAGCAGTCGCCAACCCAAAAAACAGCTGCGAATACGCCTTTACCAGTAGGGTCTGCTAAGCAGAGCGTATATCTTTGCGGAGAATCCTTTGGGGGATGTCTGGCGATGCAGGTTTTAACAAGCGCACCTGACCTCTTTGAGCGGGTGATTTTAATCAACCCAGCATCTTCCTTTCGACGTCTGCCGTGGATGCAGCTAGGTCCTTTTTTGACACGGCAGCTGCCAAATTTGGCCTATCGATACAGTTCTCTAGGCATGATTCCCTTCCTAATCGAACCCTCACGGGTAGATAAACCTAATCGCCGGGCGCTAGAAACCGCGATGGGCAAAGTCCCCGCAACAACCGCAGCATGGCGCATGGAATTACTCAGCCGGTTCAATGTAGAGCGTCTCCCACTGGAGCGCATGACCCACCCGGTTCTACTGGTTGTCGGCGGCAACGACCGACTACTCCCTTCAAGCCGGGAGGGCAAGAGCCTAGTGCAGCGCTTTCCAAACGCGAAGCTAACACGCTTGCCCAAGAGCGGTCATGCCTGTCTGCTAGAAACGGACACAAACCTGCAACAGATTTTGAATCAGCACCAGTTTCTACCGTCTTAATGTCGGCTAGTAAAACATGTTTCCTGTAGTGAAGGGGGTTTCGGTAACCCGCGTAGCTCACCGAAGACCCGTCTAGCAGCATCAACTTTTGGTGGCATCAACTTGGCGGCTTAGTAGGTTTCCCCTATTATTTAATGTGAGTCTCTCCTTTCCAAAAACCATGTCGACCCTCTCTAGCTGGTTTCGCAAGCTCGTTCTCATCGCAGCTACCGTTTTGTTTGCCCTACCGCTGATGAGTGCCCCCGCCTTGGCAACTAGCCTCTACAGCATGCCGCAAACCCTCAGTAGCGACACCTGGTTTATCGATGAGGCAGCCCAGGTCTCACGGCTAAACGAAGGCAAAATAGCGTCAGATCTAAAGTCCTTAGCGCAACAAACCGGCAACGAAGTCCGCTTCGTTACGATTCATCGGCTCGACTATGGCGAAACCATTCAGAGCTTTGCAGAGCAGCTACTGGCAAGGTGGTTTCCCTCCCCCGAAGAACAGAGCAACCAAGCCATCATTGTCCTCGACGATGTGACTAACAATATTGGGGTTGCCCTTGGAGAAGAGGCTCAAGCAGCCCTCAGCGGCGAGTTTGTTGAGAGCCTGGTAGATGAAACCATGAAAATTCCACTGCTCAAAGGCAACCAATACAATCAGTCTTTTCTAGGCGCAACTGACCGCCTAGTCGCGGTGCTCTCCGGCGAGCCCGACCCCGGTCCGCCCCAGTATGACAACTCAGTCGACACAGAGCGAAACTTCGCAACTGCAGAAGAAACAGAAGCAACAAGGGGCTCTTCAACAACTTTGGTAATCGTTTTGCTCATCGCCGCCACGGTGATTCCGATGGCAACTTACTACTGGTATGTGTCCGCAGGCGGCTAGACTAGCATTCACAAATAACCGCCGGAGAAGGCCCTGCAGAAAGCCTTACAAAAACAAAATCCCAAAAATCACTGCGATCGCTGCAAAAAGGAGCGGCTGCATCTTGCTCGATTCCGACATCTCATCTGCCATATCAAGGGGCTGATAGTTTGGATCGACCGTTAGTAATGGGCTGATTGTGTCACCCGACATCCCACTTGGCAGCCCGTTCGGCGTTCGGCTGTAAAACCGGGGCTGGGCAGTGCTCACAGCCCGCACGCTCTCCTGAGACGAGCGCGCCACAGGGGGCAGTGCCTTATGAAAATCGCAATTTAAGCAGTCAAACGTATTGTGAGATCGCTTGACAATAGTTCGCTTGCCGCATTCAGGGCACTCTACCGCTTCAAGAGAGCGACGGCTCAGTGAGGAAAACCCTGACAGTGAAGGGTCGGATGAATACCTAGCTGTAGCAGCATAAAGTGACGTTGTCATGGGAGATAAGCACCAAGAAAAGAAAAATCAAGTAAGAAGTTTAAGCCGTGCGTAAGCTTACCTTCAGTACTATCACTCCTTACTAATGACATAGGAATCAGCCATTTTCACCGGTGTAACCACGGAAGCCATTCTCAAAATCCAAAAAACATCCGGGAAAACCAGGAAGTACACCTGCGGATATCGCTGACAATTTAGCCGCAGCATGCCCTTATCCGTTAGGCTGAGGGCGGTATCTATGGATAGAGTTGTCTATGGAATGGTTGAATCGATTGCCGCGCTGGGTGATTTGGGGTCTGGCACTGCCACTTTTAGCGCTAAACGGCTGGGTAGCCCTGCAGATCTTTGAATACTTTCGTTCGCAGCTGACCATTTTTTTGACGGCAACGCTGCTTTCATTCATCCTGAACTACCCTGTGCAGTGGCTTTCTCGGTTCCGACTCAGACGGTCAATTGCTATCTTGCTAGTCCTGCTGGGGACTTTGGCTATTTTGGCTGTTCTGGGGGTTATTCTAGTTCCCCCCTTAGTCGAACAGCTCAATGAGCTATCGGGCAGACTCCCCTCCTGGATAGACTCCGGATCTTCCCAATTCACGGCCTTTCAAAACTGGGCTGTAGGACTCAATCTACCCATCGACCTTTCGCGCTTAGCCGTTCAGCTACAGGCAAAACTCACCTCTCAGCTACAGAGCATCAGCGCCAGCGTCCTATCTTTGCTTCCCGATGCCATTGGCGGCGTAGTCGATGTAGGACTCACTGCCGTGCTGACTTTTTATCTGCTACTGCATGGCGATCGCCTCTGGGACGGCATTTTTCAGTGGCTCCCCAACGATTGGAATATTCACGCCCGCCCGCTCATTCGTCAAAACTTTCAAAACTATTTTCTCGGTCAAATCACCGTCGCCCTACTCATGGGCACGGCCATGACTATTGCCTTTGTACTCATACAAGTGCCCTTTGGCCTGCTATTTGGGATTGCGGTGGGCGTGATGGCTATTTTTCCCTTCGGCCCAGCCTTCAGCATTACGATTATCAGCTTCCTGACTGCGCTGAAAAGTATCTGGCTGGGCGTGCGGGTTGTGACGGTTGCCGCAGTGATCGATCAGGTAGTTGAAAATGCGATCGCCCCTCAGCTCATTGGCGGATTTGTCGGCCTAAATCCTGTTTGGATCCTAATTTCCCTGCTGCTAGGTACAAAGATTGCAGGTGTCCTCGGGCTGATCGTAGCGGTCCCCGTTGCCAGCTCCATCAAAAGCATTTTTGAAGATCAAAAAATCCCCCCCTCTCCACCGGTAGAAGAGGCCTTAGATACCCGGGAACAGGCAGCCAGCGGCTCAACCTTAGCTTCTATCTAATACCGGTATTCATCTAGGCTTCTATCTAACCTTAGCTCTGTCTGTCTAACCTTAGCTCTGTCTGTCTAGCCCTATCTCTGTCTATCTAACCTTAGCTCTGTCTGTCTAGCCCTATCTCTGTCTATCTAACCCTACGCTCCCGTCTAACCTCTCGTAGGCCCTGCCTCCCTTTAGACGGGCTAAGTCCTAAGCGCATGCTGAGATAGAACGATAAGGAAAGTCGTTCCCTCACCAACCGTCGAATCAAACGTCAGCGAACCGCCGTGGCTATCGACAACGATAGCCTGCGAAACCGACAGGCCAAGCCCCGCACCTTTGCCAACCGGCTTAGTCGTAAAGAACTGATCAAAAACCTTGTAATGCAGCGCAGACGGAATGCCCATACCATTATCCGAAAACCGAATGGCGACCCTGCCATCGAGATACTGTGTCTCTATCCGGATGACGGGATGCTCATTTGCTAGGTCAACACCTGCCTGTCGCGCAGTACTTTGGTCTGAGAACTTTTCATCCAGCGTGTCGATAGCATTCAACAGGAGATTCATAAACACCTGATTGATTTCGCTTGGATAGCAGCCGACTAGAGGCAATTCACCATAGGTCTTAATGACTTGAATTTCAGGCCGGTCATCCTTCGCCTGAAAATGGTTCTGCATAATCAGCAGCGCGCTATCGAGCCCACCGTGCAAATCGACCTCTTTGTACACCGATTCATCGAGAGAAGAGAACGTTCTCAAGGCCTTAACAATCTTGCTGATTCGCGCCGTTCCAGTTGTCATAGAGCTCAGCAATCGCAAAAAGTCAGACCGAATAAACTCCAGATCAACGTCATCTGCAAACGCCTCCGCCTCAGCAGGCAGTGTCCCCTGCGATTCGTATATCTCGGTCAGATCAAGCAGCGCTTGGGCGTACTCAATAGCAGGCTTGAGGTTGCCATGAATGAAGCTCACCGGGTTATTAATTTCGTGGGCAATCCCTGCCACAAGCTGTCCTAGTGCAGCCATCTTCTCTTTTTGGATAAGGCTGGCACGGGCCTTTCTCAACGATAGGTGAACCTTGATACGAGCTACGGTTTCCGCATGGTCAAAGGGCTTGGTAATGTAGTCAACCGCGCCCAGATTCAGCCCTTGAACCTTATTTACCGGATCGGAAAGGGCCGTCATAAACAGAATAGGAATCTCCCGCGTTATGGGGTCGGCTTTCAGCCGCGCGCAGGTTTCAAACCCATCAATCCCGGACATCATCACATCTAAAAGAATCAGATCGGGAAAGACCTGAGCAACAATTTCTAGGGCGGCCTCACCGCTCTGGGCAACGGCAACTCGATAGTTACAGCTATCTAAAACGTCGCAAATCACTTCTAAATTCGTTGTATTATCATCAACAACTAGGATGGTATCCACTGCATCCATAGAGAAATCAGCGGACTCGGCACCCAGTTCAACTGAGACTGTTTCTACATCAGACACAGATCGCTCAACTCCACAAGATAAACGGTTCTGAAGCACGCGCTGAGCCACAGCAAGCAAGCTTTCAGATTACTCAACAGAAAACATCAAAGAAAACTTATATTTAGTCTGCCCAAGTAGCACCGTCTACGGCTGATTAATACTGAATCAGGCCAAAATTTTCCGATAGTTTGATAAGGCTCATAGGGTCATTAAAATAAACTTGTCAAACCCGCTACAATCGCTCTGCAATTTGTTTGAGCCGTTGCAGCTGAGCTTGCATGTCTCGCTTTGTCCAGTCAGCCGCAAACTGAGTGAATCCAAAGCTCACAACTGGGTTAGGAATTCTAAATTCAAATCGATTGAGTAGGGTTGTCCCCGGGTTTGTCCCGCCGACTTCTGGCTGGCATTCCCAGCGATCGCACCCCCGAAAAAACCCTTCAAATCCCCACACTACCAAGCCAGGCGATCGCTCAATCACCGTGCTCCGTAAAGTCGGCGTAACCAGCGGTACCTTTAGCCGAAAGTTAAACTCACTGCCCACCACCATCCGCCACTCACCCACTGGCTCACAGACCAGCGCCGGATTCAGCCAGCGATGCATCAGCCCCCGCTCCGTAAAACAACGCTCTACAGTCGTCGCCGTCGCAGAGATAAAGACCGACTGCTGGTACACAAGTGGATCAGCCATACGAAACGTTTACAGACAGACAACAGAAGACCAGCAGAAAACAAGCTACAAAGCCTTCTTTGCCGCCCGCTCAAATTCAGCCGTCGCCTCCAAGGTAGCAGGGACCTCAAAAAATGCACGAGCAATTTTCTCAGAAAAAGTAAACGTATTTACCCCTTGAGCCGACAGTACAGAGATATCCTCAATCTCCCGAATACTCGCCGTTAGCACCCGGGTCTGGCTCCCCACGCCATTCAGCATTTGCTGCATCGTCGCGACTTCGCGGCGGCCTGCTCGGCCCGCATCATTCATACGGCCCAAATAAGGCGCAACATAGCTCGCCCCAATCGCCGCCGCGATCAGCACCTGCCGCGCGGCATAAATCGCCGTCAGCGTCACCGGAATCCCAGATCGAATGAGCGATGCCGCAGCCGTTGTGCCCTGCTGCGTAGCCGGAAACTTAACCACCACGCGCCGATCTATCTCACCAAGCAGCTCACCAATGTTTAATAAGTCAGATGCTGACTCTCCCCAAGCCTGCAAGTGCACTTCCTGCGCGCCTAGGTCAAACGCCTTCTTAGCAAGCCTTTTAAGCGTCTCTAGCTCACAGGCAACCGATGCCCGTGCCAACAGCAGCGGATTGCAGGTTATCCCATAAAACAGCCCGGTCGGCAGCCAAGCTTCCCAAGCAGAAACCTCAGCCGTATCCAGATAAAAGCGAAGCGGAGGACAAGGCGACAACAATCGAGAAGAGACCTGAGAAGACACCCAAATTCACCGATGAACAGCTGCCCTTAACCTAACCCATCGGCGGACAACGGGATTAGAGAACCATACTGCGACAGGCTGTTATCAACCGCTGAAGCATCCATCTCAAAAGCGGTATAGGCATCTGATGGTAGCCCAGCACCCAAAGCATAATCCGCTGACGCTCCAGGGCCTGCTCCCTCCGCTGACTGCAACAGACTCCGACTACTCGGCAGCGCTGTCACAGAGATATTGTCAATAAATCCACCAATGAAGTCGCTTTCACCAACAGCGCGAAATGCCAAAGTTGTGACATCACGCTGACTGCCTGTCACTTCGTAGCTGTAGGTTAGCCAGTCGCCCCTATCGCCACCGGCTAGGGTATCCAGCATTAGCCCTTCCCAGTAAACGTTAATTCCAGTGGTGCTATCAGGCCGTCCCCCATTGGAAAAATCTACCGTCAACAAGTAACGTTGACCCGTTACGGTATCAACATTTTGGGCAAAAGTATTGTTACCCCCAACCGTATCTAGCTCCACCCAAGCAGTACCCTCAGCAGCTTTACCCCACTGCTCAGGGCGCCGATCTACTTGAAATGCCTGACTATCAAGGACTTGCCAGCCGTTAATTTGACTGTAGAGGCCATACTCACCAACTGCTACTGGCGAATCTTCAAAGCTGCCATTAACGATCAAATTTTTGACTGAAACGACATCTTTAGGATCTTGTACAACTGGCTCACCCGTTGTGGGCGTAGAGCCCAACATTTGAACGGAGCCTTGGCCCACACCATAGAGACTACGAATTCCTTCAATATCGTCTTCAAATAAGAATGGCTTACCCTCCTCCGCAAAGCGGTTCTGAAAAGAGGAGTTCAGAATGGCGCTCACGTCATCCTCATGATCTAAGCCAAGGGCGTGACCAATCTCGTGCACCGCCGTTTCTAGCAGCTTGCTTTCCGTCCACACTTCATCGGTATCAAAAGTAATATCACCAACAGTTGGGAAGTAGGCTTCTGCCAGCTTGCCTCCGGGACCGTCAAGATTGTCGCTGCTGACTAGAATATCTACGCCCTTGTTGTAACGAGGATCTTCAATCTCCTGAAAGACAAGTGGCGCATAATCTGCCCAAACCTGCAGCGCAGAGGCAAATAGGGACTTAACACGGTCAAGTGAAGGGCCATTCGACAGAGAAAATCGATAGTCAAAGGCAAACGTGATGACAGTTTTGCCGCTGTTTGCGCCAGTCCCCTTCGTTGTCCACTTCAGCTCAACATCGCCCGATTTAGCCCCCCCAGGAAGAATATCCCCGTTGGGCGCAACCGTATTGAAAGCTGCTGATTTTGCGTTTTCAGAGCGCTCTTCAGCAGAGCTTGTTTCCGCAGAGGAAAATTCGACGGCAGTATTATGAGCAAAAGCCTGAAGTCGCTCACCCTGGGAAATCCCCAGTCGTTGCGCAGCCGTAGTTAACTGCTCTAAAAAAGCTTTTATGCGCGATCGCAAGAACTGCGGTGAGTCAAAAGGAAGATCGTCCAAGCGGCGAAACGAAAACATGGCTCCAAGACAAAATTCAGGATTAGGGGAAACAGCAGGGATTAGGTAAAGAAGCTAACCCGCATACTTTACTCTGGCTGAGCCCAGGAAAGTAGAAAATTTTCTTTGCAAAAAAGAATAGCTTCAACAAGGGAGCACAAAAAATTCCTAAACCGGGACCCTTAACAACAACCCGAAAAAGAGTCCCAAGGAACGGCTCAGTAGAAGCGCGGTCAAAGGCTGTAAAAATGATCAATCGAAGCCACGCGGCATAGTTGACTGCCTTGTATGAAATGGCAGAAACGGCTGTAGTCGCGCAGACTGGAGAACTTGCCTTTTCTGTTCAATAGTTTTCTTAAAACTATGAAACAACAATTTATCAACGAGAGATTTAACCCAAACAATCTGTTCAAAATCTAAATCAAATATGCTTAATACGTGTTTCGTATTGGCATTGTAGGGTAAAGCCTGAACAGCGTGGGAAGAATTCAATAAAGTTTCTGTAATGCCCTTTTCATAAGTGTTACGTGCGGGGTGTGATTGTCATATCCGCCTATGTAACTTCTCCACCAACGACGACATTTTTGACCCTCAAACTAGGCCCACCACAGCCAACGGCGAGACCGCTTTGCCCGCCCTTGCCACAACCACCCGACTCATCCCAGTAAAAATCATCACCAATCGCCTCTATGTTTGCCAGTGTGCTAAACACGTTGCCAGAGAGCGTGACATCTCTTACAGGCTCAGCCAGCTGCCCGTCCCGAATCATCCAGGCTTCACCAGCTGTAAAGGTAAAGAGTTCACCGTTGGTCTCACCGCCAATCCAGTTGCGAGCATACAGTCCGTGGTCGATGCCGGAGAAGAGGTCGCCAACCGGCGTCTCGCCTCGCTCGATCCAGGTGTTGGTCATGCGCACCAGCGGCGAGTAGTGATAGTTCAGGCAGCGGGCGTTGCCGGTAGGGCGCTCACCTAGCTCGCCCGCCGTCGCCCGTGAGTGCAAGCGACCTGTAAGTACGCCATCGGTAATGAGCTGGGTGGTGGTGGCGGGAGTACCTTCGTCGTCGTAAAGGTAGCTACCGCGATGTCCCGACGGGGCGGCGCCATCAAAAATTTGCAGGTTCTCTGGGCCAAATCGTCGCCCTAGGGTCATGGTTTCTAGCAGGTCTGGATTCTCGTAGATCATGTCGGCTTCAGACAGGTGGCCAAACGCCTCATGGACAAAGAGCCCGCTCAAGATAGGGTCAATGACGACGGTGTAGGTACTGCCTGGAACGGGGTCCAGCGTCAGTGCGGTAATCGCGCGATCGCTGGCCCCTTTCACTTTTTCTTCCAATCCCAGCAAATCCTCATAGGCTCGCCGAGAGCCGACGGTTTCTCGCCCGGTTTGCACCTTCCCTCCCTGACGGGCGATCGCGGCAAATCGCATTTCCATGTCCGCCCAACCCTGCTCAATCAGCGTGCCTTCTGAGGTGGCGAGCAGCACCTGCTGGTAGCTATCGCCGTAGCGCACCGACGTCGAGGCCAGCTGAATGCTGGGTGCTTTTGAAGGGGGCGAATTCTGGGCTCCGACATCTAGCAGGACATCGCCACTGCGCAATACTTCAGTGTAGTGGTGGCAGAGTGCCTTCTTATCTGCTAGTGAAATATGTCTGGGATCTGTGCCCGTTAGGGGCAGGTGGCAAGTTTTCTGCACAATTTCAATTGGCGCGAGCGTGGTAGTGTCATCGCCAATCAGTCGAGCAGCCGCGATCGCATCTTCTAGGCGCTCAGCCAAGTCATCTATCTGGTTGAAACTAGCAAATCCCCAGCCGCCTTTGTGGCACACCCGCACCTGCCCGCCGACAGCGACGGCCTCACTCAGGGCTTCTGGCACGTCATCTCGCAGGCGAATCTGACAGCCTTGCGATCGCTCCAGCCGAATCGCAATATAATCGACCCGCTGCCGATGCCTAGCAAGCAAGTCACTCACGCGATCTTTATAGCTGTCCATTTGCATCTCATCAGCCATCTCGTCAGACCTACCCATAACCCTTCGCCCTTTCGTACTAACATAAGGCATTAAGTAAATTCTTTTTGGACACTTGCCCAAGCATCTCCATGACTGGTGAACTCGGTTACTCCCTACCTCCGGCGATTCGTCGCATTGCCAGAAGCTTTCGGCTACTAGGGTGGGTTGGGCTTTGGGCACAGGCTGTAGTCGGTGTCATCTCCAGCCTGATGTTCACCATCTTTCTAATGGGGGGAGAACCGCCAGAGGTCAAAGCTGCCGCCGCCCTCTTCACCACCCCCGCCTTGGGGACCGTTTTTATCAGCGCCTTCTGGGGCTTTCGCTACGTCCTATTTGGTCGCAAGCTCGCTACTACAAACCCTGACCTTAGGCCAAAGCCCAAAGCCGCTATCCGCATCGTCCGCATTGGTCTGCTCATTAGCCTGATTGGCATGGCCCTAGCCATCATGGGCTCAGAGTCTATCGTTGCCCGATTCTTGTCAAAAGCACTGGACCAAGGCTTTTTTGCCCTGGGAGCTGGGGGCACCGCGCCAAATATCATTACTGCAGGCGATATTTTGGCGATGTTTTCTGCGACGAACGCCATTTTTGCCCACTTTGTTGGGCTCTGCGTCTCCCTGTGGCTGCAGTATATGGTGGATCGCTAGTCGGGTGGATCGCTAGTCGGGTGGATCGCTAGTCGGTTAGTCACAGGTTCGCGTTAAAACCTTGACCCTGGCTGCTGGAGAAACTGAACCTCTTCGGGCGTGCTCTGGCGGCCCAAAATTTCATTGCGGTGGGGAAACCGCCCAAACTGCTCAATAATATCTCGGTGCCGAATCGCATAGTCCAAGCCGCCTTTGAGCCCCTCCTCTAAGTCAGGAAAGTCTTCATTGAGGGCGGTCATCAGGGCAACGCAGCGATTTTGGTGGGCGAGCACTTCGCTATGCTCAAAAGGTAAGTACACAAAAAATCGCTGGGCAGGTATCAGGGTTTTATCCATCCCTGAATCTACTAAAAGCTGAGCAACCGTTAGAGCTTTATCGTCGGTTGCAAAGCTCTTGGGCTCTCCTCTGTATATGTTTCGCGGGAACTGGTCGAGCAGTAGCAGCAGGGCAACGGCAGGTTCAGGTAGCTGCTTCCAGTCGTCGTACTTCCCGGCTGCTGCCTGCTCGACATCGCTCAAAAACTGCTGACGAAGCTGCTCGTCAAAATCCGCATTTTTGATGAACCAGGCTTTGCGGTAGTTGCCGTAGTCTGGACGGGTGCGATCGCCAAACCAAAACTGCAGCAGACCGTCAGCACGGGGAGGCCAAAACATTTGTCTGTTTTTTCTTAAAAATAGGGCAGTGTTGAAACATCAGCAGCGCTGAGCGTAAAAACGATACTCCAAAGTGATGTTTCAATCTAACGCTTTGAACGATCTTCATTTTGAACGATTTCAATAGTGCCAGCTAAGACCACTCAAGGCCAAACGAGCCCATCCGTCCAACTAGGCCATTAGGATTGGCCGATGTCTATATGTCTATTATTTCTATTGCACTCGCAATTGCCATCATCCTGGCGGTCGTAAAATGGCTAACAGGCTACCAGCTGCCCATTCGGCGTCCTATCGGGGGCGGCAATCACCCCAGCATGCCCCGCGCTCGAGGTGTGTCGAGGCGCACTCGTAAGCAGCTGCTGGGCCTAGTGGGTGGGAACGCAGCCGTCGCCCAGCGACTGGTAGAAGATGTCAGCAGCCGCAATCCTGGCCGTACAGAACAGTGGTGCTGGGAAAAAGCTATTTATGACATTGAGCGCGATCGCAGAGCCTGATGCCAACCCTATCTTCAGCGCTATTCTCAGTCATCACCAGGGCTCAGCGCAGACAGGGTCATTTCTCCCCCGGTCAATGAACCCATCAATTCAACCGGATTTTTTACGAAGCCATCTGTAGTCAGAGTATAAGAGAGTCAAAACCAGGCGACTTTACAGGTAGTTTCCCTTAGCGAAAGCGCGCTTTCGAGGAAATCGCACTTACAAAAATCGCACTTACAAATTGCTTACCCCTCGCTCTATTAATAGAACCAGTTGATAAACTGAACCGAGTCAGGGCAACTTGCGGTGACCGCTTAAAGTTTCAATCAATTTTTTTTAGTTTAATAGCCTTACTAGGGCATCCTTTGCCAGAGACTTCATAAGCAAATCCTCTGCGACTCTGTATCGTAATAACCATCAAATCTAAGGACAATCTTTATAATGACGCAATCGAAGCGGGCGCTGATAACAGGTATCACAGGGCAAGACGGGTCTTATCTAGCCGAGCTGCTGCTTGAAAAAGGCTACGAAGTTCACGGCGTTATTCGTCGCACCTCCACCTTCAACACCGACCGCCTCGACCACATCTACGTCGACCCACACAAAGAAGATGCCAAACTCTTCTTGCACTACGGCGATCTCAACGATGGCACCATGCTCCGCCGTATCCTCGAGCAGGTCCAGCCGGCTGAGGTCTACAACCTGGGCGCACAGTCCCACGTTCGCGTTAGCTTCGACTCCCCCGAATACACCGTTGATACCGTGGCCATGGGAGCGCTGCGCCTGCTAGAAGCCATTCGCGACTATCAGCAGCGAACCGGCGAAGAAGTTCGCTTTTATCAGGCAGGCTCATCAGAGATGTTTGGCAAAGTGCAGCACGTTCCCCAATCAGAAGAAACACCTTTCTACCCACGCAGTCCCTACTCCTGCGCCAAGGTATACGCCCACTGGCAAACCATCAACTACCGCGAGTCTTACGACATGTTTGCCACCAATGGCATCTTGTTCAACCACGAATCTCCCAGAAGAGGCGAGACCTTCGTCACCCGGAAAATCACCCGCGCAGTGGCGCGCATCGTCGCCAAAAAGCAAGAAAAGCTCTATCTCGGCAACCTCGATGCCAAGCGCGACTGGGGCTACGCCAAAGACTACGTCAAAGCCATGTGGCTGATGCTGCAGCAAGAGAAGCCTGGCGACTTCGTCATTGCCACCGGCGAAACTCACTCCATTCGAGAATTTTTGGACGTGGCCTTCAACTACGTCGGCCTCAACTGGAACGACTATGTCGCCTTTGATGAGCGATACCTCAGACCAGCAGAAGTCGACCTGCTCATTGGCGATCCGACAAAAGCAAAGGAAAGCCTTGGCTGGAAACCAGAGGTGACCTTCGAAGGATTGGTTAAGCTCATGGTGGATGCTGACCTTGAAGCTATCGGCCTGCCGCCCATTAGCCAGCACGCGAACGGCAGCAGCCCAGACATCGCCACGATCCGTAGCCAAATGGTCAGTTCGATGTCCTAGGCTTGGTGCGTTTCTCCTGATGCTTTTCTAAAATCAAGGCGTCAGAGAAAAAGACAGAAGAGGGATGGGCGCACGCTACCAAGCCAAGCATTTGCCAGCCTCATGAAAGGGTTGGCAAAGCAGAGTTTAGTGAGACAATTTGAGCGTGTAGTTGGGACGAGTGAGCAACTTTTATGGAACTGTCAGATAAGAAGATTCTGGTGACCGGAGGAGCCGGTTTTCTGGGTAAGCAAGTGGTCGAACAGCTAAAGCTTGCGGGCGCCAATGCGGACAATATTTTGGTAACACGATCGCGCGAATACGACCTCACCCAAATGGAAGCCTGTCAGCGGGCTGTCGAAGGGCAGGACATAATTGTGCACTTGGCAGCCCACGTCGGCGGCATCGGTCTAAACCGAGAAAAACCCGCCGAGCTGTTTTACGACAACCTGATGATGGGGACTCAGCTCATTCACGCCGCTTACCAAGCCGGGGCTGAAAAGTTCGTCTGCGTAGGCACTATCTGCGCCTATCCCAAGTTCACCCCCGTCCCCTTCCGGGAAGACGACCTGTGGAAAGGCTACCCCGAAGAAACCAATGCTCCCTACGGCATTGCCAAAAAGGCCCTACTCGTCCAGCTAGAAGCGTACCGGCAGCAGTACGGCTTCGACGGCATTTACCTACTCCCTGTCAACCTCTACGGCCCCGAAGACAACTTCGATCCGCGCAGCTCCCACGTCATTCCGGCCCTCATCCACAAAGTGCATGAAGCCCAGATGCGCGGCGATAAGACCCTACCCGTTTGGGGCGATGGCAGCCCTACTCGTGAGTTCTTATACTCTACGGACGCGGCCAGAGGCATCGTTTTAGCGACCCAGCGCTACTCCGACGCAGCGCCCGTTAACCTAGGCACCAATTCAGAAATTTCCATCCGAGATTTGGCAGAGCTCATCTGCGAAGTCATGGGCTTTGAAGGCGAACTTGATTGGCAAACAGACAAACCCAACGGTCAGCCGCGCCGCTGCTTAGACACAGAGCGAGCCAAGCAAGCATTCGGCTTTGAAGCGCAGACAGACTTCAGAGAAGGATTGAAAGCAACCGTTGAATGGTACCGGCAGAACGCAATCCTGCAGCCCGCGTAGGCGGTCATTCCCGAGGCACATACGCATTTAGCAAAATAGCCATATAATGAGTTCGCAGTAGTCGCAAACAAAGCACCAGCAAGCCATGGCAGAGGAAAACAAGTCGGCAGAACCAGCCAAAGAAACAGCAGGTGCCAAGCCAGAAGACACTGCTGCCGAGAGCAAAAAGCCAGATACCGATAAAAATATCAAAGAGGCAGACAGCAAAGACGCTGGTGAGCCTGCAGCCAAAGTAGAAGGCAAAAATGCCAAGCCGGGTGGAAAGCCCGCGGCCAAGTCCGAAGACGAACCTGCAGCAGATAAGAAAAAACCTGCGGCCAAGCCTGCTGCTGACAAAAAACCGGCTGCGAAGAAAAAGGAAAAGCCACCCAAGGTTGAAGATAAGCCGTTCAATGAGTTTATGGAGCAGCACTATCTTCCCAGCCTGAAAGAAGCAATGGCTAAAGAGGGCATTGACGATCTAAGCCTTGAATTTGCTCAGCGCAAGCTAGAAGTAATGGGCCAAAACGATGCTGAACCCTACTGGCAAGTGCAGGGCCAGTGGGCGGAAGACGGCGAAAGTCAGCGCCAGTTCAACATTGCCTTTATCGATGAAGATATCAAAGGACAGAAAGTATTTACGCTAACTGCGAATGGCGCCAAGCCCAGTACCATTGAGCAGTTTATGGGCGACGAGCGGCGAATTACGCTTGATTTGATGGTGCTGTATACGGTTCAACGGCTAAATGGCCAAAAGTGGCTAACACGCAACTAGCAAGCCTTCACCATTCACAAGACTTGAGATAGCTTCAGTTAAATGATTGCAACTTCATGAGCTGTTGAAACTGAAGCTATCAATACAGATCATAGATGACTCTCAAGCAGCTTGAAGAGGCGTTATTTTACGATCTATTGGCCATCGGTTCGAACGTTCCGCGATGTCTGATTTGGTCACTCTATTGTAAAAAACAGTTGGAGAACAGATAGTGAGACAGTTCGAAGCGATAGTTTCATTCACATCTCCTACAACCCAGTGAAAAAACAGGGTCTCAGCGCGAGCTACATCAGCGGGATTAAAGCGCCTTTCAGCTTTTATCACGCCGATCACGGTTAAACGTGACAACCTCGTGAAGAGTGACATTGCCATCCCCATTTAAATCGGCTGCAGGATTGCTTAATGACACCTGACCAACTCTTTCTTTCTGATTGTCGTTTTTGTTGCCACCAACAACATTCTCAAGCTGCTCATCTGGTGCAGCACTTTCTAATGCGTCGCTTTCTGGAGCGACCTTTTTCTTCTCATTTGACATGGATAATCACCTTAAAAAACGTCTAATCGTGGTCGAGAAGAGATGTTTTTCAATAACTCCGCTCTGAGTCCTACATTACAAAGCGCTAGCAATCACAAACTGAGAGAGCAATTAGAATTTACCGTTTATGGGGTTTGAATAGTAACAGATACTGTTTGTGGTGCGATGTAGACAAGTCGAGTGTGTCAAGCAGACCAGCAGCTACCGCTGTGGGTTGGGCTACTCGTACTTACCAGTACAAAAAATGACAAGAAAGCAGTAACTGAAGCTGAAAGCCTGATTGCCAGAGCCGAGCTGCAAAAAGGATTGAAAAAAGGACAAGTGAATCTGATCCTTCGGCTACTTAGTAAGCGCTTTGGCCCTCTAGAAGAAGGCTCAAAAGAGACTGTTGGCAAATTATCTGCGCCTTTGTTAGAAGCGTTGGGCGAAGCCCTTTTAGATTTTTCGGATCTTTCAGACCTACAGGTATGGCTGGAGAGTCATGCTGATTACAGTGCTTAGCTAGCTGTCAGTGTAGGAAGTGACGAGCGCCTGTAAAGGCCATCACTAGGCCAAGCTCGTTCGCCGCTTTAATCGAGTCTTCGTCGCGGATGCTGCCGCCGGGTTGCACGATAGCTTTGATGCCTGCTGCTGCTGCGGTTCGCACAGAGTCATCGAAGGGGAAGAAGCCGTCACTGGCCAGGATAGCTCCTTTTGCCCGAGTACCTGCCTGCTCTAGCGCAATTTTCACCGCGCCGACTCGATTCATTTGTCCAGCACCTACACCGAGAGTTGTGTTGTGACGAGTAACTAAAATTGCGTTGGATTTCACGTGTTTGACAACGCGCCAAGAGAAGAGCAGTTCGGCTAGTTCAGGCTCACTGGGTTTTGTTTCGGTGGGGATGGTCCACTGGGTGGGGTCTTCACGTAGGTCGTCGGATGATTGGGTTAGAAAGCCGCCTGCGATCGCTCTTACAGTCTGCACCGGCCCCGCCGTCAAATCTGGCAAGACCAACACTCGCAAATTCTTCTTCTTACTCAAAATCGCCTTGGCGTTTTCATTACATCCCGGTGCCACCACACATTCCAAAAAGGTACCGGTCAGCGCCTCTGCCGTTTTCTCATCAATTGACCGATTCAAAGCAACAATGCCACCAAAAGCAGAAATATTATCCGCATCGAACGCCTGCTGATATGCGCTCACCAAGGTATCGCTAACTGAAACGCCACAGGGGTTTGTATGCTTGAGTACTGCGGCGGCAGGCCGATCTTCACTCGGAAACTCTGCAATGATTCGTCGGGCGGCTTCTAGGTCTACCAAATTGTTGTAGCTGAGTGCTTTGCCCTGGAGCTGTTCGGCAGCGGCCCAGCCCTGAGCAACCGCGCCACTCTGATACCAGCCCGCTGGCTGGTGCGGATTTTCCCCGTAGCGCAGTGTCTGCTTTAGCTGTCCGCTCAGCGCATAGTGAGACGACAGACCGGAATCGTCACTGGCTTGAGTACTGGTCAGGTACTGGGCGATCGCACAGTCATAATTCGCCGTGTGCCAAAACGCTGCCTGCGCGCAAGCCGCCCGAAATGGCAGAGGCGGCATCCCCTGATTTGCCTTTGCCGCTTCCAGATAGTCAGCATACTGACTAGGGTTGCACAGCACAGTGAGATACCGGTAGTTTTTGGCCGCGGCGCGAACCATAGTGGGCCCGCCAATATCAATTTTTTCGATGGCCTCTGGCAGCTTCACACCGGGCTGGGCAATTGTTTGCTCAAAAGGATACAGATTGACAACTACCAAATCGAACGGGCGAATGTTGTTATCGCTGAGGTCCTGCGCGTCCGCTGGCTGATCGGGCCTTGCCAAAATTCCACCGTGAACCATAGGATGCAGCGTTTTTACCCGTCCGCCCAAGATCTCTGGTGAACCGGTGTAGTTAGAAACTTTGGTGACGGCAATGCCCGCGTCACTGATGGCCTTGGCAGTGCCACCACTGCTGACAATTTCAAACTCTAGGTCTTGGGTGAGCGACCTAGCCAGCTCAACTAAGCCAGTTTTATCAGAGACACTTAACAGAGCAAGGCGAGACATGGGCAGGCAGTGATAACGATAGAGAGAATTACCGATCTAAAGCCTACAGGTAATGAGGACAATTGGACCGTCTTATGGTGTGATGACAACTTGTACAGTTCAAGATAAGGACGATCAGCTGTCAGTGGATAACCTTTCTCTCAACGCCATTGCGCTTACCCCCGACGGCGCCGATCAGCGGCTGCTGGTGCTGCTTCACGGCTGGGGGGCTAACGCCCAAAACGTCGCCGGACTCATCGAAGCTATCAACATGATCGCAGCCCCGACCCGGGCCCTGCTCCCCCAGGCCCCCTTCGACCATCCTATGGTGCCAGGCGGTCGCGCTTGGTACAGCTTTCCGGCCAACTACGACTTTCGCAGCCCGCACAACTTTGAGGCGCAGGCCGACCTGCAAGAAAGCCGCCAGAGATTGACCCACTGGATGCGATCGCTTCCCGAGCAAACCGGCATTCCACTCGAAAAAACCATCATGGGCGGCTTCTCCCAGGGCGGCGCGATGACCCTAGATGTAGGGCCTAGCCTGCCGCTCGCTGCCATGCTAATTCTCAGCAGCTACAGCCATGCACCGATTACAAAATGTGTCACCCAGCGTCCGGTGCTACTGCTACACGGAAGGCAAGATCCGGTCGTACCGCTCACCAAGGCGCTAGAGACGAAAGCCCAGCTAGAGCAGCGAAACCTGGCAGTGACCTATCATGAATTCGACATGGGCCACGAAGTCTCATTAGAGGCGCTGCGCGTCGCCAGTCAATTTTGCTCAGCTGTTCAGCAGTCCTAGCACAGCGCTCTTAGCACAGCAGGTCTGTCACAGTAACCTTGGCAAATACGCGGCGCAGGCAGGTCAACACAATGTCATCACTAGATGTTGTCATTTGTTTAGCTCTCTAACGTTTAACTTACAGAGTGTAAACCTCATGGCGGTAGCTCATACACTGGTGGGTAGCCATGAATTGTCACAATCGAGCAGGGAACCGGCAATGATGCAATCCGCTGAACCACGTCAATCTGGAACTTTACCCTCTGAGGCGAACGGAGCACACGATACCGCACTCAACGCCACCCACATTTCTACCCAGCAAATCGCCCAGATGACCTCAGAAGACGTAGCCGAACTCGCCCAGCGTCTCGAACAGGACGAATACGACACGCCTTTTGCTGGCCTTCAGGACTGGCACCTGCTGCGAGCCGTCGCCTTCCAGCACTCTGAGCTGGTAGAGCCCTACATGCACCTGCTGGATCTCGAAGCATTCGATGAGTCGTGAGCGTCTCTGACCCTTCCCGACCATCTGCTCGTACCCCAAACGTCCTTGTCGGCGTCACCGGCGGCATCGCTGCCTACAAAATCTGCGAAGTCATCTCCACTTTGGCCAAAGCAGGCATAAGCGTCCGCGTGATCATGACTGAGCAGGCGCAAAGCTTCGTGTCGGCAGTGACCTTTGCAGCGCTCTCCAGGCAGCCTACGCTTACAGATAGAGACTTTTGGTCGGCAAAGCAAGGCAAGCCGCTGCACATCGAGCTGGGTGAGTGGGCGGATGTCTTTGTGATCGCGCCGCTGACGGCCAACACCATCGGCAAGCTCGCCAACGGGCTGGCCGATAATTTGCTTACTAATACAGTTCTTGCATCCACTTGCCCGGTACTCTTGGCCCCGGCAATGAATACAGATATGTGGATGCAAGGTACGGTTCAGCAAAATATTCAGCGCCTACGCTACGACGAAGCGCAGGCCCATCCACCCGTTCGAAACACAAGGTTCCATATCGTCGGTCCTGCCGCTGGACGACTCGCCTGCGATCGCATTGGCCAAGGCAGAATGGCCGAACCACAAGAAATCGTCACCCACATACACTCCCTACTTCACACGGCGGGCAAACAGGACCTCGCTGGCAAGCGGCTACTCATCAGCACCGGCAGCACCCGCGAATTTATTGATCCTGTCCGATACATCGGTAATCCAGCCACCGGCAAAATGGGCATTGCCCTCGCCCAGGCCGCGCAGCATCGCGGCGCCCAGGTGACCCTGGTGCACGGTCCACTCTCAGCAGAGGTAGCCCGCACCCTGCCGGCAGGCAGCAACCCAATCGGCATCACAACCTCAGCAGAGATGGAACGATACATGCTCTCCAACCTGCCCCAAGCCGACTGGGTGATCATGGCCGCTGCCGTTGCCGATATAAAACCAACCCGCACCGCACCGCACAAACTGCCCAAAAAAGACCTGTCTGAGCAGCTGCCGCTTGCGCCTGTGCCAGATATCGTTTCACAGCTGAGCGATCGCAAAAGCAACCATCAGCTCATCGTCGGTTTTGCCGCCCAGACAGGCGATATCCTCTCCCCAGCACTCAGCAAGCTAGCGCGCAAGGGCCTAGATGCTATTGTGGCCAATCCGGTAGATCGGCCCGGCAGCGGCTTTGGCAGCGAAACCAATGAAGCTGTGATTCTATTCGCGAGCGGTCAGCAGCAGCCAATCGCACGCTGCAGCAAACTGATGCTGGCCCACTATCTTTACGACCAGCTGAGCGCGATCGCGCCACAGACGCCCCCAGAAAAGAAATAGCAGAAAAGAAATAGCAGAAAAGAACTCACAAAGCGGCTGTTGCAGTACGTATCCGTAAAAATACAGGCGTTTCAGACTAAAATCTCAGGATTCTTATAAAAAGAGTCTCTTTAGCTTCATCGGAAAGACGGTCATTGAAAAGATTAAACAAAGCACTTACCGAAAACTACCGGCTTCCGATCAGGATCCATATGATGGCCCTAACTCACCAAACGTGTGTGAGCATTCAAAACCTGTCGTTTCAGTAAATGCAGAACAGCAATGGTTAGGGCTCTTCTTCAAGAAACACAAGCGATTCCGCACACGACTCGACAAGCGACAGGCGGGCGATACCGCCAGCAAGCCGAAAGACAAGTTGCGATCGCAGCCCAAAATATCCCTTGGGGCCGCCCGCGACCCGCTGTCACCAGCCGACTGAAACGCCTCGTTGATATCGTCGGCGCCCTGGTTGGGCTATGCATTGTAGCAGTCGCGCTCCCGCCAATTGCGATCGCCATTCAGAGAGATAGCCCAGGTCCGCTATTCTTCGGCCAGACCCGCTACGGCTACCAGGGCCAGCCCTTCCGAATCTGGAAATTTCGCTCCATGGTGCCCGACGCCGACACCCGCCAGCACACCGTCAAAAATGAAGCCCAAGGTCTCATCTTCAAAAATGAATTCGACCCTCGAATCACCCGCGTTGGTCGCTTTTTGCGGCGCACCAGCCTAGACGAACTGCCACAATTCTTAAACGTGCTTAAAGGCGAAATGAGCCTAGTTGGCACCCGTCCGCCCGTACTGGGCGAAGTTGCCCACTACCAGCCGCACCACTGGCAGCGGCTAGCCGTAAAACCCGGACTAACCGGCCTTTGGCAAACCAGCGGCCGCTCTAGCATCAAAGACTTTGAAGAAATCGTCCAAATGGATATGGACTATCAGGCACGCTGGTCAATCTGGTTTGATTTCAAAATCATCCTCAAGACCATCGCCGTCGTCCTCCACGGCAAAGATGCCTGCTAGCTAAGCAGTCAGTCACCCAAACCCGACCAGCCGTAGACTGGTTACTCAGGGGCAGGGTCCGGCCGTGCTTCTGGCTGCGCTTCTGGCTGTGCTTCTGGCTGTGCTTCTGGCTGAGGCTGCGCTCCATCCTGAGAGCGAATCGCATCTACAACTTCAGGCGGCAGCAGGCGGATCTGGCTTAGCAGCTCATCATCACTCGTTTGAATTTCTTGCAGCACGGTCTGCAGAGGCAGCACGCCAATACTGATAGCCTCACGGGCCTCAGGGTCAGTCTGCTCTAGGCCACTCAGCGCTTCCTCCAAGTCTGCTCGAGAAAAGAACATGGGAAAGACGGCGTCTCCGTTGTCTTGGCGCAAGGGTGCAAAAGAGCCATCCTCCAGCTGCGCAAAAAACAGCGGAACACCCCCCTGATAGCCAGCATTCAGCTCAACTGCCTCCTCCACTTCTGAGGGCTCCGGCACAAGTACCAAACGAGGCTGATTCTCACCTGCCGCCTCAACAACCTGATGAATGCGTTCCAGGTTAGTCAGAATAATGCGAACATCAGAAGGCGCACCTTCAGCACTGTCAGCCAAAAAGTTTTGGGCCTCCTGCTGCGACATAAAAACCAGAAGATTGAGCTCATCAGCAGACTCATCTAAGCCCGGGTATAAAATCAGGCCCTCGTCATTTTCTAAGACGTAGGCCAGTACGGTAGAACGCTGGCGTGAAATCTGCTCTGGTGTCAAGGCCAAAGCTGGGTTGGTCGTCAGCCCCGTGCCAACAAACCCTACGCTCAATGCGCCCAATGTCAAGACCTGCGCTAAGGTACGACGAATGAACAAATGCATAGATCCTCCTGATTTTTTGCAATTTCATGCTCACCCATCATGTGTGAGTCACTTCACATCTCTCAAGGCGGGGTGGACGATTAATAAATCGACATGCGTTGTTAGAAATGAGCAGTGCAGCCCCCGTCAAGTGCTGTCCTTCGAGTCTTCAGTCACTGCTGAGAAAACTCTCAACGGCTAATAGAAAAACATCTCAAAAACAAAGACAATTACTCGGCAAGACGCAATCGGGATGACAGGATTCGAACCTGCGACATCCTGCTCCCAAAGCAGGCGCGCTACCAAGCTGCGCTACATCCCGGCCCCCATAGTAACACGACCGTTCGCAAACCATTTGCCGACAAACTGACTCCAGATTTCCCATCAAGTTGTCTTGATTAACCCTGCTCAAGCGCCAAATTCCCCATCAGTTTATCTGCTCGTTCAACCTGTCCCATCATCTGCCCATTTCCCGACCCATCTCCCCGCCCATCCATCTGCCAGTCCTCTATGTCCTCTATGTCCTCTATTACCTCAGCCAACCACCCAATTCAAAATCTGCCCGGACTCAGCAGCCCCCAAATTCAGCATATTAAGGACTGCGGTATTCACACCACATTTGACTTACTGCGCCAGGGCAACAGCGTTCCCCAGCGTCAGCAGCTCTCTGCCCAGCTAAATACCAACATCAAATACATCAATAAATGGACTGCGCTAGCAAACCTGGCTCGTATTCCCAGCGTTGGCTGCCAACACTGCGGATTACTTCTCCATGCAGGCGTTAGCACCCCCCAGCAGCTCGCAACCATGAGCGTACAGCAGCTGCATCCCCAGCTGCTGCGCCTGCAGGTACAGCTATTTGGCCGAGCCGACCTAGCACCCAATACCGCTCAAGTCGCCAGCTGGATTCAGCAAGCCAAGGCCATTGGCCAGGGCTAACTATTCCGGATACCAAAACATTCCCTTGATTCCCTCGGGGTCCGGCATGAAGCCCAGCTGCTGATAAAAGCTCACAACTTCAGGGTCAGCAAACAAAGTGACGTTGCTAATATCTTCACTGCGCAGTTTCTTAATGAGCTGCTTCATTAGCGCTTTGCCCAAGCCTTTGCCTTGGGAATCTGGATGCACGACAACATCCCAAATGGTGGCATTAAAAGCATGATCAGAGGTGGCTCTAGAAAACCCTATCAGGCGCTTACGGTTACCCCTTTGCTCCCACATCGTAATCACTAAAAAGCTGTTTTGAATAGCTTTGCGCACCTTTCGAATAGGTCTTCGAGACCAGCCGACAGCATCGCACAGTTCTTCTAGCTCGTAGAGGTCTATGGTGCGGTCCGTACTGAAAAAGATGCGTGTGTTGCTATCAGTACCTTTGGCTTCTGCAATATAACCAGCAGTCGCAGTTTGCGGGGAAGTAGCAGCGACCTCAGAGGTAGTGAACAAGCTTTTCCAGAAACCCATGCAGGCAATGTTAAGTAAGGATATGGTGGTGCTGCTGAGCGGCGCGCAATTAGCAGTATATCGTTTGAAGTATATCGTTTGCGAGTTCACTTCATAAGGACACCTTATGGTCTGCTTGCGACAGCAACTGTCCGCAATTGCCGTCAGGATGCATCTTTGGGGCTAAGCAAATATATCAAAGTGACTCCATAAAACCTAGTACATCGATGGCGATCCGGGAAAACTAGGACCACCCTCCGAACTTTAAGCAGCACTGAAGCAGCACTGGCCCCCCTATGGCACTCGGTTTAGAACCTTCTACCCTGGAATTGCTCAAGCGATTTAATCGAGCATTTCCGCAATTTTATGAGCAGTTTGTGGGCAGTGACATTCAGCTCCAAAACCTGCGTTTGGCCTATCAGCTTTTTAGAACGCAAAAGGCCGTCATCGAAATGTATTCGGAGAACGATCGCACGATCCTCCAGTTTGCCTATCGCAATCAGTCTTTTCTCCTCAGCGATATTTTTGGCGTCTTGGCGGCCTACGGGCTGACCATCCACAGCCTCAGTCTGTACGGCCAGATATACCCGCCGATGCTGGTATTTGCCAAGCTAGTGGTTTCTAGAGGTGGCAAAGAGCTTTCGCCGAAGACCACCGAAAACGTTCGCCGCGCCGTCCGCGAAGCCCTAGCAGGCCGATTCGAAGTGGAGGAGATGCTCAATGTAGAATTCAATCTCGATGAAGGTCTTGCCCAAGTCGAGACCGAATTTTATGTCGATCCGGTCTTTCACCTGCCCGCCCTACTGATTGAAGCAGATAACCAGCCGGGTCTTTTCTACAAGGTGATGTACACCATCTGGCAGGAGGATTTGCTGGTTGTTAATGCCAACCTGCTCGTGTGGCGAGGTAGGACGAGGCTGATTTTGTACCTGCTGGGGCCGAATGAGGGGGTCATTCCAGAATATCTGGGGCAGAAAATTGCCGCTGGGGTACGCTACCGGCTGCTGGGCAAGTGAGCTAAAGTGCGATGCCATCAAGAGCTGGTAATTGAGAGAGCTGGTAATTGAGAGGGTCGGTACCTGGGGGAGCAGGCACCTAAAAATTGCGCAGAGACATCCTGTGGCACTTAGCGCTAGCATATTAGTATGCTGACCGTGAATATTGCCGGTGTTACTCACGCCTACGAACTGACAGAAGCGTTTTCGGCAGAATATGCCGCCACACAAGCGCCTGCAGATGCGTTTCAACAGACCACTAAGCCCCATGCCATATCGCCACTTGAAGAAGCTGCTTATCGACCAACATTAGTCTTCATTCACGGCTGGCTACTGAGTCAGGCTTACTGGCGACCGTTGGTGCATCAGCTGTCGGAAACTTTTAGGTGTCTGACCTACGATCTACGGGGATTTGGCGCATCGACAGGTAGCCTGGCTCACTCAGGCGGCGATCGCAAGATAACCATCCCCCAAGAACGGCTCTCCCCGCTCAGACATTTCTTGGTCAGAGACAGCGATCGCTTCCCGGCCTCCGAATACAGCCTAGCCGCCTACGCGCAGGACTTAGAAGCACTGCTCGATCACCTGGAAATCGAGCGGGTATGGCTGCTGGGTCATTCGCTCGGTGGCAGTATCGCGCTGTGGGCCGCCTACCTGCTGCCGCACCGAGTCGAGGGCGTCATCTGCATCAATGCGGGTGGGGGCATTTACATCCACACAGAATTCGAAAAATTTCGCTCAGCCGGTCAGCAGATGGTGAAAGTCCGCCCGCCCTGGCTATCCCAACTACCTCTGCTACCCAGGGTGTTTTCTCGCCTGATGGTAAAGCAACCCCTCGCAACGCACTGGGGCCGACAGCGAATTGAAGATTTTGTCCGGGCGGGCAGGCAGGCGGCTGAAGGTGCACTGCTAGAGACAACTAGCCAGCAAGAAGTACACCTGCTGCCTCAAGTGGTCAGAGAAATTACCCAGCCAGTGCACTTCATCACAGCTACCGAAGATACCATCATGCCCCCTCGCTACGTTCGCTATCTAGCCAGCTTCCACCCCCAGTTCATCACGGGCGAAACTGTAACAGAGCTTTCAGACTGCGGCCATATGGCCATGGTCGAGCAGCCGGACACGGTCGCCAATGTTATCAGGTCAGTGCTGAGAGAGGCGGTACCCCGCAAGGCCAATCAGTCCACTGAGATAGACGGCCAATCGAAACGGGGCGCACCTACTGATATAGCGATTCCACCTCGGTAATTGGCAGCTTCGACTGTGCGCCCAGGGTCATAGGCGATCGCGCGCCTCGCTCAAACCGTTCTACCGCCGCACAAGCGATCATGGCCGCATTGTCCGTGCAGTATTTCATCGGTGGGAAAAGGACTGTGAAGCCTTCTGTCTTGCCCGCTTGCTGCAGCTGCGATCGCAGCTCACTATTGGCAGCCACCCCGCCCCCCACGACCACCCTCGCTAAACCATAGTCCTGCACACAGGCAATCGTCCGCTTCACCAGCGCCCGCACCACCGTAAATTGGAAGCTTGCTGCCACATCAGCCACAGGCAGCGCTGGGCTATCACCTGCACTATCCGCAGCCTGTGCGGTGAGCTTTTCTGTCAGCCGCAGCACCGCCGTCTTCAGTCCACTAAAGCTAGCGTCGTATCGATGATAGCCCCCTGTCGGCAGCGAAATTCGCCCCTCTGGCAACGAAAAAGCGCGAGGATTTCCCGTCTTAGCCAACCGATCAATCACCGGTCCGCCCGGATACCCCAGATCTAGCAGCCGTGCCACCTTATCAAAGGCTTCACCGGCCGCATCGTCCCGCGTTTTACCCAAAATGGCGTAGTCACCCACCCCGCGCACCTGCACAAAGCTGGTGTGGCCGCCAGACACTAGCAAACACAAAAAAGGGGGCTGCAGCAGCGGGTCACTCAGATAAGAGGCGTAAATATGCCCTTCTAGATGGTGCACCCCCAAAAAAGGCTTATCGTGAACCATTGCCAACGTCTTAGCAGCCGACATCCCAACCATAAGTGCGCCCACCAGTCCAGGAGCACAAGTGACCGCGATCGCATCAATGGCCGACCAGCCCAGACCCGCTTGAGAAAGCGCCTGTGCGATCGCCTCACCCACCGCGCCCACGTGCTCCCGAGAAGCCACCTCCGGTACCACCCCGCCATAGCGCCGATGAATTTCAATCTGAGAAGCTACTACGCTGCTCAGCACCTGACGCCCCTGCACAATCGCGACTGCCGTCTCATCACAGCTCGTCTCAATCGCTAAAACAGTCGCTCTCCTGCTGGAAGAAGAACTGAAAGAAGAAATAGAAGAAAAAGCTGTCGTAGTGGGGCTCATCAGGTCAAAAGGAAGCAGTAAATCAGGGTGAATCGTTCGGCGTAGTTTGTTGCGAGATTATTTCTGGGGAGATTATTTTCCAGGAAAATAATTTGTTGTAAATAAAGAGAAATTACACCGTCGAGGGAGAAAAATCGAACAGTCGCTCTGGCCAGGCAACCGCAAACGATAAGGAGTGTGACAACAATTGTATCGGGATGTAAAGCCTTGAGGCGCTTTCTTTACGGGGTTTCCGCCCGAGGAGTATGATTGCAGGCAAGCTGGGCTGTGCTTATAGATGAGCTTGCTCACCTTTACCCGTAACGAGAGAGGAAACCTATATATGCGACGGTTGTTTGCTCTGGCTTTAGTTCTCTGTCTTTCCTTAGGATTTGCCGCACCGGCCTCCGCAGGAATCGCAGGTGACAATGTAGCAGGTCTAACCCCTTGCAACGAGTCAGCCGCCTTCCAAAAGCGAGCCGCTGCTCAGACCACTGAGTCTGGCAAAGCTCGGTACGAGTTCTATGCTAACACTAGCCTTCTGTGTGGCCCTGAGGGACTACCTCACCTGGTTGTGGATGGTGATTTGTCCCATGCGGGTGAATTTTTGATTCCAGGTGCGCTGTTCTTGCTCATTGCAGGCTGGATCGGCTGGGCAGGACGCTCGTACATCATTGCTGTGCGCAGCGAAAAATCTCCCGAAGAAAAGGAAATTGTTATCGATGTGCCCCTGGCTATCAAGTGCTCCCTGGGCGCTGCAGCATGGCCTCTGCTCGCATTCAAAGAAATGACCACAGGCGAGATGTTTGCAAAGAAAGAAGAGATTACGGTCTCTCCTCGATAGCTTGCCAGTAGAGCGAACCATTCAATCGGGTCGGCTTTTGGCCACGATGCTGAGCCGACCTCGTATGCCTCAAGCTCCATAGGAGGAGTATTCTCATGAGTAGTAATTTTTTGAAGTATCTTTCAACCGCGCCAGTAATTGCCACCATTTGGATGGTTATTACGGCGGGCATTTTGATTGAGTTCAATCGGTTCTTCCCCGATTTGCTGCTACATCCTTAGGCTTTGTACCCCTTTAGCTGATGTACAAAAACAGCTTATTTGTGCGCAGCTTGTACTGAAATCAGTGTTGAGTAGTCAGTTTGGAGAACGTATAGATAGATATGCCTGCATCATCGAGTTTTGTTAAGCCCTACGGCGGCGACCCACAGATCGGCAACTTGGAAACCCCCCTAAATTCTTCTGGGTTGACAAAGGCCTTTATTGGTAACCTGCCTGCCTATCGCCCTGGCCTATCTGCCCAGCGCCGAGGGCTGGAAGTGGGAATGGCCCATGGCTATTTGCTGTATGGCCCGTTTGCTCTGCTAGGTCCGCTCAGAGATTCCGATGTTCCGGCGGTTGCTGGACTGATCGGCGCGGTTGGCCTAGTGCTAATTTTGACGATCTGCCTGTCTTTGTATAGCGGTGCTTCTGTGAGTACGGCAGTCTCTAAGAACACGCTACCATTCACGCCGCCCGACGGTTTGAGCACGGATGAAGGCTGGAGCGAGTTTGCAGGTAGCTTCCTGATCGGTGGTATTGGCGGTGCTATTTTTGCCTTCTTCCTGACGGCTAACTTGCCGCTGCTACAGTCACTGGTTGCAGGCGCTCAGTAGCGCTTCTCCTGACAGCACCTCCCCTTTTTCGGTGCTTTTCTCTGTTCTGTAAAGCCTTCTGCAGCTTGTACAGAGCGCAGGTTATGACCCCTTTTCACTCTGGTAGTGAAGAGGGGTTTTGTCTGTAATAGGCACTATAATTAAGCGTTTTTACAACGCTTCAAAAGCTATACATCTGTAGCTACACTTTCTGCTAACCAAAGGCGATCGCACTATGAACATCGGCGTACCAAAAGAGATAAAAGATTTGGAATTTCGGGTGGGCCTGAGTCCAGCCAGCGTAAAAGAACTGTGCGATCACGGTCATCGGGTCGTCGTAGAAACTCAAGCGGGCAGCGGGGCTGGACTTAGCGATGAAGACTACGCAGCGGCAGGCGCCGCGATCGCACCCGATGCAACTGAGCCCTGGCAGCAGGCTATGGTCGTGAAGGTAAAAGAGCCCCTGCCCGCCGAATACGACGCTATGCAGCCAGGGCAGCTGCTATTTACCTATCTGCACCTAGCTGCTGGGAGAGCGCTTGCAGAAAAGCTGATGGAACGCGGCGTGAGTGCGATCGCCTATGAAAGCGTCGAGCAAAAGGGCACCCTGCCCCTGCTCGTGCCGATGAGCGTCATTGCTGGGCGGCTGTCTGTTCAGTTTGGTGCTCGCTTTTTGGAAAAGCAGCAGGGGGGGCGGGGTGTGCTGCTCGGCGGCGTACCTGGAGTGGCCGCTGGCAAAGTCGCCATTATTGGCGGCGGCGTGGTCGGTACAGAAGCCGCCAAAATGGCAGTTGGCTTGGGCGCGCAGGTCACCATCATCGATATCAACGTAGAGAGACTCTCCTACCTAGAAACGCTCTTCGGCTCCCGGGTCAGCCTGCTGTATAGCAACACACCCAATATTTCAGCCACTGTCATTGAAGCTGACCTTGTGATTGGCTCAGTCCTGGTGCCGAACCGCAAAGCACCCACCTTGGTGACCAGAGAGATGGTGAAGGCCATGCGCCCAGGGGCAGTCATGGTAGATGTCGCGGTCGATCAGGGCGGCTGCATCGAGACGATGAAGGTGACCTCCCACAGCCAGCCCGTGTACACAGAGCTAGGCGTGGTTCACTACGGGGTTCCCAACATGCCGGGCGCTGTGCCTTGGACCGCGACCCAAGCGCTAAACAACAGCACGCTGCCGTATGTACTAAAGCTAGCTAGCCTCGGCATGGATGCGCTCAAGGAGAAAACACCCCTCGGGCAAGGGCTGGCGGTCGCGCTCAATACCCACGAAGGCAAGCTAGTGCACCCAGCAGTGCAAAAGGTATTCCCCGATTTGTGATTGGGCCTGACTGTCATTAGGTCTGACTGTTATTAGGCCTGACTGAGTATCGTGCCCGACTTGGTGAATATGATGGCCACGCAGTGCCTTTGTGGCAGCGCAGCAATAGCGCTACAGCACCTTCTCTCCACCTGCGCTCACCGACTGTAGGCGGTCGAGCCGAACGATTGCGCCATTATCTAGCTTGCAATAGTCAGCACCATCATCTGCATAAATATCGACGATCTTGCTTTCTATTTCTGTAGTCTCACCAGCCGCATCGCGGTAGGTGATCTGGGCTGAACGGCGAAGGGTAGCAATGGCTTCAAGTTTGTCGTGTAGTCCGCAGCCCACAGGGGTGTAGTCGCTCATAGCGCGTCTCCTTTTTCTGCTTGTTTGATTTGATTTGTCTTGCAATCTATCAATCTATTGCCTGACCTGCCGCCTGCTCTCCATTCTGGCCGGTCATCTGGCCGGTCATCTGGCCGGGTCATCTGGCCTCTGGTCTGAATGGACTCAGCCAGGCGGGAGCAAAGCAGTGTAAACACACCGGCAACGACGATCAGCACCACATTAATCGCCAGCAGTAATAGGCCGCCCCATCCTTCAGTAGGATCTTGCGAGAGGAACGCGATCGCTGCAGCCGCCCCAGCAGGCACTAGCGCCAAGGCCGCAACGACGCCCACCAGCGTATCGGTTTTGCGCTCACTCAGGGCAATGGTGCCAGCGATGCCAGCAGCGATCGCCGTAATCACACTGTACCAGCCTGGCTGCACCCGCTCTGTCAGCAGCGTTTTGCTGAGATGCTGAATCGTATCGGGAAGCCTCTCTTGAAAATTTGAAGCCATCAAAGAACCCTACGCAAATCCTATGCTAATGGCGCTGCTACGCGACCGCTGCCTGCTAATCTACCGGCGCTGAAACAATCCCAGCCCCAGCACATAGGAATAGCCTACAAAAAACATCGTCAAAAAGGGCAGCGAAAGGTAGTGGGCCTGGGAAACTGCGAACACAATCGTAACCGCCAGATAGACAAGCATCAACAGCTCCAGGCATAGCACCCAAGTCTTTGCGCCGCGATACTTTTTCGATGTCCAGCTTTCTGTTTTTTTTACAACCCCGTGCTTCGGCGTTCGGATAAAGTCTGTTCCCGTACGCAGCAAGCCATCACACACTGCCAAAGACTGATTCAGACTCAGACCAATGCCAACACTCAGCAAAAAGAAAATATGGTAGCCAAACTGCCACGGCGACATCTCCAGCTGCTGCTCTCGCTGCGAAACCCAGTAGAAACCCAGCAAGTTTAGCGTGGTCACCACAAAGATAGGCAAATAAATCAGCAGACCATACTGCCACTGATGCTGCGAAACATACACCTGATAGGGCAAAGACAGTAGCAGCAACACCATTAACAACAGATAGTTGAAATTGTTGGTGAGGTGCAAAAACGCCTCAAACTTCACATGCCAAGGCAGCTTCGCCCGCAGAACCGGGCCCAGTAGCTTTCTGGCAACCTGACTGGCACCCTTCGCCCAGCGAAACTGCTGCGACTTGAAAGAGTTCATCTCCACCGGCAGTTCGGCTGGCACGACAATATGCGGCAGATATATGCAGCGCCAGCCCTTGAGCTGCGCTCGATAGGAGAGATCGAGATCTTCAGTGACGGTCGTGTGCTGCCAGCCGCCTGCATCGGCAATCGCACTTGCTCGCCAAATGCCCGCCGTCCCGTTGAAATTAAAAAAACAGCCCGCGCGATCGCGAGCCGTTTGCTCAATGACAAAATGACCATCTAACATCAGCGCCTGAATCTCCGTCAGCAAAGAGTACTGCCGGTTAACATGTGCCCACCGGGCTTGCACCATGCCCACAGCCGGATCGGCAAAGTAGCCGACCATCTGCAGCAAGGTCTCAGGTCTAGGCACAAAGTCCGCATCAAAAATCATAATCAGCTCGCCTGCTGCCTGCCGCAAGCCATAGGCCAAAGCCCCCGCCTTAAACCCCTTTCGATGGGACCGCCGAATATAGCGAATATTAAAATTTTGTCGCTTTAGCTCCCCTACCTTTGCTTGACAAAGCCGTTGCGTTTCATCGGTAGAGTCATCTAACACCTGTATCTCTAATTTGTCGGGTGGATATTTCAGCTGAGCGATCGCATTCAATAATCGCTCAGCCACATACAGCTCATTAAAAATAGGCAGCTGCACAGTTACCCTGGGCAGCCCAGCCCCATCGACTGACTGAAAAGCTTTGGCGGCCACCGTCTGATACGTGCATCTGTATTTGTAATATCGCCATATCATCAGCACCTTGTGGAAACCATAAAGTGAAATAACAGACAAAATACCGAGATAAACAATCGGTGTAGCTTGCAGCAGAGCATCCGACAAATCACCGGTGAAAACAGCCATCTAAACTATCCTTACGATCCTTCCTGAAGAGACATCCCAGAAAAAATGAACAAACAAAATCACAGATGAAAGACCGTCGCTTCAGCAGAAAGCCGCTGAATTCTTTCCCAAATAGCCAGGTCTGTCGGTCTATCAATATCTGAGAGTAAGGGCAGCGTTGCGACTGACAGACCCAGCTGAAAAGCCTTTTCACAGGTTTCTTGAAAAACCACCGATGTGCTCCAGCTAATATCCCGAAAAAGGCCTACCTGCATGTGGCGTAGCCCAATCAGGTAATACCCTCCATCCTGGGCTGGCCCCAGCACCACATCTTTGTGCGCCAGCTGTTGAAAAGCCTGACGAATATGCGCCGCACTCAGATCGGGGCAGTCCGACCCGATCGCCACTACCCGCCGACCCGCAAGGGCACCCTGCTCGATATCGGGCTGAGCGGCCGACGCTGAAAATCCGTTTTGAAAACCCGCCTGCAGCCGAGCCCCCAAATCACCCTCTACCTGAGGACAATAAACAAACTGTTGACCCAGCCAAGTCTGCATCTCAGATAGGCCCCCTCCGGTAAAGTAAATCTCTACCGTCCAACCAGGCCGACCAATCCGACGTAGCAGATATTCGCTCATCTTACGCTGCAGCCGCGCCGCACCTTCAGCCCCCAAAGCTGGAATCAACCGAGTTTTGGTATGGCCAGGTTGTGGATAACGAAGAAACAACAACAGACGACAGACATTAGGGTTCAAAGTCACCTTTTAGGTTGAGAGATACGTAGGTTGAGGGATATAAAAGACAATATGTTATTTTGCACGCAACGCCCCAACTGCAGCACTTTATCGAAACTGGACAATTCAGTCTGTAATGGCATAGTGCTGCATCGTAATGCAATGTATGCAGTGTGTTGAATGGTGTTAGGGCATGCACCACCGAAATGCTAGTTCTGAGTATTCAGCGACCAGTCATAATCGCTGTAGCGAACGCGATATCCACCCGCCTTCAGGTAGGCGCTATCAGCCTCATCTAGATAGCCACTAATAAAGTTCAGCACGGCCTTTTCATCGTTGTTGCCCGCAAACCCTTCTGTCGGTGCAAAGCTCGGCACCCAGTCTTCACCAAACCAGTCGAAGATAGCTGAGAGCTTGACCTCATTGTTTTCTTTGTCTATTTCCAAGACTTCAGGCCGACTGAGAAAAATGCGGACCTGATCGTCTAGCTGGGCGTCTAAATTTTCACCGGTGAAGGGTTCCTGCCGCAGGTAAGGGCAGCTGATAGCTGCGCACACTAGGGCCGCGTGAATGCGCGGTTCATTGAAGTCGGCCCGCAGAATATCGTGCTCGATGTTGTTCAAAGTTTGTGCGCTCTGCAAAATGTTGTGACGCTTGAATCGCCACACGCCGGGAATATCCTTGATGCTGCTCTTGATAGGTGATTCGTCAATAATAGATTTCAGCGTCAGGGAATTGTAGGCATTGATGAGCACGGCAATTTTGTCTGCATCGGACCAGCTCTCGTAGGTTTCGGACTCGATGATCGCAAGGGAGGCATTGTAGGCATCTAGCTGCTGACGATCTGTCTGCAGTGCCGCGTAGTCCACCAGTCCTTTATCGTCTACGTAGCGAGAAAGAACAGAGGCGAAAGCAGGGGTGTTGGGCTGGGCAGCTGCAGCAGCTGTTGATTCTTGGGCGACCGCCGAACCTGCTGAGGGAGAAGAGGCGATTTCACAGCCACCTAAGCCAATCAAGACAGGGGCTATGGCCAGCAATAAATACTGTTTCTTCATGGTAATTCTTATGCCAAAAGGAGAAAAATCTGCGCTAAAGCTAGCATACGCCTATTAAATTCCCTCAATCTGAATTATCGCTGAGAACGAAATAAGTTCTTGATACAGGTTTGGGCAAAATCCATGCTGAATAGAGCAGTCCCACAACGAAAGGCGCCCACAGGACCCAGCGCTGCCAGACATCGAGCCGCCACACCCCCGTCCCTAGCGCCAGCCCACGAGGCAGTGCAAAATAAACAAACGCCGAAACGCTCACCAGTCGCGTTCCCCAATTGCGGCTAGCCACTGCAAATGGCGTCAGCCAGGTAAAGTACCAGGCATGAACAATGGGAGAAAGCAGCATCAGTGCAATCAGATAGCGCTCCGTAAACTGGCGGATGCTCGAGCGGCTTGCCAGTCCCCATAGAACGGTGATGGCCAACGGCAGCCCATAGATCCAGTTGGCCTTAACTGAAGCAGGCCACAGCTTTGCTACCAGCTGAGGGAGCAGCGCCGCACTTCGCCCATAGTTAATAAATGGAGAATCGAGAGGCACAATCGGACAGGACAGTACCCGATCAGAGATTTGGCAAAAGGGCAGCACCGCCACCGCCAGCGGCAAAAGACCCACCGCCAGAAGCAACAGCGCAGAAAGCCACGGCCACTGTCTGGGCCATCTTCTAAGCCCCAGAAACCGCTCTCCACCTCTAGCACGCCAGGCCACGAATCCCAACACAGGCAGAGACATCCACTTCACCGCAATACTCAAACCCACCGCCACCGCAGCGACCAGCTGATTTATCCGTCGGCCGTCCGGACCTGACTCTTTTAACGCGCGCTCCCACCAGAGCCAAGCCACAACCAGCGGTAGTAAAAACCAGCTATCGTAATGCCCGCCTCCTGCGAAGCTATATATCACCATCGGATTCCAGGCGTACAGCAGCGATGCTACAGCCCCAAATCGACGACTCAATAAGCAACAAATAGCTAGATCGGCCGCAACAAAGGCCGACTTAAACAACAAAACCGAGGGCGTTATGAATGCCAGCAGACGAAACCCCAGCTGGGCGACAGGGGGATAGATCGCGGCGTGGTCCAAGTGGTTTATCTGGCTCCAGCTATCCAGGCGAAAAGGAATAAGCACATCAGCAGTAGGCGGCAAAAGGTAGGGATTAAACCCTTGATTTTGAATGTGACCTTCCCACAGGTAACGCCAAATATCATCGCCTGGGTGCATGGCCAGTAGGATCAACCGGGGCGCTATGGTCACCGCCCAAAACCAGCTAGGGCTCACCCGACCTAGCCCCCAAGAACCCACGAAGCCCAAACTCATCAACGCTGCACCGCGCCAAAATAGCGGCACTGCCTCAGGGTCATTGAGAAAATCTCCGTAGGGCGCGGCGAGCAGGCTACCCAGCACCAACAGCAGCGCGCTCACCCACAGCAGGCCTTTCTGTACTGTTGACTTTTCTAGAAAATTCTCCGAGGGAAAAAGGTGACCCAGACGCCGACCCACCACCTTCTGCCAGTACAGCACCGCCAGCGTTGTCAAAATCACCTGCCCGGCGTTAGCACTTCCCCGCAGCGTCCCCGCAATCTTAGATCGCCCGCCCTGACGCGGCAGATAGTTCACCGGTATCTCACAAATTTTCAACCCCTGTTCGGCGGCCTTTGCCTGCATCTCTACCGTCCAGCCAAACCCTCGGTCCACCATGCCTAGTCGGTCCAGCGCTGCCCGCCGAATTAATCGTAGCGGGCCGAGATCCTCGTAGCGATAGCCCCACCCCACTCGAATCAGCCGAGTCGCCAGCCAGTTGCCAAAGTTTTGTACGGCGCTGAGCTGCGATCGCCCGCCCGCCGTTCCCCGTCGATTGCCCAATACAAAGTCACATTGATCTCGCAGTGCCAGCAGCTTAGGCAGCTCCCCTAGGTCATCACTGCCATCCCCATCACAGAACAAAATCCAGTCAGCCGCCTGCGACTCGGGAGTTTGCAGCCCCGTCCAGCAAGCTTGACCATAGCCCCGGCGAGGTTCTAAAACGACCTGAGCACCAGCTTCAGCTGCAGTTTGAGGCGTGCGATCGCAGCTCCCATTATCCACCACGCAGATCTTCTCTAGCCCCTGCCGACGCAGCGCAGCAAGCACACCAGTAATAGTATCCGCCTCATTGAGAACCGGAATGATGACTAGAATATTTTCCAAAGGTGAGAAGCCGAGGTATTACTATCCCCAGCTTATCTGCTCGCTTACTCGCCAGTACTAATCGTCAGCACCTGCGGCGGCGTCGCATCGGGCGGATAGAGAAACTGCACATTCACATCTCGCTGCTCGCCGGGTGCAAGCGTCAGCTCGACCAGAGATTCGCCCTGTTCACCTTGATTTTGCACGACATAGGTGTAGGCTGCCCGCGAGCGACCGTCGTCGTCCTTGTACACAAACAGCACCGTTCCCCGGAAAAACACCCGAGATTCTGGCGCAGCCTTAAACTGGAGCGCATTCTCCAGTCCGTCGTTTTGCAGCGGCGTTTGGATAGACAGTGAGACTTGCTGCGGACGGTCAGTGTCGTTGTACAGCGGGAGGTCTAGGTTGTATTCAATGCCGTAGTTGCCATTGGCACGATAGGCCGTGTCTCGGTAGCGCGCGACGACGGGCGCACTCTGCACTTGCCCAGTGCCAAAGGTATTGCGCTCTAGGGTGCTCAGCCCGTAGGAAATCTGCTCGCCCGGTGCAGGAACCGCCAGCTGATCGCTGCGGCCATCCGTCAGCGTTGCCCGCCACTGTGAGCCTTCGGCAACGCCCGAGACTCGGCCATATCGAAAGGGATTGGCACGACTACCCGGACGGCTCGGGGGCTGATCGCGAGGGCTGGCGAGTTGTCCGCGAAACAGCAGCTGCTTCCACTCATCCAGGCTGGGCACATATTCGTTGCCATCGCGCTGGGGCGCATGCATAGCCAAGCTTGCGACATACACTGGCCCGCTGCTGTTGAGGCGCATCAGCGTAGACCGTCCATTTAGTCGAGGTCCTTCACCAGAGCTAGCACTCACCGGCGGCGGGGTCAGCGCACTTCCCGGCGGCAGGGAGCCATCGAGCGGTACATTCAAGCGTCGTAGCGGAATGGGTGCATTTAGCAGTAGGCGGCTTTCGCGGGGCGGAATGCTAACTTCAGCAGGAAAAACCGACTGACGGCGATCGCGCAGGACATCATTCATGACCCGGCTACCCGGCCCAGAAAAATTGTTGCTATACAGGTTGGAAGATCCGGATGCAATTTCATTCCACGGCGACTCTTGGCTAATGTGCGAAGCCCCGTCTCTCACAGCAAGCGTGACCGTGCGATCGCCCGGATTGTGCACCAAAACTGCCTCGTACACCGTCCGGGTGTCCCGGTCATCCTGCCCACGTGCCACATGGTGGGAGAAAATATCGAAGCGACCCTCAAAAGCGTAGTTTAGGTGGGCCCTCGGTGCGCTCTTCCCGCTACCGGGAAAGGTCGAGAGCAAAATACCGTCAGATTCGATAATTTCTGGGCTGTTGCTGTTGAACACAGGCACTCGGTCCAATCCACCTGGGAGCGATCGCACCGTTTGTGGCACCGTAATGACATCGCTGCTGGTCTGGGCAATCAGTGGACCGTCGGAGACCTGCAGCCTCGAACTCAAAGGCTGGCTAACCGCCGGTTCGCTGACCAAGGAGAGCAGAAAAAGTAAGGAGAACATCAACCGTTTAGACCCCGCAGAGGCCCATCTAAAGTGGTATCAAAACGAACGGTTCAGACCATATCACCACAGCTGCCGATATCGCAATCCAAGGGCTGACAGTTGCCGCTGTGACCTACGTGACAGGTAAATGCCGATGACGGGCAGATGCTGACGGTGGGTAGATGCAATAGATTGATAGGTGTCTAACGCACTGAATTAGTCAGTCATAGACCGTCAGGCAAAGACCGTCAGGCAAAGACAGTTAGACAAAGAGTATGAATACATTTGAATAGAGGCTGTCAGATAAATAGAGGCCGTCAGACAGAGGTCGTCAGACAGAAGTCGTCAGATAGTGGTCAATCCGCTGGTTGAGCTGACTCAGTGGAATAGCCTGCGTCCAGTATTCCACCAGAGCATGGCCAAAGGCCCAGGCCCGTCGGTCTGCCGGATAGCATTCGTCGTTCTTCAAAAGCTGCGGCCACAGCGTCAATAGGTCAAACGTACTCGACGTGCCATCACCTAGCAGCGTAAACAGCTCGTAGGCCATCTGGAGCTTGCCCAGCACAATCGGCACTTCCTCTACCGGAATTTTCTCGATTAGCACCGCGCCCAACGCCGGGGTGCCCGTCGTCAAGGTAGAGATAAACTGCAAAACTGGACTTTTTAGCAGCTTGGTCAACCCTTCTGTCGTGGTCATTTGAAAGGTGTAGCGCTCAATGATTTTGGCGGCGGCATCTGCCCGTAGCGTGCGACTGCGCAGAAAGCGCGTAAGGCGAAGCTGCTTGGCTGGTGCGATCGCACTTACCAATGCTTCAGCCAGCTCATCGTCTCCCCAAGCAGGACGCTCTGGCTGACGGGCCACCAGTGGCAGCACCTGCTGACAAAAATCATCCAGCTGCTCTGCGCGGTAGCTCACCGCCTCCCGAATAGCCGCTTCCTTCGGCCAAGAACCCGTTCGCCAGTGATACGGAGGAGCCCACTCTCGAATCGGTCGCAGCTTATCGACCTGGCTCACCACCGCAATCACCGGCAGGTCGTGCGCCTCAGCCTGCATCTCCTGCAAAAAGTCGACGTCCATTTGCAGCGCGGGGTCTAGGGCGGGCGTCACCAGCAGCAGCAAGTCCGCGGCAGTGGCATAGTCAATCACCTGCGATCTCAATTCATCTCCGGCCACCTGCTCATAGCCTGGCGTATCCCACAGCGTCAGCGACTCATCATCGACCGCCGACAGCTGCCCCGATATCTGCCCCGGCAGCCGCCACCGATAGCTCTGAATTTTGTCGGTACTCGGCAGCACATCGACTGCGGCTCTCTCCGCCTGAAACAGGGTGTTAATCAGGCTGCTCTTTCCTGCCCCGGTGCGTCCCACCAGCAAAATATTCACCGGCTTTTGCTCAACTTGCTCAGTCGGCTCAGCCTGCTCCAAAATCTCCTTTAAGGTCTGCGTTTTTGCCGCTGCGATCGCCGGTGTTTCAGCAGTCACTTCAGCTAGAGAAGGCGTTCGTTCATCGCCATAGAGCGCCACCGACTGCTGGGCCAAATTTCGTAGCGCCGTCTCTCGCAGCAGGTTGCTAAAGTTCAGCAAAATCTGCTGGTTGGCCTGGCTCATGTTCTTAGCGCTGACCTGGCGGGCGATCGCCGCTGCCGGATTCAGGGCCCACTGCGCCCAGTTAAACGCCTTGATGAGCTTCTTTGCCGAAGGCTCCAACTTGCGATACAGCTCTACTCCCTCCACCATCTGGCCAATAGAGACCTGGCTCAGCACCGGAGAGAGCTTTTGCATCATCCGGTCCGTATCTTCCACAGTGCCTCGAATCAGTCCGTAGGCCTCCGGCACGTAGATATTTAATAAGGGCCGCTTCACTTCGGGGTGATAGGCCTGGGCAATCGCCCTCACCAAACTTAGGCAGCGCTGCCAAAAGGTGCTCCAGTCTTCCCACACAGGCGGATCGTCCTGAGCCACTTGCAAAATCTCCGCTAGGGTCTGCTCTACCTTTGCCGCCGCTGCCTTGCCACCCGTCCGCTCACTGAGAGCCGCCCCAGAGGTCTGGGCAATCGCCGCGTCCAATTCGGCCTCAAGCTCGGCATTCACCTCTGAAACCAAAGTTTCGGCCTGGGCGATTGCGGGCCTTGTCCAGCGCGCCAGCAGCCACCGCCAGCCCAGCAGCATAAAAATAAATACGGCCCAAATCCAGTTGAGACCCCAGGCTCGAATTTGCTGCCCCGCCGCCACCAACAAAAACGTCACGATAATCGCTACTGGTGCAATGAGTAACGCAATTTGCCACGGCTTCAGTCGCAATATCATCGGGGCTGCAGTCCTTCACCTCATCACGCTCTAGTCTAGTGAAGATTGCACAGAGCGAACAGGCGAGAATTGAGAAACCAGACGTAGATTTGAGTGGCTGGAAAGCGATTCTGGCGTCAAACAGTTTTGGCCCGATAAAAAGTCTAGGGGAGCGCTCAAAAATCTTCTCGACTGACCGGCAGAAAGGTCTACATCAGCCGCGAGATAGGCATTCAGCACCAGACTGGTACAAGCCTGAGCGCCATTTGAACTCAATTCTTCGCCTAGCCCAGCTTTTAGTCCAGCTTTGATATCTTTTAAAGACACAAGAGGCTGGCTTTCAGCTGGGGGAGCGACGTTCATTTTTTGGTGATAGTCGCTCGCAGCAGTTGCGATCGCTCGCTGTACCTCTGCTGTAGGCGTCTTTAGCCGGTACACCGCAACATCACTGGTAATGCCCCGGCTCAAGTAGTCAGCTAGGGACTCTTCAATAACCTGATGGGCTGAGGCCTCGTCCACTGGCGCATGCACCACACTCAATCGATTGCCCTGGTTCGTGACAATGCCGACAGTTGCGTAGTCTTCTCCGGCATTTTTAAGGTTGATACTGAAGCCAGCTTGAGAGAGCAGCCGCGAGAACCAGAGGTCCTGCGAACGGTCTGGGAAGAGAAAAACAATATCTCCATTCTCTAGCTGATCTTCAGAAACGTGATGGGCAGCGGAGCTACCAGCGCTATCGACAGCTTGTTCTGAAGTGTCAGAGGAAATATCAGCAGGAGGCGCAGACAGCGCAGACTCAGCTGACTGCACTATATCCGTTGAGCGCTGCAGACTGTAGCTGGCAATGATTAAAACCACCAGCAATATGGAGCGCAGCCAAATGGGCTGTAAGTCGTTTTTGGAGCGACGATGGGACACTGCAGACAAGGCGATAGGACTCAGGGCATGCACAATAAGCGCAAGGCTATCCGTCCGATTGCGAGCCACTTCACCGCCCAAAAACCAGTCATTAAAACCAGCCATCAAAACTGGTTATGGGTCAGCTGCCTCAAAAATGAACGGCTTAGACAAAGAGGCAAGCTGCTTCAAAAAACCAGCAGCACTAGAGCTGGCCACAGGGTGGCATCAGCCTAGGTTCAAAAAAGGTTGCGCTTTGCCAATGGATTCACACTAGTCGAGAAGCTAACGCCGAAAAAGCTAGTGCAGTCAGCAAAGTGACTAAAACGACAGAGCAAGACCTGTAACGCTATTTTTCCCAGGTACTGCCATACGAACAACAAAACTTGCGTAACTTTATTGTATCAAAAAACACAAACTTTTTCCTTGGTAATTATCGAAGCTGAGACTACATAGCCATTCCAGCCGTCACACACAGCCGCTCGATACAGACAGCTGTTGTAAGGTATAGCCAGTGGCCTGACGGTTCGGGGCGCTGCAAAACACGGCTCGGGGCATTAGCTAGACGGCATGAGGCAAGCAAAATCAGGCGATACAGTCAGAGTTCACTACACCGGGACGCTCAACAACGGTCAAATATTCGACTCTTCAAAAGGGCGAGCACCCTTAGAATTTACGCTGGGTACGGGTATGGTCATTCCTGGCTTTGAGGCCGCAATAGACGGGCTTGCACAAGGTGACACCATCAAGACGACGATTCCAGTTGACCAGGCCTATGGCCCTTACAACAAAGAGATGGTGGCAGATATTGAGAAACAAAATATTCCAGCAGATTTTGAACTAGAGACAGGGCAGCGGTTAGAAATGCAGGTGCCCGGCGGAGAAGCGATGTCCGTCACGATCACAGATATTCAGGGAGACATAGTGACCCTAGATGGGAACCATCCCCTCGCCGGGCAAGATCTGACCTTCGAACTGGAGCTGGTCGAGATTGTTTAACCCATCTATCTAGCCTGTCTGAGCGCGCACAAAAAGCGCATGTTGAAAAGGACAACCAAAAGACTATAATAGGACTTACGCAGCGCTGAGTAAGTAGAGAACTTAAAGGTTGACGCGATCGCTAAGATGGTAGGTATGAGCAAGCCTATCAACCGAAACGACTACTGCCAATACCTGCTGGTGAGCCAGATTAACTACACGCTGACTCACTTTGCAGACCACAGCGAGCAATGGAGTCACGACCAAATTAATCGCTACCTCAAACAAGAACGCATAACGCCTCGCTTAGTTTGGGAAAACGTTCAATCACAGGTCGATGCGGATGCCTACGGCTATGTGCTCTTCGACGACACGGTGCTCGACAAACGTCACTCGTTTGCGATTGAGCTGGTTCGCCGTCAGTACAGCGGCAACGCTAAGCAAGTGATCAAAGGCATCGGTGTTGTCAACTGCGTCTATGTGAACCCAAACACAGACCAGTACTGGATAATCGACTATCGGATATATGACCCAGCAGGTGACGGCAAAAGTAAGCTAGACCACGTTCAGGAGATGTTACTGAACATCGTTCATCATAAGCAATTGCCCTTCCATGCAGTACTGATGGACAGTTGGTATGC
>JBCBJS010000014.1:0-99085 GCA_038523095.1 Cyanobacteria bacterium J06626_6
TCAAAAAGTAAAGCCGCACAAGAAGGTTGCTGAAACGGATGCGATTTTCGAGAATGTGGCCCAAGCGCGTCAGACGGCTAAAGCCGACCCGGAAGTGCTGCAACTCTCGATAGATACCAAAGCCAAAGTCGCTATCGGCAATCTATCACGGGGCGGGAAAGACAGACGACGAGAGGCGCCTCAAGCCGATGACCATGACCACTATCGGCAAGCCACACTGGTGCCTTTCGGTATCCTAGATGTGACGGGTGACCAACTCGCTATCTTTTTTGGCAACAGCGCGGAAACCAGTGACTTTGTGGTTGATTGCTTAGAAACTTGGTGGCAGCGCTACCAGGACGACTATCGAGCGGTGAAAGCGTGGATAATTGAGCTAGATAATGGACCTGCGGTCAGTAGCGGACGCACTCAGTTCATCAAGCGCATGGTTGAGTTTGCCAATGCAGAGCAGTTGAAAATTAGGCTCGTCTACTATCCGCCTTACCACAGTAAGTACAACCCTATTGAGCGTTGCTGGGCAACACTAGAAAACTTCTGGAACGGTGCAATTCTCGACACGGTTGAAACCGCTCTACAGTGGGCAGCTAATATGACTTGGAAAGGGGTTACGCCTGTGGTTGATTTTGTCGATCAGGTCTACCCCAAAGGAATTAAGCTAAACAAACAAGAGTTAGAACCTTTCTCCCAGCAGTGGTTGCGTTCTGAGACTTTGCCGAAGTGGGATGTGACTATTGTTCCTGGCCAGCCGGTATCTTAATTTATTGCTATTCCCTAAGGCTTCGTATTTGCTGTCTAGCTCCATCGTTTCTTCTACAAATTCTGTTTTGAACTTGTACAGATATCTTTCAATAGCGCTACGAGATTCACTCTGTTGCTTTTCTCTCAGGCTTAGCTGTTTTTGCAGCACATCTTTCATATGTGATTCGTCATCAGCGATCGTTTCTAGCTTCAGCGCATAGGGCTTTAGCTTTTTGTCTATCTGCCTTTCAAAAGCTGCAATATAAAATCTTGTAGCCAAGTCTCGCGCGATCGCTGCTGCCCCTGCTGTTTCTCAATCTGTCTGATACGCGCTGCCACCTTATCTAGCTGCTGCTCAATCTGCGTCAACTCCGCTTCTAACGCTTTAATTTTGCTGGTATTGTCCCAACCCAAAATATATCGACTTTTATCGCCAACTCGCGATAGGTCCATCACTTGTATTGAACGCTTTACGTAGCCAGTAACTATTGCACCAATCATTTTTCCAAACTTGACAACATGTATCAAAGCATCCAGAGTCTCACTCACTAGCTGACGCTAGTATAAACAAGCTAGGAATTGAGAGTCTTGCCGTATGGTTTTGCAATCGTTTTTGATGCTTATAACCTCGAAGATATGGGCTAGTTGAGAAGGCAGCCTTTCTTTTTTGGATGCTATATGCATTTGCTGGCGGCTAGTGCTATGTAAAGGCAATGTTGCCTTTTGTTAAGAATATAGCTCTATACTGATCATAGGTAAATAGATAGGGCAATCGCATGAAAGAATTTTTGGGCAGGTTTAGGCTATCTGGACTGTTGCTGTGTATGGTTGTGTCGTTGATGATGACTGGGCTCTTTGCCCAGAGTGCGGTGGCGCTGCCTCTGCGATCGCACACCCTGCAGCCGATTATTGCTTACAACATTGACTTTGGTATGGATCTCGCTCGGGCGGAGCAAACGATTGAATATTACGGCGAAGAAATTCGTGAAATTGTGGAAAAGGCTTTACGAAATAACGAAAATAACCCTGAGCGCAAAGAAACTGCTCAAAATTCCTACAGACGCGAGAGCGTGCTCAACGACCTTCTACCCGAAGCACGCAGCAGTGCTTTTTCTGAAAGCGATCTGGTACAGATGAAAAAGACTGACCACCCAAAAGATCGCTTGAGATAGGGCAGCGGTTGAGACTGCCGTTTGCTACAACATGCTGAAGATGCAGATAGAAAAATCCCGCGATCGCTCTTCAAGGCGATCGCGGGATTGACTTTTTGTATAGATAGCCTCGAAGGCATCCTCAAAGAATCTAGAGAAGCGCGTCTTCTTGGTGAGTCTGGATGGTGCAGTCAGAGGTTGGATAGGCCACACAAGTGAGGACGAAGCCAGCTTCCATCTGGTCATCTTCTAGGAAGACCTGATCAGACTGGTCGACGGTGCCGGAAACGAGTTTGCCGGTGCAGCTAGAGCAGGAACCCGCGCGGCAGGATGCGGGTAAATCGATGCCTGCGTCTTCTGCAGCTTCAATGATGTATGTATCATCTGCGCATTCAATCGTTTCGTTGATGCCTTCGTCTTCGTTGATGAGTGTGACTTTGTAAGTCGCCATGGATAACCCTCGGGTGAATATTGGAATGATTATGTTTAACGCTAAAAAAGTTAAACTCTCTTAACAATATATACCGATTGCTGCACCCGTGAAACTACCTATATGGAGGGCGCTGATAGAGGGGTGTTACGGGGCTCAATGGCGGTGAATAATCCAAAGTCTTTGGCCTTCCTTTGAACGATAGAATTAATAGCTGATTGCGATCGCCCGTCCTCTAAGAAAGCGTGAAATCTATGGCTAACCCTCCTGCTTGCTCTCCAGAAGACATTGCCTCAGAGGGACTTAAGCCCGATGAATATGAGGAAATCGTGCGGCGACTAGGTCGGCATCCGAATCGGGCTGAGCTAGGTATGTTTGGTGTGATGTGGTCGGAGCACTGCTGCTATAAAAATTCGCGGCCTCTCTTGAGCCAGTTTCCAACGGAGGGCGATCGCATCCTGGTTGGCCCTGGCGAGAATGCAGGCGTCATTGACGTCGGCAACGGCATGCGAGTCGCCTTCAAGATAGAGTCGCACAATCATCCATCCGCTATTGAACCGTTTCAGGGTGCAGCGACAGGCGTAGGAGGGATTCTGCGCGATATTTTTACCATGGGCGCGCGGCCAATCGCTGCGCTGAATTCTTTGCGGTTTGGGCGCTTGGAAGACGCTCGAACTCGTCAGATTTTTACCGGTGTTGTTTCAGGCATTGCGCACTACGGCAACTGCTTTGGGGTGCCAACGGTTGGGGGAGAAGTCTTTTTTGATGAAGCGTACAGAGGCAATCCCTTGGTTAATGCCATGGCGATTGGACTGATGGAAACCGATGAGATTGTGAAATCTGGTGCGGTCGGTATCGGCAATCCAGTGCTATACGTAGGCTCTACGACTGGGCGTGACGGCATGGGCGGGGCGAGTTTTGCCAGTGCTGAACTGAGCGACGAATCGGAGGCTAATCGGCCAGCTGTCCAAGTCGGCGATCCCTTTCTGGAAAAGTCGCTCGTAGAGGCTTGTTTGGAAGCGTTTAAGACTGGTGGGGTAGCCGCCGCTCAGGATATGGGCGCAGCGGGGATTACCTGCTCTACCTCTGAGATGGCAGCGAACGGCGGGGTCGGTATTGAGCTGGATTTGGATTTAATACCCGAAAGAGAGCCAGGAATGGTGCCCTATGAATACCTGCTCTCTGAGTCTCAAGAGCGCATGTTGTTCGTTGCGCATGCTGGCCGTGAGCAAGAGCTGATTGATATTTTTCATCGGTGGGGACTGCATGCGGTGGTCGCAGGTTCTGTGATTGAAGAACCGACTGTGAGAATTTTGTTTGGTGGTGAAGTTGCTGCAGAAATTCCAGCAACGGCGCTATCGGATAATACCCCTATTTACAAGCGAGAGCTGATGGCAGAGCCGCCAGAATATGCCCAGAAAGCCTGGACGTGGACGGAGAACGAACTGCCTGAGGCGACGACACAAGGCGTTGGCGATCGCGCTTGGAATCAGGTTGTACTCGATTTGCTATCAACACCCACTATTGCCTCCAAACGCTGGGTCTATCGCCAGTATGATCATCAGGTGCAGAACAATACGGTGCTGATGCCGGGAGGCGCAGATGCCGCCGTGATTCGATTGCGGTCTCAGGTAGATTCGGATCCTGAAGTGAGGAGTGGGCTCGCCGCAACCGTAGACTGTAATGCGCGTCAGGTTTACCTTGACCCTTATGAAGGTGCGCTAGCTGCTGTCGCCGAGGCTGCTCGCAATCTCAGCTGTGTCGGTGCGGAACCTGTAGCTGTTACAGATAATCTCAATTTTGGCAGTCCAGAAAAGCCGATTGGCTATTGGCAGCTAGCCGAAGCCTGTCGTGGGCTAGCGGATGGATGCCGCGCATTTTCGACGCCTGTAACGGGTGGTAATGTATCGCTCTACAACGAAACGCTAGACAGCGAGGGGACGCCGCGACCTATTTATCCGACGCCTGTTGTCGGTATGGTCGGTCTTGTACCCGATATTCGTAGAGTATGCGGGCAGGCGTGGCAAGCAGAAGGAGATGCGATTTATCTGCTGGGAGTTGGCGCGGGAGAAATCGGAGAAGGCACTGTGACGCTGGGGGGCTCAGAGTATCTCAAGTGTATTCATCAAACGGTGGCTGGTGCGCCGCCTAAAGTAGATGTGAAACTGGAGCTAGCAGTGCAAGCTGCCTGCCGGCACGGTATTCGCCAAGGATGGATTGCATCGGCGCACGACTGTGCGGAGGGCGGACTGGCGATCGCGCTTGCAGAATCCTGCATTGGGTCTAAAAAAGGCGCCAACATTATGCTGAACGCCGGGCAGCTCCGCACGGACACATTGCTCTTTGGCGAGGGCGGCGCTCGCGTTGTGGTGTCGGTCACGGCTGAGCATAAAGACCAGTGGGAAACCTACTGTCAAACAGCGCTACCGAACTGCTCACTGATTGGACGAGTGGGCGCAGTTGAAGGGCCGCTGATGGTGCAGACAGATACCGAACAGGTATTGGTGTCGCTTGTGGTTGGGCGGATGGAAAACAAGTGGGCGAATGCGATTGAGCAAGCGATAGAACAAGACTACGAGTAGTGTCCTATCGCTCACAATCAGTTCTTTCGAGAGACTGTAGCAGCGGCTGATAGACCCGTATGAAAAAGAACTTTGCCATACTTGATTCTATGAAATCTGCTATCGCAGAGTGATAGGATTTGGGAGGACGTTAAAAAATAGTTAACTGCAAGTTAACCCAGGGAATACCTTCTTTCCTGCTTTGCCGTCATTCATATTTCAGTTTGAATCGAGCATGTACCCGTTCCCTGATTCTGCTATGCATCACAACAATCCAGCCAAGCATCAAGACGGTATTGCAAACAGCGTTCCGTGTGATGATGCAGCCTTTCTTTCAGAGCATCGTCCCGACAAACCAGAAGAAGCTTGCGGTGTTTTTGGTGTGTATGCACCCGTGCAGGCCGTTGCCACGCTGACTTACTTTGGTCTGTACGCTTTACAGCACCGCGGACAAGAATCGGCAGGTATTGCCGCATTCGACCAAGGTAAAGTGCATGTCCACAAAGGGATGGGACTGGTCTCTCAGGTGTTCACTGACGATATTTTGCACGGTATGGAGGGCCAGTGGGCGGTTGGACATACCCGCTATTCCACGACGGGCTCTAGTCACGCAGCAAATGCTCAACCCGCAATCGTAAACACCAGAATGGGTGACCTCGCGCTAGCCCACAACGGCAATATTGTTAATGTCAGCAGTTTGCGAGCCGCGCTGCTAGAACGAGACCACAATCTGGTGATGACCTCTGATTCTGAACTGATCGCGCTGGCGCTGGCAGAAGCTGTCAACGATGGGCAGGATTGGATAGAAGGTGGGATTAGCGCCTTTAAGCGCTGTGAGGGTGCATTTAGCTTAGTCATTGGTACCCCAGATGGCATTTTAGCTACCCGCGATTCCCATGGCATTCGGCCCCTAGTGCTCGGATACATAGGTGCTCAAAAACCCAATGAACAAGGCGCAGGCTATGGCCCTGGTAAGTATGTCGTCGCCTCTGAAACCTGTGGACTTGATATCGTGGGTGCGACCTATCTTAGAGACATTAACCCGGGTGAACTGGTCTGGATTGATGCTAGTGGTGTCAAGTCCACGCAATGGACAGAGTCAGAGCGCAAGCTATGTGTCTTTGAAATGATTTACTTTGCCCGGCCTGATAGCATCTTCCACGGAGAGAGTCTGTATAGCTATCGAAAGCGCATCGGACAGCGCTTGGCCAAAGAATCTCCGGCGGATGTGGATTTGATTATGGCTGTTCCTGATTCTGGTGTTCCTGCTGCGATTGGCTACTCGGAACAGTCGGGCATCCCCTATGCGGAAGGGCTAATCAAGAATCGTTACGTGGGGCGCACCTTTATCCAGCCGACTCAAGCGATGCGTGAAACGGGCATTCGGATGAAGCTAAACCCTATGCGCGACGTGCTAGAGGGCAAACGAATTTTGATTGTCGATGACTCTATCGTGCGCGGTACCACTAGCCGCAAGCTTGTGCAGATGCTATATGCAGCAGGGGCAATCGAGGTGCATATGAGAATTTCATCGCCGCCTGTTACCCATCCTTGCTTCTATGGTATCGATACCGACAATCAAGATCAGCTGATTGCTGCAACGAAATCAGTTCAAGAAATTGAGCAGCAGCTAGGGGCTGACTCGCTTGCCTACTTGAGTTGGGAAGGTATGTTAGAGGAAACGGGCGCAGCGACCAAAAGCTTCTGTTCAGCGTGCTTTACCGGCGATTATCCGGTTGATATCCCAACGCAGGTTAGGCGGTCAAAGCTGATGCTAGAAAAAGTACCCGCAGAAGTTGGATAGCCAATAGTTGCTCATCACTGCTCCATCGAGTCTAGATTCCAACAAGAAAAATCTTTTCCTGTATAAGATTTGAGCTTTTCGATATCTGAGCGAAGATGGTGTAGTAGTCTCTTTCTGAGTCTCTCATTCATCATTGGACGTTCGACTTTTTCAGAGAAAGGCTCATACATCATTCTTTCAAAATGCCACTTTAATTCTGGCGGCAGGGGCGCAGAGAGCGTGGAGATGACTTTGGCGATCGCGTGATCCTCACCGAGGGTTTTCCGTCGCTTTGTGTAGTTTGGAGAAGATTCTCCGTATGTTTTGGTGTCGCCTACAAAATGGGTTTTGTACCAGTCAATACCTTGGTTCCAGTTCTTCTCTTCTATAAAGAAATTAAGGTAACTACTCAGGCTAGAGGAACAGGAAAAACAGGTTGGTTGGTGAAAGTGCTTGTGAGGGTGTCAAGAACAGTCAGCCCCTGCTTTCTCAACGTTGAGAGGTAGCCGCGAATGCGGCAGAACTGGTGAGCGCCGGTTGCAGAGCAAAAACAGCCCGAAATCTTCTGCTTGAGTTTCATCATGCGGACATCGCGTTCGGCTTGATTGTTGTCAAAGGACACCCGAAAGTCAAACATGAAGGCTAAAACAGCGGTGTCATGCCAATCGAGTCGGTCGAGTAAGTTTTTCGGTGGCGACTGCTTCCTCTGGCCGCGTTGCTTCGGGGCATCAGCTTCTACAGGCGGCGGTAGATTGACCTCAAAGCCATCTGAGAGCAAGGACTGATACTGCCTTTCGAAGTGGGTTAGTTGCTGCGGGCTCAGCCCACTTTCGCCCACTTCTTTGGCGCACTCTACTTGCGCTTTGATATCGCATAAGAGCGTCATCATCTCTGCGGCCCACGGCTGTTCACAGCGTTCGACGATAAGGCGCAACTCACGCAGATGATGCGCATTGCATAGAGCATGGGCGCTTGCCGCGCGACCTATGACTGAGTCTATCTATGCAAGGGCAGGTAACGGTATATTTGCAGGAGTGCCTTAACTACACGCTTAGCAAACGATTGAGAAAGCCGTACACCGATTGCTTGACCTGCTGCTTGCGCCTCCAGTTCTCAAAATCCTTTTGATAGCGAAAGCCCGATGTTTGATACGCGCGCCAACCATGTAAGGCAAGGACAGCGCCCCAAGCTATGGCGATGAAGGCAGCTACACCATAGCCGCCTGCTAGCAGGTTTAGCAGTAGCAAGAAGCTGATGACGATGCCGTAGCGAATGAGATGGTGGTGAAATTTCTGTCGGCGCTGCTCATTAAATGAGGCTTGCTGTGCGGAGGCCGTTTGGAGGGATTGCCACTCACGTTCGGCAGACCATAGGGTTTCTGGTGCGATGTTGAGCTCAGCTGCAATTTCGGAAAGCTGTCGCCTGGTGAGTTCGCCAGATTCTGTCTCTTTTGCGATCGCAATTTGTAAAATCTGTTGGGCGTCTTCGCTCGCGTAAAGGTCTGCCATGGTCCGTGTATGTCTGGAGGCTTTACCTACCGTTATAGTCAAGTTTTAAGAAGTTGCGTAGTAGAGAAACCCGGATTGCAACGTAAGTACACCTAAGCCTAAGCCGCCGGGAACACTGAGAACACTTCCAAGCCAATGCACTCTTCCCTAGGGACTGTATTTGCATCTACTCACAGCGAGAAAATCACTATGGCTCAGCTTGTTCCTGTAAAGCTCGAAGACGGCACTGAAATCTATATTGAAGCGACCAGCGACGTGAATGTGCCCCCCTCGGAGGGAGCGATCGCAGATGCAGATATGGGTGAACCCGATGGGGAAGAAATGATTCGCGGCGGACAGAAGGGCCTGCTGGGCGGCGGTTCCCGGGGATTTGCTGGGATACCGGGTGGAGAAAGCGCAAATAGTGGCGGTTCAGCCGCCCTCGCGGCTCAAAGTTTTAAGGCGATAGAAAGCACCATTCGGACCTACACGAACCACACACTCGGTGCTTTTAAGAATATGTCTGATGGCACAGTCGACAAAGTTACCCTGCAGTTTGGCATTCGCATTGGTGGTGAAGCCGGTGTGCCCTACGTGACGAAGGGCACAGCTGAAAGTAATTTGAGCATCACTGTCGAATGCTCGTTTGACCGGTAGTGCTCTCTCCAACGCGGGTGGCCTCGGTCTACTCCCTTGCTCTGCTGATCCTAATCTACGGCCGTGGGCCGACTGCCAACGGCATGCCGGTCGATGACCTGATCGACTAGGCCGTACTCAAGGGCCTCCTGCGGAGACATAAAAAAGTCGCGCTCGGTGTCTTCCTTAATTTTTTCCAATGTCTGGCCTGTGTGCTTGGACATGGCTTCGTTGAGCATGTTCTTGAGATATAGGATCTCTTTTGCCTGAATTTCGATATCCGTTGCCTGCCCCTGCGCTCCACCAGAGGGTTGGTGAATCATCACTCGGCCATTGGGGAGGATCATGCGTTTGCCCTTGGTCCCGGCGCTGAGTAGGAAAGCACCCATGCTGGCAGCTAGTCCCATGCAGATGGTGGCCACATCGGGGCGAATATGGTTCATGGTGTCGTAGAGCCCCAGTCCAGCGGAGACGGAGCCGCCGGGAGAGTTGATGTAGAGGTAGATATCTTTCTCGGGGTCCTCAGCTTCTAAAAAAAGCATTTGGGCGACGATCAGGTTCATAGAGTCTGCGGTTACCTGACCATGCAAAAAGATAATTCGCTCTCTGAGCAAGCGGGAGTAGATATCGAAGGCGCGTTCTCCACGACCCGATTGCTCAATAACGGTTGGAATCATTAGAAGCTCTAGAGGTTATGTTTTTTCATTTTTCTGTCTTAAATTGTACAGACTTCGCACCCTTGATTGTTGGTATTAGTAGGGTGTGGATAACCCGAAAGTTAAAAAAGGTAGTCGCAGGACGTCTTTTTGAACACTTTTGATGTATGGGTGACTGTAGGGTACAAAAAGTCAGCAGGCATCTGCCAAGTTGACTTGGTTGAGTTAATTTATTTTCCTTTGCCGTAGCGCATAGATAGGTTTGCTATGACTCAGATTTTTCTTGCAGGAGCCAGCCGAGGGGTTGGCCGTGAAATTGCTAAGCGGTTGGTGATTGAAGGCCACGACGTGACGGCTCTGCTGCGAAGCAATCGAGCAAATGATGAGCTGATGGCGATGGGAATTACGGTGGTTGCTGGTGACGCGCTCAATGGTGATCAGATGCGTCAGATTATGGGCGACTTTCCGTCTGAAATTGTGATTAGCACGATTGGGGGTTCTCCAGATGATGGCGGTGCGCGCCCTGATTTTAAGGGCAATAAGAATTTGGTAGATGGTGCGATCGCCTCTGATGCTAAACGCTTCGTTCTCATCAGCTCTATCGGCAGTGGCGACAGTGCTAAGGCGCTACCGCCGAATGTAATGGAAACCCTAGGCCCAGTACTGAAGGAAAAAGCGCAGGCAGAAGACTATCTGATGAAGAGCGGATTGGCCTACACCGTCATTCGGCCAGGCGGTCTGATATCGCAGCCTGCAACTGGGCAGGAGGTTTTGACCGAAGACCCTACCGTTGCCGGGTCGATCCCGCGAGCTGGGGTCGCGGCTCTTGCCGTACGCTGCCTGGAAAAATCGAAGACGGTAAATAAGGTCTTTTCAGCTATTGACCTGTCTATGCAGCGCACCGAAAAAGAATTTGACGTGTTTGATTTGTAGCCTAGATCAGTTCATGGCTTCTCAGCAATCGACTCAATCAATCGGCATTAGCCACCGCTTACTGATGGCTAAATCGAGTGCGTAGCGAGCGCTGACGAACCATAGAAAGCTTTCCCCTATGATCAGAGCCCAAGTGAGCCAAGTGAAGGAGTCGTCCCAGTTTGCTTCAATTTGAGCGAGCGATCGCACCATGGCAAATGCACCGACTGCGCCACCACCCAGATGGAGGTTGTCGTCTTGGCGGACGATGTAACGATACGTAACACCAAAAAAGAAGCCTGATGCGATCGCCACGGCCACTGCCACAAACCATGCTAAAAAGCTGTGCGGTGCTGACAGTGGCAGCCGCGCCCAATCTGCGAAAACCGTTGTCATGCTAGCCACGGCGCCGATAGTGGCAGCGCTCATAAGGCCTGACTTGATTGACTCTAGTCGCGCTTCGGCGATGGATATTTCTGAGGTGGTCACGGTGTTATTTGGGCGAATTGTCTAGCAGAATCTCAACGGTCCTTGCCAGGGCAGTCCTAACTTTACCGTATGATAGAAGGCGAAGAATTTGCCTTTAAAATTTTACATATGGACATCTTGACTCTAGGCTGGATTTCGCTGTTTGCCTGCTTCACTTTTTCTATCTCCATGGTGATTTGGGGTCGGAACGGCTTCTAATTAGCGGTGACCTTTTCTGAGTGGGGATAGGGAGTCTCTATGGACGCTTTTTTAACCGCAGTTTCTGAAGACCAGTTGCTCACGGTGCTGGCAGTGCTTTCATTTCTGCTGCTGGTTGTCGTTACCGGCGGTGTTGCGTATTTGACAGCTGTTGAATGGCGAGATAAGCGCCGCCGCGGGGAAGAAGCTAGGGCTCTACCCTCGCCAAACAGACGTGCTAAACGTTAAATCTGCATAGAATCTGGAGAGACGACTTGTTGATCTGTTTTCAAGGACTGACTAAGCCATCGCCAGCCGGACGCCTGCTAAAAACAATAGTTTGAAATCAGCCAGACAGGTGGCATTTGAAGCGCTCCGAGCGATTGATCGGGGCGCTTTTGCTGATGTTGTCTTAGACCGTCAGCTGAGTAAGTCTGGGCTGAGTGCTCAAGATAGGGGCCTTGTGACCGAACTGGTGTACGGCACGGTGCGGCGTCGGCGAACCCTAGATGCGATTATTAGTCAATTTGGAAAGCGAACAGCAGAGCAGCAGCAGGCTGACTTGCGAGAGCTGCTGCGACTGGGTTTTTATCAGCTGCGCTACCTGAGCCATGTGCCTGACCATGCAGTGGTCGATACTACAGTTGCACTGGCTAAAGCGCGGCGATTGGGGAAGCTTAGCGGTGTGGTGAACGGTATGCTGCGCCAGTATATCCGCCAGCGCGGTGATGCTCATGACGCTTCGGCACTGCAGGATCCTCTGGCGCTACCCGAACCGGCGACCCAGCGATTGGGCATCTTGCACAGCTATCCCGACTGGATTGTGCAAGTTTGGCAGTCCATGCTAGACGACAAGGCGGTTGCGGCGCTGTGTGAATATTTCAACCGTCCGCCTAGGCTAGATTTACGCATTAACCTGCAGCGATACAGCCTGGCGGAAGCGGTGGCTGTGTTTCAGGCGGCGGGTGTAAAGGTTGAACGGGTTGCTGCTGTGCCTTCGGCGCTGCGCCTGGCTGCACACAGCGGCGCGGTGACTCAGCTGCCGGGCTACGCCGAGGGGTGGTGGGCTGTGCAGGACAGCAGCGCTCAGCTCGTGGGGTATCTGCTCGACCCGCAGCCTGGGGAGACCGTTATTGATGCCTGTGCGGCGCCGGGGGGGAAGAGCCTGCACATGGCTGAACTGATGAAAAATGAGGGGACGGTGTGGAGCTGCGATCGCACGGCCTCTCGAACGAAAAAAATTCAGCAAAATATTGACCGTTTGGGGGCAACGGCTGTGCGGCCCATCCTGTGTGACAGCCGCAACCAGCCAACGTTTGCCGGCCAGGCCGATCGGGTGCTGCTAGATGTGCCCTGTTCTGGCTTGGGGACGCTAAACCGACATGCCGATGCTCGCTGGCGACAGACGCCTGCGGCTGTGGCCGGGCTAGTTGAGCTGCAGCGATCGCTCCTGTCCCATGCTTCAACCTGGGTCAAACCAGGGGGGGTGATGGTGTATGCGACTTGTACGCTACATCCTGACGAAAATGAATCTCAGCTTCAGTGGTTTTTATCCCAGCATGAGGGTTGGAAGATTGAGCCGCCGCAGACCTTTGGTATCCCCATTTCTGAAGAGGGCTGGGTAAAAGTCTGGCCCCATCAGCAGAATATGGACGGGTTTTTTATGGCGCGGTTAGTGCGTGTCGATTGAGATTTTCGATCAGTCATGCATAAGCACCTCATCTGGTGGACTTGTAAGCTAGCGACCCCACCACCAAACGAAAGAGTCGGCATCGTTTTGCATGGCTTTCATTTCTGCCTGGTTTTGCTGGGCCAGCCGATAGTACCACTGGCAGTAGTCTTCAAAAGCTTGACGGTGGGCGACTTCTCGTCTGAAGTCGATAGCTGTTTGGTGCAGATCTAGGGCGTTTGTTTGTTCACCGGCGACGTAGCGAACTTCAGCTGACTTCGACGAAAGGTGTTCAAACATAGGGCTAATGCGATAGGGCCAGTGTTTAGCCAATAGATGGCTAGTTTTGGTGAGAACCTGGCTATTATCCTAACGGCTAGACCCAGCCACGCAGCCGGTAAATCACAAAACCCACATATTCTTTAAGGGCGCGGGTGAAGTTGTTAATGGCGGATGCATCAGGAAGGAGAGAAAGGATGCGTCCTTCGAGAGTGGCGGGACCTGGCTTTTCGGTGGTGACGAGGTAGTCGGTGGGTGCGGGGACGATATTGATATCTAGCTTTTTGAAGATGGCGACGGCGCGAGGCATGTGAACTGCTGAGGTGACCAGCAAAACGGAGTCGATTCCTTGGGCTTCTAAGATTTGTTTGACGTTGACGGCGTTCTGCCGGGTATTGAGCGAGGCCCCTTCTAGCACAATGTCTGCGGCGGGTACGTTCATCGCCATAGCGATTTCTTTCATATCGTCTGCTTCTGAGGCATCGCTGTCGCCGCGCCAGGTAATGCGACCGCCGCTGAGGATGAGCTTTGGTGCGCGCCCTTGGGTATAGAGACGTGCGCCGTGCAAAATGCGATCGCCTGCCTCAGAGACTTCTACCCAGGATCTTGGCGCCAGTGCAGGGGTGGTTGCCCCGCCGAGTACCACGATGGCATCTGCTGTTGGCATCGGGTTGGGCGGTAAGTATCGCCACTCGAGGGAGCTGACGAGCTTGCTGCTGACGATAGGATTGCTGCTGGAGAAAAGGATAAACAGTGCCAGTGCGATCACGCCAGTTGCTTTTCTGGGATGACGCCATATCCATATCAGTCCTAGCACCATCAGAAGCGTGCTCAACCCCAGCGGGTAGATGAACAGGGGCAGCAGCTTGGAGAGAAAAAGCATGGGTTTATTTCGATAGCTTGCGATCGCGCGCCCGTCTTTTGCGTTCTACATACCGACGTTTGGCCTTATTGGTTTTTAAGAATGGCAGCTCGAAGCGTGAGTTCTCATCGGAACCGTCTGGACTCGGTCTTCTTAGATTGTCCGTGGGTGAGATGTTCTTCGGGTTGGAAGGCGCGCCGCCTTTGATTTGCCACCAGGCTGTAATCAGTCCGCCTGCAATGCCACCGATTGCACCGAATAAAATGCTAAACGGCACGGGATAGTCCAGCAGGGCGAAGACCACTAGAAAAATTAGCCACCCTTTGAGCGCGGCAGGAATGATTAAGTCAGCCATGGCGATGAATCTTGTTTTCGAAAGGGTAAGCAGTAGACACCTTGGATATAGAGGAGTTGAGCATAGGCTTGTAGCTTTTGCTGTTAACCAGCAAAAGCTATCGTATCTGGGACATCTGAACTCTTTCAGTGCCCTAAATATAGCCCTAAACACAACAGTTCACTCTGTGTGTCTGAGGCAGGTTAAAATTTAAAAAGTGCGAGGTCGGCGATTATTCGCATATGGGTAAATGCTAATGCAAGTCATTCTCAATCTTGACGAAGTTCTCATTAATGAGGCTTTTCAACTAACAAAGCTGACTACTCAGGAGGAGTTACTGAATCTAGCTCTAAGAGAGCTTGTAAGGTCGCGCCGCAAGAAAAACCTTCTTGACCTGGCAGGACAGATTCAGCTTATTCCAGACTTTGAATACAAGGCTTTGCGCGAAACTCGTCATGCTGCTGATTGATACATCTGTTTGGATCAATTTGTTCCGTGATCGCAGTGGTCAAGTGCGACAGCAGCTTGAAGCGTTGATTTCTGGGCGTGACGTATTCCTCACGCGCTTCACCGAGCTTGAATTGCTTCAGGGCAGTCTAAACGAGCGAGAATGGACTCTTCTTTCCACTTACCTTGAGGCACAAGATTATATCCAACTCAAACCTTCTTCCTGGCAAGCAGCTGCCCGTATCTACTATGATTTGCGTCGTCGAGGGTTAACTGTTCGTAGCCCAATTGACTGCTGTATTGCTCAAGCTGCATTGGAAAACGATTTCTTGTTGGTTCATGATGATCGTGACTTCGAAAGCATAGCCCAAGTCCGCTCTCTCCAAAATCTTCGTTTTCGACCAGACATTTCTGATCGCACTTGAAATCTAAGGCTAAAGTGCAATTACTGAGGGCCTTCTACTAACACAGTCACAAGTACAGCTTGAATGGCTTCATAAGACTGTGTGGTATCTAGTTCAATCACCGGTTCATTCGCTGAGAAAGCATCCATAGATTGCCTAGCTAGAACAGCTGCTGTGGCATCGGCGATATCCCCTTCGCGCTGTTCTACTCGGGCTCTGAGAACGTCTGGCGGTGCGGTGCAATATAGAAAGGTGAGTGGAATGGATTTGGCTTTTGCAGCTGCGATCGCTTCTGCTCGCTTTTCTGACCGGTCGAACTTAGCATCCAAAACGACCCGGTAGCCTCGGCTAGCTAGCTGTACGCCCAAGTCAATCAGTCTGGAATAGGTCGCGGTTGACATCGCGGGTGTGTAGATTTCATCGCCGCCCTTCTTGCGTAACGGTATCCCGGCCAAGTGCTTTCTGATGGCGTCCGAGCGCAGGCGAACTGCGCCTGCCGCTGTTACTAGCTGCCCTGCTGTCGTGCTTTTACCTGAGCCCGACAGCCCGGACATAGCTACGATCGCACCTTTTTTTTTTGCACGTAAGACCAGGCTAAGCGGTAATATTTTGCAGCTTTTTCGCTTGCAGCTTTCTTCTCTACTTCAGAAACAGACGGATCGCCCAGCATAAAAGACGTGACCTTCGCTCTGACATAAGACTGGCGGCTCACATACAGCGGGAGAATCTCTAGTCCGTCGTAATCGCCCGTTTCTTCAACGTATTGATTCAAGAAAACTTGACTGAGATTTTCCCGGCCTGCAACCTCCAAATCCATAACGATGTAGGCAATATCGAACATAGTATCGACATAGCGAAACTCCTCATTAAACTCTATGCAGTCAAAGAGGAAAATCTCATCTTTCCATTCGCAGATGTTGCCTAAGTGCAAATCACCGTGGCAGGCGCGGATGCGATCTTGATCTAGGCGCTTTTGAAACAAAGCTTGCTCAGTTGCGAAAAATTGATCGGTGTAGGCCTTTGTTTCGTCGAATTGCTTCTGAGTTTGAGGCGTTTGTACTGTTTGTTCGTCTGCTGTGAAGCTGACGGTTTGCGCGTAGTTTTCGTCAATGGCTCGGCGAATGGCAGCTATGGTGCCATAGCTGCGGACGTGCTTGTTGGTTTTTGTCGCTTTATGAAAGCTGGCGACGATAGTTGCGAGCTGGCGCACTTTCTCTTCAGTCAGCAGCCCCTTCTCAAACTGTTCACTCAGCAGCGCTGACTGCGGAAACTGGCACATTTTTACCGCGTACTCTACAGGTGTACCGTTGCCTGCTAGCTCGGCGCCTTCTGCCGTCTGTGTGATGGGCGCTACACCCAAATACAAGCTACCTGCCCCTGTTTGATTTAGTCGAATTTCTTCCTCGCAGAAGTGCTGTCGCTTCTCCAGGGTGGAGTAGTCCAAAAAGCCAAAATTAACGGGCTTTTTCAGTTTGTACACATAGTCGCCAGTGAGGAGCACATAGGAGACGTGAGTCTGCATGAGGCGAATGGGCTCCTCTACAGCATGGGGATAGAATCCAGGCTGTAGCATTTGCTGTACCAAAGTGGGTAAGGCAGAATCAGTCATGGCAATTTTTGTAGCGGCGTTAGTGGCTACGCCATTATGCCAGCCTGAAGCAGCTTCTTCGCATAGATGTGTTTAATGGATCTTCATTACCAATGAAGGTGCAGGAAGATAAACCGTGCATCCTTCGCCATTTAGGATGCGGCTTCAGTGGCTGCGACTTCTCCTTCAGCGGCAGGTTCAGCCCCGTCTTCTGTATCGGCCACGCTAGCTGTGCGGGGTGCGAGTACCGAGACCACTAGAAGCTTGTCATCAGCAGCGATTGAGCTTCCTTTGGGTAGCTCAATTTCACCTACGTGCAGTGCATCGCCGATGTCTAAGTTGGAGACATCCACATCAAGAGATTGGGGAATAGCGTCGGGCGGGCACTTTAGCTGAATTTCTGTCATTACGGTGTCGAGAGTTCCGCCTTTATTTGCTACGCCAACGGCTTCACCGACAAAGTTGATTGGCATGCTTACTTCAATGAAGTCTTGAGAGGCAATGGAGAAAAAGCTTAGATGGTGCAGCTTGTTTTTCCAGGGGTGCTTTTGGACTTCGCGCAAAATGACTTTGCCGCTCCACTTAGCATCGGTCACATTGACGGTGATGACCGACTTATTGACAGTGGCTTTGCGGAGAAGTGCTTCAGCGTCGTAGTTGCTGAGCTTTAGTGACATGGAGTTAGCACCATCGTGTCCGTACAGTACAGCGGGTAGGGTGCCTTCTCTGCGGAGTCTTTTGGGCTTGTCTTCGCGTGCACGCTTTGTGCAGTCAATTGATAATTCCATGGGAGTATTACGTGAACAGGTCTGTGGTGAGTCGTCTGCAGGTGAAATTGAAACAAAAAAGGCCAGACAAGCCCGAAGATCTATAGTACCTGATGGGGGAGCGATCATATCAGGATTTTTGCGTCTACTTTTTTGACACCTATCCTTTTGGGGCTGGCCCGAAATAGATTGACGCTTGTATACTTTGCTTTACGTTAGGTCAGCAGGATGTCTAGTTCTCGAATACTGAATTGCCCACTTTAAGGCAGCTATAAGCAGCAATTGGTCTATCCCTCGCTCAATACCTGCTGCCGGGGACTAAACAAAACTGTAAATGCATATGAAATGACATCAAATCGCATACGATTTAATCATCGGGTATGAAGGTTCATAAAAATGCGCACAACTATCAACATTGACGATGATTTACTTAGAGAAGCCCACCGCGTTACGGGCTTAGCTGAGAAAACTGCTGTGATAAAGGCAGGTTTAGTTGCTCTAATAGAAAGAGAAAGCGCGAAACGCCTGGCCGCTCTTGGCGGCACTGAAAAAGAACTACGAGCTATCCCAAGACGTAGGCCTACTCTCTGATGATTCTCGTCGATACATCCGTCTGGATAGATCACTTTTATGCAGGTCTTCCGACCTTAGTAAAGTTGCTTCAACAAGAAAAGGTTTTAATACATCCCTTCGTCATTGGAGAACTGGCTTGTGGTCACCTCCAGAATCGTCAAGAGATTCTTGGTTTGCTGCACAACCTACCGGTGATGCCAGCTGTTAACGAAAGAGGGGCCTTGACGCTAATAGAAACCCGTTCGCTTATGGGAAGGGGCGTTGGCTATATCGACATACACTTGCTTGCATCTGTTCTCATTCAAGGCAAAGCAAGGCTGTGGACGCGTGACAAGAGGCTGTCAGCACTTGCTAAAGCAATGAATTTCTCATACAAGCCGCCCGATATGCTTGTTGATCAGTAAATCTGACCTAGACAGTGACTTTCCCAAACGCACTGGTGTGCTCTTCAAGCAGTGCACGTTTTGGTCCGTGGATGGGATCTTCTACGATGATGGTCTGATCGCGGCTCGCACCTAGAGATACAATCGCAATCGGTGCCTCTACGAGTTTGGCTAAAAACTCTAGATAGTCTAGAGCGGCTTTAGGTAAGTCCTCTAGGCTGCGACATTTCTCTGTTGAGGTTTTCCATCCGGGTAGTGTTTTGTAGATGGGCTTGCATTTGGCAAACTGCTGCGCGTTGCTGGGCAGGTCTTGGCACTGCTTGCCATCGAGTTCATAGGCAACGCAGACTTGTATCTCATCAAGCCCGTCGAGGACGTCGAGCTTTGTGACGGCCAGGCAGTCGAGCCCATTGATGCGGACGGCGTAGCGGCCAACGACGCCATCGAACCAGCCACAGCGGCGACGGCGACCGGTAGTGGTGCCAAATTCTGCGCCAATTTCGCAGATCATGTTGCCGACTTCGTTGTCTAGCTCGGTGGGGAAAGGGCCTTCGCCGACGCGGGTGGTGTAGGCTTTGGCAACGCCGATGACGCGGTCAATGGCGGTGGGGCCTACGCCCGAGCCAATGCAGGCTCCCCCGGCCACAGGGTTAGATGAGGTGACGTATGGGTAGGTGCCGTGGTCTAGGTCGAGCAGAGTGCCCTGTGCACCTTCGAAGAGGATGTTTTTCTTTTGCTGAGCGGCGTTGTAGATTTGCAGAGAGCTGTCTGTGATGTGCGATCGCAGCCTTTCGGCATAGCCTAGGTATTCTTCAAGCACCTCATCTGTATTTAGGGGTTCTAAGTCGTACAGCTTCTCAAGGACGATATTCTTGGCGTCGATGGTCCATTTCAGCTGCTCTGCGAAGGCCGCTTTGTCCATCATGTCAATCATGCGAATGCCGGTTCGCTCGGACTTGTCTGCGTAGGTTGGGCCGATGCCACGCTTGGTGGTGCCAATTTTTTTGCTACCGCGCCGTTCTTCTGCCGCCTGATCAATCAGCCGGTGATAAGGCATCGTAACGTGGGCGGTCTGAGAGATGAAGAGATTGTCTGAAGAGACGTTTAGCGCCTCGACCTTGTCTAATTCTGCAATGAGTTCCTTGGGGTCAATGACGGTGCCACTGCCAATGATGCACTCTGTATCCGGATAGAGGATGCCAGAGGGAATCAGGTGCAGCTTAAAGGTTTGGTCTTTGACGACAACGGTGTGGCCAGCATTGACGCCGCCTTGATAGCGCACAACTACGTCCGCTGATTTGCTCAGCAGGTCAGTGATTTTGCCTTTACCTTCGTCGCCCCACTGAGCGCCAATAACAATAACGTTAGCCAAGGGAATACGTTGCTAGAGTTTTCAAACAAACAACAATTATCGCCAAGCTGGGAGTGAAGTGTCAACAAGAAAACTTGAAGCTCTGCTAACATCTACTGAATTACCGATGATTTCCGAATAGCTGCTGAAGGGTGGTAGCCCCCCTACGCAAAATCGTTGGCTATGATGTAGAAAAGAAAACATTAGTTTCCGTATTTCTGTCGATTTTTTGTCGATATTGCAGCAGTCGCTAGACCTTTACGTTCTGTTCGCCTTTTGCCCCCACGGTCTTTACAGTCTTTTGCCAAGGCAGATGACCTGTTGAATCGAGTCGCGGATGCGATCGCACCTTCAAAGGCACGTTTGAGCCTTTAGATAAACGGTTTAGCCAAACGTTACTCACATAAAAAGTTAGAAGGCGACGAGGTTTCCGTTTAGCCTTCGCTTGACAGAAGCTGCAGGCATTGGCTCGCAGCTGGATTGCAGGAATAGCTGTAATCCAGAGTCGTCATAGGCTTTTCCTGTAAAAGCAACTCCTTTAATAAAGTCATATCTAATTGATCAGTTTCCTAAGCTACGCCTTTTCCCGTACGTGATTCATGGGTCTGTACGTTACTGGGCTGCAAGACATCTACCATAACTACTAAGTAGAGGACATCAAACAAATGAGCTTATATGCAGAGCTACATCGACATCTAGGCGGATCCGTTGTTCCTCGGGTCCTGTGGCGATATTTCGAGCGCAATCGCCCCGACCTATCCGACCCATTTGAAAACTATCAGGCCTTTGAGCAGTTCTACACGCAGCCCAAAGACACCCTAGAGGAGTACTTAAAGCTGCACACCCTAGTAGAGAGCGTCCAAACCAAAGAAGCGCTGCCCTACTTTATCTACCGCCTGATTCGTGGCGCATACATTTTTGAGAACCTAGCCTATCTAGAGCTGCGCTACACCCCTTATTACCGAACTGGGCACAACCTAAGTACGATTCAGCGCATTGATGAGATGGCTGAGATTATTGAGGTAGTGGGCCGAGCCAGCCAGCAGAGTGAGTATCCGGTGGTGACTAAGCAAATTCTCTGCATGCACTCCCGCCTGCCCTACGAGATTAATCGGGCGACCCTAGAGCTGGCCGCCCAATATCCAGAGTATGTATGTGGTGTGGATATTGCAGGTGGAGATGCGGCCTACAACCTAGATGAGCTTAAGCAGCTGTATTCTCAAGCGCAAAACTTGGGCCTTAAGACGACAGGACATCTCTATGAGACGAAAGATGGCTGCTACCCTGAGCTATTGCCGTACCTGATGCGGATTGGCCATGGCATTCAGATCCCGCTACGCTACCCTGAGCTGCTCAAGGACGTCGCAGCGCGCGGGCAATGCCTGGAGGTGTGCCCAACGACCTACCTACAGACCGGCACATTAGAAGAAATTAGCCAGCTGAAGACGGTCTTCAATCGCTGTTTTGATGCGGGGGTTGATATCGCTATCTGTACTGACAATGCTGGTTTGCACAATGTGCGCCTGCCCTTTGAGTACGAGAACCTGCTCACCCACGACGTGATTGGTTTCGATGGACTCAGAGCCTGTCAGGCAGCGGCTTTCCGTCATGCCTTTGCTTGGCCGCATCCAGAGCAGCCTGCCTCTTTGATTTCTGGCTTGCTCAATCAGCGGCTGGGTTACCGGGAGAGTGCAGAAGCTATGAAGCGGTAGGCGCGTTGATGGTAATGCTGAATGGTAATGCTGAGAGGTAAACCATGTAGTTGCTCTAGTTGCTTTCTGCCGTGTCGTCTATGCGGCCAAGGATTTTGTCTTGGAAGGTGTCGTCTTGGCTGGCTAGGCTGAGTATCTGCATGTATTCCGGCAGTGTGAGTCCGGTGCTTTCGATGATGTTAACAGCGTCTGCTTCGATGGAGCGTTCTATTTTGAGGGCTTCGGCAGTGGTTGCGGCAGCAGGCAGTTCCGGCTCGCGATCGCTTAATAGCTGCAGAATCTGCATGTAGGCCTGGGCAAACTGATCCACCTTCTCAGCTGCAACATCGGCGCTGTTGGTGACTGCCTGGACGCTTTCTGTTCCTTCTGTGTTGGTATCTGCTGCGTTTTGTGGTGCTGCTGTATTTTGCACTGCTAGGGTGGGTACGCTGGCTGCTAAGCTGCCGCTGGGGATGCCGGTTATGATCAAAAGAACAGCGATCGCAATCGCTAGCCGACTGAATACTTGCCTTGGGCAGGGTGTTTGCGCGCGGCGAATAGCCGGGGCGGGCAAGAAATAGGCGCGGAAAAAAGAAACGGCACAGCGCTTTAGGTTCAGTTTCCAGGAGAGAAACATTCTGTTAAGACTGCCAATATCCGACATGGTGGTGATTAGACTGATTACAATAACTACTAAGCATAATTACAGATAGACGCACATGTCAGCTTCTCAAGCTTCACAGACCAATAGCCATCAGAAAAGCCCTTCTTTTGATGAGGCGGGAAGCAGCAGTCTGTCAAAGCGGGAGCTGCAAATTGTAGAACTCATTGCCGCTGGGCTAACCAATCAAGAAATTTCGGAGCGGTTGGAGATTAGCAAGCGCACGGTCGATAACCACGTGAGCAATGTGCTCAATAAGACCGCAACGGGCAATCGAGTTGCGCTGGTGCGCTGGGCGCTCCAGTCAGGCAAGGTCTGCATTGATGAGCTAAATTGCTGTCATCTACCTGACGTGTCGCCTCAACCGTAGCTATTTTCAGCTGTTCTGACGGCCTATTTCGCTGGGAGCACTGGTTTCCCATCGGTTCCTTGCAGGGTTAAACTTTTGTAGCGTTAAAATCCTTTGAGCGCTTAGCCTAGTTTTGATATGAGCAGTATTCAAGCGATCCGTGGCACGCGGGACATTTTGCCATCTGAATCGCCCCTGTGGGTGACGATAGAAATGCTGGCGCGTCATGCACTTGCCCAGTCGGCCTACCGCGAAATTCGAACGCCTATTTTCGAGAAGACGGAGCTGTTTGCCCGTGGCATCGGAGAAGCGACCGACGCGGTGGGTAAGGAAATGTACAGCTTTGAGGACCGCGGTGGTCGCTCGATTGCCTTGCGCCCTGAGATTACAGCAGGGTTGGTGCGCGCTTTTATCCAAAATAATTTGTACGCCCAAGGCGGCGTGCAGCGCCTATGGCACATCGGGCCAGCGTTTCGCTATGAGCGGCCTCAAGCGGGCAGGCAGCGGCAGTTTCATCAGCTCGATGTGGAGGTTTTGGGCAGTCGTGATGCTAGAGCTGACGCGGAGATTATTGCGATCGCCATGAAAATCCTCAATGCCCTAGGCCTCACCGCCCTCACCCTAGACCTCAACTCAGTCGGCAGTAGTGAAGACCGACAGGCCTACCGCGATGCCCTAGTCGCCTACTTCACCCCTTACAAAAATGACCTAGATGCCGACTCCCAAGATCGCCTAACGCGCAATCCGCTCCGCATTCTTGATAGTAAAGACCCGCGAACACAGGAGATTGTGGTCGATGCGCCCAGTCTGTTGGACTATCTGAGCGATGATTCGCAGCGTCACTTCGACGCTGTGCAGCAACATCTGACTAATATAGACATTGCTTTTAGCATCAACCCACGCCTAGTGAGAGGGTTGGATTACTACACCCACACGGCTTTTGAGATTCAGTCGTCAGACTTGGGCGCGCAGGCTACGGTTTGCGGCGGGGGGCGATACGATGGGCTGGTCGCTCAGCTCGGCGGGCCAGAGACCCCGGCAATTGGGTTTGGCATGGGCATGGAGCGGTTGATTATTCTGCTGGAGCAGATGGGCCAATACGAGACCGCTCCTGAGCTAGATGCCTATCTGATTTCGCGCGGAGAAAAGGCAGAATTTCAGTCGGTTCAGCTGGCAAACCAGCTCCGTCAGCACGGCTACTCGGTAGAAGTTGACCTCAGCGGCAGCGCATTTGGTAAACAGTTCAAACGCGCTGATAGAAGCGGCGCGGTTGTCGGTTTGATCCTGGGCGATGCGGAAGCTGAGGCGGAGAAAGTGCAGCTGAAGTGGCTAGCATCGGGTGAGCAGGCTGAAATCAGCCAGGTGGATTTGCTTGCAAAGGCTGAAGATATCAGATTGAAGATTTCTCAAGTGCGTTATCAATCGACCGATTAGTCGTCGTAGGCAGGCATGGCGGGGATGAGTTCTGCGGCGGTGAGCTGGCGGCTCATTTTGCTGGCGACTGCTATGAAGGTAGAGGCCTCCGCTTCGGTATCTGCCAAGTGTTGGTAGTCATTAGTTGTGAGCTTTTGAAGCAGCTTTTGGAGGGCTTGCGCCTCTTCGGTGGAGAGCAGGGCGCTTACCTTGAGTCGGGGGGCTGACTGGGTATCTGGAGGTCTGTTCATAGAGCTTAGGAATCTGTACGGTCGTAGGAAAGATATTGTAGTGTCTGTTACATAACGCTGGTTTTCCTTAACGAGCGTTAATGTTGTTGGGATTGCCTTTAATGTGCATTTTAGGCTATCGGTTATCTTCTCAGTAAATCGGTCCATGTGGTGCGTTCTCTGCGCTTCCGTAATATTGTGGGCCCAATCAGTATCCCCCTGTACAGCATGCGATAGTGATTAATGCAGTTTCTTAATTTGTAGGCGGGTATGGCAAATTTGACCGAAGCGGCTCAGCCCGGTGATGCTTCAGAGATTGTGACTTTCATTGAAAGTGCTCGCGATCGCGGCGCTTCCGATGAATTTATTAGCCATTTACTCCGTCGCTTTGGCTGGCCCCAGCGAGAGATTGAGCGGGCCTTTTTTCAGGTGTACGAGCGGCTAACGGGTTCCTCAATCCCACTGCCACCGCCTAGCAGCTCAGATTTGGCTAAGGATGCTTTTTTCTACCTGCTGTCTTTTTCAATGCTGGGCCTATGGACGCAGGCACTTGGGGAAATTGCTTTTGTCTGGATTGACCGGATTGTTCCAGATACGACTCAAGATGCCTATGGCGATCCTTACTATCAGCTGGCGTTTAGCTTAGCCCGGCTGCTGGTGGCCTATCCGATTTATCTATGGGTGATGCGGGCGATTAATAGAGAGCTTGCTCGCTATCGTGAGAAGAATTTTTCGGCGGTGCGCAGATGGTTGACCTACCTGACGTTGCTAATCGTAGCCTTGATAAGCATTGGGACGCTCATTTTCTTCTTAGCGTCGTTTTTGCGGGGAGAGGTAACGCCTCGGTTTGTCTTGAAAAGCGCGGTGGTGTTGGTGATTAGCCTGGGTATTTTACGCTACTACTTCAATTGGCTACAGCGCTCACCCAAAGGATTGAGAAGATGACTCAAGAGATAAATAAGCACCACAAAGCGACTGATCAAGCCTTTGCAGCCATTTCTCTATTGACCGTTGCGGCGGGTGTGGTTGCGGCCTTTTGGCTGTTGGGCTCGCCCGGAAAGCAGCGATTAATTGCACTGGACCGGACGCGATTGACCAATTTGCGAGATATTGCCTATGAACTGGAAGCGCAAGTAACTGGATTCAACAGTGGAGCGGAAAACCCACTGCCTGAGACGCTACCTTCTACTGTGTCTGGGGTAGAGATAGGACGGGATCCGCTGACGGACGCACCGTATGAATACATCCGCTTGAGCGACACCACCTATCAGCTGTGTGCGACCTTTGCAACGGCCTCAGAAAACGATCCGCTGATACAGCAAAAAGTAGCTGAGTGGTGGCAACATCCGGCTGGACGCCACTGCTTTGACTTTGATGCGACTGAGCCGGTACCTTTCCTGCCGTACTACCGATAGCCTGGTGCGATGGTGGGCTTGGTTGCCTATGTAAGCCGCTGGGTTACAGTATTGCCTTGACCTAATTGCCTTGATCTAATTGCCTTGATCTAATTGCCTTGATCTAGAGCGGGCTACTTCACAGCGCTTCGAGATAGAGCAGAAAGCTCATGAGTTCTTCATCGGTGAGCTGTTGACGCGATCGCTTGCCGTAGGTTTTTTCCAAGTATTCACGTCCCTGGGTGCTGGTCCATCCAAGCCGGGTGAGTTCGACGTCTGTTTGCGCAATGACATCGGAAAGGTCGACCGGTGTGGCGCTGGTGTTGAAATTTTCGAGGGCGATTGCAGCAGCAGAAGGCTTACTTACGGGATCAGCCATCGGTTCTTCAGTGATGTCTTCAATGGGCGGGCCACTGTCTTCCTGTGGTTGGAGGTCTTGTGGTTGGAGGTCTTGTGGTTGGAGATCTTCTGGGGGTGAGAGATTTTGAACGGGTTCTGCGGCTGTAGAAACAGCGTCTACGGTATCTGGGGTCGAAGATTCTGTAGCGATAGGGAGGGATGAAACGGCTTGATGGGGGGATGTTTCTGCTGTTGCGGTGGCGGACGGGTCGGGAAAAATGCCTAGAACAGCGAGGGCGCGATCGCGTGCCTTATCTTCTGCGATGTGCACATCTACGCTACTGGCCAATCCGGTTGCCAGAGTGTCGCCTTTGAGGGCGATCGCTGCTCGGACTACGTACTGCCCGTCGTGCATGGAAATGAGGTCGGCAGTTAAGCTGCCTAGGGGATACTCGGTTCTAAATTTTTGCAGGGGAGTGACCACAGGTGCTGACTCTTGGTAGTAAGGCAATAGTTAAAACAGTCGAAGGTGCAGGTGCAAGGTGTGAATGCTAGGGGGCGGCTATCCGAAGCCGCATTGCCTTCAGCTTTCGATCTATTCTAGAAAGGGAAGGACAGTCGTACGTTCGATGCTGCTTGTGATAGTCGCGTAGCTTGCTTGTCCTGATTCATTTTTGGGGAATGTGTCCCGTCGCTAATCTATGCTAGACCGCCTGCTCGAAATGTCTCCCACGCTGGGGGGAGATACGTTACTTTTGCTGCCCGTTCTGATTTTGTTGGAGATGGTGCTGTCAGCAGATAATGCGATTGCCCTAGCTGCGATCGCCCAAGGCCTAGACACGGAGGCGCTACAAAAAAAGGCTTTGAACATCGGTCTTGTTGCTGCCTTTATTTTGCGCGTCGCCCTGATTTTGACGGCGGGTTGGGTGTTGAAATACTGGCAGTTTGAGGTTGCCGGGGCTGTGTATTTGCTCTGGCTAGTGTACCAGCACTTTGTGGTAGACGAAGAGGCAGACGGCGAGAATCATGGATCCAAATTTGGCTCATTGTGGCAAGCGATTCCGACGATCGCGCTAACAGATTTGGCCTTCTCTCTCGATAGTGTGACGACTGCGATCGCCCTTTCCAAAGATGTGCTGATTGTGTTGCTAGGCGGCACTATTGGCATTGTGGCCTTGCGGTTTATGGCAGGGCTCTTTATCCGCTGGCTCGAAATCTATGTGCATTTAGAGGATGCCGGATTTGTGACGGTTGCCTTTGTGGGGCTGCGGCTCATTGTGCGGGTGGTAAATCCAGACTGGGTCCCGCCCGAATGGGTCATGGTGAGTCTGATTTTTAGCCTGTTTGCCTGGGGCTTTTCGAAGAAGGTTGAGCTGCCAGTCATTGCCAAATCAGAAGTGACGGTGACCGTGCCTGATCTTTCTGAAGTGGCCAGTGAAACATCATCAAAGCCTGATCCGCTGCTGGTTTCCAGTGAAGACAAGCAGCCAGAAACGATTTAACACTGATACACACTTATTTGGCAGCTGGTTTGTGAATTGGTTTGCCAGTGGGCGTGTCAACCGGGTGCTGACCGTAAAATGGCATGACTGATGACCACAGTGGTCGCTGGCCCTGACGCCAACCTGCTCGGGCTAGACCCATGACGCCAGTGACCGTTTTGGCAAATCCTACGCCAGCTTCCATGGGTAGTTGCAGCACGGGGCTGCCTTTGTCTTTCAATTCCGCTACCTTTTGCTCCCAGTCGGCTTGCGGCAGGACAGACTCTGCCACCGTTTCCCGCAGAAGCACGGCTTCATCCGGGTGATATATGGCACCGTACACAGCGCCTCTTTTTGCCGGTAAAGAGACTGCAAAAATGTGCTCGCGCGGTGGCTTCGCAAAGGCGTCGACGATGATGGCAGCTAACGTAGACACCCCGAATAAGGGCACTTCCAGCTGCTGCGCCAGGGTTCTGGCTGCAACGACGCCGATGCGGGTTCCGGTAAAGCCGCCAGGTCCTTTTGCGACCGCCACAAACTCCACCTCTTCCCAGGGGTAGGGCTGCATGAATTCCTGCATTTTGACCTGTAGATGACTCGAGACGTCCCGTCCTAGCTCCCACACCTGATGGCGCTGTATGGGGTCACCTTGGGCGTTGCTGCCTTCTAGCATGAGGCCCAGCTGAGGGCTAGCGGTGTGAATGGCGAGGCCGAACATAAGCTGTGTTGTAGCAAGAGCCGCGTTATAGCAAGAGGTCGTAGCCGAAGTCTACCGCAGCGCCAGCCTCATTTAATAGCGCCTCATGTAATAGCGATAGAGGCACGCTTTTGTTCAGCGATGAATTCATTGTGGCGATAGGCTTTGATGAGCTATTAGGGCAAACTCAAAAGATTATGCGAGTGAGATTGCGCAGGTTCTTACGCGGAAAGACTGCAGTGATGTCGAGTTCAGAAACGCAGCCTTAAAATAGAGAGAAATTAAAAAAATAAGCCCGAACAGAGTAGTCCGAATGGACTCAAAACCCCACAGCCTTTCCACAGCCGTTATTAAAAGCTGTGATTTATAGATCGATGCTAGAAATCTTTCCCCAAACATTTTTATGAGTGCAACCGAGCTGAAAACCTGTGAGCTGTGTCGGCGGGGCTGCCCGAAGCTTACTGAGCATCACCTCGTTCCGCGTCAGCATACAAAACGCAAGAACAAACGCCATCGACAAGATCTAGGGCCTACGATTGATATCTGCCCGCCTTGCCATAAGCAGGTCCACGCTTTGTTTACCAACAAAGAATTGGCGGTTAGTTTGCATTCAGCTGATCTGCTCAGGTCCCATCCTGATATGGCAAAGTTCCTTAAATGGGTGGCTAAGCAGGATCCTTTCAAGAAGGTGCGTACTCGAACATGAGTGGAAACTTACTTCAGTCGAAATTTCATCATCAGTGGCAGGTGATCAGAAGCCTCTGCTGCCGAGCTGATGACCTGAGTTTCTAAGGCTTCAATGGTGCTAGAGGTATAGAAGATATAGTCCAGCTTGTATTCGGGCGCGTTGGATGGAAAAGTTGCGTTCTTGCCTGACCACGCTGCCTGGGGCGTAGCCGCCGCGAATACTTCGGATGCGAGCATCTCTCGAATGGAAAACTGCCTCTCTCCGAGTTCTTCGCCTGCTGCGGTGATGAATGTTCCCCTATTGAGGGCGCTGTTAAAGTCTCCGAGGACGATGACCGGGTAGTTTTGTGCGTATTCTTCGGAGAGCGATCGCACAAATCGCGTTTGGTTTACCCGGGTTTCTTCTACAAAGGCTTCTAGGTGAATGCTAATGACAATCAGTGTCTGTTCGCCCAGTGTCACTTCAGCCACCTGAGCCAAACGGTCCAGGTAAAAGGCTTTGTAGAAAAAGTTTTTGGCGACCCTTTCCAATACGATGCGGCGATTTTTCTCGATGGGATAGCGGCTGAGGATTGCCTGTCCGGAGAGAATTTTGCCGAAGTGCGCGGCGGGTGGCCAGTACGGAAAAGGCAGGTAGTTTTTATCCCAGTTCACGGCGATCGCCCCTGCACCCATGCCCAGTCCTGTGGCTAACGCCTCTACCTGATTCACGTCGTAGGAGCGTTTGGCCGAGATATCCACTTCCTGTAGCCCAAGGATGTCTGGTTCGACAGACTGGAGGGCTACGATCGCCCGCTGCTGATTAGCCTTGAAAAATGCCTCGTCTGGTCGTTCGGTCGTATTGTTTGCCAGTCCAGAGAGGTAGCCGATGTTGTAGCTCACAATGGTATAGCTATCTTTGGGCCGGGCAGTAGGCGCGTTGTAGTCGGCGGCTGATGCGTGGGTCTGTGGGTTTGTGGTGCTGGCACTTGCCCAAAAGAAAAAGAGTGCGATCGCAGCTGTTGGCAATCCAATCAGCAGGGCTAATCCCTTCAAAAGCATTTTCATAGATTCTTCCCTAAGGCATCCCAACCGATACTTCGCTCATTCCAACATATTTTGATAGGAGTGTCCCTGCCGGGTAATCTATGGAAGCCTGCTAGAAGCCTGCTATGTGTATCCTAAATCGATGCCCTTTTGCTCAGATGGCTTAGCTTTAATGATGCTCAGCCTACGCTGCTGACTGAGCATCATTAAAGCTAATACGAAGCAGTACAAAGCCCACACAGTCTTGTCCGGAGCGACTAAATGTCTGTCAAAAATATAATCTTCTACGGCTTTCTGGCCTTCATTCCCGTCTCGATTGCTGCGCACTTTCTTGGCTGGAGTGACTTGATTATATTTGTCACTGCGGCCCTTGCCATTATTCCTCTCGCTGGATGGATGGGCACCGCCACCGAGGAAATTGCTGTTGTGCTGGGGCCTTCTCTCGGTGGGCTGATGAATGCCACCTTTGGCAACGCCACAGAGCTAATTATCGCTATCTTTGCGCTCCGTGCCGGACTGGTAAACGTCGTCAAGTCCAGCATTACAGGTTCGATTATCGGTAACTTGCTTTTGGTCATGGGCCTCTCGATGCTACTGGGCGGCCTCAAATTCAAAGAGCAAAAGTTTCAGCAAACCATTGCCCGGCTGAATGCCTCAGCTATGAATTTGGCGGTAATTGCCATCTTGCTTCCAACAGCGGTCGATTTCACCACGCCCAGCATCGATGAGCCTACGCTTCAGAAGCTTTCGGTTGCTGTTGCAGTCGTTCTGATACTCGTATACGCGCTGACGCTACTCTTCTCAATGAAGACCCATGCCTATCTCTACGATGTGGGTGTTGCAGAAGAGGAGTTTGTCGGTATCGATAAAGATGGAGCCAAAGTAGAGACTGACTCCAATACAGAACACAAGCCCAATCTTACGCTGTGGATAGGGGTTCTGCTGGCAGCCACCCTAGTAGTTGCCATCGAGTCAGAATTTCTGGTTGGTACGTTAGAAGTGGCTTCCAAGCAGCTAGGTCTTTCTGAGCTTTTTACAGGTGTGATTATTTTGCCAGTTATCGGCAACGCGGCTGAGCACGCTACAGCAGTTACCGTCGCACTCAAAAATAAAATGGACCTATCTTTGAATGTAGCTGTGGGCTCCAGCCTGCAGATAGCGCTCTTCGTGGGGCCGCTACTGGTGATTATCGGTGCGCTCATGGGTCAGCCGATGGACTTGGATTTTAATAACTTTGAGCTGCTTTCTGTGGTGGTCGCGGTGCTAGTAGCAAATTCTATCAGCAGCGATGGCCGTTCGAACTGGCTGGAAGGTACGCTGCTCCTGGCAACCTATACCGTCATCAGTCTCTCCTTCTATTTCCATCCCATCATTGAGGGCATTGGATGAAGAATGAGATAGTCAGGTCTGTGTTAGTGCAATCCCCTGGGAATGCGTGCGGTCCTGTCCGCTGCCGATATTTTGCATCGTTTAGGTAAGCAATAATCGCACGCAAGTTTTTTGCACTTCGTCTTCTGTGACTACCCCATTCATCCGCATGTATGGAGTAAATAGACAGATAGACTCACCATGAAGTTAATTGGTGAATAACTGCTTTTTTGGGGCTACATGGGATAGTGTGATGTTATGTAGCGTTACATTTGCCCATACTGGCAGGTGCCTGTGATGTCAGCTTTGAAAGGAAGCATAAAGCTATCTGAATTTTTCGAACTCTCTGATGCCGAGCGTGAGGAAAGTCTCAGTAACCTTGTTGAATGTGCAACTAATCCAACTCAAGATGAAACCAGTGAGCAGACTGAAGCGCTTGATGCACGACTAAGAAAGTTCGAGTGTCGCTACGAAATGTCATCCGCCACGATGCGAGACAAGCTCTCCAAAGGTTTGATCAAAGAGACGGCTGATGTGTGTTCGTGGATGCTACTAATTAAGGCAAGCGAAAGCTTTGAGCCAGAATCCACCGCAGCATCGTCCGAATCGGCTTAAGAGCTATCTAGAAACCCATGAAACTGTACTTGCTCAGTTAAGACGCGATGGCTTTGTAGGAGAAGACAACATCAGTCTAAGCGCTGGTAGCGAGCAGCTCCTCATGTTTGGCGAAATTGCCTGCCTCGGAGGCATTGTGATTAGAGTGGAGAAGGCATTGCGCATTTTAGAGCGTAATGGAAGTCGTTCTCTGGTGGAGACAGATTGGTACGCCTACAACGTGTCCGTGTGAAACGTTGCCAATATATTTAGGTATGACAACCAGGATGTTGACTTTACTTTTAGAGAAGGCCATCAAGATCGTCATCACAAATACGTTTTTGACTGGACAACGGGCGATGAGCAGGAGGTTCAATGGGTCGGCGCTGACAATTGGCCGAAACTTAATCAGGTGATTGAAGAAGCTCGCGATTGGTACTGGGAGAACAGAAATAAGCTACCTGAGCCTGACAAGTATCCAGCGATTAATCTTCGTAACAACAAGCAGGAGGCGTAGAAGCGTTGGCTCGCAATGGTTCTATGACTATCCACTGAAAGAAACCTTTCCTGCAGTGTTAATCACTGTTGATTAGTGCGTATCGACTGAATTAGTTTTTGTGTGAATGAATGGTCGGATAGCTGATGCTGTTGGGCGTTCTGGATGGCTGCTTTGATGCATCCAGTGAAGTTGCGTAGAACGGTTTGGGTGTTGGGGTGGGACAGGCCTAGCTGCTGGATCAAGATAATGATGGCTTCGTGGAAGAGTGGTTCAGCTTCGCTGTAGCGTGCTTGGGAGTCGTACAGTCCAGCCAAGTTATTTAGGCTGATGGCGGTGTCGGGATGGCGATCGCCCAGTTCCATTCGCCGAATGTCGAGCGCTTGCTGAAAGAGCGGCTCAGCTTTGTTGTAGCGCCCTTGAGATTCGTATAGCGATGCCAAATTATTCAGGCTGGTGGCCGTGTCGGGATGGTGACCGCCCAGTTCTGTTTGCCGAATTTCTAAGGCCTGCTGATAGAGGGGTTCGGCTTCGTCGTAGCGGCCTTGAGAGCGGTACATCTCAGCCAAGTTATTCAGGCTGGCGGCCGTGTCGGGATGGCGATCGCCCAGTTCTGTTTGCCGAATTTCTAAGGCCTGCTGGTAGAGCGGTTCGGCGTCGCTGTAGCGGCCCTGCAAGCTGTACAGCGCGGCTAAGTTGTTGAGACTGAGGGCCGTATCAGGATGGCGATCGCCCAGTTCTGCCCGCTTAATGCTCAAAGTTTTCTGGTAGAGGGGGTCGGCTTCGTCGTAGCGGCCTTGGGAGCTGTATATTGCAGCCAAGTTATTCAGACTGAGGGTGATATCGGGGTGATGGTCACCCAGCGTGCTTTTTTTGAGTGCGATCGCTCGAATGCACAGGCGTTCTGCTTCGGCATACAGACCCTGTGAGTAAAACACAATGACTAACTTGTCTAAATTTCGCGCTAGGCCAAGCGTGTTCTCTCCCAGCGACCGCTTACCGCCCAATGCCGATAAAACTTCAGCATTTGTCATCGTGTAAAAGCGCTGCAACAAATCCCTGTACTGCTTGGTGAGCCCTTTGAGTAACCTGCTGCTGGTGCCTGCGATCGCTTCCATTGCCGGCAGTAGATACGTTGTTACCAAGGCGAGTGTCTCAGCGCCTGATGCGCGAGCCGTTTCTAATTCGTCCAGCAAGCGACGGCTTCGCTGGCGGGCATCGTCGATGTTGCTCTGTAGCAGGTGTTCTCCGCTTTGTTTTAACAGGGTAAAAGCAGAGGTGTTTTCTGCCTTTTGCACCACTTGGCTCAGCGTCAGCTGCGGATTGAACCAGCCATGCATGTCGGGCATAGCATGTAGTGCCGTATCTAGTAAAACCGGGGTCATCCACCAAATTTGCCGTAGGGGAAATGCTGTTATTTGCTCCCTGTTAAAGTTCAGTGTTCTCAAAGAATCTGCCAAGGACGCCTGTTGCTGAAATGCCTTTGAAAATCCAGATATAGACACGACCCTCGTGGAATGGTTAGATGCTGCGGTCAGCGACTGTAGTAGAAATGCGATCGCCTCAGCAGCGGTTTCAGAAGCGGGCAAGTCAATCTCAGTAAATTCAACCCCTTCAGATGCCAGTTGCTGTAACACCGTCTGACGCGAAAACTCCGAAGCATACTCTACTCTGGCCAATCCCCCCTCTTCACGTCCTGCCCACAACGAAAGCCGCTGGCACACCGCTTCAACGGTGCCGCCGTTCTGCTCTCCTGCGCTACCGGCTGCCGAAGTGCCTGCTGTAGGTTGTGTGGACTGGGTATCAGAACGTGCCACCGAGCGCTCCCTCCGACAAATGCTTTTGAGCGACTAGAATATCGACCACCAGTGGGTGAATGCCGAACCAGCGCTGTCCGTTAAATTCCTGTACTGCGCGAGCGTTCAGCAGGGAGTAGAGCGCCGAGTTCGTCATCTGTGCCCCTTTTTCACCATGGTAAATTCTCACCAGCAGTGCCGCCTTGTCTGCATACCCGACATTCTGCGCGTCGTAGGGACTTTGGCCCAACCGGCGTTCATAATCGCTGCGTAAGTTCACAATCGCTGCATCTGCATCTACTTGGCTAATCGAGGCTGCGCCCCGAATGGCCGCTCCATCAGCTGCGTAGTTCACCAGGCTAAAAAGATTTCGTAAGTTGCCTCCCGACGCAACAATCAGCCGGGGCAAGCACTCTGGTTCGAAGAGGCCTAGGTCCATTCGCGCCGCCAGTGCCCTTTCGACGGCACCCTGTCCTCGTTCATTTGGCAGATGCTCCGCGTCAAACATGGGCGTATCTGGAATGACGAAGCTCTGATGGGTGGAAAATGGCAGGCGGGCAGCTTTAGCAGAATAGTAGAGACTGATGGGCAGAGTGAAAATGAGGTGCGACCTTAGCTCCTGAAAGATATTGGCGTAGGTGATAAACAAATCTTCGATTTGCGCACTCGGAATGCCCGCCCGGTCAAAATCTTCTCCGACGATTAGCCACTGCTTGCCCGTCGCTTCCCGCAGCAGCAAGTTGCATTCATCTAGCAGTCGGTTGGCTAGCTCTATCAATGTATCTAGCCGGGTGATCCGATAGGAAATCACCTCTGTTTTGCGAGCGGATGCAAACTTGATTTCACCCTTGAGGGTGGCAAATAGCCCCAGTACCTGCTGCCACAGCGAATCTTTGCCCGCTCCGATACCGCCTGTTAGCTTGGCAGTGGCCTCCTGGGCTAGCTCACGAGTTTCCTTCTCGGTGGCAAACCAATCCCATATTTCCTGCAGTCGTCTGTCCGAGGGCCGATGATTGGCCCCCCCTTCACTGATTGGCATAGCCGTCTGCTTGGCAACTTCCATCATCATCAGGAGCAAAACGTCGAGCGGTTTGAAGCTACCTGGGTCCAAAACATCGACCGCGCTGAAGCGAATGGGCTGAAACTTTTCTGAAATTCGAGTGAGTAGGCGCGAAATCTCTGTGGATTTGCCCACGCCCCGATGGCCCATCACGCAAGCTTTGAAGTGCAGGCGGTCTGTATACGCTCGCTCCAGACCTAGCTGCAGCCGCTCCATCTTGTCGCCACCGCGCACAACGTTGATTTCGGGCGTGTAAAAGGTGTTTAGCTGCTCAGCAGTCAGTAGGGGCTCAGGTTGCAGTACTCGATAAACCTGGTCTATCTGTGTGGCTTTTTTGAGTTGGGGCGCAGCGCTTGGGAACATCATCGTCTGCAGCGTAAATGTTGACGCGAGTTCAGGGTGAGCGATATACCGAATATTGGCACGAAGTCGCTCTTTCCTGCCAGAAAGTTACCAAACGCTACGACTTGGGTAATGCCTTTTTTCCTGTGTTTCTGTATCTGAGTCTCTACATCTAATTTCTATTCGGGTAGGGCGAGAGCGTCAGACTGCGTCTCCTTCTGTGACTTTGCCAAAGCGGCGATCGCGCTGCTGAAAGGCCTGCAGTGCCTGGTGAAACTCGCTGGTATTGAAGTCTGGCCACAGCGTATCGGTGACGTAAAACTCTGAGTAAGCCAGCTGCCAAAGTAGAAAATTACTAATTCGCATCTCGCCGCTGGTGCGAATGAGCAGGTCGGGATCGCTCACGTTTGAGGTGTATAGGTGGCGGCTAAAGAGCGCTTCGTCGATATCTTCAGGATCTAGGGAGCCTGCCTTGATCTGCTGTGCGATCGCGCGGCAGGCTTGTAAGATCTCTTGCCTTCCGCCATAGTTTGTTGCGATAGAGAACCGAATGCCTCGATTTTGCCGGGTCATATTGACGGCTCGGTCAATCTCCTTTTGCAATGTTTCTGGCAGCGCGGCCAAGTTGCCAACAAATTCAATTCGCACATTTTCTTCCATCATTTCTTTGAGCTCTTGGCGCAGCACTCGCTCAAAAAGCGCCATCAAAAACTCGACTTCCCGCGTCGGTCGTCCCCAGTTTTCGGTTGAAAAAGCATAGGCTGTAAGCGCGTGAACGCCCCAGTCCCGGCAGCAGCGCAGCAGCTTTTTGAGCGTATCGACGCCTTTGCGATGACCCATCACACGAGGCAATCCGCGCTGCTTTGCCCACCGTCCGTTGCCATCCATGATCACCGCAACGTGTGCAGGCATTCGTGCCTGGTCCAAATCCGCTGGCAGCGCCAATTGGGATGTCGCAGGGGCAGCAGAGACACTGAAATTAGCCGTCATTTCTTTTCCTGAGGGGTGGGGCTAGGGAGCCTACGCTTAAGGCTGCTCAACAAATTAATTCCTTTGATGCTGAGCCGTCGGCCCAGGCTGCGTAGCTGTGGAGCAACGGTATCACCATCTCCCGATGGTGAAAACTTCGCAAGCAACAATTCCCTCAGTTTACTGCTCGTCAGGGGACGATTTAAAAGGCCCTTTTCAGCGACAGAAATAGATCCTGTTTCTTCAGATACCACTACGCATAGGCACTGCTCCACCCGCTCGGTAATGCCCATGGCAGCGCGGTGCCGGGTCCCGAGCTGACGCGAAGCGTCCCGCTCAGAGATAGGCAGGATAACGCCTGCTGCAATCACCCGTGACCCGCGAATCAGCACGGCGCCATCGTGTAGCAGCGTAGTGGTTTGAAAAATGGTCTGTAATAGCTCCCTTGAGAGCACTGCGTTTAGCCTAACGCCGGGTACTGAGAAGTCGCTCTCTTCGATGGGCTCGTCAGTTTCCAAGATCATCAGCGCGCCGATGCGGTTTTGAGAGAGCCCTTTGACCGCTTCGACGAGTTCATCAATGACGCTATTAGCAGTTGACAGGTGGTTTTCCTGTCCGATGAACAGCTGAGCAATTTCGCCGCGACCTAGCAGCTCTAGCAGCCGCCGAAAGTCTGCAACTAGCATAATGGCCAGTGAGACAGAGGCACCCAGCAAAATTTTCTCCATCAAAAAATGGAGCACCCTCAAGCCCAGCACGCTGCTGAGTAGCGTGGCTGCCATCAGGACCATTAGTCCCTGCACCATCCACATCGTGCGGCGATCGCGGATCACCGATAGCACCATGTAAACCAGTGCAAACACTAAACCAATATCAATGATGGTGCGGTACAAGAGTCAGACCTGTTTCACCCCAGTCGCTTTTTATCCCGTGTCTAATCCGTATCGATTGATGACCGTATACTACTGCGCTATCGTCACTAACGATGCCCGATATGCTAAGCAATATCCCCCTTCCACTAAGACATTTGGCAAGTCGCTAGTCAAAGACCGCTGCTTTGCCAAATTTTGATAGTAGTCAGTCTATGCGGGCTTTAGTGCCGCTGGCAGACAGTCGTTGCGGACAAGATCTTCGTAGGTTTCTCTTTGCAAAATGATATCGGCCTGCCCGTCGTTTACGAGGACCGCAGCGGGCTTGGGAACTCGGTTGTAGTTGGAAGACATGCTGTAGTTGTAAGCGCCGGTCGCGGTTACCACGAGGATATCTCCGGCCGTAAGAGCTGGTAGATTTGCCGAATGGATAACGACATCGCCTGATTCACAGTGCTTGCCTGCGACTGTCATGGTTTCGCTTAGCGGCGCAGACATCTTGCTCGCTGCGAGTATTCGGTACACAGACTGGTAGGTAATCGGCCGAGGATTATCCGACATTCCGCCATCGACTGAAACATAGGTGCGAATACCAGGGACTGTCTTCTGTCCGCCAACGGTGTAGGCGGTGACACAGGCAGAGCCAATCAGCGATCGCCCAGGCTCACATAGCAGCTTGGGCAAGGGAAGGTTGCTGGCTTCGCAGGCGGCTGTCATGCTTTGGCATACGGTCTTGGCCCAGGCATCAATACTGGGCGGGTCGTCTGATTCTGTGTACCGAATGCCCAGCCCGCCGCCGATGTCTATTTCCTGGATGGCGATGCCGTACTGACTAGCGGTTTGAAACCAGCGCATCATGACACCAGCGAGATCTTGGTGGGGCTGAAGCTCAAAGATCTGTGAGCCTATGTGGGCATGCAAGCCGATGCAGCGAATGCCGCTTCCCTGCTGCGCGATGAAGTCAAAGACGCTTTCAAGCTGATCTGGATCGAAGCCAAACTTGCTATCGATATGTCCGGTTTGAATGTACTCGTGGGTGTGGCACTCAATGCCAGGCGTCAGCCGGAGCAAAATAGTAGCGTGTTTGCCGGTCTCTTGGGCGAGCTGGTTTAACGATTTCAGCTCGTGCCAGTTATCTACAACAATGCGGGTGTCGGCATTGAGGCCCAGGCTCAGCTCTTCGAGAGATTTGTTATTGCCGTGGAAGTAGAGCCTATCGCCGGTTGCCCCAGCCGCGATCGCAGTTTGAAGTTCGCCGCCTGAGACTACGTCGATGGCAATGCCTTCCTGAAGTGCGATCGCGCAGACCGCCAGACAGTTCCAAGCCTTAGACGCGTAAACAATTAGTGATTCCCCGCTGTAGTGCGCTTGGAACGCTTGTTTGTATTGCTGGCAGGCCGTCCGCAGCGTCTGCTCATCTAATATATAGAGCGGCGATCCAAACTGTTCGACTAGGTCCACCACGTCGCACCCGCCCACGACCAGATGGTCCTTTTCATTAACGGCTGCTGTCAGTGGTAGTAAGGTCTGGTTGGGTGAGGTGTCAGCGGTAACTGCCGCTATGTATTGCAGGCTTGAGGCTTGGGTGCTCGAATCCTGAGGTGCAGCTGAGACAGTGGAAACCATAGGGCGTGGGAAAATGTGAAGTAGAGGTTTGCGAATAGAGCTTGACAGGCGAAGCGCCATGAGAGGAACGAGTTAGCTTAATCCGACAACGCTTTTTAGCTCAGTCATGTTCATGGGTAATATTCAGTGTACAGTTGGCCGCCGTTCTATAGTGTTACCGACGGCTTAAGGACCCGATGTTCATTGTCTTTGTCACTGCCTTACCTTGCCTGCCTGCCGCTGGTAGAAGCTGACATTCCGGCCGTGCTGGCTCTAGACCAGCGGTGTCTGGGCGGCTTGTGGACCCGCTCTGGCTACCAGCGAGAGCTCGATAGCGATCAAAGCGATCTGCTGGTTTTAGTCAGTGCCTCCACTGCCGGTGCTATTGAGCAGCGTATGGCCAAGTCTCCCCAAGAGGTGACAGAAGCCCTAGCCGCCAGGGAACCTGCTCCAGATTTATCGACACAGGTCTCACGACAACCCCTGCCGCACCAGTCGCCGCATATTTTGCTGCTGGGCACAGCCTGCCTATGGGCCATTCTCGAGGAAGCCCACATCACGACCCTTGCAGTAGAGCCTGCTCAGCAGGGCCAAAAGCTAGGTCAGCTACTCCTGAGCGAACTGTTGCTCTGTGGTAGGCAGCGCGGGCTTACTCGGGCCACCCTCGAAGTGCGCGCTTCGAACGTGCGGGCGCTCCAACTTTACAGAAAGTTTCAGTTCAAGGTCGCTGGTGAGCGTAAGCGCTACTACTCAGATGGTGAAAATGCATGCATTCTTTGGCGAAGCGGACTGCAGGAGGAAAACTGCTTGAAGCAGCTCACTCAGTGCCGTCAGGGTTCGATTGCGCACCTGCTGGCCACTGAAAAGTACAAATTCTTTGCAAAACCCTCATAGACAATTCGCAAAAACCGCATCCCTCCAGTTCTCGGTTAGTGGGGCGAGGATTCGACATTACCGAGAATCGCCAGATGCCTTTTATACCGAAGGCTGGAGACGAAAGCCGGACGAGAGAAAAATGAACGGGTTCTTCAGAGGTAACATTTACTTTTAATCGATACCTGTTTTAAATTCTGTTCTTTTGATCGCTTTTCTCACCTAAAAAGAACCTTTGAGCAGTTGATTTTTAAGATCTACATTTTTCCGTTAGAGAATAGCGTGATTTCCTCTGTGAGTAGTGAACACCGCCCCCTCTCTCCGAAATTTTGCTGTGTTAGAATCAGCAGTAACCCGACCGCAGCAGGTGATGGAAAACCGCCATGTTTGAACGCTTTACAGAAAAGGCCATTAAGGTCATCATGCTTGCTCAGGAAGAGGCTCGTCGCCTTGGTCACAATTTTGTTGGCACCGAGCAAATTCTTCTAGGACTCATTGGTGAAGGCACCGGAGTCGCTGCAAAAGTCTTAAAATCCATGGGGGTTAATCTTAAGGACGCTCGTATAGAGGTCGAAAAAATTATTGGCCGAGGTTCTGGCTTCGTTGCCGTTGAAATCCCATTTACGCCTAGGGCTAAGCGCGTTCTCGAGCTGTCGCTAGAGGAAGCTCGCCAGCTAGGGCACAACTATATTGGTACAGAACACTTACTATTGGGCCTTATTCGCGAGGGTGAAGGTGTTGCTGCTCGCGTCTTAGAGAATTTGGGCGTTGACCTTTCTAAGGTGCGCACTCAGGTCATTCGCATGCTGGGCGAGACGGCTGAAGTCTCTGGTGGCAGCAGCAGTCAAGGGCGTACGAAGACCCCGACGCTCGATGAATTTGGGGCAAACCTGACCCAGATGGCTTCAGAGGGCAAGCTTGACCCCGTTGTCGGTCGTCAGAAAGAGATTGAGCGCGTCATTCAGATACTGGGCCGTAGAACTAAGAACAATCCGGTTCTGATTGGTGAGCCCGGGGTGGGTAAGACCGCGATCGCAGAAGGCCTCGCCCAGCGCATTGGCAATAACGATGTCCCTGATATTTTGGAAGATAAGCGCGTCGTTACGCTAGATATTGGTTTGCTCGTTGCAGGTACCAAGTACCGAGGCGAATTTGAAGAGCGTCTAAAGAAGATCATGGACGAGATTCGCGCAGCTGCGAACGTCATCCTGGTGATTGATGAAGTTCATACGCTGATTGGCGCAGGCGCGGCGGAAGGTGCTATCGATGCTGCAAATATCTTGAAGCCAGCGCTGGCCAGAGGGGAGCTGCAGTGTATTGGTGCGACCACGTTGGATGAGTATCGCAAGCACATCGAAAGGGACGCTGCCCTTGAGCGTCGTTTTCAGCCAGTGATGGTGGGTGAACCTAGCGTCGATGAGACAATTGAGATCCTGCATGGGCTGCGCGATCGCTACGAGCAGCACCACAAGCTGAGAATTTTGGATGAGGCCCTAGATGCTGCAGCCAAGCTTTCAGACCGCTACATCTCGGACCGCTATCTGCCAGACAAGGCCATTGACCTAATCGATGAAGCAGGTTCCCGGGTCCGCCTGCTGAATTCTCAGCTGCCACCTGCTGCCAAAGAACTCGATAAGGAGCTGCGCCAAGTCCTAAAAGATAAGGACAATGCCGTTCGCTCCCAAGACTTTGATAAGGCGGGTGAACTGCGCGATCGCGAGATGGAAATCAAGACCGAAATCCGCAACATCGCCCAAACCAAAAAGTCAGAAGATGCCGAGAGCACCAAGGAAGATTCTCCAAAGGTGACAGAAGAGGACATCGCCCACATTGTGGCTTCTTGGACAGGTGTCCCAGTCAATAAGCTGACTGAGTCTGAGTCTGAAAAGCTGCTGCACATGGAAGATGTGCTTCATCAGCGCCTGATCGGTCAAGATGAAGCGGTCAAGGCCATTTCTAGAGCGATTCGCCGTGCCCGGGTGGGGCTTAAAAATCCTAACCGACCCATCGCTAGCTTTGTGTTCTCAGGCCCAACCGGCGTAGGTAAAACTGAGCTAGCCAAGTCTCTGGCAACCTACTTCTTCGGGGCGGAAGAGGCAATGATTCGTCTTGACATGTCTGAATTTATGGAGCGCCATACGGTCTCCAAGCTGATTGGTTCACCGCCCGGCTACGTCGGCTATAACGAGGGCGGTCAGCTGACAGAAGCGGTTCGGCGTCGCCCTTATACTGTCGTACTATTCGACGAAATTGAGAAAGCCCACCCGGATGTCTTCAATATGCTGCTGCAGATCTTGGAGGATGGTCGCCTGACCGATGCCAAGGGCCGCACGGTAGATTTCAAGAACACACTGCTGATTCTCACGTCGAACATTGGTTCTAAGGTGATCGAAAAAGGTGGCGGCGGCCTCGGCTTCGAGCTGGAAGCCGACCAGGCAGAATCGCAGTACAACCGCATTCGTTCCCTGGTCAACGAAGAACTCAAGCAGTACTTCCGCCCTGAGTTCTTGAACCGACTCGACGAGATCATTGTCTTCCGTCAGCTCACTAAGGATGAGGTCAAGGAGATTTCGGTCATTTTGCTCAAGGAAGTCTTCAGCCGTCTAGAAGAGCAGGGCATTACCCTAGAAGTAACTGAAAAGTTCAAGGATCGACTTGTAGAAGAGGGCTACAACCCGAGCTATGGTGCTAGGCCGTTACGCCGAGCAATCATGCGTCTGCTAGAGGATAGTCTGGCTGAAGAGATTCTCTCTGGACGGATTCAGGATGGCGATACCGCGGTCGTCGATGTTGCTGAAGATGGCAAGATCGCTGTGACCTCCTCGAAGACAGAGAGCAAGCGAGAGCTGATCTCTGCTGCGGATTAGGTGAATTAGCCCGCTGGTTGGGGTGCGTTGAAATTTCCCTTGAGATGCCCCTTGAGATGCCCTGGTGCATTGATAGTCATTTACGAGGGCGTTCTTGACGCCTAATCTTTACGCCCCCATTGAGAACGTTCTCAATGGGGGCGTAAAGATTAGGACATGACTTTTGCAATGTGTCCTTTTGTAAATAGACGTAACGCTGTCTTGCGCTCAATAACGAACAAAATCAATAATTAGAAAGAGCCAGCGCTGACTTGCAGACGGCTAAAGCTCATTGGATTTATAACTGGTGGAATTGCCATGATTGGTGGGATATTCGAAACGATTGGTAAGACCCTTGGCGTTGGCAAAGAAAAGTATTTTTTAGAGCTAGATGACGCTGCTGAAGAGAGCGTTGAAGCGGTGAAAGCGTCAGTTGCAAGCGCCGTTGAGACGGTTACGAAGACTGCGAAAGAGACTTCTAAAGAAGTTGCTCAGAAGACAAAAGCGACCGCTGCTGAGGCTGCTGAGACCACTAAAGTCGCCGCAGAAAACGTGAGCGAGAAGGTTCAGTCGGTGGCACCTGCCAAGAAGAACGACAAAAAAGCTAAAAAAGTATCTAGAAAGAAAGCCCCGAAGGGCAAGCAGGTTGCTGCGAAGCATGTAGAAGCTGCCCCAGAAAAAGCGACTGAAAATGTGCCTCAGCCTGCCGCGCCTGCGAAGCCTTCTGCAGAAGATCTGATTGTGGCTGCGATCGCTGCTGAATCTAAGGGACAACAGGTAGACAGTGATGGCAATATCGTGGGCGGGCCGCAGACCTTCTCCACTGATTATTTAATGACGCCTATTCGTACCCGTCGTCGAACGCCAGGACCTAGCCTGTCTGAGTTCAAAGGCATGGCGAAGGACGTTAACCCTAGGCTAAAAGGCTAAGCTTGTCAATTTAGACCCGTTTATCAGAGACATATCGGCAAGATGAAATCGAAGGTTAGCGGGCTGCGTATGCTGAGATCGGCTCTTTGATGAATCGAATGTATAGATGTTTGAAGGTTGAGCGCAGCACGCGCGGCGCGCCGAAGTCTATGGGGATGAGTTGTTCTGGAAGCCGCCAGTTTGGCATGCGTAGCTCACTGGGCTGAAGCTGGGGAAATTCAATGTCGGCCAAATCGGGGCATAAGCCCAGCCGCTGGGATTCTACAAGGGTTGGTACCTGCTCGGGGCCAATAGCCAAAATATCAACCATGGCTCTATCTAATGCGAAGACATCAGCTGATGCACCCAGCACGCCTAGAAGCCTGGGCTCTCCTCCGCTAGGGCCATTCCCTTCGTGACCAATAATCCCATCAATAATCGTCAGCTCTGGTGAGATGGCCCTAGCGGTTTCCACGAGCATCGTCCCGAATCGCTGACGATCCTTGCCTGCTTCCATGTGCCACCAAGCCTTCATCTTTCCAGGCACGCAGCCAAATAGGTTTTTTACACCCAAAGTGACGGTGAGCTGTACGTGGGACTTCACCTTTGGCAAGTTGATAACCACATCGGCATCCATCGCTTCTTTGGATAGTAAGAAATTATCGAATTCGCTGTTGTCTATGGCGTATCGCTTGCCATGCATTTCTACAATGGGCAGGTCAGCTTTTTGCGCCCAGGGCAGGAGCCCATTGGCTTTTGCTACGCCTCGGGCACTTCCGAAGGCCGGGCTATCGCCTAAGAAAGGTTTGCCACCGGCGGCTTGGACCATTTTGGCTACGCAGTACACCAGCTCAGGCCGGGTAGTGCATTCTTTAGTCGGCTTTGATCCGGTGAGTAGGTTTGGCTTGAGGAGGACGCGATCACCTGGATTTACAAATTGCTTCATGCCACCTAGGGGCGCTAATAACTCTGATAAATAGTCAGATAGCGCGTTTATTTCGTAAGTTTTTGCGCTGATCAAGCTGACCGATGACATGTTTGTTTTCCTCTGTTTCCCTAGCTTATGATGCTGACTCTTTGGGCAAAAACTAGCGGCACCTGGATCAACGTTGTGCTGGTTTTGTTGGGTACCGGTAGTGGGCTGTTGCTGCAAAACCGCCTTTCTCCCAAGATGCAATCTATCTTTACACAAGCTGTCGGGTTGATGACGCTCTACATTGGCATTTCGATGGCAGGTGCCCTGTCACGGGCAGGGGTAGGCGGAATTGACGGCGTGATTCTGGCGCTGTTATCACTGGCGATAGGCGGTTTGTTGGGTGAATGGTGGGAGATTGAAGCGCGTTTGGTGGCTGTCGGAGACTGGTTGAAAAGGCGCTTTCGAGGTGGAAACCGCTTCACGGAGGGATTTGTTGCAGCTAGCCTGTTGTTTTGCATTGGCCCTATGGCCATCCTGGGCAGTCTCAACAACGGACTGCTGGGCGATGGTACTATTCTGGTGGTCAAAGGCACGATGGATGGGCTAGTTTCTATTGCGCTGACGGGGACTTATGGCATTGGTGTTGGGTTTTCTATCGTGCCGGTCATTGTCTATCAGGGAGGGCTGTCACTCTTGGCCGGTAGTCTCTCCCAGCGCATCCCCGACCCGACGACCAACCCTAGCATTTTGCTTGTGACAGGCATGGGTGGCGTTATCATTTTAGGCCTAGGTTTAAATTTATTAGAGGTCAGTAAGATTCGAATTGCCTCATTTTTACCTGCGCTTGCCCTAGGGCCGTTGGTGAGCTGGCTAGCGGTGCTTCTGTTTTCTTGAGGACAGTTCCTGATCAGTCGCAGAAGATGTCGTAGGCTTGCGTTGAGTTCCTAGAATCCGAAAGTTTGTTAGGACCTTTGAGGTCTTTCGGAAGGCCTTGAGGCCGCAAAATCCACAGGCGATGGCGGTTTGCCAGGTCCACAAGCTGCTGGGGTTAGGATGGGAAAGGGCGAGGCCTGACAGTAGCGTGGTAAATAGGAAGAGATAGGCAACATCTACCGGAAACTGCCAGCGATCGCCCCCACATCTGTAAATGCAGTATTGCATCCAGCGGGCGATCGCCAGAGACATCAGGAGGATAAAGCCTACCGCATTGGTCGCTATCAACAAGCTGAAGCCAAACAGCCGCTGAGTTTGCAGAAATAGATAAATCCACAGCCGGGACTTTTCATCGAACTGGTTGTAAGTCCAAAACGAGAGCCGGATGGCCATGAGAAATATTATCCACAGGCCGATATCTTTGGTGACGCCCAACCATAGGCCAGTAGACCCAAAGCCATTTATCGCGATGTCTTTGAATGCGAGGGGTTCTGCTATGCGGCTAATAGCTAGTAAAAAGCAGCCTGGTATGGTGAACGCGATCGCCCAGCACCAAGGCCAGGGTGTCTTTAGATTGAGGCGCGTTTTGTAGCTTGCGTAGTTTTCAGAGAGCGTAGGGCGAATTTCTAGCTGTTCGCCAACGAGGTCGTTTTCCTGGTAGCCAATTTCGTATACGCACCAGTAGCTCAGAATTAGCAGAAAAAGAGCGATCGCACTGGTAATGGGGTGAGGGCTAAGTGCGCTGTAGGCGATGATCGATACGCTCCAATGCCACATCAGTACGCGGCGGATGAAGTGGTCTTTTCCAGGATGCTTTACTTTTTCAGAATAGAGCAGCGGTAAATAAATATTGGACATCGCTGGAATATAGCTAGCGCCTGGCCATGTTAGAAAGCATGGTGTTGCAACGGCGGTAAGTAATGGCGTATCTTTTGGGCTGTCTGTGACCACGACTGAGCGAGCGATTGAGCGAGCACCTAGCGCAGCTGTCACCATCGATAGCTTGCCGTCCGCTCGATCGACCGCACCACGCCAAAAACGGCAGGCAATGAGCTGAAAGCCGGATCGGTCTACTGCAGACATTGGCAGCGCAGCAACTAACGGTGCGACGATGATATGGAACCCTAAGGTGGCAATAACGATATGTGCATTTGGATTTCCATCGATTGCCTGAGCCAGTAGCGGATTGCAGTAGTCCTGCGCGAGTTGGCGAACTCGCCATCGCCAAACCAAGGGTGTCCATGGAAACACGATGGTAGATGCGACGACTAAGAACCAGTCCTGGGAAACGTCGCGATCGCGAAACTTTTCTGGAAACCAACGCCAGGGACTGATCTTCTTGATAACAGACAAAAAAAGTTTGCCGACAGGCTGAGGATAGATAGACCCTAGATATTCTTGTGTCGAATTTCGGAGGAATAAAGTTTCATCAAAGTCCACAATAATGAAGCTGTTAGAGCCAGCGGAACTAACAGCTTCTATGGCTTTATCTATGGGCGTTGATAGGTGCAACGGCGTCAATGAGTCTGTTCTTCGACTGTCCATAATTAGGTTGCCCTAAATAGCGGAGACTCAGCGTACGGCGCAGTCGATGACTCAGCTTTGGATAATCGCATCCAACGATTAAAAGCGTGAGACTATAATCGATGACACTAGTACTGAGCCTTCCTATCTTGCGGCTTCTGTAATTTGGCTTAACTGATGACACGCCCTGCGCTTAACAAGATCATAAATCGAATGGATCAGAATCCCTACAACCGAGCGCTAATAAGTCGGTTAGATAGTGCATTTGAGAATTTTTCTATGATTAAAGCTGTTGCAAAAAATAGAGGAAGCAGCAAAGTAGACACAACAAAACTAGTTAACGAGTCCATCTTGATAACGTTTATTCTTTCAAGGAAGTAATAATAAGGCATGTGTAACAGGTATATGGCGAGAGAATGCCGTCCCGCGTAGATAAATGCATTACTCAGCCAAAATGTGGGTGAACGCTGCACGCTCAAGGCATAGATAGATAAAGCAGATAGCAGAATGGGACCGCCTAGAAATGGTAGTGACGGTAAGAAAAAACGTGCCAGAAGAATGTAAGTTAAAGAAATTGCTAGGAGCAGAATAAACGCAACAGACGGATTTTCTGCAGCGCCTTGGATGGCGCGAGTAGCCCAATCAGGCACCGCAATTCTATTCCACAAATTCAATTGGAGATGGTTTGTCTGAGAGGCTTGTACACTGTCTGACTGGCTAGAGGCTGCCTGCGCATTGTTCCACAAATTAGAGAGCTGGCGCACATGCCATATCCGATGAAAATACATTCCCAAGAAAAACAAACAAATGTTGATTAGGTACAGCTCCAGGTATGGAAAACCCGTCAGGTGAAAATTCATGAGCACTGTTTTGAGTGCAGGATTTAGCCCTACTGCATAGTTAGACAAAAGGAATAAGACTGTCATGAGCCCTAAAGCTATGTTATTTCTATATTTCAGCGCCACATATAGAAATGGACTGAGCAGGTAGCACTCTAACAGTGAAGAAATAAACCAGTAGTGCTCTGTCAGCTTGTAGCCTAAAAAGTTAGCAAAGGCAAAGACCTGACTTGTCACCAGCGCTTCTAGAAACAGAGCAACCCATAACAGGGGAAATATCTTGGCCATCCGCACTTGGTAAAAAGCAAGTATCGCATTGGCAGAAAAGCCTTCCCCCATCTTTCTGCGCAGTGATGCCGAAATACCGTATCCACTCAGCACAAAAAAGACGGACACCATCGTATTTGCGATGTCGTGACCATCCATTGTCATGAAGTGATCGACATAGTGGTTGAGTAAAACTGCGACTATGACAATGCCTCTGAGCGCCAGACTAAAATCAATGTTGGCGCTCCCAGGGAGCTGGGCGGGCGAATTGAGTGCTGTATCTAGCTTTGTTTTGCGGTTGGGTAGAGAGGCACTATGCACCATAAAACTGCCGTCTAAGGTGTTGCCGCCATTATACCTATGGCTTAGTCACATTTATTACATCAGCTGGTCAATCCTGTAGTGCCTATGGCTACATCATGTGAGTGGCGTTTACAGTGTTTTTACACTTCCTTTTACGGGTACTGTGCTGCGCTGATGCGTATGCGTTATCTCTAAGGTGACCATCTATAAAGCCCCTGAAGGATTTCCTTCAGGGGCTTTATAGATGGTCTTTTTGGTGGCGGGGCATGGATTTGAACCATGGACCTTCGGGTTATGAGCCCGACGAGCTACCAGACTGCTCTACCCCGCGATGAAGACACTTGAATCAGTGCCTAACAAGTATAGCGGGTTACACCTCAGTTGTGTGTCTTTCTTTCAGAGAAACTTTAGTAAGCCTAATCACTACAGCAAGTCTTACCCATTCTCGCTTTTCGTTGAAGCCCTGTTTACCAGGGACCGATTTCCTAGGGTGCTCTTTGCTGAAGTCTGGGCTGAAGTCTGGGCTGGCTGCCTCCTTTTGAGGTCTATATGAGCGACATTTCTCCGACGACATCTAGTCTGGTGTATTTACCCGGCTGCATAAATTTCTCAGATAGAATTTCTGAAACATCTGGGGTGATCCAGCCAAACTGCTTGAGTAAGTACACCGCTGTTGCGTATTTTGCTCGCTTGGAGCCATCGATTGCTTTGATGGCGATACCCATTCCCTCACCGACGCGACCGATACATTGAATGCCTTCTGCGCCAGACTTGCTCACCAGCGTTCCTTCGCTAAGCTCCATGAGCTGTGTGTCGAACCCCTCCGGGCCAGACACCATGCCTGGATAGCTGGTCATTGCCCTAGAGATACGCTCCATTTCTAAGCTTTTCCCCGATGCGAGCTTGGCATATAGGGTTGCCATTTGGCTGAGCTGCATGAGGTAGGTGGGTACGCCGCAGTCGTCGTGGGCGCAGATAAATTCATCGGCGGGCATACCCAGTAGCTCAGAGAGCTTAGCGATAATCAGCTTTTGTACGGGGTGCGATCGCTGCAAATACCCGTCTAAAGACCACCCACGCTTTTTACAGACGGCGAGCATACCTGCATGCTTGCCCGAACAGTTGTGGGCTAGGGGCGTATTTTTTCCGCTGGGGGTCGGGCACTGTAGCGCTGCTGGTTCTACATCGCATCGCCAGAGAATATTGAAGGCTTGCCTGGCTTGCTCAGTGGTGCCTTTGTGCGAACCGCACATGATGGCTAGGTCTTTTTCGGTGAGGTGGAAATGGTCGAGGGTGCCTGTGGATGTGACCGACAGCGCTTGAAAGGGCTTGAGGCTGGAGCGAATGAAGCTGCCAATTTCCGCGTCGCCTGCGCTGGCAAGCACTCGGCCACGCTCATCGCAGACCACTGCATGGGCTTGATGCGTCGATTCGACGATGCCTTCGCGCAGCAGCTGAATTTCTAGCAGGGCGGCAGAAGAACGAGTGACCCTATTCATGATATTTCAGGGGGAATGAAAGGTATAGCGCTAGACAAATTGCCAGGTCACCAAGCTAAAGGCCAGCATTCCGCAGATGATGGCGAAAGTTTTTTGCAGGCGATGGAGAATGGGCTTTACCTGATAGTCGGCAATGAGGCGATCGCGGTTAAAGACATCTTCTGGCTTTTCCCAGACTTGGCCGTCGTACCAGCCCGATTCTTCATAGGCAACGGCCTGCTGCGCTAGGCGATCACACACGTGCCGCCAGCCAGTATATAGCTGTACGAGTGCCAGTGTCGGCAGGAGTAAAGCACCCAAGGATGCACTGATGATAAATTTTGGAGGTACTTTGGCCGGGACGAAGCTGACAGCGGCCATCGGACCGACTACAAGCCAGCTCACCAGCCACAGGCTCACGATAGGCACAATAAAGCCGCGCAAGTCACGGGCACCCCAGCTATAGAACCATGACTCGCCCATGCTCTCATATTCCTTGATGGGAATCTGATCGGCTGGAACCGGGCAGCGGGAACTGAAGGAACTCTTTTTGATATCGCCGTTCATCACTTTAAAGATGGTCTTACAGGTGGTCGCGTGCCGCCTTTGTTATCTTATGTGTTTTTTCGGACAAGCGCGAATCCATGCCTAAGCCTCTATTCTTAGCCGCTTACGTCCAGCCCGACTTGGCTTGTCGTCACGCTGCAGCTTGGCGGTGCACCCACACTGCGGATAGCTGTCCTAGCTAGCGTGGCTAAAGGCTAACCATTCAGCGAAGTCGGGACGAATGCAATCCGCTCGGCATGCCCCCAAAATGCTTCTAAATCGTAGTACTCCCGGTCGGAGGGCATGAAGATGTGGACAATCACTTCACCGTAATCTTTGAGTACCCAACGCCCTTCGCTCATGCCCTCGGTTCTCAGGGGCTGTCGGTCGAACTTTTCTGCGACGGTCGCTTCGATGGTGTTAGCGATCGCTCTTACCTGCACGTTCGAGAAGCCCGTCACAATGACAAAATAATCCGCCAAGTATGAGATGTCCCCTGTCTGCAAAATTGTAATGTTGCCAGCTTTACGATCATCAGCAGCTCCTGCGATTGCCAGTGCCAATGCTTTTGCAGCTTCATCTACAGGTGCCTTGAACTCGTCATCAGCGTCGGGAAGGATGGGCGTTTCTTGCTCTACTTCTGCGGCTGGTAGCGTGGAGTCGGGGGTTTGTGCGACTGTTTTTCCAGCCGCTACTTTTAGGGGATTACTCAAAAGCTCTCGTCCTCATAGTGTCGTGATCACTTCTCCTAACTATCTTACTGAAAAGCCAGCCGCCTACCGTTTGGCCCGCCACCAACGCTTTGTATAGATAAAGCCATTGAAAACAGCCATTTTCGTTACCGTTTTGGACTCGCTAATGTGCAGATATCTGTGATTGTCCGGGGCCCTTTCTGTAACAATTCCTAATGGTCTGTTGCAAAAAGCCACCCGACTACATTTTGGGGCCGTCCCCCTCTCGCAAAGGACTCATTAGTAAGGCATAATCCTGACAAACCTATTAGATTTATCGACCCTACGTATCTGGAGCCATTGAGCTTTGATTATTGGTCTCTTTATTGGACTTTGTATTGGTGTTTTGGCGGCTGGCATTATCTACTGGCTGCTAAGACAGCGAGTTGAAAGACTGCTGAGCGCCCTGCAGAACAATCAGCGTCGTCTTCAGCAGTTAGAAAGTGAGCATGAAATTCGGCTAAGGGCAGCGACCGATCAGCTGCAGTCAGATTACGAGCGGCAGCTTGCAGAAAAAATAGAGTTCTATCAGGACGAGCAAATTCTGCAGGGCGATCTGGCAGAAATGGAGTTCGAAACCCGGCTGTCGGTCATTGAGAGTGCCTATCGGCGCGAGTTGGAAGAGCAGCCTACGCGATAGGGCCGATCAACGCTACAAACAACGATATAGAATGACGAGTGACAACCGCTACTGTTATAGGAAGACTGTATGACCCGTGCAATTATGGAGACAGACAAGGGGACTATCAACCTTGATTTGTTTGAACAAGACGCGCCCAACACGGTTGCTAACTTTGTGAAGCTTTCGAAGGAAGGCTTCTATGATGGGCTCAATTTTCACCGCGTGATTCCCAACTTCATGATTCAGGGCGGATGTCCCAATGGCACAGGAACGGGCGGTCCTGGGTACCAGATAAACTGCGAAATCAATCCCAATAAGCACGAGGCAGGTAGCTTATCGATGGCCCACGCCGGTAAAAACACAGGCGGCAGTCAGTTTTTCATCTGCCATGGGTCTCAGCCTCACCTCGATGGTATTCACACTGTCTTTGGAAAAACCGAGGATATGGATGTGGTGAATACGATCGCTAAGGGCGACAAAATTGTTTCTGTCAAAATTGAGGACTAATGAGGTCTTTAATTCAGTCAGCTTAAATCTTTAAGCTGTTCAACTGCCTGGGATGTGGAAATGGCCACATCCCAGGCAGTTTTAGGTTTAAATGGAAGGACGGATTTATTGAAAATGCCACATGGTCTTGATTCCTAGTTCACCGCAGCCAAGCGGCGGTACGTCTGCCGACTCGCCTACCAGTCCACCTCCTACCGGTAGCTTCATACAGTCGCCCATCGGTAAAAAGCTGCTGACTGGGGTGACGGGGCTGACGCTGATACTCTTCGTTGTGGTTCATCTCTTTGGCAATCTAGTGCTTTTCGTGAGTCCAGCAGCCTACAACCAGCTGGCACGGTTTATTGAAGGCTCAGGTCCGCTGCTTGCACTAGTCGAACTGTTATTAATTGCTGCAGTGAGTGTTCATGCTGCCACTGCAGTCAATATTTACCTGGGTAAGCGACAGGCCCGTTCGATTGCCTACGCACACTATGCTAGCGCCGGTGAGCCTAGCCGCCAGACTTTGGCGTCTCGCACCATGATTTTCTCGGGGCTACTGCTGGGCCTATTTTTGGTTGTTCATTTGGCGACCTTTAAGTTTGGCAAGACGTACATACTTCCTGGGTCGGGCGATCGCGACTTAGCTCGGCTCGTATTTGAGACCTTCAGAAAGCCTAGCTATACCGCTGGCTATGTGGTGATTTTGAGCTTGTTAGGATTGCATTTGCGACATGGCATCTGGAGTGCGCTGCAATCGCTGGGAGTGGAAACGAAGCCTCGCTTATTTGCTGCAAGTGCGGTATTCGGGGGTGCGATCGCCATTGGCTTCATTGGGTTGCCGCTGGCTATCTATTTCGGATTTATTGGCTAATTAATTCAGATTGATTCAGTACGTTTTATGACACTAGACCCTCGCATTCCACCGGTGCCGCTCACTGAGAAGTGGGGCTACTTCAAAGACCACTGCAAGCTGGTGAACCCGGCGAATAAAACCAAGCACACCGTCCTCGTGGTAGGGACTGGTCTAGCCGGTGCTTCAGCCGCAGCGACCCTGGCAGAACAGGGATACAAAGTTAAGAGCTTCTGCATTCAAGATTCACCTCGGCGGGCACACAGCATTGCAGCTCAAGGCGGTATCAATGCGGCAAAAAACTATCCAAACGATGGCGATAGTGTCTGGCGGTTGTTCTATGACACGATCAAGGGCGGTGACTATCGCTCCCGCGAGGCGAATGTGTACCGCCTGGCTCAGATCAGCAATCAGATTATCGACCAGTGTGTGGCTCAGGGAGTGCCGTTTGCCCGCGAATATAGCGGTTTGCTAACCAATCGCTCTTTTGGGGGAGCGCAGGTCTCCCGGACTTTTTATGCGCGGGGGCAGACGGGGCAGCAGCTATTGCTGGGGGCTTATGGGGCCATGATGCGCCAGGTGGCAGCGGGGCAGATTTCGCTATTTCCCAGAAGGGAGCTGCTGGATTTGGTGGTGGTGGCGGGTCAGGCGAGGGGCATTGTCGTGCGCAACTTGCTCACGGGTGAGTTTGAGCGCCACGTGGGAGATGCGGTGGTGCTGGCGACCGGCGGCTATGGCAATGTGTATTATCTTTCTACCAATGGAAAGAATTCGAACGTGACGGCAGCCTGGCGAGCCCACAAGCGGGGGGCGCTGTTTGCCAACCCATGCTTTACGCAGATTCATCCGACCTGCATTCCGGTGGCGAGCGAATTTCAGTCGAAGCTGACGCTGATGAGCGAGAGCCTGCGCAATGATGGCCGAGTCTGGGTGCCCAAGGCGGCTCATGATGAGCGTAAGCCGCAGGATATTCCTGAAGCCGAGCGCGATTATTATTTGGAGACGCGCTACCCCACGTTCGGCAATTTGGTGCCGCGGGATGTGGCTTCTCGCAATGCCAAGCAGGTGATCGATGAAGGGCGCGGGGCTGGAAAGACTGGCCTGGCTGTATATCTCGATTTTCGTGATGCGATCGCCGCCCAAGGCAAGGACACGATTGCTGCCCGCTACGGGAATCTATTTGACATGTATCAGCGCATTACCGGCGAAGACCCTTATGCGGTGCCCATGCGCATATACCCGGCGGTTCACTACACCATGGGCGGGCTTTGGGTGGACTATCACCTCATGAGCACGATTCCTGGCTTGTTTGTACTGGGTGAGGCGAACTTCTCTGACCACGGTGCCAATCGGCTGGGGGCCAGCGCTCTGATGCAGGGTCTGGCCGACGGCTATTTCATCATTCCGTATACGCTGAGCAACTACATTGCCACCACGGATATAGCGACCGTCGACACCGACCACGATGCGTTTGCTGAGGCAGAGGCCTCTGCGCGAGCTAGAACGCTGAAGCTACTGAGCATTAAAGGTGAGAAAACAGTGCTAGATTTCCACCGGCAGCTGGGCCATTTGATCTGGAATGGGGTGGGTATGAGCCGAAACAGGGTAGGGCTGAAGCAAACGATAGAGGCGGTGCGATCGCTGCGGGCAGAATTTTGGCAGAATTTGCGGGTGCCAGGCGAAGCGACAACTCTGAACAAAAATCTGGAGTTTGCAGGTCGAGTAGCTGACTTTATGGAGCTAGGTGAGCTGATGGCACAGGATGCCCTTGCCCGAGAAGAATCTTGCGGTAGTCACTTCCGGGAAGAGTATCAAACTGCCGATGGTGAAGCGCAGCGCAGGGACGAACAGTATTCAACCGTGGCAGCCTGGAAGTATCAAGGGGATGAGCGATCGCACGAGCTAGTGAGCGAAACCCTCACCTTTGAAAATGTTAGGCTCACGCAGCGGTCTTACAAATAGGCGCTGTAAACCGGCTCTGTCAATAGCTGTTGCAAATAAACGGCAGCTTATCCGACAGCCCTTAACGACAATCACCTTACTCATTGATTTTATTTAGAAGATGAAAATTCATTTGGAAATATGGCGTCAGGAAAGCCCTTATGCGGACGGTGGTTTTGAACGGTACACAGTAGAGCATGTACAGCCCGATCTGTCTTTTTTAGAAGTGTTGGACATGCTCAATGAGCAGCTGATTGCTCGGGGTGAATCGCCGGTTGAATTTGATCATGACTGCCGGGAGGGTATCTGCGGCTCTTGCGGCATGATGATCAATGGTCAGGCCCATGGACCTCAAAAGAAGACAGCCGTTTGCCAGCTGTATATGCGCAACTTTGAAGATGGCGACACGGTTGCAGTGGAGCCCTGGCGAGCCACAGCGTTCCCCATGGTGAAGGACTTGGTGGTTGACCGCTCGGCATTTGACCGGATTGTGGCTGCGGGTGGCTACGTATCGGTCAAGACGGGCGCGGCCCCAGATGCAAATGCCGTCCTCGTCAATAAGCCCGATGCGGACAAAGCTTTTGACTATGCGACTTGTATTAGCTGTGGTGCCTGCGTGGCGGCTTGCCCCAATGCCTCAGCCTCTCTCTTTACAGCTGCCAAAATCTCCCATCTCGCGCTGCTGGCCCAAGGGCATCCCGAGCGGAAAGAGCGGGTGGTGAAGATGACCCAGCAGATGACGGCAGAAGGGTTTGGCGATTGCTCGAACTATGGGGAGTGCCAAGCTGTGTGTCCTCAGGGTATTTCAATTGATGCGATCGCTCAGATGCGCCGTGAATATATTCGCGCTAAGCTACCTTTCGGCTAGAGATGGCCGATATTTTCTACATGGAGCGCAACCTTCACCGTGCCAACTATCACCAATATCTACACTGATGGCGCTTGTTCGGGTAATCCCGGTCCAGGCGGCTGGGGTACTCGCATAGAATTTGACGATGGCCAGGTCCATGAGCTCGGCGGACGGGATACTGATACTACTAACAATCGGATGGAAATGCAGGCTGCGATCGCGGCACTGGAGTTTGTAAAAGCAGCAGAGACCACGGACCCTGATAGCGACCCTATTGCCCTTCATACCGATAGTGAATATCTCAAAAACGGCATTACCAAGTGGATAAAAGGATGGAAGCGAAAGGGCTGGAAGACCTCTGCTGGCAAGCCCGTGCTCAACAAAGACCTCTGGCAGCAGCTCGATGCGCTGACTCAAGCTCTTCAGTCTGAGCAGCTAAAGGTTGACTGGCGTTATGTGCGCGGCCATGCTGGAAATCCGGGAAACGAACGCTGCGATGAAATTGCTAGAGCCTATTCTCACGCCCAACCTATCTCTCTCAAACAGAGAACAAATGGGGCGAAAGCCGTTGGGAAAACCAGCGAAAAAACCAATGGGTTAGCCGCCTATCATAGAGAGAGGTCACTAGATACGCCAGAAATAAATACTGGCACTGCACAGGAACCATCTGGGTCACCAGCGCTAAGATTCTACGAGAAGAACGCTGAGGAAGAATCCCAGGACATGGCAACCTCCACCCTCTCAAAAAGCAATACCTATCAAGAAGTCCCTAGAATAGACCGCCTCAAAAACGCCTTAGAGACGCTAAAAGTCACCGACGAGCTGGCTAAGCAAGGCTATTTGATTACTAGCGCTGAACTTGCCGACCTCATGGATGTGAATGCTAGCGCAGTAACAAGTCGCGGTGACTATTGGGCCTGGCGAAACTGGACTGTTTCTCGCATTCGCCGCGAGGGAAACCAAATTCTCTGGCAGTTAGAGCGCATCGACGAATAGTGTCCCTAGCGCAGCGCGCTTACTAGGCTGCTTCAACTAACGGTTAAAAACAAGGCTTCGAACGATTCAGCCCTAGCCTGGTGGCCACCCTAGTCCGCGTCCACCTAAGAGATGCAGGTGTAAGTGGAAGACCGTCTGCCCGCCTTCTTCTCCGGTGTTGATCACGACGCGATAGCCGTTATCAAGCTTCTGCTCGCGGGCGATTTCACTCACCGTGAACAGTAAATGGCCCAGTAGCGCCTTGTCTTCAGGTGAAGCCTCTGAAAGCTTTGGAATTGGCTTTTTAGGAATAACCAGGATGTGGGCAGGCGCCTGTGGCGTGATGTCTCTGAACCCTAGGCACAAGTCGTCTTCGTAGACGATATCGGCAGGAATTTCTCGGCGGATGATTTTACTGAAGATGGTCTCTTCACTCATGGGCTGACTTTTGCTGCGTGCAGCGTTTGATAAAGCAGCCCCATTTTATCGGCTTATCGGTTAATGGGTGCGATGGTGTCGGGCGAACTGCCCAGCTGACCTATGTCGAACTCTTGATGAATGACGATGCCATAGGAGCCTAGAACGCTGCCTACGCTGATTGAAACGGGTAGGTTTAAGCTCATATTGAGCTCACCTGTCTCGGTGATCATATCGCCGAGCAATGGAATATCTTCAAACTGAAGGACGCCGACTTCTGCCTGGACCGCTGCCGCTGCCTGCGCTTCGGCAAACTGGGTATTGACGGTCTCAGCGACGATATCTAACGGTGTGGTTGCTGATGCGTCTTCTAGGTATCTCGTTTCTAAAGGCAGCAGGGAAAATGAGATAGATTCTGAAGGCAGCGGCTGTGCACGGGCCACTTTGAAGCTCAAGCCAGCCTGCGTAATATATAGGATAGAAGCCCCCAACACCAAGCGACGGATAGACTTAAGTGTCATCATGAGCTGAACTACTCGGAGAAAGCAGGTTCAGCCTAGTCCGCTTGTGTTTGCTCTGAGAAGGCGACATCCACCGAATTATTTTTTATGCAGCCTCAGTAGCAGCGTATTTCTACTGAGACTTACGTCTACTAAGCTTGCTTCTAGGGCGGCTCTAACTCTCAAGTGTCAAGGTGTAGCCGTCTACAGGCTGTCTATGAGTGTTTTGGCGACCAGCTTACTGTTTTCTTCGCTGAGTTCTGGCCAAATGGGCAGACTGAGAACTTCTTGCCCAAGTGCATCACTTACGGGATTGGCAGAGTATTGGCCGCTGTAGATAGGTAGTCTGTCTTGGGGGAAGGGGTAGTAAATCATTGCACCAATACCGGCCTCTGCCAGTGACTGCTTGACGCGATCGCGCTGTCCATCTAAAATGCGCACCGTGTACTGATGAAAGACGTGACCATCGGAGATCTGAGGCGTGATGACGCCCTCGACGCCGTTTAGTAGGCGTGAGTATGTTTCTGCCACCTGCCTTCTCTGCTGATTCCATCTGTCTATGTAGGGCAGCTTAACGCTTAGAATAGCCGCCTGCAGGGCATCCAGTCTGGAGTTGTATCCAAGCATTTCGTTGTGGTATCGCTGTTTGGCGCCGTGGCCTCTGAGCATCATGGCCAGCTCTGCAATCCGGTCGTCATTGGTGGTGATCAGTCCACCGTCGCCGTAGGCACCTAGATTCTTAGTCGGAAAAAACGAAAAGGCCGCAACATCGCCCATGGCGCCCGTTCTTTGACCTAATAGCGGGTTGCGAATCGATTCGCTGCATGACTGCTCGCAGCCAAAGCAATCGCCCTTGTAAACTGCACCAAATGACTGTGCGCAGTCTTCAATGACTTTGAGATCGTGCTCTGCGGCAATGTCTAAGATTTGAGCCATGGCTGCCGGGTTGCCATACAGATGCACGGGCATAACGGCTTTCGTCTTTGGCGTGATGGCAGCTTTGAGTAAGCTGGGATCAAGGTTGAAGCTGCCTGCCTGGATATCTGCAAAAACAGGCTTTGCACCGACATTGCTAATCGATTCTGCGGTGGCAAAAAAGCTGAAGCAAGTTGTGATGACTTCATCACCGGGGCCGATACCTAGCGATCGCAGGCTGATGACTAAGGCATCTGTTCCAGAATTGACGCCAATGGCATGCTTTACGCCGAGGTACGCAGCGGCTTCTGTCTCAAACTGTTTGACGGTCGGACCCAAGATAAATTGACCGGACTCTAAGACTTGATTCACAGCAGCCTGAATATCTGACTTTATCGATTGATATTGAGGCTTGAGGTCTAAGATTGGAATCTTGATTGAGCTCACGTCAGCTTTCTCTCTCTTTGGGCAGATACGTCTACAGTAGCCATGCTTTTGTCGCTTGAAGCTGTAGAACTCTCAGATTCAGTCACAGTCTGTGGGACTATCCTTCGCCTCAAACTCTATCATGTCTATCGCTTACCGCTTCTATCGCTTATCGCCGAGCGTCTGGTGGCTGAATATTCGGAGATTGGTCGCTGGGTGAGGTATCGTCCGAACTTACGATCTCTGGCAGCAAAACTTCGCCGGGTGAAAATTTCACCTGGCTGTGCAGCCAGTCTGCAATCATGTGGGGGCAGTTTTTTCGCGTCCAGCGCAGCATGAAGGGCCGAAAGATGGGCTTTGAGTATCTTGCGATCGCTTTCATGAGGTAGTTGAGTGGGCGCGATCGCACCCGGCAGTTCACCATATTAATGGACCCTACATCATACAGACAGTCCAAAATTAACCGCAGCGTCACCTCTTCTCTCAAGAACAAGCTCTCCAAGAGCAGCTCTACATCTCGCATTCGGTCATCCTCTATCTGCCGCTCGCGAATGGTGACTGTCGTTTTTGAGTCGCGTCTTCTAGATAGCCTGAGCATGGTGTAATAGTTGAGACAGCGTAGCTGAAAAGCGATGGTAGGGCCTATTGGAATCCAACAGAGGTAACCCGTGAATGCAGTCGCAGGGTCCAATTGCGTGAACCAGATGACCACTCTGCACAGTCTAGGCAAAAGTGTATCCTATCTGTTCCAACTTATCGCCTAGTTAACGCTCTTTGCCTGTATCCCGAGAGAGCTTTAAGCCTATCTGTTTTTATGTTCGTCAGATAGCACTTCCTGATCCAGACGCTGTAGCACGCGGATCCCTTCTCCTGTGTCTTCTGACACCGCATAGAGTGAAAACACACGGGACAGCGCATACTTTCTGGGTGTACTTCGGTTGACTTTGATAAATACGACATCGTCCCCATTCGTCAACAGTCCGAACAGGGGCGCATCACTGGCTGGAGCCGCCATCAAACGTAACGACTCAGGTTTAAGTCAATCGTAGGATCAAGGCATTCAAAAACTAGAAACGGTATTACAGCTTGAGCGCAATCCCTATGCCCAGGGCACGATAGAGCAACGGCGCTTGATGACAGGAAATTGACGCACCATGCTGGCAAGAATTTGGAGTGCTTCGCTGATTGGGATTGACGCGCTAAAGGTGGGTGTGGAGGTGGACCTCTCTGGCGGACTGCCAGGAGTGGTGGTTGTGGGATTGCCAGATACCGCTGTGCAAGAGTCGCGGGAGCGGGTGCGGGCTGCGCTGAAGAATTCGGGCTTTGCTTTTCCGATGCGTAAGGTGGTGATTAATCTCACCCCGGCAGATGTGCGCAAGGAGGGCCCGGTATACGATTTGCCGATTGCGATTGGCATTTTAGCGGCTTCGGAGTCGGTGTCTCACGCGCTGTTAGATGACTATTTATTCTTAGGGGAGATGTCCTTAGATGGGACGTTGAGACCTGTGGCAGGGGTGGTGGCGATCGCTGCTGCCGCCCGGCGACTGGGTTTGAAGGGGGTGGTGCTACCGGCTGTCAACGCCTACGAAGCAGCTGTCGTTCCCAATTTAGAGGTTTACGGGTTCGACCACTTAAGCGATGTGGTCGATTTTTTGGAGTGTCCGAAGAACGTTCAGCCGGTGACGGCAAATGCGTCGGAGAACCTGCTGCGATCGCCAGCTCCTGTACTGGACCTAAAAGATATAAAAGGTCAATCCCAGGCGCGGCGCGCTCTGGAAATTGCGGCGGCTGGCGGACACAATTTGTGCTTGATCGGTCCGCCTGGAAGCGGTAAAACGATGCTGGCTCAGCGGCTGCCTGGTATTCTGCCGCCGTTGACCTTTGCCGAGGCGTTGGAAGTGACTCAAATTCACTCTGTTGCAGGTTTGCTAAAGGAGAAAGGACACCTCGTAAATCAACGTCCCTTTCGGACGCCTCACCACTCAGCCTCTGGTCCTTCTTTAGTGGGTGGCGGCAGCTTTCCGAAGCCGGGTGAAATTTCCTTAGCTCACCGGGGTGTTTTGTTTCTAGATGAGCTGACAGAATTTAAGCGCAGCGTGCTCGAATTTTTGCGGCAGCCTTTGGAAGATGGCAAAGTCACCATCACGCGAACTCGCCAATCGGTAGAATTTCCGGCGCAGTTTACGCTAGTGTCGAGTACGAACCCTTGCCCCTGCGGGTACTTTGGTGATTCGGTGCAGCCCTGTACCTGCACGCCGCGCCACCGGGAGCAGTACTGGGCGAAGCTATCAGGTCCGCTGATGGATCGAATTGATTTGCAGGTAGTGGTGGGGCGGCTGAAGCCTGAAGAGGTAACTCGTCAGCCTGATGGTGAAGATTCGTGTGCAGTGCGAATGCGGGTGGAAGCAGCTCGACAGAGGGCGCAGACTCGGTTTGCTCAAGCGCCTGCTCTGCAGTGCAATGCGGATATGGAAAGTCGGCACATTCGCGAGTGGTGTCAGTTTGACGAAGCGACGCGAAGCTTGATTGAAGGGGCTGTTCGCAAGCTGGGACTATCGGCTAGGGCGACGGACCGTATTTTGAAGGTTGCCCGTACGATTGCTGACCTGGATGCTGCCCCCGAGATTGCAACTCAGCATGTGGCAGAGGCGATTCAGTATAGAACCATCGATAGAATGCAGTAGAGATCGCAGAAAAATAGCATAAGTGCTGGGAGAAGGCTGTTTTTAAGCGCTGGGTAGCTGGTGTGCGATCGCATCAGCAAAATCAGTAATTTTTCTCTTTATATGCAAATAAGTTGATGTAATTGCGGGTAACCTTCAGGTACAAATAAGGTTGCACGATTCGCTGCGATTTTTAGAGGAGTTACTTTTACACATGTCTTATTGCAAAACACTATCTAGCCTGATTGGTGTGTCACTTATGGCAGCTGCCGTTCAGGTACCTGTCCACGCTCAGGTGAATACAGATGTTGTCGACCCCAGTGCCACAGTCACAGCTCTAGATACTGTTGATTTTCCGGCTGACGAGCTAGAGGCCACTCAGTACGAAGGATTTGACCTGACATTCGAGGAAGACGCTACGTTGATTGAAGTGCCTAGCGCAGAGCAGCTCTCTAGCGAAGTCACCTATCCGACAGAAAGTGCCATTTCTGAAGAGCTTGCTCAGACGCCAACTGCCGCTGACTTAACTTTTCCTGCTACAGATGGAGAAAGCTTAGAGATTGCCCAAAGCCGCCGCCGTACCCGTGGGAGCTTAGGCAGCTCTAACTTCGTTGGTATTGGTGCTGATTTCGGCTTCGCAGATGATATTTCCTTTGCTGTCATCAGTAGAATTGGCATTACTCAGCAGCTAGCGGTTCGGCCTTCAGTCCTAATTGGCGATGACTTTGCCGTTCTAGTGCCGGTCACCTACGATTTCAACGGGCTGAGCGCGGATGCTAGCGGTGGCTTTCGAGTGGTGCCCTACGCCGGTGTCGGTGCTTCTTTTTCCGATGGCGATGACGATTCTGACCTGAACCTGTTACTGTCAGCGGGCGCAGATGTGCCTCTGTCTAGCCGGTTCACGCTCAACGCCCAGGCAAACCTAAGCGTGTTTGATGATTCCGATTTTGGTGTAACTGTCGGTGTTGGTTACAACCTCGGTAATTTTGGCCGATAGTACAGTGCTGTAAGCTTGCGTTCAAATACCTCCGTGTTTTGACAGCTCACGGAGGTATTTAGATCTGCATTACTCCCTCAAAGAGTTATCGTATCTAGCTTTTAACGCTAAGGGGTACGTTGTTGACTAACGCATGTCTGCAAGTGCTTTTAACAAAGAGCAGCATATCTTCTGTCCCACAATGAGTCTGTTCCACAATTGGTGGATTCACTGAAATGCCTGTAAATCGAGGCTTTTGTAGCCACGTATGAAAACCCTCATAGAAGATATATAATGCCCCACATCTCTGCGTGCTAACGTTGTTAAACAGAAAAAATGGCCAGTGTACTAAAATATACATCCAATGTTGGATTGTATCTAAGTAGTCAGTTTTCGGGGAATTGGTCGATTAGTGGCTGATTCGCTTACAGGGTGGCTATTTTTCACAGATTTTTGATCCCGACTAACGTAATGTCGCTGTGTCTGTTCGCTTTTGCATTGCTTATGAGCGTTTTCTCTAAAGTAATTATTCTTAATGGCGCTAACGCCTAGGGAACATAACTGATGGAAGTTATTGCTGTTGTAATTGCCGCACTATCTTGTGGACTAGTAGGCGTTAATACTCTTTTTGCATCTAAAGTTAGTGCTTCCCGTCAGTCTCGGCGTGGTAGAACTCCGGAAGAGGATTTGGGAAAAGCAGCAAAAGAGTATCTAGAGCAGCGGAAATCTCTTAAGTTACCTGGTGCGGAAATGAATCTTGGCCGTGTCCTGGCAGAGTACCTTTCTGAGCACGAACAGGAGATCGAGAAGGATTACATCCGCCAACATAGGCGTTGACTTGTCATGCTGGCTTGCGGTGTACGAATGCGTAGCTATAGACCTTGATTCGAAAAGGGCAGGATAGGTTAGAAAAGGCTTTGCCATATTCCCTGCTGACATGTCCAGTTTTTCCCAAGATATTGATCGGCTGAGGGCGACTTTTCGGCAGGTTTGGGGGTACGAGGATTTTCGGTCGCCGCAGGGTGAGATTGCGAGGGCGATTCTGAATAAGCAGGACATTATTGTGGTGATGCCAACCGGTGGCGGTAAGTCGGTGTGTTTTCAATTGCCTGCGCTGATGGAATCGGGTGTGACATTAGTTGTGTCGCCGCTGGTGGCGCTAATGGAAAATCAGGTGCAGGAGCTACGCGAGAAGCGACTGCGGGCGGCGGCTTTGCACAGTGAACTGTCGAAGCGTCAGCGGTGGCAAACGTTGCGATCGCTCTCTCAAAACCAGCTACGCCTCCTCTACCTCTCGCCTGAAACGCTCTTGAGTAAGTCTGTTTGGGAAGTCCTCATTCAGCCAGCTGTCAAAATCAATGCGCTGGTGCTGGATGAGGCCCACTGCCTGACTCAGTGGGGAGACAGCTTTCGGCCGACTTATCGGCGGCTAGGGACGGTGCGAGGGGCACTGCTCGATACGAAGCCTAAGGGGACGAAGATTGCGATCGCTGCTTTCACAGCCACTGCTGATCCAACGACACAGGCTGCTCTCCACACGGTTCTGCAGTTGCGATCCCCGCAAATAATCCGGCTCAACCCGTATCGGCGTAACTTGCATTTGGCTGTGCAGACGATTTGGACGCCGCGAGGCCGGAAGCAGGCGTTGCTTCGGTTCATTCAGCGGCAGGGGAAGCACTCAGGGCTGATTTATGCGCGCACCCGTCGTGGGACGGAGGCTTTGGCCCAGTGGTTTGCTATCAAGGGTTACTCGGTGAAGGCCTATCACGGCGGGCTTTCGGCTACGCGTCGTCGCCAGATAGAGGCGCAATGGATTGCCGGGGACTGTCAGTTTGTGGTCTGCACTTCGGCCTTTGGTATGGGTATTAACAAGCCAGACTGCCGGTTTGTGGCCCATTACGAAGTGCCGAGTTTGATTTCTGAGTATGTACAGGAAGTTGGGCGGGGTGGGCGAGATGGTAGGCGCGCGGTTGCGCTTTCACTGGTGAGTGAGCGCACGGGATTGCTGGCGCCAGAGGATAGGCAGCGCTGGCAGTTTTTTGAGCAGAAAGCGCAGCAGATGGAGCAGGCCGCGATGCAGCTGGCGGGGCAAATCCCAAAAGAAGGTCACATTGACGATGTACGCCGGCAGTCTAAGGAGGGTGACCAGGCTCTGGCGCTGTTGCATCGCAACGGGCAGCTGAAATGGCTAGACCCGTTTACCTATCGACTGCATGCGAAAGAGACTGCGAAAGCTGTGCGCAAGTCGTCGGCTGTGGCGGTGATGCAGCGCTACCTGTTTACGCGGCGCTGTCGCTGGCAAGTGCTGTTGGAAGCATTTGGGTTTGCGCAGGAGGCGAAGTCGCTGCGCTGCGGAAAGTGCGATCGCTGCCTCCGCACCTAATTTAAATGGTTTAGATTGTCATGGGGCTACCACTGGAAGCGGTGAATCAGCTTGCTTCAGCGACTTTTTCTTCGGTGACAAGTGTCAGGCTCTCCCAGGCACCGGCAGCGTCGTAGCGGCGAATCAGTCGCTGGCGGGTGGTCGGAGAGAGCAGCCAACCGACCTCTAAAAAGAGCGGTTGCTTAGGCACAATTGCAGTCGGTCCGGTGGCAGCAGCGCCATCGGGCAAGCAAATGACTTGGATGGGAGGCTCGCTCTGTGTAAAGAGTATTTTCTGTCCTTGGATAGTGCCTGTCGAGCTGATGGATAAATTACGGTTGTCTTCGAGACTCTTATCTGCGAACAGCAGGGTTTGTCGTAGCTGATCGGTACCGATGGCTTCAAGGGTGAGCTGGGTAGTGCAAGTGGTCTCAGGACTAAGGTTGGCGTATTGGGTAGTGGCGTGGCCTCGCCATCTGCCCAGCAGGTCAGAGGGCTGAAGCTGAGGGCGTTCGGGTGCTGATGACTCTTTCAGGCGCTCTCTGATCAAGGTGAGCTGACTGAGGGCGCTGGTATTGTCGAATAGCTGAACGAGTCGAAGTCGGCGGTGGCCTTTGATTAGGCCGAGCTCTGCGCCGAAGGTTGAGTAGGGTCCCCACTGTAGCGATCCCTGGGAAAAGGCCCCGTTCTCAAAGAAGCGCGTAGCCCGATTTAGGGTGCGATAGTCTAGGGTTTGAATGTTTGGGGGTTCGCCTACGGGATAGCGGCGGACCTCCTGATGCATGGCCTGATCGCCATCGTAGGGTGATAGCTCCACTTCTGTGGGGGTCTCTGAAAGGACTTTCCCTTCGGGAGAGCAACGGGTGAAGGAGCCTTGCCAAGTGCCGACGTTTTTGAGCAGTCGCTGCCACTGTGAAGAGGGTGGTGAGGCAGGCGGCAAAGAGCTGGATGAATTGGGAGAAGTCATGTGTGGAGGTGCGGTGGGGAGGCGTGGGTGCTGTAGTGTCAATACCTGTCTGATTAGGGCAAAGCCTTCTAAACTGTAGAACGGTGCAGAGCCACTCCATTTATTTACGCCTACTTTGAGTACTAATGACTTCTAATTCTCCGGATGCTGCAACGCTGCCAAATAAGGACGAAGCTATTGGTTTAGGTACGTTTGGCGGTGTGTTTACGCCTTCTATTTTGACGATTTTAGGCGTCATTATGTATCTGAGGTTTGGCTGGGTGGTCGGTCAGGTGGGATTGATCCCAACCATGATCATCGTGACGATTGCCACCTCAATTACGTTTTTGACGGCGCTTTCTATCAGTGCGATCGCAACTGATAAGGTCGTCCGAGCAGGTGGTGCCTACTATATGATTAGCCGTTCGCTGGGGATTGAAACGGGGGGAGCCGTAGGCATTCCACTCTACTTTGCTCAGGCGCTGTCGGTGGCTCTCTACACGATTGGCTTCGCAGAAAGCGTCAAAAATATTTTTCCGGGGGTGTCGATTGTCTTGGTGGCGCTGATTACGACGGTGCTAGTAACGGCACTGGCGCTGACCTCGGCCGATATTGCGATCAAAGCGCAGTATGTGATTATGGCGGCGATCGCACTTTCGCTGCTGGCTTTGGTCTTGGGTCACGATGTGACGCCCGTACCTTCCGATGCGGCCTCTGCTGAGATTGAGCGGGTTGGCTTTTGGGCCGTATTTGCAGTCTTTTTCCCGGCGGTGACCGGCATCATGTCTGGTGTAAATATGTCGGGGGATTTGAAAGATCCGATCCGGTCGATTCCTCGGGGGACGCTGGCGGCAGTGGGGGTCGGCTACGTGATTTATATGGCGATTCCCTTCATTTTGGTGATGCGAACGCCGACGGCTTCTGATGCGTTGCTCAACCCCGACCTGCTGGTGATGAAGCGGATTGCACTGGGCGGGCAGCTATTTATTGATTCGATTGTGCTGGGGGTTTGGGGTGCGACTTTGTCGAGCGCTATTGGCAGCATTCTGGGCGCGCCGAGAATTCTGCAGGCCCTAGCGAGGGACAATATTTTGCCGAGTAGCCTGCGCTGGCTGGGTAAGGGACATGGACCAACGGACGACCCTCGTTTTGGGACGCTGTTTACGCTGGGGATTGTGCTGGCTGTGGTGATGATGGGGAGCTTGGATGCGATCGCCCCTGTGCTCTCTATGTTTTTTCTGACGACATACACGGTGCTGAATATTGCAGCAGGCACTGAGGGCTTTTTACAGAGTCCTTCTTTTCGGCCCACGTTCAAGGTGCACTGGTCATTATCGGTGCTCGGGGCTCTCGGCTGCATGGCCGTGATGTTTTTGATCAATCCGCTGGCGACGATTTCGGCGCTGATTATTGTGGGACTGATCTACTTCTGGCTGGAGCGCCGCCAGATAGAGAGTACCTGGGGAGATGTCCGTCAGGGCGTGTGGATGACCATCGTGCGCACCGGGCTGCTCAACATTGACGACACCGCCGATCCTAAGAACTGGCGGCCTCATTTGCTTGTGCTCTCAGGGTCGCCCAGACGGCGCTGGTACCTAATCGAAATGGCCAGGGCTTTTACGCACAACCGGGGACTGATTACGGTCGCAGGTATCTTGCCGAGCGGCTCTCGCAGTATTGCCCAGCAGGAAAAGGCAGAAGCCACCCTACGAGATTATTTGGACCGCAAGGGTATTCAGGCGTTTGCCAAAATTATTACAGCTGATGACCCCTACGTCGGCTCTCGGCAGCTACTGGAAACCTATGGCATTGGCCCGCTGGTTCCCAACACCGTTCTTTTGGGCGATTCGGACGATCCTTCTCCAGATAGTATTGAGCGCTATTGCAACACGATTCGGATGTGTCACGATGCTAAGCGGAATGTGATTATTGTGCGTGATGAAGACAGCGCAGAAGAGGATATTGATTCTTTGAATCCGCCTATGTATGGCCGTGATATTAGACGGCAGATTGATGTTTGGTGGGGCGGATTGCAGTCCAATGGCGGTCTGATGCTGATTTTGGCGTATCTGCTGCGAACGAGCTGGCAATGGCGCTCTGCGGATATTCGCCTGAAGCTGGTCGTCCCTGATGAGGCGGCGGCTCAGGCGGCTCAAGGCAACATTGAGAGCCTGACCAATAGCTTACGTATCGGTGCGAGGTCCGAAATTATTTTGGCTGAGGGTCGGCCTTTCAACAAAATTTTGCGAGCCTCATCGGCGAATGCTGACCTGGTGTTTATGGGGTTGGCGGTGCCCGATGATGATTTTACGGGCTACTATCAGGCGCTGCAGGATAGAGTTGATGGCCTCCCGCTGACTGTGCTGGTGCTAGCTTCTGAAAATTTGGATTTTTCTGAGATGCTACAGAAAGATTAGGAGGGCGATACCGCTTTTGAACCGTGTAAAGGCGATGGGGACTGTAACTGACTGAATAGCTCATCGAATCGGCTGACTGACGGATAGCCGGATGGGGCGAATTAGGCCTTATGATCGGGTGATAGAAATAATGAGCTAAAACTTATGGGACGGTTTGCAAGATTGCGGCGCGGGATAGAGGGCGTTCTTCGAGCTACGGCGACTTGCTTGCTTGGACTGCTCATCGGCTCTGTATTGCTGCTGGCGCTGTTGGATGTGGCGGTAGAACCTGCCTGGGCGGGCAATAATCTAAATGACAATCTGGTGGACTACACGCTCACTAACCAGGCTGGGGCAGATTTTTCGGGAAAGAATCTGTCTGGAACGTCGTTTGCGGCTGCAGATGCGCGGGATGCGAATTTTAAAGGCGCTGACATGAGCGGTACGATTTTGACAAAGGCGACGTTTATTCGGGCGGATTTGTCGGATACGGACTTTACGAAGACGTTTGCTGACCGGGTGCTATTTGACGGGGCGGATTTGACGAATTCGATCTTTGTAGAGGCGATCGCAACGAGCAGTTCATTTAGCGATACCACGATTACCGGCGCTGACTTTTCGGACTCAATTATCGACCGCATACAGGTCAAGCGGATGTGCGAGCGGGCAGAAGGCGTCAATCCGACGACTGGCGTAGAGACGCGTGAGAGTCTGGGCTGCCCGGATTAAAGATGATTGAAGCGTTCTGATGGTGTTTTTATCAGTAAATTTATCAGTAAAAAGTCCCCGTAGTAAAAGCCGTTGGCTTCCGCTGCGGGGACTAGCTGTAAGATTTAAGGCATCCTGAACTTATAGCTTGCGCTCTAGGGTCTCGTTTAGGCGCTGCATAGTTTCGTCCAGCTTTTCTGTAGGCGTCGGCTCAGCATCGACTTCGTCAGCACGCTTCATCCGTTCGAAGGCGCGGATAACCATGAAGAGCACTAATCCAATGACGACAAAGTTGATGATAGCTGAGAGAAACAGACCGTACTTGATGCCGCCTGCCGATAAGTTCGCAATGTCATCGACGCCAGCGGCTGTGAGCGCTGGGTTGAGTAGCAGAGGTGTAATGATGTCTTCGATGAAGGACGTGACGATAGCACCAAAGGCTGCACCTAAGACAACAGCAACGGCTAGGTCAACGACGTTGCCACGTAGGAGAAATTCTTTGAAGTCATTTGCGAAACTGCTGACAGAGCCTGTTGCTCTGGCTCTTGCTTGTCGGTTAGCCATGGGTATTCACCTTATGAAACGGAGTGTAGGGTATCCTATAGACCATCTTTAGATCAGCTGGCTGGTTGTTTGGCCAGATAATGAGCACTCACAAGAACCTTACTTTGCATAAGAACCTGACTCATAAAAAAGAATTGCTCATTATTTTTTTCTGAGAGGATGCCGGATGAGCACAGAATATCAGTGTTTTCCCTGACTTCCAAGCACTTATGTAACAAAGCCGGATTTTGAAACGAAAAATTTCGACTTTCTTTAGATGTTCTTGAGTACGGTGCGACTGCGGTGCGAATGACGGGCGATCGCGCGCTATGGCACCACCGTGTCGTTATGTCGAGACTAAATGCTTTCCCCCTTTTTCGGGGTCTTGCCAATCGCAGATAAAGCCTTCGCTCGCTTCCAGGCGCTGGCTCCAGGGATAGGGTGCAATGTCAGCGTTGGCCGTCCAGAGAATGTCGAATAGGCCATCTTCGCGAACTTTACCAATATGAACTGGCTTGGTTAGGTGGTGATTGGGCTGAATAGTGACAGTACCGCCGGGTGCTTGAAAGGTTTGCCCGTAGGCTGCTGTGCGAACGGCGCTGGTGTCGAGTGAGTTGGCCTGTCGGACCGACTGTGCCCACAGGTGAACCATGGTGTAGGCGCTTTCCATCGGGTCGCTGATGACGCGATCTGTGCCATAGGTGCCCTTGAATTTTGTGACCCAGGCTTCATTTTCAGGCGTCTCGAGCGTTTGAAAGTATCGCCAAGTGGCGTAGTGCCCCTGGAGAAAGTGCTTGCCAATCTGCAAGACGTCTTCTTCGCCGATGCGAACTGACATGACTAAGTATCGGTAGGCTGAGAGCCCTGCGCTCTTGAGCTCTTTGAAGAAGGTGCGGTTATAGCTGCCAGCTAGACTATTGAAGACAATGCCGCCTTTGGGTAAGGCCTGCTTGATATCGCTGACGACGGGCATCATGTCGGGGATTTTGCCACTGACTAGGGGCACAAAGGCTTCGCCCGCAATTTTGCCACCGTTTGCTTTTAGAACTGTGCGAACAATTTCGTGGGTCGTCCGTTCGTTGCTGCTGACAAGGAAGAATGATTTGCCGCGGTTACCAAGCATCCAGTTGACGGCGGGTTCTATTTGCTGATTGGCTGTCGGCCCAGCGTAGAAAATGTGTTTAGAGCACTCTTGCCCCTCGTAGGGACCGGGGTACCAGAGCAGCTTATTTTTTGCGGTGACGACGGGTAGGATAGCTTTGCGGCTGGCTGTGGTAAACCCGCCAAAAAGCGCTGCTGCCTGGTACTGGGTAATCAGCTTCTCTGCTTTCTCTGCGAAGGTTGGCCAGTCCGATGCGCCATCTTCTAAAACGGGTACCAGCTGCTTGCCTAGTAAGCCACCGGCTTCATTGATTTCTTGGATGGCTAGTTTTTCGGCATCAATAATGGATCTTTCGCTAATGGCAAGGGCGCCGCTGAGTGAATGCAGTAGGCCGATTTTAATGTCGCTGTGATCGTGGCTGGATTCCGCGGTGGGTGTCTCTGAGGCTGTTGGTTGCTCAAGGCTCGAATTTGAATTTGAGGCGGCAAGGTTGCTCCTGCTGTTGCTGCTTGTGCTGCAGGCTTTGAGAAGGAGGCTAGTGCCAGCTGCTGCTGCTGAGCTGTAGGCGAGAAAATGCCGTCTACTGAGTCTGGTCATGTATCCGTATTTACGGTGAAAAAATTCAGAAATCTTCCTTTACAATACGCTTTTCTAGCCTTGGAAATTTACTCATTTTTAGCGCTAAATCCTGAAATATTCGTGTTGACGGTATTTCTGTGCTGGCTAGAAGGACTCAGGATGAGAAAATTATCAAAATATTTTTAAGTGGTAATTGGTAGCGAATATTACCTGAATTGCGAAGAGGCGGGTCGCTAAAAAAGGTCGCTGCGCGCTGAAATGCAGCGACAGGCTAGCGATACAATTGGTAGGTCTATGCTGCTCTGATGTTTTGCTCTATGACTACTGTTGTCGTTGCCACGGGTAATCCTGGCAAGCTGGCTGAACTCAAAGATTACCTTCAGTCGCTGGCGTGGGATCTGGCACTGAAGCCCAAGGAGATTGAGGTGGAGGAGACGGGAACAACGTTTCTGGAGAATGCCCGGCTGAAGGCGTCTGAAGTGGCGATCGCAACTCAGCAATGGGCGATTGCAGATGACTCTGGTCTGTCTGTAAAAGCTTTAGATGGTGCGCCGGGGGTCTATTCTTCTCGCTATGGGGATAGTGACGCCGCCCGGATTAATCGGGTGCTAAGAGAACTTGGCGATGAGCCTGACCGACAGGCTGAATTTGTCTGTGCGATCGCCCTAGCTCGCCCGGATGGCACAATTGCTTTGGAGACGGAAGGACGCTGCCCGGGGGCTATCTTGACGGCAGGGCAGGGCGAGGGCGGCTTTGGCTACGACCCAATTTTCTTTGTGCAGTCTCAGGGTAAGACGTTCGCGGAAATGAGCAACGCCGAAAAGGAGTGCTACAGCCACAGGGGAATTGCCTTTGAGCAGCTGATGCCTGCACTAGAGGCACTGGATCTTTCAGCAGAGACGAGCGGGCAGAGGTAACCGCAGCAACTCGCTGTAGATAGTCGATTTGACTTTCTGGTATTTGACTTTCTGGCATTTGACTTTCTGGTATTTGGCTTTCTTGCACCAAGGTCTTTTTACGCCAAGGCCCTAAGCAGGTGAAGCTTCTCACTTGCCTAGGGCCCTAACACGGTATTTCTATTTCAACCTTGGCAAAGCTGCCAAGCGCCTTCTACACGGCGTTGTTCTTATTGAGCAAATCTTGAACCTGCACCAAAGCAGCTCTAAAGATGTTGAAGCCAGCCCAGCCTGCAGCGATGAGCAAAGGCGACAGCACTAGTACGACACGAATATCCATTTGTATCCCTCTCCAGAAATATTGCTTAAAAGGTTGTAATAATCTTCTCATATAATCTAGCATCACCTCAGTATTTCAAATAGTCTTCCAAGCAGAATTCCTATAAAAATCATCCGTGAAAGATATACAACCTAACCCCTACTCTGAGACTCAGCTAAGAGGTGAAGGAAGACCAGTTGCAGCTATTACTGGCGCTTCTAGCGGGATTGGTAGAGCGATCGCTCTGCGGTTAGCCAACATGGGCTACAACGTTGCGATTTGTGCGCGCCGCGAGGACCGGCTGGCAGGTGTTGCCAAAGTGCTGGCAGCGCAGGGGGTAGATGTGCTCGCCCTGACTGTTGACCTCCGAGATGAGGCGCAGATATTGCGCTTCTTTGGTGCGGTCCAAGACAGGTGGGGCCGCCTAGATGTGCTGGTAAACAATGCCGGGCTGGGTCACAAAGAACCACTGATGACTGGCCGCAGCGAGGCCTGGCGAGAAATGCTAGAGGTCAATATATTGGCACTGTGCATTTGTACCCGTGAGGCAATTGGCCTGATGAAGCCTGCGAACTCGGGTCATATTGTGCACGTGAGTTCAATGTCTGGGCACCGGGTCCCTGCGATCGCAGGCATCTATTCTGCTACTAAGTTTGCGGTGCGATCGCTAGGAGAAACCCTCAGACGAGAGCTGCGAGCAGAAAACAGCGCCATTCGTATCTCTTCGGTGAGTCCTGGGATTGTAGAGACAGAATTTGCCGAAAAATATCATCAGAGCGCTGAGGCAGCCGAAGAAACCTACAGCCAGTTCCCCGTGCTGCAGGCCGGTGACGTTGCTGATGCCGTTGCCTACGCCTTGAGCCAGCCAGCTCATGTGGAGGTAAATGACATGCTCATCCGTCCGACTCAGCAGTCTAGTTGAGCTAGTCTATCAGCTCTAGTTCGTCTTCATGGAGGTGTGCTTTGAAAGGTCGCTTTGCACCTTCGACCTCGAAGGCGGCGACAATGGTGTAGTTTGGGCTGATCGGTCTGCCTTCCCAGTCGGTCAAAATGTTGGCAATCACCCCTTCCATGCCTTCTACGTTATGGGCTTTATTGCGATATTTGGGGTGATTGAACAGGATGAGGGGCGCTTTGATTCGGACGCGATCGCCAACTTTCATAATGGAAGATATCAAACAGGTTTCTGCCATTCTCTCACAGCAGCGACCGCCCTAATCAATCCCGCCTTCATATAGAAAGCCCGACGTTTCTTCTTGCGCAGGTGGCAACGTTTCTTCGATGGGCAAAGGCTCAAACGTTCGCCACAGAAGCCATCCCACGACACCTACGACACTGACCACTATCAGCGCTAGTAGGGTAGTCACCAGCCCTTGAGACTTAGGTTCGTGGTTTCCGGCATCGGTGTTAATCGCTTCTAATTCCTCGGGGGTCAGTGGGGTATCGTCATCGTCTTCTTCGCCGTATAGCAAAGCCCTAGAGGCGGGAGTGAGGCCAACGGGCGTCGCAACGCTGGTATTTCCACCACCGTAGCTTCTATCTGCATTTGCCTCATATGCGCCTAAGCTCGCTGCTCTTCTGTTGCCTGCTGTCCGAGCTCCCACTGTCATGAGCGCGCTACTGCCGCCAAATTCGCGGCTGGCTGTCTTGCTGCGCCCCGCAGAGACTGCGAACTGCGCTTCGGCGTCGGTTTCCTCATCGTTCATAATGGCGTGCATCAAAACAACTGCGACATTGTCATGGCCGTTCTTTTGGTTAGCAAGCTCTATCCACGATTCTACAGCGGCATCTAGCGGCACAATTTGCTTAACGATTAGGCCGATGTAGTTGGCCCAGGAGGCTTCTACTTGGTGGTTGTCACTGAGGCCATCTGAGCACAGCATCAAGACGCCGCTAGATTCGAAGAGGAAGCGCTGGGTGTGAAGCGTCATCTGTTCAAATTCTCGAACGCCAACGGCTTGGCTAAGGGCGTGGGCATCGGGACGCTGCGTTGCAGTGGCATAGAAGCTCTTGCCCATGCTGACCTCTCTGCCTGCAATGTCGTCGTCGACGGTGAGCTGCTGGCAGTATTCAGGGGTAATCCAGTAGGCGCGGCTATCGCCAATGTGGGTCAGATACAGTTCATTTACCTCGGTGGGGCCAGCTGGCGTCTCAACCCGCTGGGGTAAAACAAGTGCCATGACCAGTGTGGTGCCCATCCGCTGTCGGTCGGCCCGGCCCTGTTCGTCGTTTTGCTGGGCAATCAGGTTGTTGGCGACCCGAATAGCGGCCTCGATCTGGTCGATAACGACGTTGGGCGGGATAGCTTTGGATTGTTCCATGGCTTCTGCCAAGAGGCCGCGCAGCTGGAGCTGGAGCGATCGCACCACGCGCTGACTGGCAACTTCGCCCCCTTCATGACCGCCTACCCCGTCACAGACAATCGCCAAACGAGGCAGCAAAGGGAGGTCTGCTGTCCCCGTGCGCTTTAGCTCGGAGCGGCTGGGATAGCAGGCGTCTTCGTTGTGGGCCTGTTGCGGCCCGGTGCTGGTAGCGCCTGCAACCTGGAGTTCTACAGTTTTGTTGGCCGCTTCGAGCAGAAGCTGACTGTTGACCTGTTCTTTGATGGCGGCAAAGTCTGCATCGGGCGATCGCAAGCCTTGGCAGACCGATTGAATAAGCTGCTTGATAGAAGGCTGCGCGCCTGGCATGTACACCGTCTCCCAGGTATCTGCTAGGTCTTTCAATGTGGGATTGGCGGGCTTAACAGAAAGACCAATCAAGCGGACGCGCCAGGCTTCTACTCGGATATTGCTCTTTTTGAGCAGACTAGCAGCTGCGCCGAAGCTCTGAAGAGGTTCCCAAAGACTGATCATTTGCCATAGCCAGTAGGCTTGGCGAAAGGCAGTTGCTGCGGACCAGGCCTTGGCGATTGCGGGCATCAGCTTACCCTGGCGGCTAACGGGCACATTGTTCAGTAGCAGAACGGCTTCTCCGCTGGCTTGGTGACAAATGCCGTATACGCCTGGCAGATTTAGCTGGTAGGGGTAGGCCTTGAGATAGGGCAGGGCAAAGCTGGGTACTTGGTCTGGCACCTTCGGTGGCTGATCTGGCTGTGTGTCGAGCCAGATTGAAGGGGCGACGACCTCATAGCGATTGTCTACGCGATCGCCAATCGGAATTTTGTTGGTGCCGTGTCCCAAGGCCCAAACGTACTGTCTGATGGGATATTTGCGCTCTTCGCCGTTCATATAGGTGTCGTACTGTTGACGGGTCTTGCCCTTAAATTAGGTCTATGGTAAGGGAAAAGGGATTTAGTGCAAATAAATTTGATCAGATTCTGTAAAAGATATCGTCTAATTGCTTGTATCCGGTGGTTTTTCGCACCTCAATCGCCGAATCAGTGACCATGCTAGCTGTGTTTTTCGTCGTTTTTATGAGTGGTTTGTAAGTGAGGTGGTTTGTAAGTGAGAATTTATAGGTGAGGTGATATTGAGGGCGTAAAGATCCATTTCTAGGTCAGCAACACTTCGCAGTTTGCTGAATTAGTCTATAGAGAGATGCTTTACACTTGCTGAGCGCGATCGCTCGGATATTCGTTTTATGTCTTCTGCTTTGATGTGGGTGATTATCGGCGCAGTTCTCTGCTTGATGGAGCTACTACTGCCAACTGCCTTTATTGAGTCGGCGCTGGGCGTGAGTGCCTTTGCAGTGGCCCTCTTGTCCTTTGTTGTGCCGAGCTTAAACTATCAGATCGCACTGTGGATGCTGATCTCTTTGTTTACCTTTTGGGCGCTGAAACGGTTTATACCCAATCGCACGGCCCCTGCCCTCCGGGAAGCTACGGAAGCTAGAACGACAACGGCAATTCCGGCAGGGCAGGCGGGTAGAGTGATGTACGAAGGTAACTCCTGGCAAGCCCGCTGTAACGACGAGCAGGTGTCCATCGGTCCTGACCAAGAAGTTTTTGTTGTAGAGCGAAAGGGAAATACATTAATTGTGATTCCGCTTAGCAGTTTTCAGTAGTGCTGTGGGCTAGTTGAGGAGTTGATTTTTTGATGTTATTTGGAGTCATCGTCTTATGAATCCTGCTGTGTTGCTACTGGTGATGGCCCTGGGCGGGGGAGTCGTTGCCTCTAAGTCGGTGCGAATTATCAATCAGAGCGATGAGGCTTTGGTTGAAACCTTAGGGCGCTACAACGGTAAAAAGCTAAAGCCAGGGCTGAATTTTACGCTGCCGTTTTTAGAGCGGATGGTATACAAGGAGACAGTGCGTGAAAAGGTACTCGACGTGCCGCCGCAGCAGTGCATTACCCGCGACAATGTCTCCATTAGCGTAGATGCGGTTGTGTACTGGCGCATTGTGGATTTGGAAAAGGCCTATTACAGAGTTGAAGACCTGAAGTCGGCAATGGTGAATTTGGTGCTCACTCAGATTCGCGCTGAGATGGGCAAGCTGGAGCTCGATGAGACTTTTACCGCTAGGGCAGAAATCAATGAGCTGCTCCTACGCGAGCTGGATATTTCTACTGACCCTTGGGGTGTGAAAGTAACGCGGGTAGAGCTGAGAGATATTGCACCTTCTAAGGCTGTGCAGGATGCCATGGAGCTGCAGATGACTGCCGAGCGGCAAAAGCGAGCGGCTGTCTTAACTTCTGAAGGCGAGCGCGATTCTGCGATCAATTCAGCGCGGGGCCGGGCAGAGTCGGCAGTATTGGATGCCGAGGCCCGTCAGAAGGCGGCAATCCTGGATGCGCAGGCCGACCAGAAGACGATTGTGCTGCGAGCCCAAGCCGTACGGCAGGAACAGGTACTGCGAGCGCAGGCGACGTCAGAATCGCTAGAGGTGATTGCGAAAAAGATTAAGAATGACCCGAATGCCCGCGAAGCGCTGCAGTTTTTGCTGGCGCAGGAGTATTTGGCGATGGGCCGTCAGATTGGAGAGAGCGACAGCAGCAAAGTAATGTTTTTGGACCCGCGAAGTATTCCGGGGGCGCTGGAGAGTATGAAGTCTATTGTGGGCGATGAGACGGTTGGCGGATAGGCAATTAACGGTTAGCGCTGCTAAGGTGTCAAGGTTGCTTTCTGTTTGCTTAGGGCCATCCACTTGCTTAGGGCCATCCACTTGCTTAGGGCCATCCACTTGCTTAGGGCCATCCACGCAGTTTCAAATCCGCTTTAATCGATGCCATGATTCTTTCTGCTGTTTCGAAGGCTGTGATTGCTTGACCAACGGTTGGGCGGTTCGCAGATTCTGGGTAACGACTTTGAACTGCCCAGTTTGACAGCATGTCCATGTCTAAATTCTCTTCTTTGTAGCATGTCCATTCTTTCGGCAATAGCTTTCTTAGCTTGTTGAGGTCATGGATAAATGGGAAGTCGATGTCGAGAAAGATGAGTGCCGCTTTTATTGCTTTTTCCGCAGACTGCTGAGAATGGAAGCAAACTTGGCTAGCAAAGTTGTGGGATTTTTGGAGTAAGGTTTCTGCAGCTTTCAGGTCGAGCTGAGCATAAGACATCCAATTGGATACTGCTTCAGCCGTTTCATCTGAGACGTTCATAGATGATTTTTCCTTCTTGCAGAGCAGGTCTCAAAACGGTTCCTATTTGGTTACCGTACTTTTTGATGTCTTGTTCGGTTGCTACTATGACGTCCTTGGCTATGGGAAAGTCTGAGAGCAAATGGCGAATAGCGCCTGCTTGTTCATGTTTGTTTTCAATCTCTTTGAAAATGACTAAGAGATCGATGTCGCTGTGTGCATTTGCACGGTCTGTTGCATGAGAGCCAAACAGAATAATTTGCTCTGGGTCGAATGATTGTGAAATGCGTTCGGCAGCGACCCTGATCCAATAGCTAGGGTTTGCGTTCTCCCAACTTTCAGGTTTGTCTTGGTCTAAGAGAGGCTGGTCGTCGGGAACTTGCTTGATGACGGTGATCTTTACCGTTTCGCCGGGTTGAAATGGCAAATCGTCTAGGACGACTGTGCCATCGGCCTGCAACGTAGTTTCAACTATGTGCCTGTCCATTTGCTGCTGTGAAAGCGACCTGTCTCCAGTATATGAGGTGCGATCGCACTCCATATGCTATCCCTTGCTATCCTATCGAATGTTGTAGAGGCGGCTGTCGCGAATCTGGACGACGGGGTAGTTAAGCGATCGCACAATCATTTCACTGTGGGTGGTGACCACTACGGTAATGCCAATCTTGTTGAGCTTGCGCAAAATGCTGAAGACTTGGCGAGCATTGTTCTCATCGAGGTTGCCGGTGGGTTCGTCTGCTAGCAGCAGTGGTGGTGTGCCAACGACGGCGCGGGCAATGCTGGCCCGTTGCTGTTCGCCGCCGGAGAGCTGCGAGGGGAAGCGGTCGGCTTTGTTTTGCAGGCCAACCATTTTGAGGGTGACAGGCAGGCGACGGTTGATTTCTTTGCGGCTGTAGCCCTGGGCGTGGAGGACAAAGGCGACATTTTCTGCGACGGTGCGGCGCGGAATGAGCTTATAGTCTTGAAAGACAATGCCAATGCGGCGACGGAGCATGGCCAGCTGATTGCCGCGCAGCTGGGTAATGTCTTGCCCGTTGATGTGGATTTGGCCCTGGGTAGGCCGCTCTTGTCCGTAGAGCATTTTTAGAAGGGTGGATTTGCCAGCGCCGGACGGGCCTGTGATGAAGAGAAAATCGCCTTTCTGGAGCGCGAGGTTGATGTTGATGAGGGCAGGGGTGCCGTTGTCGTAAGTTTTGCTGACTTGGCTGAGTGCAATGATCGGTGAGGGCGCAGCGGATGGCTCGTGGCTGCCTGCGCTGCAGGTGGCTTCGTCAAACGCATGGGGGCGCGGTTGCTGGACTGGCTGCTGGATAGGAGGAGCTGCAATGGTCGCAGCTTGAGCGTTACTTCTAACGTTGCCTTTGGGGAAAGGGATCGAAATCATGAAGACGATGAGTAAGGAGCTTGCGGGCAGCAGTTGTCGCACCGTGCCTAAGATTCCCTAAATCATCAATCGTTGATTATTCCCATTCAAAAAAAGCGCAAATAGTGGTCCCAAACGCTCCAATAAGCCATACTCAGCTGAACCCTATTCAGCTAAACCACTGGTTGATAAGCTGATCCATCTCGCCACTGGCTTTGATATCGGTGAGGGCGGCATTGATGTCTTTGCGGAGGGGAGAGTTTTTGGGGAGGGCGATCGCACTGCCGGTCGCTTTTTCGCTAGGGATGATGTTGCCTTTAAAATCGGGGTAGCGACGGAGGTAGGTGCTGGCAACGGTGGCTTCAACGATGGCGCCCTCAATGGCACCGATGTCTAGCGCTTCGAAGACACCTCCCAAGGTTGCGTAGGGGACGATGTCTAAGCCGGGTACGGATTCTGTGAGGTTTTTTGCGTAGCGAGCCTGAACGCTGTCGGCACGGATGCCGATGGTCTGATAGCTGAGGTCACGCGATCGCAAGTACCCATCTAAAGAGATCAGCGCATGCTGACTGCGATAGTAAATGTTGGAAAAATCGACCCGCTGTTTGCGGCTACGGTTTGGCTCCATTGCCGCCATCACCATATCGACTTCGTCATTTACCAAGGCCGGTATGAGTGCGCCAAATTCTAAATCGACAATCGTGAGCTGACGGCCCAATCGCTCGGCAATCATCCCGGCTAGGTCAATATCAAAGCCAATGATGTTTGGACCCTGGCTATCGCCTTCTGCTGCTTCCTCTGAGGTGGCAAGCGCAGGCGTATCAACCACCTGTTGGTAGGGCGGATAGTTGGGCGCAGTTGCCATGACCAGAGTTTTGCTATTGCGGACGACGTTGGCCAGCGGCCCTTCTGAGGCTTCTGGTCCATCGCCTTTCCCAGAAGAGGGGTCACCAGAATAGGGTGCGTTTGCAGAGCGACAGCCCGCGCCTGCTAGAGACATCGTCAATCCTGCCAAAAACCAACGCCGCTTCATTTGCTTTTGCTATCCTATGCGCTATTTCCTTGTGCTTTAACTGTCTGTGTTGATACGTGCCGCTGCTGCTTGCTCCGCTTTTGCTGGCTAACTAGTTCGCTCTCGCGTGAAGCGATACCAAGCAGAAGCCCATACAAAATGGGGCAGTGCCATCATTCGTCGCCAGCGCCAGGGCTCCTGGTAGAGCCGATACAGCCACTCTAGGTGAATATTGCGCATCCACAACGGGGCACGTTCTTTAGCGCCGGACCAAATGTCGTAGCTGCCGCCTACGCCTATCCATACAGCGTTGGGGCAGAGGTGTCTGTGCTGCGCAATCCAAAATTCTTGGCGCGGCACGCCCAAACCGACGAAAATAACGTCGGGCTGTTCCTGCTTGAGGCGCTCTAGGAATGCGTTGAGTTCATCGCCCTTGGCATAGCCGTGCTGCACAATAATCAGATTGAGGCGGGGCGATCGCGCTTCCCAAGCCGCTGCCGCTGCGGTAATCACTTCAGGCTTACCGCCGTAGAAGGCGACTTTTTGTCCAGCGTCTAGGCTCTCTAACAAATCAGCCGCAAGTTCGATGCCTGGGTAGCGTTGGATAGATTTTTGTTTCAGCAGCCGAAAATACAGCTCAATACCCGATCCATCTGGTGCAACGAGGTCAGCTTTTCGAATGAACTGGTTGAGCTGTTCGTTTTCCTGAGCCTGCATACACATTTCAGCATTGAGGGTGATCACGTGGGTGCCCTGACAGCGAGCGATTCGCTGGTTGAGCCAGGTGATATAGCCTTTGCTCTGGTGCACAGGTAGCCCCATCACCGACAGTGTTTGTAATGTTTCAGCTGGTTCCGTAACCACGGTACTGATGTCCCCTATGCTCTTTCTTGACATGCCGCCTAGTAGTCAGTTTCCTCTTCGTATTCCATTACTTTTTTCTTCGGAATATTGAGCGGCTTTGCCTCAATCAGCTCTTCTTCTTGGTTCGATTCGTCCCAAATATCACCGGTGACATCGACATCTTCTACAGGCAGATCGATGACTGGATCGGGCGGGGCGGGTCTTGGGCTTGGCTGCGACCGTCTCTGCGGGGGCTGCTGCGCCTGTTGCTGGGGTGGAGCTTCTTCTCGCCAGCGTTCTTCAACGGTGGGTCTGCTACGGTTCTGTTCGCGGCGAGCTTCATTTTTGATGCCTGAGGGCAGCTGGTTCGCTGCTGAAACGGGCATGACATAGCCATCACTTAGGCCTCTTTCCCAAGGGGGGGTACCTAGGCCTAGGCGCTCTAGCAAGCCCACACTGAGCTGAACGAGCTTTTCCTCGCTGCCTTCGAACACAATGATGCGATCGGGGCCAGTACTGACAATTTCTTCGACGGGTAGCTCGTAGGTGCTGACGACCTGGTCAGGAATCTGTGGTAAGCCAAGGGACGCGACGACCAGCGTTTCTAGCTTGCCAGTAATAACGTCGAACTTAAATCCCCGTACTCGGCCTAGGACTTCGCCGGATTCGGTAATGACTTCGCTATTGACGAGGCTGCTGAAGGGACTGATATTGATTTCACCGTCGAGGACGGTGTCGTCATCTACTAAGATGACGTCGCCCATCTGGCGAATATCCGTCAGCAGCATGACTTTTTCATTGTTGGCGATGACTTTGGAGAGTACGTTTTCCTGTAGGCCTACGGCAATCACCTCTAGACGGTCCATATCGACCCATAGCTGACTGATCATGCCAAGCCGACGACCCGTGTTGCGGGTAATGACCTGGGTGCCTACGATGTCAGCGCGGAGTCGGCTCTGTTCAAAAGTCATGGCTGTTCAGAAATTGCCTCGGAGGGTGCCGTGAAGATTTTTTTGGGGCGTGCAGCAGCTTGAGGGACTATACCCTATTAGGTGTCTATTGTATCGAATCGGTTTCCCTTTGCTGGAGCGGAATGCCGAACTAGACTGCCCAGACTGCGTGACGTGACGTGGTGAGAACGGACGCTGTGCTAGGTAGCCTTGGCCAAATTAATGCCGAGGACCTGGGTGTAGGCGCCTCTTGCCTGGGTGACGCCAATGGTGCGCTCGGCGGCTTCGATCATCGGGCGGCGCAGGCTGACGACGATGAACTGGGCGAGCTTGGCCTGCTGCTGAATCATTTTGGAAAGACGTTCTACATTGGCACCATCGAGGAACATGTCGACTTCGTCGAAGGCGTAGAAAGGAGAGGGCCGGTAGCGCTGGAGTGCGAAGATAAAGCTGAGGGCGGTGAGGGATTTTTCACCACCGGACATGGAGGCAAGTCGGCGGACTGGCTTGCCTTTGGGATGGGCAACGAGGGTGAGGCCACCGTTGAATGGGTCGTTGGCATCGTCGAGTTGGAGATGCCCATCGCCGTCGGAGAGTTCGGCGAAGATCGTCTGAAAGTTCGTATTGACGGCGTCGAAGGCTTCGCGAAAGGCTTCTTTGCGCAGGGTGGTGAAGTTTTCGATGCGCAGCAGCAGTTCGGTGCGCTCTTCTTCGAGGGTGGTGAGTTTTTCGGTGAGTTCTTCGAGACGCTCGAGGGTTCTTTCGTATTCTTCTAGGGCGAGCATATTTACAGGCTCTAGGGCTTCTAGCCTGCGCTGCAGCGATTTGAGTGATTTGTTGAGGTCTTCGAGGGTGAGATCTTCAGGAATTTCGGGGAGTGGATCGGGCAGCTCTTGTGCTTTTTGCTCAATGGTTTGCTGTAGGGCCTGAAGCTGCTGCTGGCGGAGGGTTTGAGTCTCTTGCAGCCTCTGCAGCTGCCATTGGTTTTGCTGCTGCTCGTTTTGTTCGGTTTTGTACTGGCGCTCTACGGTATCTCGGGCGGTTTTTTCCTGTTTGAGTTTGTCGTCGAGGATGGCGATCGCCTGCTGGCTCTGGGCGATCGCTTCTTTTAAGGTCTGCTGCTGCTGGGCGATGTCGCTCTGCTGATTAAGCTGCTGCTGCTGACTTTGGCGCAGCGCGGTGATGTGCTCATTGCCCAGCTGCATTTTTTCCTGGAGTCGCTGCTGCTGTGCTGCGAGATCCTGCTGCTGCTTCTCAGCATCGCGCAGCCGCTGCTGCTGTTCGTTGAGCCGCGTTTCGTAGGCGCGCACGGCGCTCTGAGCGGCTTGCCATTCGCTGTGGGTTTGGGAGTCTTCTAGGGCGGAGAGCTCGGCTCGCTTGTCGGTGAGAGCTTGCTCGCGCAGCGGTAGCGCTGCCTCTATTTCAGCAAGGCGCTTTTGGGCTGCAGCATATTCTGTATCGGCTTGGTCTAGCTGGGCTTTGGCCTGACCGATACGCTGCTCTATCCCTTTGCAGACGCTGGCGGCCTGGGTAGCTTTGAGTTCGGCTTCGCGGTGGTGCTGTCGGGCTTCGATCAGCTCTTTGGATTTACTTTTGGCCTTGAGGGTGAGCTGGTTTACCTTTTGTTCGCAGTGAATGAGGATGGTGCTGATTTCGGCGAGGCGATCGCGCAGTGCTTTGGCCTCTTGCGATTCTCCGGCGGCCACCGTCCCGAAGTGGAGCCGTCCGCGTCTGCGCAGGCTACCGCCGGTCATGGCACCGCTCGCTTCTAAAATTTCACCGTCGAGGGTAACGATGCGATATTTACCCATGTTTCGCCGGGCTTCAGCCAGGCTTTCGAACACGACGGTGCTGCCGAAGACAAAAGCGAAAACATCGGCGTATCGGTCATCGCAGGTGATTAGATTGACGGCGTAGTCGATAAAGCCGTCGGGTCGATTCCACTTGTCGATGGGCTTGAAGCTGGGGACGCGAATTTTGTTCAGTGGTAGGAAGGTGGCCCGCCCGGCCCGCTGCTGCTTGAGCAGGTCGATGGCGCGGGCACCGACGCGATCATCTTCGACTACCATGAAGCCCATGCGTCCGCCTGCAGCAATTTCTAGCGCTAGCTGGTAGGTGGCATCCACCTGGCCAAGCTCGGCTACGATGCCGCACAGCCCTTTGATGCCGCTGCGCTTGAGTACTTCTGTAGCCTGGGTGCCTTGGGATTCTTTGATAGCTTGCTCTTGGGCTTCTAGCTTGTCGAGGTCTCGCTGCTTATCCCGCTGCTCCTGCAGCAGCCGGTTTAGCGTTTGGGTTTGGGTTTGCAGTTCGGCTTCAATCTCCGCGACTGACTGAGCCAGGGTTTGGATGTGGGTTTCGGATGCGCCTAACCGGTTGCTGTTTGTATTGTCAGACGATGAATTTTCTGGGCTGTCTGCGCGGTTAAGCGTAGCTGCAGACAGCTCTGTTTCGAGTGCTGAGAGTGCCTCTCGCTGGGATTTCATTTGGGTTTCTAACTGGGCAATGCGCTCTTGCAGACGCACGCGCTCTGAGCGCTGGGGAGCTAGCTCATCTTGGCTGGCTTCTATCTGTTTGCGTAGGTCGGTTTGCTGCTGGACCCAGGCCTGAGATTTTCCAGCGATCGCATGGGTTTCTTCTCGCTTGGCTTCGAGCTGGGCGATCGCTGCATCCCGCGCTTGCTTAATCTGTGCGAGCGATTCTTCTGTGAGCGTCTTCAGCTGCTGGCTGGCAGTCGCTAGCTCGGTTTCTTGGGTTTGCAGGCCGGACTGCAGGCTGCCAAGCTGCTCAGCCATTTCCCGCGTGCTGCTGGCTAAGTCTGCTGCTTGACGCTCTAGCTGACGCAGCTCAGCTTCTTGGGTTGCCAGCTTCGCCTGCAGTGCCAGATACTCCTCTTCCCCTAGGGCCTTCACTTGGGCGTTGAGGACTGCGAGCTCGGCAGCCGTTTTTTCCATCTGCGCCGTGAGCGCGGCGATCTTTTGCTCAATTTCTTCGCCTTCTGTACGGCCTGCTGTAATTTGCGCGGCGAGCTGCTCGGCCCGCTGCTGCTCAGCCCGCCACTGTAGGACGCCTTCCCACTTTTGCTTTTCTTGCAGGGTCGCTTTGAGCTGCTTGTACTTTTCGGCCTTTTTACGGTCCTGGTCGAGACGCTCAAGCTGGTCTGTAAGCTCGGTTTCAACGATGCGAAAACGCTCTTCTCGTTCCTTCACGACGTCTAGCTTAGACTTGGCCTGGTTGATTTTGCGGTCAAACGAGGCTACACCTGCCAGCTCGTCGATAATTTCGCGCCGTTCACGGGCGTTCATCGAAATGATGCTGGTGACGTCCCCCTGTAAAACGACGTTATAGCCCTCGGGGTAGATGCGAAACCGCTGTAGCTGTTCATGTAGCTGATTGAGTGTGCAGGGCTCTCCGTTGATGTAGTAGTTGGAGGTGTAGGTGCCTTGAGCTGTAACCCTTAGCCTACGAGTAACTTTCCACTCATGGATCGCGTGACCATTCTGCGCGTGGCTGTTTCCAGCGTGACCATTCTTCTGGGCGAGCTGACCATCGCCGTTGCTGCCGTTACCGCTATTGCCGTTACCGTTGCTGGGGTGGCGGTCTTTGATGGCTGCCAAATCAGTGGCTTCTAGCGCCAGTGGCTGAAAGTCGCCTGCCGTGTCAGATTCGATGCCTTCTACTGGCGTGAGCGGCCTGTTTTCAAGCTGGCCGTTTTCAAGCTGGCCGTTTTCAAGCTGACTGTTCTCAGATGTACTGTCTTGCGGTGAGTCTGCTGTCGGAGCGTTGTCGGCTTTGTCTTCGTCCTCTTCGTCTCGAATTAACCTGTCTGCGACGTCAGTAATGTCGAATGTAGCGGTGACGGTTGTTTCGACGGTGGCGCGACGCTTGGCCTGATTTTGATTCACCAAGTCGGGCAGGCGCTCTGCGCGCATGCCGCGAGAGCTGGCCAACCCAAGACAAAACAGCAGGGAGTCTAAGATGTTCGATTTGCCAGAACCATTTGGGCCAGAAATGACGGTAAAGCCTGGCAGCAGAGGAACATCGGTAGACCCTCCGAAGGATTTGAAGTTTGAAAGTTCAACTCTTTTTACGTGCACGCATGCGGCGCACTACTTAGTGCGTACGTATGTACTGCTTTCAAGATAGCACTCCAAATGTGGAGGAATAGGATTGGATAAGTCGTATTCTTAACAAAGAATGGCGCAAAAATCATCCTTTTATTTCCCGAAGTCTTAAATCTTGTTTTTTTCTCAGTAAATGAACAATGGTGTTTTGATAGGTTCACTTAGCCTGGTTTGGTGCAGGAGCCTGGTTTCGCGCAGGATAGGTTGTATGCCGGTCTAGCCTCTGTAGATTGGTCTGATATTGTGATTTCCTTTTTGAGCTGGATTTTTTGTGTCTTTTTCTAACGCTTCTGTGTCGATGTTTCCAGGGCCTGCGCTTCTAGGGTTTGACCCGGGCCGTGAAAAGTGTGGCATGGCGGTGGTGGGCTTGGACCGGGCGCTGCATGAGCATCGGGTGGTGCCGGTGTCGGCGGTTGCCAGCACGATCCGGGATTGGCGGGCGCAGTATGCTATTTCCTCAATTGTGATGGGCGACCAGACGGGTGCTAAGCGCTGGCGGCAAGAGCTGAGCAATCTGCCCAATGCGCCTAGGATAACGCTGGTGGATGAACGATATAGTTCGCTGGAGGCGCGCGATCGCTACTGGGAAATGTACCCTCCGAAGGGGCTCAGCAAGCTACTGCCGCAGAGTCTTCGCAGCATTCCTCGACCCATCGACGATATTGTGGCTATTTTGCTAGTAGAGCGATATTTGAAGCGGCTCTCCGGTGAGGATTAGGCTTTTCACCTTCTCTCTTTGTATATGTTGCCTGCCTTTTAAGCGTAGGGTTATAGCTCGGCTCGAATCGTGAAAGAATAATCTCCACCCGGCTCTAGCTGATAGTCAAACTGCTCTAGAAATCGTCCAAGCGGCTCTTGGATCAGTGCTCGCCCTAGCGAAGGCTCGACAGCCAAGTGTCCGGTTCGAAAGCGCCAGCAAAACTGCCAGGCAAATTCGTTGGCACTCACGTCACCTTCGATGGTGCCTGTGTGCCAGGATTGATTGGTAATACGGACGTAGGCCGTGGTAGCAGGAAGGTTGGGGCTAGAACTCACGCGGGGCTTGGTGCTTGTGATGAACGACTGATAGGCGACTGACAGACGGCTGATAAACGGCGGGGATACATAGCGTTGAGCATTGTTTCTTCATATTGCTGCTCTTGATAGATTCACCTTTGGACTGTTCCGTCTTTATCTTTTATAGAGGGTTGAGCGATGTATTTCATCGGTCAACTATACGTTTGAAACTGTTTTGATACGGGCTGATGTGCTGATAAGGCTGTCGCTACCGATGGTGACCACCTGCTCCTCTATTCAAGGTATCGCCAAAGACGGTAGCCTAGAAGCTAACTCTTATACCTTCTCAAGGACTCACCGTGCCTAAGGTTGGCATTATCTACAATGACATTAAGCCAGTGGCCGCAACGGCTGCTAAGCGGCTGGGTGAGCGGCTGAACGCGCTGGAATATCAGGTATGCATGACGACTGGCATTGCGGGTATTTTGGGCTATTCGCAGCCAGGAAAGCCGGTTTGCCACACGCCGGTCAGTAGCTTGGTGCCGCCGGGTTTTGATCAGGATATGGACTTTGCGGTTGTCTTTGGGGGGGATGGAACTGTGCTGTCGGCTTTTCGGCAAATTGCGCCGAAAGGGATTCCACTACTAGCTGTGAATACCGGTCATATGGGATTTTTGACCGAAATATATCTCAACCAGCTCGATGATGCGATTGATCAGGTCTTGGCGGGTAACTGTCACCTGGAAGAGCGGGCAATGGTGCTGGTCAGGCTGTATAGCCACGACCAGCTGTCTTGGGAGGCGCTCTGTCTCAATGAACTGGTGATGCAGCGACAGCCACTGACCAGCATGTGCCATTTTGAAGTTCAAGTCGGCGAGCATGCGCCGGTTGATATTGCCGCTGACGGGATTATTGTCTCGACGCCGACTGGATCGACGGCCTATTCCCTGTCGGCAGGCGGTCCGGTGATTGCCCCGGGCGTTTCTGTGCTGCAGCTGATTCCGATTTGTCCCCATTCGCTGGCCTCTAGAGGGCTGGTGTTTCCAGACTTGGAGCCTGTGATGATCACCTCAGCGAATCCTGAGTCGCTGGTGATGGTGGTAGATGGCAATGCTGGTTGCTATGTGGAGCCAACTGACCGGGTATGTTTAGAGCGATCGCCCTACAGTGCAAAGTTTGTTCGCCTTAAGCCGCCAGAATTTTTCCGCGTGCTTAGAGAAAAGCTCGGATGGGGTTTACCCCATATTGCCAAGCCGACATCGGTAGAGCTACCCTAGGCGGCATAATGCCTGTAATCAGCGTCTCTTCAGTGCCGCTATGAGCCTGCCCCCTGCTTCGTCCGATCCGCAGCCTCAGAATTCACCGTCTTCCCAGCCTGTTTCCCCCATCCCAGCTGCTTCTGTTGCCAGTTCGCATTCACCGCCTGTGCTAATTGTGGAAAGCGATACGCGGCTGGCCCATGAAATGGGCGTAGACTTGCACGAGGCGGGCTACACGCCTTTGGAAGTGCATGGATTACGGGCGGGGCTGACGCAGGCTCGTGCCAGTGCGCCTGCGCTCATTGTGGTGGCTCGGCGACTGGCTGAAGAGTCGGGTTTGGACCTGTGCCGTCAGCTGCGGGCCGAGCAAAATCGCGTGCCTATTTTGCTGATGATGGTGCACGATGAGCTGAGCGATCGCATTAATTGTCTAGATGCTGGCGCAGACGATTATTTTTTGGCACCCTATCGCAGTGATGACTTTATTAAGCTGGTTAATACCTATCTGAAGCCGAGTCTGACCAGCGGTGAGCAGCTGCGATTTGCAGACCTGGTGCTGGACTTGGCCCAGCGACATGTACTGCGCAACGGTCGAGTCATTGAGCTGACGATGAAGGAATTTGAGCTGCTGAAGTACCTTATGGAGCATCCTCGGGAAGTATTAACCCGCAAGCAAATTTTAGAGAGCGTGTGGGGATATGACTTTATTGGCGAATCCAACGTGATTGAGGTGTATATTCGCTATTTGCGGCTAAAAATAGATGGCGAGAATGAAAAACGTCTGATTCAAACGGTGCGCAGTGTAGGGTATGTGCTCAGAGAAAATTGAGTCTGGAAGAAGTAAATGGTTTTTACTACAGATTGAATGGTTTTAGTTAAAGGTTCTGATATGGTCGCTGCTTTATGGATGGGTGTTCGGGCTCGTCGATTGGGAATATCCTGTGTGCTTAGCGCAGCGCTTATGAGCTGTTCTGTGCCTGATGGCCCCAATCCTGGCGACCTTGATGTCATGGCAGATGCACCACCGTCTGAGATTACTTTGAATGGTCCTGGTCAGCTTTTACCGGTCACTGCAACAGCGGATATCAATGGTGAGCGATTTGAACTTGAAGTCGCTGAAACTCCTGCGCAGCAGTCTTTAGGGCTGATGTTTCGCTCGGCCCTTCCGGATGATCGCGGTATGCTGTTTCCGTTCAGTGCGCCCCGCCGGGCGAGCTTTTGGATGAAAGATGTGCCTGTGCCACTTGATATGGTGTTTATCCGAGGCTCAGAAGTGGTGGCGATCGCTGCAGAAGTTCCCCCTTGCCCTGCCTTGCCCTGTCCGTCTTACGGGCCGGGAACACAGCTGGTGGATCAAGTGTTAGAACTGCGCAGTGGGCGTGCGGCTGAGCTAGGCTTGCAGCCGGGCGATAGTGTTGAAATTCAGGCCCTAGTAGCCCCTTAATTGCCGACTCTAAATTTAATTTGGGCTAATTGGGAGTTTTATCTGGCTGCTATATTTCTAAAGAAAATCTTAAAGACACGGTCTGGATGGATTGTCTCCGACGATTTACCGTAAAATCACTTAACTCTAGCAGAGGCTTTTATTCGGTTTAGTAGACGGCGTTTACATAGAGCCGCTTGCCTGGAGTGAGTGTGTATGAACGATTTTATGCTTACTGAAAAGGCTTTTGCTTGCATCGACTGATAGTAGCTCCACCTTTTTGAATTTGTTTTATTCAATCTACGTATAGAAATTGATGATACCGAGCGATTACACGAAACTCATTCGCTTTTTGCAGGATGAGTTGTCTATTCCACCGACCTCTATTAAGCAGGCGCTGCAGCAGTGCAAGGACGATCCAGGCCCGTTGCCGATGCTGCTATGGCAGCAGGGTGTGCTGAACCTTCAGCAGCTAGAGAGAATTTTCGACTGGATGGAGATGGCCTGAGCGCATCAGATGGTCGGAGCCATTTTCAATTTGCGCCTGTTGAGTTGATACTTAGACGGTGATAGCAGAAATGACGACGTCTACAAGCTGGGACTGGCTACGCAACTGTGCGACTTTTGCTTCTACCACTGCGGTTGCCCCTGTTAGGAGTGATAGCCGGTAGCTGTCGGTTTGCCGAATCGTCTCGACGTGCAGCTGTTCGCTATCGCGGCTAAGCTGGCTATCAGGGTTGACCTTGACTATGGCGATTGCCCGCAATCTGGCATCTTCATAGGTGTAGGCCTTTACTTTGAGAATGCTAGGAAGTCGCTGGAGCGATCGCTTTAATAACGCCTGCTTTTGTGGCGTAGCCCGAAAGCTAAACAGCAGCCGTCCGTCTTCGATGGTGTTTGTGTCGATGCCGCTACCTAAGATGCCCTCCAGCGAGACGCCCCGGTTGGAGAAGACGGCTGCCGCTGCCGTGAGCGTGCCGGGTTGATTGAGCGCTTGGACGACGAACATCCATCTATTTACGTTATTTGCTGGATGCTGTGTGGATTTTAGGTCATCTGTTTGTAGGTCATCTGTATCATTAAGGCTATCCATGGGGGCGTTGGGATCATCCACGGGCTAAATCCTCCTTGAGCCTGCGATTGAGTTTTTCGGCAGTTTGCTGCAGCATTTCAGCCTCTTCGGCCCATAGCTGCATGCTCACCACGCGGCTCCATCCGGACGGGCCAGCCACAATTGGAACCCCCAACGGCGTGCGAATGTCATAAAATTCGCCCGCTAGCTGTACCTGACCAGAGATGACGATTTCCCGCCCTTGGAGTAGGTTTTGCACGAGGTCAACGGTGACGTTGGCAGTGGCGGCTATGGTTTTGGCACCGGACATATGGGTGACAAAGGGTTTGATGAGGACGCGTAGGTCGGGGGCGAGGCTATCGACGTATCTGTAGGCTTCGGAGATACTGTTTGTTTTCATTAGGGTGATGACGGCTTCCTGGTGACGTGCGATCGCGCTTGGAAAGTCTTGAATGGAGCGCCCGTGCTGCAGCCTGCGCCGGGTCTCTCTGAGTTCTTCGGACGTCATGCCATGAATCTTCAGGCTACTCCACAGCGGCACCATGCCCTCGCCGTGCTCTCCGACGACGAACCCCTGGACGAGTTGCCTACGAATGCCTAAGTCGGCGGCAATTTCTCGGCGAAAGCGCAATGTGTCAGAATAGGCGCCCACGCCGATGACCCGGTGCCGTCCGAGGTGACGGCTGAACACTTCAACGGCTAGCTCGACAGGGTTGGTGACGATGATGACAACTTCGTGTCCGTAGCTGTATGTGGCAAGCGATCGGGCATAGGTTTCAAAAATGGGCAGATTGGTTTCGGCTAGCTGAGCGCGCGAGGTTACCTCACCGCCTACTGTTGCCCCAGCCGCCATCACAACCACATCGGCAACAATCTCCTCTGGCCGCAGCGCCACATCAAAAACCGGCGCTTTCTCAGCGTAGGCATCACTCAAATCGCTACACAGCCCATACAGAATCTGACTGCTACGACCCTCTCTCCGCCCGACCAGCTGCAGCCGCTCAGTCGGCGCCAAAACGCCTAAAACGACCAGCTGCGCAACAATTTCGCGCCCACAGTCGCCACTTGCCCCAATCACAGAGACATCCATCGTGTTGTGCACCTCAAATTCTGATGTCAATCATGCATGACTTTACAAGATGAATCAGAAAGACAGCGCTGACTCAGCACAGAGCTATTTGTATAGTCGTTCAAATTATAGTTGTCCAAATCCATTAGCTGTGGACTCCTATCGTCTGGGCCATGATTCACCGTTGATATTTCTTAGCGTGCTAGGTAATAAAGCGTGAAGTGACGCAATTCACTGAATGATGATTGCCAAATCGCTAGGTTGAGTTTGTCTACCCTTTCCACCACGTGCTAGCTTTCTCGTAACGCCTGAAGCGTCAGCTATTGGGTAGTCTCTTTACTAGATCTCCATACCCGTACTGATTTGTGCGCTACCAGTCGAATGGTGTAAATGAAGCTATGTAACCGAGCGCTTTTTTCGGTTGTGTTGTGGTGAGTACCTGGCATTTGACATAGCGTTAAATAGATATGAGTTGTGTGTTTGAAAATAACAGGCGAGAACAAATTGGGCGCTTGGTTCGTTACTCTTAATACTCTAAAGCCTGGCTAGGCTAAATATTTTTTATGCGTATTCTCAGCGTCCACAACAATTACAAGCTGCGCAGTGGTGAGGAAGAATCTCGAGATTTGGAAACGACCATTTTAAGAGAGAAAGGGCATCAGGTAGATATCTATGAAGAGAGCAATATTCACTTGAATCCAGAGGCAGTGCCTTTGAATATGGTGATTAGAACTGTTTGGTCTCAATCGTCCTACAAGCAGGTGCGTCAGCGTCTTCAAAAGAAGAAATACGACATTCTACACGTTCACAACTTTTTCCCTCAAATTTCTCCTTCTGTGTACTATGCAGCTAGGGCTGAAAACGTTCCTATTGTGCAAACGCTACAAAACTTCCGGCTGCTATGCCCAAGTGGTTTTCTGTTCAGAGACGGGAAAGTTTGTGAACAATGTCTTGGCAAGGCTGTTGCTTGGAACAGCTTGCTTCATGGCTGTTATCGAGATAACCGACTAGCGACTTTTCCAGTGGCTGCGATGCTTGCTTTTCATCGCGCCATAGGTACCTGGCAACGTAAGGTAGATCGATACATTGCTTTGACAGAATATGATCGCCAGAAATTTATGAAAGGTGGCATTCCTGGTGAAAAGATACATGTTAAGCCTAATTTTGTATATCCAGATCCCTTGCCAGGAGAGGGCTCTGGAGACTATGCAATCTTTGTAGGCAGGCTGTCTCCAGAGAAAGGCGTCGATACTTTGCTAGAAGCCTGGCAGTCTCTCGGTAAAACAATTCCATTGAAAGTTGTAGGAGATGGCCCGCTAGCAAGTGATGTTGCGGCAGCCGTGGCAAGGCTACCGCAAGTAGAGTGGTTAGGCTTTAAGCCAATGCAGGAGATTTACCCATTAATTGGCGAGGCAAAGTTCTTGTTGTTTCCTTCTAAGTGGAATGAAACGTTCAGCCGGGTTGCTGCTGAGGCGCTGGCAAAAGGAACGCCTGTCATTGCGGCGGCTGGTGTCTCTGAAATGGCAGGGCTGGTCGCACCAGGCAAGACTGGGCTCCACTTTGCACCAGGCGATGCAGAAGACTTAGTTCGCAAAGTGCGTTGGATGGTTAACCACCCCGATTCACTTTCTAAGATGAGAAAGCAAGCGCGAAAGGCATATTTGGATCAGTATGCCGGACAAATAAATTACGAGCTTTTGATGGAAGTTTACGGCGCAGCGCAGCGTAAAACAGTTGAGAGCGCCCCAGAGCGTAAGCGAATTTCACGCCCTGTATGAGCCTCACAGAACAACTGCTTTTGTAAGTTTGCAAAGCTGGTCATTGCGCATAGCTTAAGGTGGCCAGATAGAAAGACTGAGCAGATTTGCAGCCGAGATGTCCTTGTTTGCAGATCTGCAGCAGCGCCACGATACATTCGCGCGCTGCGAATTTTCTGATCAATAACTTTTCAGATAAATAACCACCACGTAGCAGCAGCTATGAGCGTCGCCTGTTAGGGCGACCTCTGAGTGCGCAGCGATTGGCCCAACGAAAATAACCCGAATTTATACGGATTGTATGGGTAAAGTTCCGTATAAATTCGTAGGTGCTGCTCTGCGTAAGCAGCACTGCAGGAAGGGTTATAAGTCAGGTTATCTATATGCTAGGGAAAGTCTATTTCGTTGTTCCTGAAATACCTGTTGAGATTAGTCGGCTGCTAACATCTCATCAGCCATGGCCCGACCCTGAGTTTTTAGCACCGGATCGCCCGCCTTTGCGGGGGGCGCAGTGGTCTTGGATATTTCAGACTTTCCTGTATATGAAGCGTGCAGGACTTGATGTTGAGCTGGTGGATCGTCCGGTAGACAATGCGATATGCGTGGTTCATTACAATACAACCAAGAATAAGATTTGGCCGGCTACCTCTTTTGTGGTGGGTGTGCGTGCGGACAATGCGCCAATGCGAATGCGAGAGATTGAGATTGTACAAAGCCCTGCTAACCTGAGTGGCCAAAACACTTACCTAGTCAATCACTGGCCCCAACCTCAGCTGATCGCTCGAGACAAGACCCGTGGCTGTCGTGTTGAAAGAATCAGCTACTTTGGGGGGCGCGGAGGGGTCTCTCCTGCATTCTCAAGCGCTGCGTTTAGAGAGGCGCTGAGAAGAATGGGTGTATCACTCGATCTTTGTTACGATACGACTCAGTGGAATGACTATCGCAATACCGACATTATACTAGCCGTGCGAAATCATCATCACTCATGGCTGATTGATACAAAGCCTACTTCTAAGCTGGTGAATGCATGGAAAGCTGGGTGCGTTGCTCTGTTGGGGAAAGAACCCGCCTTTTGCGCGATTGGGAACGATGGGGAAGATTACTTTCAGGTAAGGACGCCCGAAGATGTTTTGGCTCTTGTAAGCAAGCTACAGCAAAATCCTCAGCGCTATGGACAGGTCCGTAGCGCTGGGATGAAGCGGTACTCAGAATTTAGCTTTGAAGCTATTCAGCAGCGGTGGGTGTCACTATTTACTGGGCCCATTTCTACGGCATTTTCTGAGTGGCAGCAGGCGAACGGCATTAGAGCAGGCCTACGCTATCCTCGCCGTTATTGGCAGGCCTGCCGGCAGTGGCAAGAGCACAAGCTATTTATGCTTCCTATTCGCGTTCAAGAATTTATCAGTGAACGCTGCTTACCAGAAATAACTACAATCATGTGGCAGAACAGTCTCTATCAGCATCGATAATTTCTCTTGTTTGAAAAATATCAATTTCCCCTGTGCATTTACGGTGAGAAAAATGTGTTTGACAATTTGAGAAGAATAAGCGGCCTTACAAGAATTATGTGGCAGAGTCCTGATGCTCATCCTTTGAATGCAGAAAACCTGAACGGATTGATAGAAAACCGTATTCCTCTTATTCGTGTCCCTAACTTTGGGACGAAGAGAGAGGTTGGAGAAATAGCTAGTCGCTTTCTATCATTTGCCAACCGTACCAATTCAATAAAGAGCGTAACTCGGTTGGGTATCAGTCAGTATGAGCAAGGAATGGTCGCAGGTAAGGACAATTACTTTAACCTGGTTGAGCAGGCTCAGAACAACTTGCTGAAAGTTTGTGAGACGACGTTTAACCCGGTTATGAAGATGATTGATCTGCTCAGTCAGTACTATGCTGATGTTGCTATCTTAACCGAGGCAGGATATGGCCCTTACTTTGCTGGCGTTGCCAAGCTGAGAACGGGAAAAACACCTGTACATAGCGATTTCCCACTTTTTGGGGCAACGGATTGGGCGATCGCACAGATGATAGCTCAGCTTTCCTGGAATTTTTATTTGCGACTCCCTTCAGAAGGTGGGGAACTTAGAATATGGGACAGGCTATGGCAGGAAGAGGATGACCGCTATTTGATTGATGGGATGTACTATCACGATGAAAGCGTTGTTGGGAATGCGTCCTTTGTTGACGTAAAACCTATTTTGGGTGAGGCGATCATTTTTAACTCGCGTAACTATCACACCGTACTGCCCACTCAAAACAGAATCGCCGTTGGCTCATGGATTTCGCTAATGCCTGACATGAGCTTGAGGCTGTGGTCTTAGCCCATGATCATAAAAGCCTTAACGCTAGAAACTACACCCCTTTATCTAGAGGCTATTGCGCAGCTAAGGGCGAGTGTATGGAATCAGCAGTTGCAAACCGCAGTGTTTTCAGAGACAAAATGGTCTGATGCTCACGATCAGCATGCTTTTCACTGGATCGTCTTAAACGAGCAAAATAATCTGATTGCCTCCGCACGGCTATGTGTTCATCAAAGCGTGTCTGAACTGCCGGATTCTCAAGAGATCGAAGGGCTGTTGCCAGAACTGCCCACGCCTATTGCAATGATGAGTAGACTGGTTGTGGAGCCTTCATATCAGCGGCTTGGTATAGCGCGAAGGTTAGATATAAGGAGACTTGAAAGGGCAGGCCAAATTGGAGCTAAGTCGCTCGTGTTGCAGGTGCCTGGCTATCGAAGAACGTCAGTAGAGAGGCTGGGCTTTGAATACTCAGGGCGAGCTAAAGAACGAACATTCAAAGAAACTTGCGATATAGGTTTCTATGTTTACTTTAAGGTGCTGCGTCGCTTGGGTGAGAGAATTGAGCGGTCGCCTTCTTGTATATTCAGAGACTGATAGCTGGGGTCATCTTTCAATTTACTTTTCATCCGGAATGTAACTGAAATCAAATGAAATAAGCAATAATTTTTTCATAGAGATCAAAATAGCTGTCGTCCTCTGCGCAATTGCTTTTAAGGAAGTGCGATCGCACCAAAACAATGATTTATTACTTAGCTCGTAGCGCCCATAGCTATACCATTGATAGGTATTTAGAATCTTGGGGATACCCAGCTACAGCAACTTTCATCAGGCCATTGCACTATGAGCAACTATGGAAGCTAAAAAAGCTACCGCGTGGAACTTACATTTTTGCAGATATTGAACGTCTGACTCCGAATGAGGCAGAAACAACAGCAAGAATCTGGCAGCAACTCAGCTCTAATCAAGCAGTTTGCTTACTCAATCATCCCACTCGCTCAAAACGTCGTTATGGACTTCTAAGGAGTTTGTATAACAAAGGCGTTAATCAGTTCAATGTTTACAGGCTAACAGAAAGTCATCAGCCTCAAAAGTATCCTGTTTTTATTCGCTCTGAGAACGACCACACAGGAAACCTTACGTGGCTCCTTAACACGTCTGAAGAGCTTGAAAATGCGATCCATCGACTGGTGAAAGAAGGTAAAAGTTTGGAGGACAAGATTATTACTGAGTTTTGTTCTACAGCTGATGAAGGTGGTGTATTCCGAAAATATTCAGCCTTTATCGTCGGAGAGAGGATTATTCCCAGGCACCTGTTCTTTAACCGAAACTGGATGATAAAATGCCCAGGGCTCGTCACCGAAAGGCAAGCCTTAGAAGAGGAGTACGAATACGTTAAAACAAATCCCCACGAGTCTGCTTTGAGAGAGATATTTCAGCTGGCAGACATCAAATATGGCCGGATTGACTACAGCCTCTTAAACGGATTGCCGCAAATTTGGGAAATTAACACTAATCCAGCGAGTTTGAGCCTGAAAGATATGTTTAGTGAGTCCCAGAAAAGCAGAGCCTTAACCCACCAGCACTTTGCACGTGACTTTGCTAGTGCACTGAAGGATATTGACGTCAAAGCGGGCTCTTCGATTTGTCTCGACTCTAGACATGACAGTAAGTCTGGTCAAGAGAAAGGTTATCAAGTCTCTAAGGATGTCTTTCGCAGCCTGCTTCAGCTTTTACCCTACGCTTATGCGCTGAGGCTTCGACGGCAGCTAAAGGTCGCCCGAGCAACCTTTATACGAAAAGGACAGTACTAGCTAAGTGAGCTAAGAATCTGTTGCAAGCGTGCGATCGCGCTCTAAAAGCAGAAATAGACTCATTCTGATTTCTCAGCGCTGTCTCAATTCTAGGAAGCCTTGTATTTTGTTAAGCCTTCATAAACTCAGCAGGTTTGTCACGATTGGCCAGAGTCATCCTCGAATGAAATAATCATCAAAGGTGCTGCAAATAAGCTCGACTCAAAGACACAAACGGGGAGCTGAAATAAGGGAGGAAACAACCTGTGATACAAAGCTTACTGAACAAAGGCGTACGTAGAATTCTTGAGCAAGTTTGGCGCAGTAGCAGAATACGAAACTGGAATACGTAACATGCTTTTATCAATATATCTCAGTATTGTGAAATTCCGATGAGGTTGCTTTACGAGCGCCAAGTGAAGCTAAGCGCAGATTTATATTCAATAGTTAGTGCTGTCTGCCGCTTGTGCGATTTGATCTTCAAGCGCCCTACCTTCTTCACGGACTTGCTTATCCATCACAGAGAGCGAAGCTCCTAAGAACATAGCAATGAAGCCTCTGTTTGGTTTTTGGGAGCCTTCATTTCAGATTTGTGGTGCACAACAACCCACCCCCTTTTTTCATTACATCATCATTTATATTCGTAAGCCGTCAATGCTGTAGCTTTGCCGACAGCTATGCATAACATCAATATTTTTTCTAAGGAGGATAGACGATGAGTTCACTTCGCATCCAGGCCGAAGACTACACTTCGTTCTATGACACAACCCCCGAGAATAGAGGGTCAGAGAACTATCGCAACGACAGCGTCGATATCGACCAGAGCGATGACATTGACGATAGCTTTGCAGTCACCTGGATAGCGTCTGGTGAGTACCTCACCTATGAAGTGAACCTGGCAGAAGCTGGGGTTTATGAGGTCAGAGCAAGAGCAGCCACCCCCTTTGGCGGTAGAGAGTTCGACATATCGACGACTGACGAGCAGAGTGCGAACTTCACCGTAGGGGATACAGGCGGTTGGAAGAGCTGGCAGGACATAACGGCAAGCAGTACGCTCACACTGAATGCGGGGTCGAACCAGCTCACTGCCAACATGGGGAATGGAGGCTTCAATTTCAACTACTTTGAACTGGTGCGCATTGGCGATGCGCCAGTTGATAGTTCAACGCCACCAGATAATTCAACGCCACCAGATAATTCAACGCCACCAGATAATTCAACGCCACC
>JBCBJS010000015.1:0-97319 GCA_038523095.1 Cyanobacteria bacterium J06626_6
CGGCAGAACTACAGCTACCCTAGGGGTTAAGCATGAGGATCAACCATCAGGATTAAGCAGAACCAGGGGAAATATTTGATACTGCGCTTACGTAGATGACTTGCTGCGATCAAGTCTCTCTATCGAATGAGTGCGAAACCACAGATATCCAAAATTAGAGAGATGAGGCTTTCTAACGAGCCTTTCAAACCACTCTGGTGTAGAACATGGGTCGCAGCTACAGGAGGGCGGCGAGCTTGGTGCAGGTTCCCATCCGAAGCGAATCTGTAACCCGGAAAGTGTGGACTAATTGCGAGGTAAGGGTACTGATAGAGTACTGATTGAATCGTGATGGAGTTAGCCGAATGACTGGACTAGGCTTTACGCGGAGTTTGGCGGTGGTCATTGGCATCGATCAATACAGCAACGGAATTGCCCCGTTGAGAACGGCGGTGGGGGATGCGGAGGCGATCGCCCAGACGCTTGAAGATAGGCACGGTTACGAGGTCATAACCCTGCTCGATGTATGCGCGCAAACCAAGTCTCTCCGTGAACTCATCCAAACGACTCTTCCTACTCAAGTTCTCCCAGGCAGCCGCCTACTGTTTTATTTCGCCGGTCATGGCATCGCGCAGGATGGTGAGGATGGGCCTGCTGGCTATCTTATTCCCCAGGATGCAGCCCCCGGTAAGGCAGAGAGCTATCTGCCAATGGTGGAGCTCCACGATGCGCTCACTGCGCTGCCCTGTCGGCACTTTCTAGCCATTTTTGACTGTTGCTTTGCCGGGGCCTTTCGCTGGTCGAGCACTCGCGATATCAGCATTGTGCCAGAGGTCATCCACCAGGAGCGCTACGACCGCTTCCGGCAGGATCCGGCCTGGCAGGTGATCACCTCCGCCTCTTACAATCAAAAAGCTATGGATGTGCTGTCGCTACGGGATGATCGGGGCGAACTGGCAGATCACCATTCACCCTTTGCGGCTTCACTGCTCCAAGCATTGCAGGGCGGGGCCGATACCTCACCCCCGGCAACGGCAGAGATGCCCGCTGGGGACGGGGTCATTACGGCTACTGAGCTGTATTTGTATTTGCGCGATCACGTAGAGCTGCTCACCGAAGACAGCCACCAGCGCCAAACTCCAGAAATCTGCTCCCTGCGCAAGCATGACAAAGGCGAATATATTTTCCTTACTCCAGACCATGCGCTAAACTTGCCGCCTGCTCCCAAACTCAATAAGGAGAATAACCCCTACAGAGGATTAGAATCATTTGATCAGACCCACAAAGATTTGTTTTTCGGACGTGATCAAGAGATTGAACAACTCCTGCAAAAACTAGCTGCCCCTCACCCTTTGACGGTCGTACTGGGAGCTTCAGGTACGGGCAAATCCAGCCTTGTCAAGGCCGGGCTGTTGGCCAAACTAGAAGATAGGCCTGAGTTTCACGTTTTGCCTGTCATGCGTCCAGGTGGTGCGCCGCTGGCTGCATTAGCGAGGAGCTTGGCTCAGCTAGTGACACCAGAAGAGACTAAAAATCTAATGCAACAGCTGGCAGAAGATGAACAGACGCTGTCTCGGCTGATTGAACAGTGGTCTCAGGCGCAGGCGATCGCTCGCCCTGAGACCAAACTATTGCTGGTTATCGACCAGCTCGAAGAGCTGATTACCCAATCTCACCATGAGTCATCACACTTTCAAAAGCTGCTAAAACATGCACTTGCCAAACAGTGGCAGCATTTTCACATTGTGGCTACCCTGCGGCTAGATTTTGAAGCGCAGTTTCAATCAAAATATTTGCTGGGCGAAGACTGGATGGAATCGCGATTTGTGATTTCGCCGATGGGTCAAGTGCAGCTGAGAGAAGCGATTGAGCTGCCAGCAGCGGCGCGGGTATTGTGCTTTGAGCCTTCTAACCTGGTAGATCGGCTGATAGAAGATGTGCTGCAGACGCCTGGGGCACTGCCCTTACTGTCGTTTACGCTTAGTGAACTGTATCTGTGCTATTTGGAAAGGCGGGGTGATAACCGGGCGCTCACTGAAGCCGACTATCTCGCGCTGGGAGGCGTTTCGGGGGCGCTGACCCGGCGGGCTACCCAAGCGTATGAGACATTGGTCGCGCAAGATGAAGCCAATGCTAAAACGGTGAAACATGTGATGCTGCGTATGGTGGCCGTATCTGGTGGAGAGCTGGCCCGGCGAAGAGTCCCCCTGTCAGAACTGTTGTATGAAAGCGATGCTGAAAATGCCCGGGTACAGGCCCTTCTAAAAGAGTTGATCGGGGTGCGGCTAGTAGTGCAGGGCCGAGAAGGCGATAGCGAAGCGGGGGATGAAGCCTACGTGGAACCGGCCCACGACGCGCTGGTGCGGGGCTGGGATAAGCTGCTTCGCTGGAAGGCTGAGGAGCAGGTGAATCTGTCTTTGCAGCGGCAGTTGACTCCGCAGGCTAATACTTGGATGGCTGAATGCGATGCGGGACGGGATTCACAAGCAGGTGGCTTTTTGTGGGACGACAATCCTCGTTTGCCCTTGCTTGCAGAGATTTTGACTTCTGGTGAAAACTGGCTGAACAGAGCTGAAGCGAGCTTTATTCGAACGAGTGTGTTGCGTAAGCGCAGGCAGCGCCAGCGGCTGGTGGCTTCTGTAGTCGGTGTGTTTGTCGGATTGAGCGGTTTGAGTGCGATCGCACTTGCCCAGCGACAAGTTGCTATAGCCGAAGCCCACCGGGCCAATCAACAAAATATCTACGCGGCGGCGAATGCAGCAGATGCTTCTTTGGCAGCCCATCGTCCCCTAGCGGGCATGGCGGCGGCATTGAAAGCCTGGCAAAATGTAGAGGCGACTGGTTTGGTCGGGACTGAAACTGCCTGGCAGGCGATCGCAGCCCTCAGCAAAGGTGCCTATTCAGACGGACTGTTCAATCAGGCAGGGAGCTATCGAGAAAACGTATCTCCTTTTTGGTTCCGAGAAAACCTCTCTTTGGTGCATCGCGATCGCGTTAGAAGTATTGCCATTAGCCCTGATGGCAACACAATGGCTACCGCCAGCGAAGACAATACAGTTAACCTGTGGGATGCGCGTACCGGTGAATTGCTGAGCACCTTAGACCACCGTGCAGGGGTCGTCAGCATAGGTTACAGCGGCAATGGTCAAACTCTGGTGACTGCTAGCACGGACGACGCTGTGTCACTATGGAACGCTCAATCGGGTCAGTTGCTCAAGACGATAGCGGTAGAGAGCGTTGACAGCGGCTATTTCTCGGTGACTAGCGTAGCCATTAGTGCCAATGGCAAGCTGCTTGCCACCGCCAGTCAAGACAATACGATCAAGCTATGGAATGCTGACAGCGGTGAGCTGCTGCGAACTATCGGAGACTATTTTGGATTTGATGACAGCACTGAAGCTCATCAAGCTCCTGTTTGGCAGGTAGCCTTCAGCCCAGACGGTAAAATGCTTGCCTCAGCTAGCTTCGATAAAACTGTAAAGGTATGGGATGTTGCTAGTGGTAGTCTTCAACAGACACTTGTAGGACATGAAGACAGTGTTTATAGCGTGAGCTTTAGTGCCGATGGAACAACCCTGGCCAGCGGAAGTAAGGATGGTACTGCTAAAGTCTGGGCAACAAATACTGGCCAGCTACAACAAACGATGGCGGGTTCCTCTACGGTATTGGCTGTTGCATTTAGCCCGAATGGGCATCTGCTGAGCACCGCTGGGCTCGATCAAACAATCAAGCTTTGGCAAGTAGCCAATGGGCACCTGCTCAATACCTTAGAAGGACATACGGCGGGTGTCACGGATGTTGTCTTTAGCCCCGATGGCGAGACTTTGGCTTCTACTAGCATTGATAAAACGGTGAAGGTGTGGCGAACCTCCCATCCTGAGAACAGCACTCCTTTGGTGAAAATTTTGCAGGGTCATTCGGCAGGCGTGAGTGGTGTAGCCCTCAGTCCAGATGGTAATACGGTTGCGTCTGCTAGCCACGATAAAACTGTAAAACTCTGGAATGCTCAAACCGGTGACCTGCAACAGACGCTAACTGAGCATGAGGATCTGGTGACTGGCGTAGCCTTTAGCCCCGATGGTGAAACACTCGCTTCTACCAGTCAAGATAAGACGGTCAAGCTGTGGGCTGTCGAAACCGGCGAACTAACACAGACATTGGCCGGGCACAGCGATTCGGTTATGAACGTGGCATTTAGTCCTGATGGCGATACTCTCGCTTCGGCTAGCGAAGACAACACCGTAAGACTCTGGCAGGCGCAGACAGGAGACTTTTTACACGCGCTAACCGGCCACACTTCGGGCGTAAGCAGCGTAGCCTTCAGCCCTGACGGCGCTGCTCTTGCCACGGCGAGCGGAGATCATACGGCCAAACTTTGGGAGGTTTCTACAGGCGCTGTAAAGCATACCCTCACTGGTCACAACGACGATGTCAGAGAGTTGGCATTTAGTCCTGATGGCACAACTCTGGCCACTGCCGGCATAGATGAAACGGCAGTACTTTGGGAGGTCAGTACGGGCCAGCTTTTGCGACGATTAGAAGATCACAGCGATAAAATCTTTGACCTGGCGTTTAGCCCTGATGGTCACGCTTTGGTGACTGTCAGCGGTGATAACAGCATCAAGCTATGGGAGGTAAGTACAGGTCTCGTACTCAACACGCTGATAGGGCATACCAGCATGGTAATTAGCACGGCCTTTAGCCCTGACGGTAATCTCCTCGCCACTGCCAGCGATGACAACACGGTAAAACTATGGACCCTCAGTCCGGCAAGACTGGCTGAGTGGCACTGCAAGTGGCTTAGTGACCATCTTGCGCATAGTCTGGAGGGACAGCAAGCAGCCGAGACAGGGACTTGTGAAGATTACCTGCTATGACTTGGCAATGAGAGGGACTTGGCAATGAGAGGGACTTGGCAATGAGAGGGACTTGGCAATGTGAGGACACACTGACATCCTGATTCGTTAGTCAGATCGCTTCGCTGGCATCGACTAGTCAGTCAGTGCTAGCTGCCGCTGCCGAATATCTTCTATTTTCGCATCGGGTATGGCGGCAATGAGCTGCTGTGTGTAAGGCTTTTGCGGGGCGTTGTAAATCTTTTCGGATGGTCCAATTTCTTCAATATGACCCTGGTTCATCACCATGATGCGATCGCTCACGAACTTCACTACGCTCAAATCATGGGAGATGAAAATGTAGGTTAGGTTGAATTCTCTCTGCAAGTCTTTCAGTAGATTGAGCACCTGTGCCTGCACCGAAACATCCAGCGCTGACACAGATTCATCACAAATGATGAATCTCGGCTCGCAGGCGAGGGTCCGGGCGATACAAATTCGCTGTCGCTGCCCGCCTGAAAATTCGTGCGGCATTCGCCTGAGTGCACTGCCATCGAGGCCTACGCGCTCTAGCAAGTCGGCGGCTCTGGCCTGCTTTTGTTTGTCGTTGCCCACTAAGCCGTGAATTTTCATCGGTTCTGTGATGGCTGAGCCTATGGTTTGCCGGGCGTCCAGCGAGCCATAGGGATTTTGAAAGACTATCTGCATTTCTCTGCGCAGATGTCGCATGTCTCCATCGTCTAACGTCAGCACCGACTTGCCGTCGAATTCGACAGTGCCAGCGGTTGGTTCAATTAGCCGTAGCAGACACCTGCTCAGCGTAGATTTGCCGCAGCCTGATTCGCCGACGAGCCCTAGCGTCTCACCGGGATACACCTCAAAGCTGACATCATCGACCGCATTCAAAGCTGTCTTTTTTTTGAAAATTCCGTGACTGACTGGGAAAGCCTTGGTGAGATTTTTTACGCTGAGCAGCGGTGGCTGCTCAGAGAGGGCCTGACGGTGTGCTTCAATCTCTTGCAGGCTGACTTCTTCCATCAACTGGGCGTTCTCTTGGGGCGATCGCATTTTTGCAACAATCTTTTCAGTTTGCCTATTGGCTTGTTCTGTGACTTCCATAAAGTCACTCACCGTCGGCAGTCGCTTGAGCTGCTTATGAGGCCGGGGCCGACAGTTCAGCAGTCCTTGCGTGTAAGGGTGCTGGGGGCTAGCAAAAATATCGTACACAGTTGCAATCTCAACCAGATTACCCTTGTACATGACTGCCACGCGATCAGCAATTTCAGACACCACGCCCATGTCGTGAGTGATAAAGACAATGGCGGTTCCTCTCTTCTGCTGAAGGTCCCTAAGTAGGCCCAGCATTGTGGCCTGAATGGTGACATCTAGCGCAGTGGTAGGTTCATCGGCAATGAGAATGGCAGGGTTCCCGGCTAGGGCAATGGCAATCATTACCCGCTGCTGCTGGCCGCCAGACAGCTGATGAGGGTAGCGCGCTAGCATCTGCTGAGGCTCTGGAAGTTTGACCTCTTCAAAGAGTGCGATTGCCTTGGCAACTGCAGCCTTATCTTCTAACTTTTGGTGCAACTTCAGTGCTTCTATGAGCTGATTGCCGCAGGTATACACCGGGTTTAGAGAGGTTAGCGGCTCCTGAAAAATCATGGAGATAAGCTTTCCTCGATACGCTCTGCGCTGATCTCGCGAAAGCTTGACCAGGTCGATTGGCTGCTGATCGGGCGACTTGGGGTCTCGAAACAGCACCTCCCCTGAAATTTGTGTATCTGGAGCAAGTAGGCCGATAAGCGCCAAAGATGTAACCGATTTGCCTGATCCAGACTCTCCTACTAAGCCCAGGGTTTCTCCAGGCGCAATGGCAAACGACACAGACTTTACCGCGCGAACGCTCCCTGCCTTCGTTGGGAAGGTCACCGTTAGATTGCGAACATCTAAGATTGGAAATGACATGGCCGGTCCCTTAGCAACAACCACCGGCCTTGAGGAATGCCGATATTAAGGACTACCGGTATTGAGGACTACCGGCATTCTAGGATGCTTTGTTTGTTCACTAGCATTTACCCAATCTAAAAAATAGCAGTTGAGACGGTATCGAAACGGTATTCATGAGAACTAAAAAGAGTTCGGCGCACAGTATCCTCCGAAAGATACAAAAACAGGTCCAAAATCTTCTCTCAATGGAGAGAACTGTTTTTAGAAAGCCCCATCATAGATATATCTGAATGCATAAAGGCGCAATTTCCGCCTCTAAAATGTATCCCTTTACTCACTTTTGTATGGGTTTGCGTCAGTATATTTGGCTATACGTTATGGATTGTTGAAGTGAATTGTTGAAACAATTCAGAATCGTACTCCTGTGATCGCTTACTTGTCTTTTATTGAGTCTTTTATTATTTGGTGGGGTGAGGCGCAATGCGTAATGCGATGCTATTTGGCAGGGGGTACAGAGAAACTGTGCGGCGTTTTTCCTTAGCTTTGCTGGCATTAGCGACCTCTATTGTGTTGGCTAATTGTGGCGGCTCACCTAGTGAAACAACGACTGCCCAAGGAGACACTGCACCTGCATCTGCGGGCGCTTTAGTATTTGGCGCCGCTGGCCAGCCAGTAAACCTGAGGCCCGGTGATATCACCGACGGCAACTCCATTTATGTACAGCAACAGATTTACAACTATTTGATTGGGAATGTGCCTGGCACTACAGAACTGGCGCCTGAGCTGGCAACGGAGTGGAGCGCTTCTGAGGATGGCCTGATTTGGACATTCACTCTGCGCGAAGGGGTGACCTTCCACGATGGAACTGACTTTAATGCAGAGGCCGTGGTGTTCAATGTGATGCGCTGGTGGGACCCTGAGTTTGAATTTGGCTATCGGGCTGAGGGGGCGCTGTATGAAATTTGGACTGATTTATTTGGTGGATTTAAAGGTAGCGAGGACTCTACGCTCGTGGATGTAAGAGCCGTAGACGATCTCACTGTAGAATTTGAGATTGCTGAACCGTTTGCGGCATTCCCGGCAGCGATTTCTTCTGGTTATTTTGGCATCGCTAGCCCAGCTGCTATTCAGGCGGCTGGGGCAGCCTATGGAACGCCTTCTGGCGCAGCAGTTGGAACAGGGCCGTTTGTATTTGAAGAGTGGGTGAGCGGCGATCGCGTCACCCTTTCTAAGTTTGCCGACTACTGGGAGGAGGGCCTTCCTGAGGCCGACCAGCTTGTGATGAGCTTTGTTGAAGATCCAGCTGCGAGGCTTGCTCAGCTGAGAGCAGGCACCTTGGATTTCACCATTGACCTGACCCCTGACCAGCTACCTGAAATAGAATCGGATGCCAGTGTGGATGAAGTTTTTAGGCCTTCTTTTAACGTTGGATATTTGGCCCTAAATCCAACCTACGAGCCTTTGGCTTCTAAGGAAGTGCGGCAGGCGATCGCACAGGCTATCAATAAGTCCGCTATTGTCGATGCCTTCTGGGGAGATCTCGGTGAAACAGATGGAAACTTTGTCCCGCCTTCGCTAGGCGACTATCGGAGTAAGGAAGTCAGCGACTACACATACAGCGCCGACGATGCCAAATCTGCCCTTTCAGCAGCGGGCTATCCCAACGGCTTCGACCTTGACTTGTGGTACATGCCCGTCAGCCGTCCCTACTTTCCAAATCCTAAGCCTATTGCTGAAGCCTTCGCTGCTGAGCTGAGTCAAATCGGCATCAGAGTAAATCTTCAGACCAAGGACTGGGGGGCCTATTTGGAAGATCGCAACACAGCACCGGGCTTTCAATCTTTCATGCTGGGCTGGACGGGTGACTATGGCGATCCAGACAACTTTCTCTATGCCCACTTTGGCCCAGGTGCGACCCAAGATATTGGGAATTATCAGAACCCTGAGCTGTTCGAGCTGCTCAATCAGGCTAGGGTTGCAACAGAAGATAGTGAACGTCAGGCGCTTTACCAGGAGGTTGATGCGCTGATATTCGATGAAGCGCTGCGAATTCCAATTGTTCATTCGCAACCCCTGCTGGCTAAGCGAGCTACCGTAGAAGGGTGGGAACCTAGTCCTTTCAGCAGTGAGCCTTTCACCGCAGTGAGTAAGTAGAGAGATATAAGATATTTAGCAATCCCTTCTCTTACTCTCTTCTGAACACCGTCTTTGGTACACAACCTCTGGTACACAACCTCTGGTACACAATCATATCGGTCGCATCTCATGGGCAGATACATCCTTGGTCGATTACTTCAGCTAATCCCAGTTCTGCTTGGCATTTCCCTCCTGGTATTTGCCTTTCTGCACCTTATTCCAGGTGACCCGGCAGTAACGATGTTGGGGGATAGGGCCACACCGGAAGCGTTGGAAGTATTGCGTGATCGCATGGGGCTAAATGAACCGCTGCCGCTGCAGTATCTGACCTTTTTAGGAAATCTGTTGCAGTTTGACCTGGGCACCAGCATCTTTACCGGCGTGCCAATTTTAGAAGAGATTAAAACCCGATGGCCTGCTACCTTTGAGCTTTCCTTAGTTGCCATGCTTATCGCCCTGCTAGTTGGTATTCCCGCTGGCGTGGTCGCCGCTGTAAAAAAGAACAGCATTGTCGACAATCTTTTTATGAGTGGTTCACTGCTGGGTGTATCTATGCCTGTATATTGGCTAGGGCTTCTGCTGGTTTATCTTTTTGCGGTGAATCTCCAATGGCTACCCCCTAGCGGTCGCATCGGCGTTAATGTGGCCTTTGGCTTCAGGCCCATCACGGGTTTCTTTATTCTAGATGCTGTTTTGCAAGGCAATTTCAAAGCGCTTGGTGACATTGTCGCTCATCTGATTTTGCCTGCGGTTACACTCAGCACTATTCCGCTTGCTATTATTGCCCGCATCACGCGCAGCGCCATGCTCGAAGTTCTCTCGCAGGATTACATCCGTACCGCACGGTCGAAGGGGCTCAAAGAGCTGCGCGTTATCGGTAAGCACGCGCTCAAGAATGCCATGCTACCTGTGATTACCATTGTCGGCTTGGAGTTTGGCACTTTGCTGGGTGGTGCGATTCTCACTGAGACTATTTTCTCTTGGCCGGGTATTGGCAGCTGGATATACGGGGGGATTTTGCAGCGAGACTACCCGATTGTTCAAGGGGGGGTGGTTTTTGTGGCTTTTGTTTTTGTGCTAATCAATCTCCTGGTTGATATTTCCTATGCCTTTTTAGATCCTCGCATTCAATACAGATAATTCAATACAGATAATTCAAGACAAATAGACTGACGCTTTGCCTGCAATCCTCTTTCAGTAAAGGTGCCTATATCCCATGGCAACAACAACCGTTCCCAAATCCAAACCTAAACTGCTTAGAAACCGCGCTGTAGAGAGGTTTTTAGAATCGACTTCGGGGCTGATTGGCCTTGGCCTGACGCTGTTTATTGTGCTAGCCGCGCTGCTAGCGCCCATACTCAATCCTTACGATCCTTCTACCGATCGGGACTATGCGGCCAGATTGCAGGGGCCGAGTCTGGAGCATTGGTTTGGCGCTGATGGGCTAGGGCGCGATATTTTGACCCAGGTCTGGTACGGACTGAGAACTTCTTTGGTGATTGGCTTAGTCTCTGTGCTAATTGGCTTGATGATTGGTGTGGGTTTGGGGCTAGCGGCTGGATACTTTCGGGGATGGACAGAGCGGCTGGTGGGCTGGCTGACGGATGTAATGCTGGCGTTTCCGTCTATTTTGCTGGCGATCGCAGTGGTTACTATCACTGGACCAAGCGTACTCAGCGTGATGGTTGCCGTTGGCATTGTGCAAATTCCTAAGTTCATTCGCCTAACTCGCAGTATGGTACTCTCTCTCCGCGAGCAGGAGTTTGTTCAAACGGTGCGAGCTTTTGGCGCCAAGGCGCCGCGAATTGTGTTTTTACATATCTTGCCTGCAAGTTTGGCGCCCTTAGTGGTTCAGTCCACGCTAGCGATTGGCACCTCTACCTTAGAAGCTGCTGGACTGGGCTTTTTGGGCTTGGGCGCTCAGCCGCCAACGCCTGAACTGGGTACAATGCTCTCTGATGCCTTCAAGGGTGGCTACTCCTTGTCGTCTCCTTGGACGATTGTTTTCCCGGGCTTGTTTATTACTCTGACTGTTTTAGCTTTTAACCTGCTCGGTGATGGCTTGCGAGATGCGTTGGACCCTAAAAGCGGGAACTAGCTTTTGACGGTAGCCAAGTTAGCAAACAGAGATTGTTTTATTTGCTACAAGTATGGAAGATTAGGTAATGTCCTGTTTCTTTCTGCCGGAGCGTTTTGATGCTGACCGTTTCTTCGAGGCCTGTCTCTGATGAGCTGGCAGCCAAAATAAATCAACCTGTTCACTGGCTGAATGCGATCGCACTGGCCTATGTATTGGGTGGCTATGTTCTTGGTCTCGTCTGCATCGCGGTGCCTGCTTGGCCTGCAAATATTTTGGGCGTGCTGCTAATCGCACACACCCTTGTATGGGCCGCTTACTTCGTGCATGAATTCATGCATGGAAGCATTTTTCGCAGGCTCAAATGGAATGCCGTTGGCGGTAGGGCCATGCTGTTTTTGACCGGGTCTTGCTACTGTCGCTATCGCCCGCTGGCCAACTACCACATGATGCACCACAAGAACCGGGCAGACTTCTCTGCCTTTTCTATCTCAAAATTTCTCGAAGCTTTACCCGGCGGGCTGAGGCAAGTCATCGTAGGCCTAGAAGCGCTGTACTTTCCGGCTGTGAACTTCATCCTGCGATGGATAGGTGCGCTGTCTCCTTTTATCGGTGAAGCTCGGCGAAAAGACCGGGGCCGAAATGCTGCGCTACTGCTGATACGAGGCACGTTGTTTGCGATGTTAGGCTGGTATTCGCTCCGTGCGCTGGTTCTCTATTTGGCCGCCTACGTTTGTTTTCTCAATCTCTTGCGGTTTATTGACTGCTTTCAGCACACCTTTGAAGTGCTGAAGCTCGGCCAGCCCATGCCAAAATACACCGCCGAATACGAAGAGCTAAACACCTATTCCAACATTTTTCCCGGCAGGTGGCCCTGGCTCAATTTGTTCTTTCTCAACTTTGGCTATCACAACGCTCACCATCAAATTACCTACTGTCCTTGGTACTTACTGCCACAGCTGGACAGTGAACTCTACCCGTCCGGTTACCGGCAGTATGTAACGCTCAACCGCTTGGTGTGCCTCTATCATCAGCACCGGGTGAAGCGGCTATTTAGCGGTGAGGGACATGTTCAAGATACGTCAGATGGATTGAGCTTGGAAGGGTTTTATGGGGCGATTGGCGTTTCTTTTTTAGTCTTGCGAGAACCGCTAGACTGGCTGAAATTACCCGACGAAGATAGCAATAGTGAGCTAAAGCTGACGGTTTCTTAACGCTATTGAGGTTTTTCTTCTGTCGGCTGTCTGTCTGTCGGCTTTCTAATTGTTAAGGAGTAGCAAAAGCGGTCTGCCCTAGAGATAGTCTCTCCATGCAAAATAGGCTTTTCGTTGCTGGTGAAGGCTGTGTAGCGGTAGACAATCAAAGGCTGACCGAGGGGCACTTCTAAATGGTCGCTCATCTCGTAGTCAGCGTGGGTGCATTCGATAGTAGCTTCAATATGCTCAACGGCAATGCCGTGTTTTTCCATTGTTGGAAAGGTCATTTGCTTTTTAAGTTGGGAACTGAACTGCTTGCCCAACGTCGGCAAGATATAGGTGATATCGACAGCGCCTACGGAGCCATCCATGTATAAGAGCTTTTTTTGATAGTAGGCCGTTTTTTCCGTAAGTCCCAAAATAGTCTGGACGGGCTCCGGCGCACGAACTTTGCGGAATGTCAGATTCTCAAATGTCAGCTCAATCCCCTTTTGGGCTAGGTCGGCTTCTAATAAAACGAGCGGGCTAGAAAGCGAGTAGGCAACCTTGCGCTCAGCGGTGACAAAGACGCCTTTTCCCTGCTGAGACTGGGCTAACCCCTGACTGACCAAGTTTGCGATCGCCTGCCGAACGGTAATGCGACTCACCCCGAAGGTGGCCATCATTTGATGCTCGCTAGGCAGCTTTTCTCCGGGGGCATAAAAGCCCGAATCTATCTGATGACGAAGCTTCTCAGAAATGCTGATGTGTAAAGGAACAGAAGACATTTAACAGACATGATATACAGACTTGTTATAGCAGGTTGAGTGTGCTAACTTTTACTTGTTATAACAAGTTGCTGAAAAGCCTTTATCTAGATAAGACATGTCAAAAAGTACAGCGATGAACGCAAAGCAGCTGCTTGATGCAAAGGCGCTTGCCCCCTTGAACCAGCGATCTGATTGGGCGGGTGGGCTTCGATTCACGGCGCACTTAGGGGTGACGATACTCAGTGGTTACGGGTGGGCACATGCCTACGAATTGGGATTGTTGGGGTTGGGTCTCGTTGCGTTAATGATTTACGGTGTGAGCTTAGCGTTTATGTTTTGTGCGGTGCATGAGTGTGTGCATCGGACGGCTTTTGTGAGTACGCGAGCGAACGATGCGATCGCCTGGTTTGCAGGCTGTCTGTCTTTCTACAACAGCACGTTTTACCGGCGCTACCACAAGTGGCACCATCGCTACACAAGGATAGAGGGTAAAGATCCAGAGCTATTGGATTTGGAGCCACAGAATTTTGTTGAGTATCTCTGGGTGCTGAGTGGCATACCTTGGTGGATAGGTAAGGTGACCGGACATGTCAAGGTTGCATTAGGCCAGCTAGATGGCTGCTACTATCTGCCAGAAAGTTCCTATCAGTCTGTTATTCGATCTACGCGGCTGCAGCTGGGCTTGTATGGTGCGATCGCCTTAGTTTCAACTGTACTGGGATACCCTGAGTTTCTCTTCACCTATTGGATACTGCCGCTGGCGGTGGGTCAGCCCCTGCTCCGATTCGTGCTCCTTGCTGAGCATACAGGCTGCACCTATAGCGACGATGCCCTGGCAAATACCCGCACGACGCTGACTCTGTGGCCTCTGCGCTTTTTTATGTGGAACATGCCTTACCACGCAGAGCACCATCTATATCCCTCTATGCCTTTTCATGCCTTACCCAAAGCTCATGACTTGCTAAAAGAACAGTTCGCAACGGTAGATTCTGGATATGTTCGTGTAAACCGAGAGATTGTCAATGGCTTCTCCTGAGCAGGATTTATCCCCGCAGACTGCCTCTGGCCGGTTTGTAATAAAAGACTTCGAGCTACAGTGTGGCTCTGTGCTATCAGAAGCTGAGCTGGTGTATCAAACCTATGGGGAACTCAATGCCGAGCGGTCCAATGTTATTTTTTATCCCACGTCCTACGGCGCGCAGCATATCGATGTTGACTGGTTGGTAAAGCCGGGTGGCATTTTAGACCCTACGGACTGGTTTGTTGTCATGCCAAATATGTTTGGCAATGGTCTTTCTACTTCCCCTAGCAACTGTGAGGCCGCGAAAGCGAAGGGTTTTTATTTTACGCATTTTGACAATGTGCGGGCTCAGCGTGCCCTATCGCAGAAGTTGGGCATTGAAAAGATTGCGCTAGCCTATGGCTGGTCGATGGGGGCGCAGCAGGCGTACCACTGGGGCGCGCTGTACCCTGAGCAGGTGGAGCGCATTGCGGCTATCTGCGGAACGGCAAGAACAACCGATCACAATCGGGTTTTTCTGTACAGCTTGAGGGCTGCTTTGCAGGGGGACCCGGCTTGGAATGGTGAACGGTTTGAAGGTGTTCCAGAGAGAGGGTTTCATACGTTTACTCAAATCTATGCCAGCTGGGCAGCTTCTCAAGCGTACTACCGAGAAAAGCCGTACTTAGCATGGGGATATAAGTCTCTTGAAGATTACCTATTACGTAGCTGGGAAGCCAGTTACCGCAAGCGCGATCCACACAATCTGCTAGCGATGATAGAGACTTGGCTACACTGCGATGTCGGCAATAATCTAGTGTATGCAAGAGACTATGGGAAAGCGATGGCATCGATTGATGCCAAGGTGTTGGTGATGCCTGCTAGCACCGATTTGTATTTTACGCCGAAAGACTGCAAGGCTGAGGCGAAGCTGATTCCCAATAGTGAGTATGTCGTGATTCCTTCGATTTGGGGACACCGGGCCGGTAATCCCTATCAAAATTCTGAAGATGAAGGGTTTATTCGGCGGGCTGTTCGGAAACTGCTTGGGTCGGTTGGTTAGGGAAAGTATTTGCGGTGCGCTATCTTCTCAGGTGCCAGCCTCGCGGTTGGAGAAATGCGTGAATTCCTAGCTTAGACAGTGTTGAACCCATGCCAGATGCTCCTCGCCCTGTCCAAGGCAGGCGGGGACTAACGCGATCGCAACAGTTCCAATAGGCGCTCCCACTATTTACCTGCTGCAAAATTCGCACGGCCCGCTCGCGATCTTTGCTGTATACCGCTGCCGTCAGCCCGTAGTCTGTGTCGTTCATTAGTGCGATCGCCTCTTCATCATTGTTGACCCGCTGAATTCCGATGACTGGGCCGAAGGTCTCTTCCCTCATGACAGACATCCCATGGGTTACATCAGTCAGCACGGTAGGCGAGAAGTAAAAGCCAGTTGGGCTCTGTGGCTGCGTACCGCCATGGACTGTTGCCCCCTTACTCACGGCATCGGCGACCTGCTGGGTAAGGACGGCTAGCTGAGGCTTTCGGCTGAGCGGGCCTAGGTAGGTATCAGCGCAGGTTGGATCTCCGAGGTTAAAGCCTTGAACCGCTTGCAAAAAAGCATCTAGAAACGGCTCGTATACGTCGGTATGAACATAAATTCTCTCGATGGCGCAGCAGCTTTGACCATTGTTATAAAAAGCGCCGTCGGCGAGCCCTGCGGCTGCTTTTGCCGCATCCACATCGGCGCAAACGTAGGCGGGGTCTTTGCCACCTAGCTCTAGCTGAACTTTTATGAGCTTTGGAGCAGCGGCGATCGCAATCTTTTTTCCGGTGCGATAGGAGCCGGTGAAAAAGACACCGTCGATATTTTCCTCTAGCAGGGCTGCGCCGGTCTGGCCTGCACCGACAACAGGAATAAAAACATCTTGGGGTATGCCTGCTTGATAAAAGAGATCTGCGATCGCTAGCCCGGTCATCGTCGAAATTTCTGAGGGCTTGTACAGCACTGTGTTCCCTGTTAGGAGTGCTGGCACAAACACATTGCTACCGACAAAATAGGGATAGTTCCACGCAGAGATATTCGCAACAACGCCCAGCGGATCGCAAGCGATGATTTCTTCTAATTGTGCAGTTTTAGCGGGGACACGGGTGGGCTCTTGATACACCGAATCAGCTGCCATACAGCGAGCAACATGCTCAGTAAAAAAGTCGATTCGAGCGGGCGTTCCCAGGATTTCATTTCTTGCCTGGGTGATTGGCTTTCCGGTCTCTGCCGTTAGTGTTTTTGCCAGCGGATCTACCTTTTCGCTGAGCAGATCCTTAAAGCGATTGAGGTGTTCTATTCTCTCTTCAATGGGCCGCGCGGCCCACCCGGGCTGAGCTGCCCTAGCCCTAGCTACCTTTTCTGATACGGCAGCGCGATCATCACTGGGTATCTCTTTAATGATTTGTTCGGTAGTCGGGTTAATAACAGAAATAAAGTCAGCCATAGGATGTTCCAAAGGTTCTCTATGCGGCTAGCGCATCTTGATAAATGGCGTGAAAATCTTTTTCTGTCACTGGTTTGGGATTGAAAGGATGGCAAGCATCCTTAATCGCTACGTCTACAAGCTGATTAACCGTACCTGCAGAGATACCGAGGTCTGAAAGCGAACCTGGCATGCCAATGGCATCCGATAGTTCTACAATCCAGTCAATCAGGGCCTCGCCGCTACTGGCTGCTGGATTGACAACCCTCGCCATCCGAAGAAACTTGTCGGGTGCTGCCTCAAGGTTGAACCGCATCGCCGCCGGGAGCATCACCCCATTCGCTAAACCGTGGTGCGTGTTGCACACTGTGGAGAGCGCATGGGCACAGGAGTGGGTCACGCCAAGGCCTTTTTGAAAAGCCGTTGCGCCCATCATAGAAGCATTTAGCATGCCTGCTCTAGCCTGCAGATGGGCTGTTTTCTCTGCCTTACTCAGGGGCTCTTTCGCGGCTGAGCGCCGGGCAAATGAGACGCTAGGCTCTAAATGTTGTGACACCAGATATATTCCTTCTAGGGCAATCCCATCGCATAGCGGATTGTCGCCTTTTGCCAAAAAGGCTTCTATCAAATGGGTCAGCGCGTCCATCCCTGTTGCTGCCGTAATTTTGGTGGGCAATCCCAACAATAGCTCTGGGTCGGCTAGGACGACTTTTGGCAAGAGCTGTGGGTCAAAAACAATCTTTTTGGTGTGGGTCCTATCATCTGAAATGACGGCGCTGCGGCCTACTTCACTACCGGTGCCTGCTGTCGTTGGAATCGCAACGATGGGTGGAATCTTTTGATCTATGGAGCGGGTATTTGCGCCATCTTCGTAGTCGAACAGGTGACCTGGATGGTGGGCCATGAGTGCGATCGCCTTCGCTACATCCATTGGCGCGCCCCCACCTACCGCAATAATGCCGTCCGCATCGTGCGCGGGGTAAGCCACCAGCCCAGACTCTACCTGTGACACCACAGGATTACCCCAGACACCGCTGAACGTACCGAATGGAATATCACCTAGCAAAGCTTCAATCTCAGAAAACCAAGGGAGCTTGGCCACATCCCGGTCGGTGACAACCAGTGGCCGTTGAATGCCCAGAGCTGTAAGCTCTTTTACAAGTTCTTTGCGGGCACCGGCACCGAAGCGAATTTTGGTTGGAAAGTTGTAGGTACTAACTGTAGAGACATCCATATCTGAATCCATGCATACCTTTTCAGTCTAGAATTTGTTGTCAAGACATTGTTTATCTAAAATTTGCGCGCTTAAAATTTGCGATCTAGATATTGATGTACTGTTCCATCTCCCAATCGGTCACCTGGGCGCAGAATCCATTCCACTCTTTTTCTTTAAATTCAAAAAAGGTCTTGGTCCCTAGCTCGCCGAGCATCTCTATTAGCAGGGTGTTTTGTTTGAGGGCGCTCAACGCTTCAAATAAGCTGGTGGGCAACGTCTCCAAATCGGGAAACTCTGCCCCGCGAGCAAATAGGTTCTCATCAAGGCGCTCTCCAGGTGAGGTTTGTTTTTTTAGTCCATCTAGGCCTGCGGTCAATATTCCTGCTAGGGCCAGATACATATTGGCTGAGCCGTCGATGAGCCGACATTCAAACCGTCCGGGCTCTGGGATTCGCAGCATGTGTGAGCGGTTGTTGCCACCGTAGGAGATGTAGCGAGGCGTCCAGGTGCTACCAGAATTTGTGGCGCTTGCGCCCAATCGACGATAGGAATTAACCGTGGGTGCAAATAGAGCGGTCAACCCTTTGGCATGGGCTAGCACCCCGCCTAGGAAGTGGTAGCCTACAGCCGAGAGTCCGCCTGCATCTGCATCAGCTTCAAAGCTGTTGGTATCGCCTTGCCACAGGCTGTTGTGCACGTGACCGCCGTTGCCGGTAATGTGGCTGAAGGGTTTTGGCATGAAGGTGGCTGTGAGCCCGCGCTGTTCTGCCAGCGTTTTTACCATGTACTTAAAAAATACGTGGCGATCGCAGGTTGTCTTTGCATCTGCATAGCCCCAGTTCAGCTCGAACTGCCCATTGGCATCTTCGTGGTCGCACTGGTAGGGCTCCCAACCTAGCGCCTCCATATAGCCTACGACGGTAGAAATCAGGTCGAACTGCCGCATGAGGTTAATCTGGTCGTAGCAGGGCCGCTCGGCAGTGTCACGGTCATCGGCGATCGCGTAGCCACTCTCTGTTTTCTTCAATAGAAAAAATTCTGCTTCTATGCCAGCTTTGTAGGTGTAGCCGATTTGCTCACACTGGGCGATCGCCCGGTTCAAAATCACGCGTGGCGCAGCCGGAAAGGGCTCACCCTCAAAGTACACATCGCTGGCTACCCATCCCACAGTGGGCTCCCAGGGCAGTTGAATCAGTGAGGTCGGATCGGGAATGGCGGCTATTTCGGCAGCGTCAGGGCCTAGACCCAAGTTCGAGGCGAATGAGCTAAAAAAGGCACCGTCTTTTTCTACCGAAGCGATCTTGGCGGCGGGCACCAGCTTTGCTCGCGTTCCCCCCAAGAGATCGGTGTAAGAGACGAGAAAGAACTTAATACCTAAAGATTTTGCCTTTTCAACTAGGCTTTGCGCTTCTGTTTTAGTGTTTATGAGCGTTCCAACCATCGTAAGCTCGCTCCCCGCTTCAGAGCTATATGTGTTGACTTGTTGACTTTCCCTCTCAGTAAAACAGCCCTCTACAAGATATTTTGTGATGCTTGCTACGGAAGCATGTCTTGTTACAAAAGAGTGTTTAAACAACAGGTTCTAACCAGGGGACTGTGAAATCACTTTTTTGATCGCTTTTGCGTTGCGATCGCTCCATGAATATCCATGAATATTTTAGTTATCCAGAGCACCGAGAAAGACCCTATCGGCATACTGGGAGAACATCTAGAGGCGCAGGGTGCGCAGCTTCAGACTTGGTCAGTCGAAAAACAATCCGTACCCCCTGTAGGTGAACATGATGGCCTAGTCATTTTGGGTGGCCCGATGAATGCTCACGAAGATGATAAGTTTCCCCATCTTAAGCAAACCGTTGATCTTATTCAGCAGTTCCACCTTGAGGGTAAGCCGATTATGGGCCTGTGCCTGGGCGCGCAGCTCATTGCTAGAGCCTTCGGAAGTCAAGTTTATCCGCACACGGTTTCTGAGCTGGGTTTCTCCTCTGTTACTCCGGTAGAACCGGTATCTAAGCCGCTATCTAAGAATGTACTACTGGAGCCCTGGATTAGAAACTGCCCGCCCGATCTTAAGCTGATGCAGTGGCATTTTGACACCTTCGATCTCCCGGAGACAGCCACACTGCTGATGACAAACGATGTGTGTAAAAACCAAGCCTTCCGCATTGCTCAAAACGTTTACGGCTTTCAGTTTCATTTTGAAGTGACGCCGGAGATTGTCATGAGCTGGCTACAAATGAAAAGTGCCTGGATTGAAGCTCACTATCCTCAGCTGGAGCAACAGCTCAAAGAACAGATAGTGCTGCACTCAGAACAGTCTGCCCAGTTCGCGAAGCAAGTAGCAGAAGCTTGGCTCAAGCTTATTCCCGCACCCGCCTTACCTACTTAAACCGCTAGATTCGCCCCTGTCATTTACCCTCAACTATCATGGCTTATCCCAATATTGGGCCCCTTTCTCCAGAACTGCGATCGCTAGAGACAGAGCTTCAAGAGCAGGGCGTAAAATACGCAATGGCCAGCTTTGTTGACATCCATGGCATGTGTAAGGGAAAAGTCGTGCCGCTGAGCCATTTTGATCGGATGATGCAAGGCTCAGAATTGTTTACGGGTGCCGCCTTAGATGGTGTTCCCCAGGCGATTAATGACGATGAGGTCGGTACGATGCCCGACCCCAAAAGTGTGACCGTACTGCCGTGGAATCCAGAGATTGCCTGGTTTGCCAGTGACTTGCACCTAGTCGGTGAGCCCTTTGAAGCGTGCTGTAGAACGATCCTTAAAAACACGCTGAAGCAAGCCGAAGAGATGGGCTATCGGTTCAATTTGGGAATTGAGACGGAGTTTTTTATTTTTAAGGAGACGGCTGATGGGTTTGGCCCTGTGAGCGATCGCGACACGCTTCCCAAAGCTGCTTATGCCCTACCCACCGTTCTCGACAACTACAAAATCATCGACCGCATTGTCACGGCCATGAACGACTTGGGGTGGGATGTGTACTCATTTGACCATGAAGATGCTCAGGGGCAATTTGAAACAGATTTCACCTACTGCGACGCGCTTACGATGGCAGATCGGCTAACGTTCTTCCGGTTTATGGTGAAAGAACTGGCCAGGGAAGAAGGCTACTTTGCTAGCTTTATGCCCAAGCCCTTTGCGAATCAAACCGGCAGTGGCGCTCACTACAATATGTCTTTGGCTGATATAGAAACGGGAGAAAATCTGTTTGAAGATGCAGATGATCCCTGCGGGCTCTCCAAATTGGGCTACCAGTTTATCGCCGGCGTCTTAAAGCATGCAAAGGCGATTGTATCGGTCACCTGCCCGACGGTGAATAGCTACAAACGGCTGGTGAGAAAGGGTAGTATGTCGGGCTTTACTTGGGCACCGGTGTATGTTTGCTACGGCAACAACAACCGCACCAATATGCTGCGAATTCCGCTGGGCGGTGGGAGAGTAGAATGCCGGGCTGCTGATATCTCAACGAATCTCTATCTGGGTGCGGCAATGATTCTCGCAGCGGGGCTGGAGGGTATTCGAGAAGGCCTAGACCCCGGAAAGCCTCACACAGAGAATATGTATGAGTACTCTTTGGAACAGTTGAAAGAGATGGGAATAGAGACACTGCCAAAGACTTTGGGAGAGGCCGTTTTAGCTTTTGCTGATGACCCACTGAGTAAAACGGTAATGGGGCCGCTGATGTATCAGACCTATGTCGATTTCAAAACTCAAGAATGGGAGGAGTACCACTGCCACGTGTCGGATTGGGAGATTCAGCGTTATCTAAAGTTCTTTTAGCCACTGCTGCTTTTATTTGTGTGTTCGATGATGCGTCACTGAGTGCCGAACATGCGATGACTTGCATTTTTCAACCTATTCCAACTTAGGAAAATTACGACCATAAAAAGTTGGGATGCTTTTCATGAAAGTTTCCTTAAGACTAAACCTCCCAGTCCTCAATTTGCAGTCCCTCTACTCGATTAAACTCTCTAGTGTTGTGAGTCACTAAAATTAGATTGTTCACTAAAGCAATTGCGGCGATCTGCAAACCATAAGAGCCAATCGGAGTCCCTAAACTTGCTAGATTCGCCCGTATCTGCCCAGTCAGTAAAGCTGTTTCATCCTCAAACGATAGTGAAACAAACCGAGATAAAAATGCCTGCTGTCGTTCTAACGTTCGCTTTTTGTTATTACTCCGGAAAGCACCATAAAACAATTCAAATTTAACCACAGAGCAGACTGCCATCTCCTCAGTTGGTGTACTCATCAATTGCTCGCGTACTCTCTGTGAACGACCATTCAGATACACTACACATACATTTGTGTCTAAAAGATAGCGCATCTCTACTTAAATGCTTCCACTAAGTCTTCATCCAACCCATCTGAAATTCCAGCATCATCTATGCTGATAGGGTCGTCTGAGCAGATGCCATACAAACTTTCCAAAGATAGCGCGGTAGCTGTATCTGCTGGTGTAGGTTGATAAATCACCATGACCTCGATATCCCGGTTCGTGAGTCCAACCGGAATCTCAAGATGTAGAATGCCATCTTTCCCTACTCGCTGCTTTACCTTGACACTCTCCATCATGACGGGTTCTCCTGTACAGCTTCCTGGCCAATCTACTTTAGGATACCTTGCAACTTAGTTAAACTACCCTTCCGTTCGGCGCGACCTTCTACTGAGTGCCGAACATGCGATCGCCTGCATCTCCCAATCCAGGCAGAATGTAACCTTGCCCGTCTAACTTGTCATCAATTGCAGCTGTAAATACGGGCACATCGGGATGCTCTTCGTGAAAGTTTTGCAGACCTTCGGGGGCTGCCAAGAGGCAGACAAACTTGATAGACTTTGGGCTGGTTTCCTTAAGCCGATGAACGGCTGCGATCGCAGAGTTTCCCGTTGCTACCATCGGGTCTACCACTAGCATTTCTCTCTCCTGCACATCTTCTGGAACCTTAAAATAATACTCTATAGGTATAAATGTACTAGGGTCTCGATAGAGCCCAATGTGGCCAATTCTTGCAGAAGGCATGAGCGCTAACATCCCATCTAGCAGGCCTTGACCCGCCCGCATAATAGAAATCAGCACTAGCTTTTTGCCAATGAGCATCGGCGCATCCATCGTTGCCAAAGGCGTTTCGATAGAGACTTTTTTTAGCGGTAAATCACGGGTTACTTCGTAGGCTAGCAGCATGCCAATCTCTTCTAAAAGCTTGCGAAATTTGGCGGTGCTGGTTTCCTTCTGACGCATGAGTGTCAGCTTGTGCTGAATCAAGGGATGCTCAATAAGTATTGTAGATGTCATATGAAAGCTTTACCTAGGCTGGCAGTTAAAATTGGCATTTAAAGGCGGTATTTTTCCCAACGGGCCCTCTAAAAAACGGTTCCATCGCTTTCGATGGTGACCGGTGGCCCTCCTGAAGGTCTTAGCTGTTTTGCAATTCGCCTCCCTGCTGCCCAGGTACCGCCTTCTAGCACCTTGATAAGCGGTAGCTCCTCAGGCGGTTTTTTTAATAAGTCACAGACGCGATCGCCGATCAAATCCAGCATTGCTAGGGTCAGCGATCGCCACTCTACAACAACCGGCGAACTTGGCTGATGAGCTACCCCTCTCACTTCGGCATGCTTAGGTACCAACAGCCCCAAATCTACGCACAGTCCGCCATTGCGATACTCAGCTAGTCCGGTCAGGGCATTCAAATTCACAACCGATATGCCAGCTGTTTCTAGGGGTTCTACGAGTGAGTAGGTTAACCACTGAGAGAGCTTGTGGAAGGGCACCAGATTCTGCGGTTGGACGTTGCCTAGGGCTGGATGGGGCCACACATCACCCAGGTTAATACCTGCGATGGTCACGCGTCCCGGCCAGATAGGAGCGAGGCATTTTAGTACTTCTGTTAAGAGAATCCCCGCATCCAGCTTTGTTCCATGGCAGTCTATCAGGTAGTCCAGCAGTTTGCCGGGCCGGGAAGGAAACGTTCCAAAGTAGTCAGGCTGAGCCTCTAGCGCTGCGCCTAGTCGATGCAACAACATGAGCCGACCTTGCAAGCCAATGAGCGGGTTGTGGCGACTGACCTGGAACAGTTGAGAAAGTTCGGCTTCACTAATCTGCTGAAGGCGCTGAGCATCGACTCGGCAGGGGTTGGCCGAATCAGATGAAAAGAAACCTCGTTCAAAGGCGCGCAAACTGGCCACCGCCAAACCTTCGGAGCGGCCTAATACGGCACTCGGTGGAACGTTTGGCGCGGCATCCTGATAGTGCCATTGGCTGCCTGCACCGGCATCTAGCAGCACGCTGACGATGGCCAAATCCAGCAGCGATCGCGCCCTTTCCGAACTATCTAGCGGCTGTAGCGTCTTGTGCAGCCCGGCTAGCCGAGGAACTCCCCCTGCATCAAAATGTCGCCAGCGACTGTGAAACGGGATGTCGAAGTCGGGATAGAGTTGTTGTGTTGTGTCTACGACATAGCGAGCAACGCTGTCGAGCTGAGAGAGATCGCAAGCGAAATGATCAAGTCTGTTGGCCTGGGACAGCTCAAAGAGTTTCTGCGTGCGATCGCGAATGGCCTGCGGCGTTTGTAAATAGGCGACACTAGATTCCCTCATATTGTCGGCCCACTGTTTGGGTCAGCGTTGTTTTGTCGGGTATCTTGTCGTCGGTGTAGTAGCCTGCTGCCTTCTTTGCATTCATCTCTACCTGGGCATCTGCCGGGATTAAGTCTTCAGGAATCGTAATGCGCTCTCCCACTTCGATGCCTGAGTGCACGATTGCATTGTATTTTAGGTTGCTCATAGAAACAAAGCGGTCAATGCGAGAGATTCCCAGCCAGTGCATTACATCTGGCATCAGCTCCTGAAAGCGCATATCTTGAACACCTGCCACGCATTCAGTGCGGGTGAAGTACGTATCGGCGCGATCGCCCCCTTCCTGACGCTTGCGAGCGTTATACACCAAAAACTTAGTGACTTCTCCTAGCGCGCGCCCTTCCTTGCGGGCGTAGATGATAATCCCTGCGCCGCCTGCCTGCGCTGTTTCTAGTGCTACCTCAATGCCGTGCACTAAGTAAGGCCGACAGGTACAAATATCCGAGCCAAAAACATCTGAGCCGTTGCATTCGTCGTGCATTCTCACGGCGACCGGACGGGCAGGGTCTGCGATCGCCGCTACATCTCCCAAAATGTAAACGGTGTAGCCACCAATTGGGGGTAAAAATACCTGCAGGTCTGGCCTGGTCACTAGCTCTGGAAACATGCCTCCCGTCTGCTCGAACAGGGTTCGGCGAAGGTCACTTTCAGCCACACCAAAGCGTTTGGCAATCTCTGGCAGGTACCAGACAGGTTCAATGGCCGCCTTAGTTGCGACTAATTCTCCCTGGGCGTTCAAGATTTTCCCGTCGACGCTTACCCGTCCCTGAGCTACGGCTTCAGCCATCTCTGGAATGTTGATATGTGCCTTAGTGATCGCAATCGAGGGGCGAATGTCGTAACCTGCCGTCCTAAGTTCAGAAAACAAGCCATCATCCAGTGCACCAAACGGATCGATAGAGACTATTTTTTCTGGGTCGGCCCAGCTGGGATGGGGGCCAATCGAAACTGTCGGAGAGGTATTCGTGAGATCGGCGCGGTGACCTCTCTTTAGCGTGCCACTGGCTACTGCTAGTGCTCGATATACCGCATAGGCTCCAGAATGCGTGCCAATAGCATTGCGATGGGCCGTATTTCCAAGGGTGGCAATAATCGGGCCGCGCTCGTCGGGGTTTGCATGCCCCCAGCGAATCGGCAGTGGCTTTTGGCCAGACTGCCTGGGGTGGGAGGTGAGGACGATGTGCTTGTGTTTGGGCTTGTGTCTGGGTTTCTGTCCAGGCTTGTGTTGGCTGGGCTTCCGCCCAGAGTCGTATTCGTACTGCGCTGAAGTCATAAGGTGGAACCCTTTTGTCAACGAACCTTAAAATTAGCTCATTCACAGGCTAGCGAACAGTATAGAAAAGTACGAACGGGCGTTGCTGAAACACCTACTCAAGCTCAGCCTAGCTCGAAGCTTGTAATGCCAAATATTCGGTTTAATGGCAGCTCAAGCGGGGTTCTTTTGTACATTCTGGCGGTTTCGAATACGACAGACATCTGATATTTCTTAGCGATCGCAACAGCCGCAGAATTTACCTCGGGAACATCGAGATAGAAGAAGCTATGAGGCTCTACTTGAGTTGCCAACGCCAGGAAAATGGCTTCTGCAAGCTCAGGAGAGTCCGCGAGTAAAGGCCCTATCTTGTAGCCCTGTTGGCAGGGACGCAGTACGCCATAGCCAGCTAGCGCCTGTTGGTACATCGCGCCAACTGCCACATGGCGATCTGTTCCTATCCAACCTTTCAAAAAGTCGGCCCGCTCCGATAAAAACAAAGCCCGATCATAGTCAAGGACAGCTCGAAAAGGAACAGATGATAGCGGGACCAGATTAGCACTAGGACTCATTCTCCCGGCGATCTGCTCGGCAAAATCACTGTCAATGTTTTGCTGTATCGCATCTGTATCGCGCCTGCCTTCGTACCTGATATTGCGATGTGCTAGCTGAAACCCAGATTTTACATAGTTGTTCTGTTGTTGCAACACACCGTCTAGTCCTACGGTACGCTCTTGCAGATAGCTGAGCCCAGCTTTCCATATTTGCAGACCATAGCCAAGCCCTCTATAGTCTGGTAGCACGATATAAAAGCCGATGAATCCAAATTTTTCATCGTATTTTACGGCTGAAATACTGGCAATGGGTTCACCGTTTAATGTTCCAATAAGAAAGCCATTAGGGTCTGTGGCGTAAAAACTCTCTGCATCCTGTAGTCCCGGATTCCACCCTTCGGCAGCGGCCCATTCAAGCACTTTATCAAGCTCCTTACGGGTTGCCGTTTTGATGCGGTATCGGCTGTCTGGATTGTGTTCAGTGTTCTGAGACAGCATTATCTGTAGGATCTCCTAAACGCTTACAGTCCGATAGTATGCTGTTTGTGAGCACATCTGACTTGGCAGCAGCAGAGCACCTTCTATGACTTCACACTACCCCCGGGACCTCATTGGCTACGGACAAATGCCGCCCGACCCCCAGTGGCCAAATCAGGCTCAGCTGGCACTCCAGTTTGTAATTAACTACGAGGAAGGGGGAGAAAATTGTGTTTTGCACGGCGATGCAGCTTCTGAGTCTTTTTTATCTGAAATTATTGGGGCCGAACCGCTGCTAGGCGTGCGTCACCTCAACATGGAGTCGATGTACGAGTACGGTAGCCGGGCCGGATTTTGGCGGCTGTATCGTTTATTTACTGAGCGGCAGATACCGCTGACGGTGTATGCGGTGGCGATGGCGCTAGAGCGCAACCCGGAAGCGGGAAAAGCGATGGTAGAAGCAGGCTGGGAGGTTGCTAGCCACGGCTACCGGTGGATTGACTATCAGTATGTGGGAGAAGATGTAGAGCGATCGCACATTCAAAAAGCCATCGAAATTCACACGCAGGTCATTGGCTCTCGTCCGCTGGGCCTGTATCAGGGCCGCGTAGGTCCCAACACGCGCCGACTCATCGTAGAAGCGGGCGGTTTCCTCTACGATGCCGACAGCTACGCAGACGATCTTCCCTATTGGAATCACGACTACGGGCAGCCCCATCTGATCATTCCGTATACCCTAGACAACAACGATATGCGCTTCGCTACCGCCCAAGGGTTTAACTCAGGCGACCAGTTTTACGCCTACTTGCGTGACGCCTTCGATGTGCTCTACGCAGAAGGCGAACAGTCTGCCAAAATGATGAGCGTTGGCTTGCACTGTCGGCTTTCTGGCAGACCCGGTAGAGCCGCTGCGCTAGCAAAGTTCTTAGACTATGCTAAAAGTCATGACAAAGTTTGGATTTGTCGGCGCGTTGATATTGCGCGACACTGGCACAAGCACCACGCACCAAGCTAGCTATCCTGCTTTCTGGGCGCTCCAATCCTGCTTCATGATCAGTCTACCTAGGTGTTTTAAGATTTCTGCAACTGCATACATCTCATTCTTTTCTCTGAAGAGCGTAAACAATTCTGAGAGTCCATACACAGACTGTTCTTTCTTTAGAAGCTTCACGAACATAAAATGCCGCCCATTGGTCAAAAGCGCAAAGAGCGGAAATTGGCTCTCGGGACTTGCCATCATGTAGGTAAGCGCCTGTGGCAGCGCTTCTAAAACATCAGCCTGCTGGGGCTTCGTTTCAATAGTTACGACCCATAGATTTCTGTACATCACCAGCAGATCGATACGACCTCGAATAATCTCATCTTCAGCATCCCGCTCCTGTGATGAAAACGAAACCTCTACCTGCTTCTCAGCTTGTGGAACAAAGGGCGCTGCTCCCAATCCCGATACGGCTAGTAGAGGGGCTAGTATCGAAATTTTGACAACCTCTTCATGCAGACGAAACTTGATCAGGCTGAGGAAGTTATCCTTTGCTTTGTCTAGCCAGTAGGAATCGCGCTCATCAAGCGAGGTCTCTATATTCTGCCACTCCGGAAAAAAAGACTGCTCCAATACCTGTCGAAGACCAAATCGGGCTTCAACTTCATAGAGTTCGAGACTGCGAGCCGGTACGATCTGAGGCATGACACAACTGCGGCAAGGGGAGCACCTCACATTATAGTAGAGCTCGAGGTGGCGCAATCTATCAAAGGATTCCCTTTTCTGTCGGTGCTTTGTTGTGTAGTGAAGATATCGATGCCATTTGTTACAGCCTGATTTTTAGCTTCGATAAATAGAGCACTAGGGTAGACAGTGCATGTAGTTTTCGGCATCCCAGTTGCTCGTGGTTGCCAAAAAGCGAATCCATTCGTCACGCTTGTACTCATCGTAGAGCCGGTACATTTCTCCTGGCATTGCAGACCTAATCACTTCATCGTCTGCCAGTCGGTCTAGCGCTTCTCCCAACGACATGGGTAGCTTTTTCGTTTGCTTTCCAGCTTCCATCGCCTCGTAGATGTTGCGCTGTTCTGGTTCACCCGGGTCTAGGTTGTTGCTAATGCCGTCGTCGAAGGCTTGGAGCATGGCGGCTGCCATGAGGTAGGGATTCACCATTGAGTCTACGGCGCGATATTCGAACCTGCCAGGGGCGGAGACTCTGAGGCCGCAGGTGCGGTTTTGGTAGCCCCAGTCGGAGTAAACGGGTGCCCAGAAGCCAGCATCCCAGAGGCGACGATAGGAGTTCACGGTGGAGCAGCCTACGGCGGTGAGTGCGCCCAAGTGAGCGATCACGCCACCGATGCAGTTGAGTCCGACCGGACCGGGAATGCGAGGAGAGCCATCGGGTAGCGGCATGAAGGTATTTTCACCGCCTCTGTGATAGGTGTAATTGCCTTCCATACCTGGGAGGCTTTCCATGCCAAATGTTTTGATTGCGGTTTCTCCGCCGCGCCATAGGGAGAGATTGTGGTGGCAGCCCGACGCTGATACACCCAAGAAGGGCTTGGACATAAAGCAGGCAATCAGATTGAACTCGCGGGCGACTTGGGCGCAGATTTGCCGGTAGGTGGTGAGGCGATCACACGTCCGCAGCGCGTCATCGTACATAAAGTTTAGCTCTAGCTGCCCTGGTGCATCCTCATGGTCACCCTGGATCATGTCGAGGCCCATCGCCCGAGAGTACTCAATGACTTTCAAGAACACCGGGCGCAGTTCTTCAAACTGATCAATGTGATAGCAGTTTGGCTTTGTGACCCCCCCATCGGGCTTACCATCTGGTCCTTTCTTCAGCCACATCATCTCTGGCTCGCAGCCGTGACGCAGCTGAAGACCGTGCTTCTGTTGAAAAGCTGCGTGCAGCCTCATCAGATTGCCACGACAATCTGCCGTTAGGTACGCGCCAGGATTCTCTTCCTCTTCTCGGTTGCGGAAGCACACGCAGTACACGCGGGCCACTCGCTTATCCCAGGGCAGCTGGCAAAAGGTCTCTGGGTCAGGAATTGCCACTAGCTCTGCCGACTCAGGGCCGTAGCCCAAGTACTGTTGCTGACGGTCTATGGCCAGGTTCACTGTGGCCCCATACACTAGCTGAATGCCACCCTGGGCAATGGTCTCCCAATGATCTGCAGGCACGCCCTTCCCAGTGATTTTTCCGGTGATAGATATAAACTGGTAGTAGATGTATTGCACACCCAGCTCGTCAATTTTGGCCCGGACTCTTTTGACCAACTCGTCTCTGCCGTCGGCATGAACGTAGGCTGCCAGGTCTGTTGGGCCATTTGCTGGAAGGCCATTTGACGCGGCAGATCCGTCTGTTGATTGGCCTGGCTGAATGAGAACTCCAGTCACGATTTATCTCCGGTGTATGGTTCGGTGAGCCGTTGCTTAGAAATGCGAAGTGCGAGGCTTTGGGTGAGCAGCTAATGTTCACCTGTACTATTCGTCTATATTTAGTCCCTTTTCTCAGTAAAACCAACCTGTCATAACAAGTTTGTATCGGGTGTTACGAGAGGGGAAATGGTTTCCATGGAATCCACTCTGCCCACAGGCTGGCCATCGTGCCATCGGCGAGCGCGTCAGTGAGGACATCGTTCAACTTTTCAAGCAGGGGCAGTCGCGCTTTGTGAACGCCAATGGCAAAGGGTACCTGTGTCGGTAGGCTAAAGGCCAACCGTAGAGAGGGGTCTTCCGCTGCGGCGACCAGGAGCACCAGCTCATCGTCAATTAGGGCATCGATTTGACCTGCGCGCAGTGCTGCCAGCATTTCAGGGAGGACTTTGTCACTACCGGGATAGGGTACTGCTGTTGCCCCCGGAAAATCTTGTACTAGCGCAATGTTCGTACTGTCTGCGAGTCCACCGACTCGCTGGCCTGCCAATGCCTGTTTGCTCGATGCACTGCTGCCGGTGCGAACCAGTACCGCTTCGTCGAATAGACCATACGGGCGGGTGAATGTCACCGAATGTTGCCTTTCGGGGGTGACTGCTTGGTTAAACCAAATGACATCGTAGGTTGCGCTATCTGGGTTAGAACTCTCTAGCGAACTGTAGAACTCTGCCATCGGCACGTTGTGCCAAACGGGGGTTAGGCCTAGCCGTGAACAGACAATACGGGCGAGCTCTGGCTCATATCCAGTGCGGTAGCCTTCGGCGGTGAGATAGCTCATGGGACGAGCATCAAAGTCACTGGCCACAATATTGAGGAAGCCGGATTGGGCTGTCAGTCCTTCGGTAGATGGGGGCATTGACGGGGTCGTTGATGAGGTCACTACTGTAAGGTCCTTAGGGTATTTGGAACTCATTTTTGTCTTTGTCGTGCTTTAAGTCGTGCTTTAATTCCTCTCGCTTGCACTTTTCTTAACTTTCATTTCTCTCCAAAAAGTAACAAAGTACACATTTACTTCTGGAAAGAAACTTATTATGACAAGTAGGGATTGCCAATTGTGTTTTAATCGGCTCAGTTTTGTCAATACAAGATGCATTTGATCGCTCTGCCGATGCTGTTTTGCTTGCTACCGGGGATATTGCTTTTATGAACTATCAACCAATACAGCTTTCTCAGACGCAGATCGAACAATTTCAGGAAGATGGATTCTTGATTTTGGAAGATTTTTTGCCAGAGGAGCTTGCTCAGCAGCTCGCTGGCCGAATGGACCCGCTCTTTCACGGGGAATTTGAAACCGGCTTGTATCCGGATGAGTGGCATTGGCGACCGGGGATGAGCCTGCCAGATATTACAAGAGAGATGTGTAATGCCTGGAAGTGTGATCGCACGATTGCTAGCCTTGTCCTATCTGCTGAGATTGGCAGGCTTACTGCGACACTAGCCGGGTGGGAAGGCGCGAGAATCGGTCAAGATAGCCTGTGGATGAAGCCTCCTGGTGCGAAGGCGATCGCTATGCACCAGGACGGCGCCTATGTGGACTATCTGGCCCCTGCCGCAATGATGACCTGCTGGGTTGCGCTTGATCGGGCTACTGCTGCAGACGGGACGCTGGTGTACGTGAAAGGGTCTCACAAGTGGCCTCTGGCTGATGTGAATGGTGAATTTCATGCGCCAACGAAAGACTACCGCTGGGCTATGCTTCAGGCCGCAGAGAATGCTGGCGTTGATGAGCCCGAGCTAGTTGTCGTCGATGTGCCAGCAGGCGGCTGCGCCTTTCACCACGGGCGCACCTGGCACGGCTTGTGCAAGACAACCCGCACAGAAGGCACCTTTCACAGCATTGGCCTACACACCATTCCCTCAAATGCGCAGTTCCATCCGGTCAATCCGCCCGGATACATCTACGGTCGCTACAAGCGCCTGAATAGCACTGAGATGGATGAGACGTTTTTCCCTGTCCTTTGGCAGAAAGATGGCTATCGTAGTCCGCACCTAGCATCGTACTGCGCTGACCCATTGGCAGGTCCTGCCACTGTTCCAGCGTAGTCTGCCAACCTTTTTCACTCGCTTATGTTCATAGCAAGTCGGTTCGTTTTACTGATGCTCGCTTTGTTCAACTGTTCTCCGATTTTGACTGCTTCTTGACCTCTTTCGACCTGACCTCTTTTTCTATTATGACAACGGCAACTGCAACAGCTTTTCCTTTTAATCGTGCCTCTTTCGGAGGGGTGAGCGCAGATTTCGATCCAGAGTGGCTACTGACGCCTAAGCAAAAAGCGCTTCAGGAGAAGCTGATTGCGCTGTGCGCAGAAGTGCTGCGGCCCAATGCGATCGCCTCTGACCGGAACCTGATTTACCCTCGAAAGAACTTCGAAGCGCTGGCTTCCTTGGGCCTGCTCGGCCTCCTGGTGCCAACAGAATGGGGCGGACTTAGTGAAAATCATGTCTGTGCTGCGATGGTTGTTGAAACCATTGCCCGCTATGGCTGCCCTAGTACGGCTATGTGCTACACCATGCACCTAGGCGCAGTTGCCGCAGCGTTGTTTCGCGCCCACGACAATCCTGAGCTGCAGTCAGTCCTTAAGCGCCTGGATACGGATGTTTCCATTGGCACTCTCTCCTACTCCGATCCAGAAACCGGCTCTCACTTTTGGTATCCCGTTTCTTCTCGGGCCGAGCGTACTACCTCTGGCTGGCAGGTCTTTAAGAAAGCGTCTTGGACGACCTCTGCAGGCTTTGCAGACTGGTACATTGTTCAAACTACGAGCCCAGACTTTTCTGGTGACTATTCCGATCTCTCCTGCTTTTTGATCTATCAAGATGAGGTGCAGGCAGAGCCCCACAAATGGGATGCGCTAGGGCTCCGGGGAAACCAGTCGGGCACGCTTTTGGTAGATGGCGCTACGATTCCGGCACAGCGAATGGTTGGCCCTGTTGGAGACGGCGTCTCTTCTAACGATGAAATTGTTGACCCTTTCTTTTTGCTGTGCTCTTCGGCCTGCTGGAATGGTATCGCCCTAGGCGCCATCGATATTGCGAAAAAGCACGTCACCCGAAAGAGGCATGTCGATGTGGGCATGCGAGTCGCTGACTACCCCACCATTCAAGACTACTTTGGTGAAGCCATCATTGATACTAGCGCCTGTCGGCTCCAGTGCTTCTCAATGGGGCAGCTGATGGACCAGCTGACAGATAACTGTGACTGGTCTGTGCATGCCGACACTTCAGCCTTGCCCCGCTCAGCCTATCTGCACTGGTACTGGCAAATCAAATTCTCAGCTGCCAAAAATGTCGCTCGCGTATGCGACAAAATGCTCCATGCCTGTGGCGGCTCCGGCTTCAAAAAAGATATGGAAGTGGAGCGCTACCTGCGGGATGGCAAGGCGGGCTGGGTGATGGGTCCAACAAACGAGATTTTGCGACAGTTTGTTGGCAAGTCAGCCCTGCTCGGGTTCGAGAGCTTGGACTATTGGAATCAATCTGTGAACGAGCGCGTACTGCACAACGAGATGAAGAAAATGAGCGATGCGGATAAGCGTAAGCTAGCGGAAAAGCTGCTGTCCGAGGTTGGCGAGGCTGAAAAAGCTACGGCTGAAGCACGGGTAGAGAAGCCTGTCGCCATTGGTGTTAGCGTTTGAGAATTTTGATTGAGAAATTTGATTGAGAAATTTGAAGATGGAAAGCGTTTCCGGAGATTGACAGCCCAGTTTAATGCCCACTTAATGGCTAGATTATTACCCAGCTTAATAAGGAGCCCCCACGATGACCCTTGCGAAGGAAAGAACAAAATTAGCCACTACCGTTAGCCACCCCCTAGAACCCCTAACGCCTCAAGAAATTGAAGCGGCCGTCGCTATTATTCGCGATCGCAAGGCCATTGCCACCACCTTCCGGTTCAACACGGTCACCCTCAAAGAGCCATCAAAGCAGACCGTGCTTAGCTTTAGCCCAGGCGACGACATTATCCGAGAAGCCTTCATTATCCTGCTTGACAGTGCGACTGCCCAAACCTACGAAGCCGTTGTCTCTATCACAGAAGGCACTGTGAAATCTTGGGCGTATATTCCTGGCGTGCAGCCCAGCATCATGCTGGATGAATTTGTTGAGTGCGAGGCGGCGGTCAAGGCCAATTCGGACTTTCAAGCTGCGATCGCCAAGCGCGGTATTACCAATCCCGATCTCGTGATGGTCGATCCCTGGTCTGCAGGTAACTATGGTATCGCTGAAGAAGACGGTGTCCGGCTGTCTAGGGCTCTGTGCTGGGTTAAGGCTAATCCTACAGACCACGGCTATGCTCGCCCCATTGAAGGCGTTATTCCCGTAGTGGATCTCAACAAGATGGAGGTGATTCGGGTTGAAGACTACGGCGTTGTTCCGCTACCGCCAAAAGATGGTAACTATACCCCTGAGTACGTTAAGAACTATCGAGAAGATATCAAACCGCTGGAAATTGTTCAGCCTGAAGGTCCTAGCTTTCAGGTAAAAGACCACGAAATTCGCTGGCAAAAGTGGAAAATTCGAGTTGGCTTTACGCCCCGAGAGGGTCTGGTGCTCTACGATGTCACCTACACCGATGGAGACAGCGAACGACCCATTTTCTACCGGGCTTCTCTGGCAGAGATGACCGTTCCCTACGGCGACCCGCAGCCCAATCACTACCGCAAAAATGCTTTTGACGTGGGCGAATACGGTATTGGCTCTCTGGCCAACTCTCTTACCCTAGGCTGTGACTGCCTCGGCGAGATTTATTACTTTGATGGTTTTCTTACAGATTCTCGCGGAGAAGTTGCCAAGATTGAAAATGCCATTTGTCTCCATGAAGAAGACTTTGGCATTTTGTGGAAGCATGTGGACTGGCGCACAGAGCAGACAGAGGTGAGGCGATCGCGTCGCTTAGTCATCTCCTTTATCGCCACGGTCGGCAATTACGAGTATGGATTTTATTGGTACTTTTACCAAGACGGTACTATTCAGTACGAAGTGAAGCTTACGGGCGTTTTGAGCACTGCCGCTGTCATGCCGGGTGAGGTGCCCAAGTACGGTACCCTGGTAGCGCCGCAGCTATGTGCTCCTATTCACCAGCACATCTTTAATGTGCGCATGGATATGAACATTGATGGGATGAACAACTCTGTTTACGAAGTGGATATTGTTCCAGAAGAAGCGGAGAGCAATCCCTATGGCAACGCTTTTTACGCCCAGTCTACGCTGCTGCCTACGGAGAAGGCTGCCCAGCGGCTGATTGACCCTATGAAGGGGCGGTATTGGAAGGTGGTGAACCCATCTAAAACAAATGCGATGGGCTACCCTACTGCCTACAAGCTGATGCCAGGAGAGAATACGCTCCCGATGGCAAGGGCTGATGCCAGCGTTATAAACCGGGCCAATTATATGACGCAGCATCTGTGGGTCACGCCCTACAGTCCGGACGAGAACTTTCCTGCCGGTGCCTATCCCAACCAGCACCCGGGCGGCGCGGGGCTACCTCAGTGGACTGAGGCCGATCGGCCGATTGAAGGTACCGACCTAGTGGTGTGGTACACCTTTGCCCACAGCCACTCACCGCGAGCGGAAGACTGGCCTGTTATGCCCGTGGCGAACCTTGGCTTTAAGCTGAAGCCGCTGAATTTCTTCGATGAAAATCCGTCTAACGACGTGCCGCCCTCGCCAAAAAATCACGGTAGTAAGCATGCTTGTTGCAGCTGAGCAGTTAGAGGGTCGGGGCGGTAGTCATGCCCCTCGACCTGGTGAGGCCAGCCGATACTCAGATATTCCGGCACCGCTGGGTACGGTTGTCGCTGAGTATCGGATAGCCCCGGGTAGTGCGATCGCATACCCTGTCACCCAAGGTCAATACATCCAAATCATTGATGTCTGCGGTTCTCAGTGCTCCGATTTTTTGGCTTTCTCGCAAGAATCAGATGGTATCGGCCCACAGCAGGAAATCGACAGCACGGTTACTCGTACCCTCAGCGGTGTTGCCAATCCCCAGGCGGGTCTACACAGTAAGTACTTTTCCCAAACTCTGCAGCCACTGGTTGAAGTGATTCAAGCAACCTGCACCCGCCATGACAGCTTCCTACTAGCCTGCACCTCTCGCTATTACGAAGATGCAGGCTATCCAGGGCATCCAAGCTGTAGCGAGAACTTCAATCGAGTTCTCTCTCCGTATGGCATTGGGGAGAGGGCTGGTTGGCCAGCAATCAATTTCTTTTTCAATACTGAAGTAGACTGTCATGGCAACATTGTTGCTCAAGAATCCTGGTCCCGTTCGGGTGACTACGTCTTGCTTCAGGCCCACCAAAATCTCCTTTGTGCCAGCTCTGCCTGCCCCGACGATATAGACCCTGCCAATGGCTGGGAGCCAACGCCCATTCACGTTCGCATCTACGCTGCCCAGCAAGATGATAAGGGGGATAATGATGGGGCTGCTCACCGCTCCTTTGCCAGAGCTATTGGCAGAAGAGTCGCTGCAGATTTTCCCCTGCGCCTTACTCAGGGGAGCGCTTTTACGCCCCGCATTCAGCAGCTGACTGACGATCTGGCAGAATACAACGGGTTCTGGGTGCCCAACAAGTTTGCCTACCAGGGTGACCAGGCAGAGTATTGGGCGCTTCGGCAGCGAGCGGCTCTGATGGATCTTTCGGCACTGCGAAAGTTTGAACTCACGGGCTCAGATGCTTTTGCTCTGCTGCAGTACGCCTTCTCTCGCAATCTGGAGAAGGTCACGCCAGGCCGCTGCGCCTATGGCTGTCTGCCGAATCCCCATGGTGGCATTATCGATGACGGGATTGTTTTCTGCTTTAGCCCGACTCACTATCGCTATGTTGGCAACTGCGATACCGATGGCGACTGGCTGAGGCGTGTGGCACAGCAGCAGGGATGGACGGCCAAGGTCGAAGCTGTGAGCGATCGCATTCACAACTTAGCCCTGCAAGGCCCTAAATCTCGCGATATTCTAACCCCCCTAGTAACCTTTGCCCAACCGGACAAAACGCTTAGTGAGCTAGCTTATTTCCGGTTCGCAGCCGTCAAGATAGGAGATATTCCGCTCTTGCTCTCCCGCACGGGCTACACAGGTGAATTAGGGTATGAACTCTTTGTCGATCCGGTGTATGGCGAGCAGCTCTGGGACATGCTCATGTCGGCGGGAAAGTCGTTCGGCCTGCAACCGCTGGGCATGCAAGCGCTTGATCGCGCCCGAATAGAGGCAGGACTGTTAGCTTCAGGTATCGAATTTGACGACCTCACTTCTCCTTACCAGGCGGGCATAGGCTGGAGCGTTTCACTGAAAAAGCCCGCGCTCATCGGTAAAGCGGCGCTAGAAACTATTCGAACTCATCCACCAAAAGTTGCTGTAGGACTGGTTTTAGAAGGGTTAGAGATAGCTACATCCGGTCAGGGCATCTACGCTGAGGGAGAGCGCTGGCGGATTGGTCATATTACGAGCGCCACATTTTCCCCTATTTTGAACCGGAGCATTGCGATGGCGCAAGTCGTTCCTGAATATGCAGAGCCAGATACAGTGGTAGAAATTGGTCTGTTGGATGGATTCAAACGGCGCGTGAGGGCCAAGCTAGGTCCGCTTGCGGCCTTCGATCCTAGCAAGAGCCGAGTGCGACTGTAGGACAAATGAAATGAGTCAAACTCTGTGGGATATTGCTGGGATAGATGCACTGAGCGTCGCTCGGACCCTATTTGGTGAATCTGTGGGGTATCTGGCACCTTTTCAGTCGCTAGAAACAAACCTGAAGGGAACAGACTGTTCTGTTCTGAGGCTGTGCGATCGCAATTTTCGGGTTCTCTGTTCAGATGATTTGGAGCAAGCCATATTACTTCTGAACTGCAACGTATCAGTGCATCAGTACAATTGGCTGGCGTCCTTTTCCCTCGGAGCTCATCAGCTAAAGGCGCTAGCAGAGCATGCTACCGTTCGCCCCCCCCACCGGTTGATTAATTTACCCAATCACCAAGCTGTTCCAGCGCAGCTAGAAGATATTGCGATGCTAATTTGGCGACACTCATCTTTGGAGAATACCGCTTTAAAAGAGCCCATTTTGGAGAACCCCACTTTAGATGCTCGCACAGCAGACATTCACACGGCCTGTGCCAACCTAGAACGGCTCAAAGAACTGATCAACAACCTGTGACGGGTATTCAGAGGGGTTGTCAGCTGAAATTCTCAACATAGATGAATTACCCACTCAGCCGATCATCCCCCATAGGCGTGATTTTTATCACCTTTCAGTATTACTCAATACAACTTCCTCCCGATTTGCAATGCATACTCTTGACATAACAAGTTAGAAGGCTTAAGCACTCATCCATATCCGGTTGTTGAGTTTGAGATGTCTGTTCGGTTTAAAGCGACTACTTTTTTATGTCGTAACCCGGCAAGGCAACGCCTGTAGCATTCAACAAGGCATCATCAGCTTGCGAAGTCAGCGGCATCCAGCAGACTTTTTAATTTGTTCAATTCGTTTCACCTACTGGAGCCGTCTATGACTCCCGAATCGCAAGAGTTTTTAGCAACGTTTGTCTCAGAATCTTACTACTACTGGGCTTCTGTGTTTATGATCCTGATCCACGTGGGCTTCTTAGCCTATGAGGGTGGGGCCTCCAGAGCAAAGAATGTTCTGGCAACCATGGTCAAGAATTTGTTGACCTTGTCTATTATTGGTCTGACATTTTTCTTCTTTGGCTGGTGGGTTTACAACGCCTTTCCACTGTTTCCGCTTACGGGTGGCATCGTCGGTCCTTGGACGGACCCGAATTCGGAAGGCGTTGTTGGCGAGGTCCTCGGCTTAGTACAGGCCTCTTACCCTTGGTCTCCGGCCTTGGGTCCCAACGTTTCAGACAACCTCACGGGTGTGTTTTTCTTTGCCTTTGCGCTGTTCGCAATGACGACTGCCTCCATCCTTTCTGGCGCGGTTATTGAGCGCATTAAGGTTGGCGCCTATGCTGTTCTGGCAGTGGTGTTAGGTTCTTTTACCTGGGTAGTTGCCGCTGCCTGGGGATGGAACCCCTATGGATGGTTTCTAACAAACTTTGGCTATCATGACTTTGGCTGTTCGGCCGTGTTGCACGGGGTTGCGGGGTTCTTTGCCCTAGGTGTTTTGATAAACTTGGGCCCTCGAATTGGCAAGTTCGACGCGAGCGGTAGACCCAGAACAATCCTCCCTCACAACCTGCCGCTGACGATGGTCGGCCTAATGCTGATTTTTGTTGGTTTTTACGCTTTTCTGGCTGCCTGTGTTATTTTTCTGCCGGGTCAGACGGCGGAGATTACTATCTACGGAACACCTATGACGCTGGCCTCGGTTGGCGTCAACACTACGCTGGCTCTTTGCTCGGGTATTGTAGGCGCTTACATTTCGTCTAAAGCGGATCCGTTTTATACGATTTCGGGCGGACTGGCGGGGATTATTTCTGTGGGTGCAGGTTTGGACCTGTACAGCCCTGCAATTATTATTTTGATTGCCTTCATTGGTGCCTACACAATGCCATTTGTAGGTGCAGCAGTTGAGAAAGCAGGTATCGATGATGCAGTAGGTGCTTTCGCTGTGCACGGATACTGTGGCGTGATTGGCGCGATGGCCGTTGGGGTGATGGCGACTGGATATCCGCAGGGTGATGGCATTCCTTTGACCGGGTTTGTTGGTCAGCTTGTGGGAACGATTGTCTGCACGGTTATTTTGGGCTTTATCCCTGGGTATGGTGTCAGCTTTGTGCTCAAGCAGCTGGGCATGCTGCGAGTCTCTCCAGAAGAAGAGATTGGCGGACTAGATCTCTCTGAGTACGGTATGCAGGGTTACCCTGAGTATCCCCTGGTTGAGGAGGCGAACGGTGGCAGCCTGCGATCGCCCACTGTAGTCAGTCAAGAGGCTGCCATTCAGTAGCCCTATGGCTTTCTGGCTAGTGCAGTCATTTCCTCGACATTCCAACAAGATGAACACCAGAAAGGAGAGCGGTTTATGTCAAGCCCGTTTACAACTTTAGAAGAATTCAGCAATGCACTGGAGGGCCCTACCGGGGGCGCTATCTACACCTTTGCCAACGCGCCTGCAATCAATGCGATCGCACTTTTGGTAGCTGTAGGAATATTTATCTGGTTTATGGTTGCTACCTACAGCACCCATTCGAGCCCGTCTGGCAGCATGGACAAATCACTCAACCATTTGAGTGGCTTTCTCATTATGGGTTTGCTATCGGCGATTACGGCAGTGGGCTACCATGCCAACCGGCCCTCTCGTGCCGAACGCCCAATGGCTCAACACAAGCCTGCTTTGAAAAGTGTTCACAGACAGGCGGCCGGAAAGTTGCCTTTGGGGTTGCTTGGGATGGTGGGCGTAGGCATCCCCAACCTCCGACGCAGGTATAAGCGAAAGCCACGCGGGAAACGATCAGGCTACCTGTCCGAAAGGTACAGAGCGCGACGATAGGTGAAAATGTGAAAAGAGTATTTCGGATAGAAACGGATTGCTCTACGATTTGAAAAGCTCTTGGTATAGAAAGGCGGTGGCTAAGTGCTACTGCCTTTTTTTATGGCTATTTCTCTACATTTTTAGAAGAACCATAGCAGGAACGCATCGACGACTCCATTCGGGCACTTGGCGACTGAATCCTATGGAGCCTTGTTCAAATGATCTGAGTCGCTCAGTCGGATAGTAAAGCAGCTCAACCTACAAGTGTTCTAATGTATTAGGACACTTGCCATATCAAACTCAGAATTCTGATGATTGGAGATTTTCTTTGATTGTCAGAATTTTGAGTTTGTGCTTTCTAATCTCTGTCATACGTCATGAAACGTCGTCAGCTTCAGAATCTTTGGGCTACTTTTTGTGTGGGATTACTCTCCTCTTTGCTGTTGAGCGCATGCACTGGGGCGCTGTTACCGTCGCCTGGGCCACCAGCTGTGCCAGTCACACTGACCGTTTCTGCTGCGGCTAGCTTACAGGATGCGCTAGAGGCGATCACGCCTCGGTTTAGCGAGGCCCATCCCGATATTGTCGCCGAGTACAACTTTGGTGCGTCTGGCGCACTTCAGCGGCAAATCGAACAGGGTGCCCCTGCTGATATTTTCTTTTCTGCTGCTGCTAAGCCGATGGATAGCTTAGAAGAGAACGGCCTGATTGTTTCAGGGTCTCGCCAAGACCTGGTGACCAATCGCTTAGTGCTCATTGCGCCTGCTGCCTCTCGGCTAGAAATTTCGAACATTGCCCAGCTTGGAACGGTTCGCTTTGACCGATTAGCAGTTGGTGAATTTCGCAGTGTTCCTGCCGGACAATACGCACAGCAAGTATTCGAGAAATTGGATCTATTAGAATCGCTGCAGCCAAAGTTTGTCTTTGGCAAAAGTGTGCGCAGTGTCTTGGGCGCTGTCGAAAGCGGTCACGCAGAACTGGGAATAGTGTATGCAACTGATGCAGCGCTTTCTGACAAGGTGAAAGTGATGGCGGCTACACCTGAAGGATTTTACGCGGCTATCGTCTATCCCATCGCTGTTTTGCAGCGATCGCCTGCACCTGAGGTCGCCCAAGCCTTTATCGATTTTTTGATGACGGAAAGCGCTCAAACAACGTTTTCAGAACTTGGATTCGGTAGAATTTAAGCCATTGAGCATTGCTTTTTCTCTGTTTTTCTTCCGACATGCTCGACTTCTCTCCTCTGTGGATATCTCTCCGGATAGCGGCGATCGCCACCGTCATTACTGGGTTTATGGGGGTCGCCGCAGCCTGCTTCATGCAGGGTTACCGCGGTCGCTGGCGATCGCTGCTGGAGGGACTTTTTCTGGCGCCTATGGTACTGCCTCCGACGGTGCTGGGTTTCTTGCTACTGTTGCTCTTAGGTAAAAATGGGCCGCTGGGTGCTCTGCTTTCTTTCGCCGGTATCGACGTTGTTTTTACCTGGTATGCCGCTGTGCTAACTGCGACCGTGGTTGCCTTTCCGCTCATGTACAAGACCACCTTGAGCGCATTTGAACAGATCGACAGCAGCTTACAGCAGGCTGCAAGAACCCTGGGTGCTTCCGAACTCAATATTTTTGGGCGTATTACGCTACCGCTGGCTCTGCCAGGACTGCTGGCTGGTATTACCCTGTCCTTTGCCCGCGCGTTAGGAGAATTTGGTGCGACGCTGATGCTGGCTGGCAACATTCCTGGGCGCACGCAAACTCTGCCTATGGCTATTTATTTTGCCGTTGAGGGCGGTGACTTTCGTGAAGCTGCGCTCTGGTCGGTAGCTGTGTTGGGGCTATCTCTTGCGGGGCTCTTGCTGGTGAATAGCGAAGTGACAGAGCGTCGGATTAAGCAGCTGCAGGGAAGCGCCGTTTGGAAAGTTGTTCGCCCTGAAAAAACGGGTGTAAACGGGCGATATCATGGGGACAGTAGTGGGGAGCTTGTTGTCCGCTCTCAGTTAGAGGTGGAAATCTACAAGCAGCTGCCTGGATTTGAGCTTGCGGTTAGCTTTACGGTGAGTGAGGGACAGCCACTGGGTGTGCTAGGCGCTTCTGGCGCTGGTAAGAGCTTGGTTTTGCGATGTATTGCTGGGATTGAGACGCCGCAGGCAGGGCGAATTGTGCTGAATGGAAGCGTTCTGTTTGATTCGGATAAAGGCATCAATTTGCCGAGCTGCGATCGCAACGTTGGAATTCTCTTCCAAAACTATGCCTTGTTTCCTCACCTGACGGTCGCTCAGAATATCGCTTTTGGAGTACGCCAGAAGCGATCGCCCAAACAAGTCGAGACCGCTGTCGCCCAGCAGCTCGCCGCCGTCCAACTCACGGATCTAGCCGAGCGCTATCCCCATGAGCTTTCTGGCGGGCAGCAACAACGGGTCGCGTTGGCCCGGGCACTGGCCAGTCAGCCAGAGGCCCTGCTATTGGATGAGCCCTTTTCGGCCTTAGATACTCACTTGCGGAGTCAGATTGAGCAGCAGCTAATCGTGAGGCTGCAAAGCTATCACGGTATTACTCTGCTAGTCACCCACAATTTAGAAGAAGCCTACCGAGCGTGCCGTCGGCTGCTTGTATTAGATGGCGGCACTGCCATTATCCATGGCGCTAAGCATCACATTTTTGAACGGCCAGGTACCGTTCGCATCGCCCAGCTTACAGGCTGCAAAAATATCTCCCCTGCTGTCGCGACAGGCCCTGACCGAGTAGAGGTTCATCACTGGCAGTGTACGCTTCAAACGGTCGAGCCGCTGCGGCCAACGCTCTCACAAATCGGCATTCGCGCCCATCAAATCCGCTTCATTCGGTGCGGTGAGAACGCTGCATCATTACCCAATGTTTTTCCCTGTTGGCTCGCGTCCGCCACTGAAACGCCTCACCGCATGACGCTGTACCTCAAACTGCATCATTCGCCTGCCCATGGGCATGACTATCATCTGCAAGCAGAGGTCTTTAAAGATAAATGGTCTTGGTTAAAAGATCAGCCTTTTCCCTGGCAAGTCCATTTGGATCCTTGGCGACTGCTGCTGCTAGAAGCGGATTAGCAGGTGCGATTAATGCGATTAAAAAGAGACGCTGTCAGTTCTAAGGTGAGGTAGGCCGACTATCAATCAATCGTGTCCATTAGGAAAGCTAGGGGCAATAGCTGTAAGCAGACACAAGACCTTCAGTACTATGGAGGTCTTGTGTTGTTGGGTTCGCAGAGGCCACACCATGAATCGTACCGCCAAACTGGCTCTTGATATTGTGATGGGAGCGATTATTCCTATCCTGATTTTGAACCATCTCAACGAGCAAATGGGTACAGTTACCACCTACGTTGTTGCTGCTTTGATTCCTGTTGTTTGGGTCTTTATTGACTTGTTTTTTATTACCAAACGGTTCAATTTTATCACTACTTACATTGGCGCTTTCGCGATTGTACGGGGCCTACTGGCTTTTTGGTTTGTCGATGGCATTCAGTTTGCCCTGAAAGATACGCTGGGCTCTATATTTACGGTTGTGGCATTTTGGATTTCAGTCTTGGTTGGGAAGCCGCTCGTGCAGTATTTTCTCATCCAGGGGCTCGATCCACAGTCACCGCAGCAGGAGAAATCACTAAGGTTGTTGCTAGCAGAACCCAAGGTCTATCGGTCGCTGGTTAGGGGGACAAAAGTTGTACTGCTAACTAACTTGGCAACAGGGGTCGCAAACTTTGTTCTAAACTTTTGGATTGTGGTGGATGATTTTGGGACGACTGCATTCAATCAACAGGTAGCACAGGTAAATGCAATTACTCGGATTGCACTCACAGTACCTGAATTTATCGGAATTTGGCTGACTATCATTGTTGTCCGCAGAGCGATCGCTTACTATCTTCCCGAGGAGGACACCGAAGAAAGTGAAAGCGACTTCTGGGATTTGCTACAGCTGCGCGAAGCTCAAGGATCTCTGCGCAAGATTGATTAGAACAATTTGTGTGGCCCAGAGATTTGTGTGGCCCAGAGATTTGTGTGGCCCAGAGATTTGTGTGGCCTAGAGATAGCCGTCATCTTGTTGCAAGCCCTGCCGTTCTGCATTAGGTTCTGAGCAGGTTAATTCTCGAAGAGCATTTCCATGCGATCGCCCCGAAATCTGGTCACGCCGTACTCAATAATTCGCCCTTGCTGATCTTCGTTGATAGATTCTGCCAGCAGGATGGGCTGATTGAGCGAGAGGGCGAGGAGCTTTGCGTCTTTGGCACGGACAATTCGTGCTGAAACGATGGTTTGTCGGCGAATATGGTCAACATCGTAGCGATTTCTAAGCCAGGCTGAAACAGATCCTAGAGATTTCAACTGCTCTGTGCTGTCTGTTGACAGCAGGTCTGGAAAGAGAGATAGGGGAAAATAGCTGGCGCTGATGCTTACGGGCACTTCGTCTATGAAGCTGACTCGCTCAATCGAGGCAACGGGTGTACCTACTTCGACCGATAGACCGTTGGAGGTGGCGTCATCAGCAGGTAGCTGAACGGCATGGACCATTGCAAACCGGGTGGCATGGCCTTGCGATCGCATAGATTGGTTGTAGCGGACCCGTCTGCCAATGGCATAGCGAATCGGTGCTGCTGCCACAAAGGTGCCTTTGCCCCGATCTACCCGCAGAGAGCCTTCTTGACGCAACAGTGCGATCGCCTGCCGCAGCGTATGCCGATTCACACCGAACTGCTGGGCAAGTTGACTCTCTGGGGGTAGCTTATCGCCAACCTGAAAGCGTCCGGCCTGAATATTTTCTCGTAGCTGGTTGGAAATTTGAATATAAAGCGGGGAATCAGAAGCACTCATAGGTGGCAGGCAGCCCTCTTTTGGCAACAATTGTAGTCAGGAACACTTGAAATATAGAATAGCCAGGATTACTATCCTGTTGTAATGTAAAAAATCTAGACATCTAGACGTCTAGATGAAAACTTTAAGACGTGGATGGCTGCTGATGGATGAACTCGCGGCGAGGAAAAGCTGGATGGCAACGCTGGCAAAGGCTCCTCTAAAAGAGCTAGAAGCCCTCGTGTGTCAGCTAGAGCAACTGCCAGACTATCGGTTTTTGCGATCGCCTGAAACCGGGCTTGCCATGGTGCGCGGGAGGGCCGGAGGCGTTGGTGGGGCTTTTAATCTGGGGGAAATGACGCTCACGCGCTGTGTGGTACAGCTGCCTTGCGAGCAGGCTGAGCGGGCAGAATCGCCGATTACTGGATTTGGATATGTTGGTGGCAGATCGCACCGTCACGCGGAGCTGGCGGCGCTGTGCGATGGCCTGATGCAGCACCGCGACTGGCGAAGCCGGGTTCAGTCGGCTGTCATTGATCCGCTGGCGGTAATGGCTCAGCGCAAACGTGAGCAGCAGCAACAGCAAACGGCTGCGACGAAGGTGGATTTTTTTACCATGCTGCGAGGAGAGTAGGGACTGGCCATGCCAACGACACTTTTGCCAGGATTTTCCGACCTCACTCAAGACTCTCAGAAGACTTTTCGCGCTTTGCTGGCGGCGCTTTCTTCGCCTGGAGATGTGCGTGATATTGCAGTTGAAATGGTGCATCCAGAGGGGTTGACGGCTAGCTGCGCGGCGGCCTGCCTGGCGCTGATTGATTTTGAGACGACTGTTTGGCTGCAGCCAGCTGTGCCAAGTGCTGTCTCAGATTGGCTGCGGTTCCACACGGGCTGCGCATTTACTGAAGAGCCTGAGCGGGCAAATTTCGCCATCGTTAGTAACCCTGACGTGCTCTGCTTAGACTGCTTTAGCTGGGGCAGCGCAGAAGCACCTGAGCTTTCCGCCACCGTACTTATTCAGGTAGAAGGCTGGCAGCATGGACCGAATGTTGTTTTGAGGGGGCCGGGTGTTTTATCGTCGCGGTCTATCTCTCCGGCTGTGTCCCTTGCTTTTTGGCAGCAGTGGCGTGAAAATCACCGCGCTTACCCAAGGGGCGTAGATTGTTTTCTGTTTGCAGAGCAGCAGGTGATGGGTTTGCCGCGAAGTGCGCAGGCTCAGCTGTCAGAGGAGGTCTCCGGGTAATGTCTTATGTTGCGGTAAAGGGGGGTGAAAAAGCCATCTCTAATGCAGAACAGCTGCTGAGCGCTGAGCGACGGGGTGATTTGAACGTGCCGGAGCTTAGCCTGACCCAAATTAAGCAGCAAATGGGGCTGGCGGTGGCCCGCGTGATGGCGGAGGGAAGTTTGTACGATCCTGACTTGGCCGCTCTGGCAATCAAGCAGTCCTGGGGAGATTTGGTTGAGGCAATCTTTTTGCTGCGCGCCTATCGGACGACGCTGCCACGGTTTTACTACAGTCAGCCGCTAGAGACTGACAAGATGACGATTCGCAGGCGAATTTCCTCAATTTTTAAGGATGTGCCGGGCGGACAGCAGCTGGGGCCAACGTTTGACTATATTCACCGGCTGCTGGACTTTAAGCTGGCGGCTGAAGATAACCAACCTAAGTGCCCAGCGGGTGAATGTCGTGATGTGCCAGTTCCCCGCGCGATTGATGCGCTCAATCATGAGGGATTGATTCAGACAGAAGTGGGCAAGTCGTCTGTAAAACCGTTAGCAACATCGGCTTTAGAACCCGGTCTTGAACAACATAAAAAGCCTGGCGCGGAGAGAGAGATTTTTGACCTGACCCGGCAGCCGCTGGAGCTGCCTGCTGGACGGGATGCCCGATTGCAGAATTTGGCCCGGGCGGATGAAGGGTATTTGCTGGGGCTGGCGTATTCCACTCAGCGCGGATATGGCAATGCGCACCCGTTTGCCGGGGAGATTCGGATGGGCGAAGTGGAGGTGGTGATTTGCCCGGAGGAGCTGGGGTTTGAGATTGCGATCGCCGATATCACCGTTACCGAAGTGCAGATGGTAAACCAGTTCAAGGGCAGCAAGGCCCTGCCGCCCCAGTTTACCCGTGGCTACGGTTTGACGTTTGGCTACAACGAGCGCAAGGCGATGGCCATGGCTCTGGTGGACCGCTCCCTGCGGGCAAAAGAATTTGGCGAAGCGATTCAGGGGCCAGCTCAAGAAGAAGAGTTTGTGCTCTACCATTCAGACAATGTTGAAGCCCAGGGATTTGTTCAACACTTAAAGCTGCCGCACTATATTGACTTTCAAGCGGAGCTGAACCTCGTGCGTAAAATGCGAGAAGACTATCGGCATGGGGGAGGCAGCCATGGGTGCAATTGAACAATCTCAAATCAAAGAAATTCGAACCGCTCCCCCAGTGGAGGAGGGCTTCAACTTTGCTTACCTAGATGAACAAACTAAGCGCTCTATCCGCCGGGGGTTGCTCAAGGCTGTTGCTATCCCTGGACATCAGATACCTTTTAGCTCTAGGGAGATGCCCATGTCGTATGGCTGGGGGACGGGAGGCATGCAGGTAACCGCTTCTGTGATCGGCCCAGATGACACGCTCAAAGTGATTGACCAGGGCGCAGATGATACGACCAATGCGGTGAATATTCGACGCTTTTTCAAAAAAGTGTGCGGTGTAGAGACGACAGAACATACGGCGCAGGCAACTCTCTTACAGACGCGTCATCGCATCCCAGAAACGCCGCTCACAGAAGGTCAGATTATGGTGTATCAGGTGCCTATTCCAGAACCGCTGAGATGGATTGAGCCCTCTGAGCCGGAGACCCGGAAAATGCACGCCCTAGAAGAGTACGGGCCGATGTACGTGAAGCTCTATGAGGACGTTACACGCTATGGCCATATTGCCACTGCCTACGACTATCCGGTGATGGTAAATGACCGCTACATGATGCGTCCTAGCCCTATTCCCAAGTTCGACAATCCAAAGCTGCACATGAGCCCGGCGCTTCAGCTGTTTGGTGCGGGCCGAGAGAAAAGACTCTATGCGGTTCCTCCCTACACAAAGGTAAAAAGTTTGGACTTTGAAGACCATCCCTTTTCTGTCGAAACGTGGGATAAGCCCTGCGAATTTTGTGGCTCTACCACCAGCTACTTAGATGAAGTGGTGATCGACAACGAAGGCGGCCGCATGTGGATTTGTTCAGATACTGACTACTGCGCTCAGCAGCAACGCAAAAACGAAGCTTAACGTCCGCGTTTAACGTTTGCCCGATTCTCCCTTTTCCTATTTCGCCGTTCCGCCGCGCCCATCCCCATGACTCCCCTACTCACTGTTCAGCAACTCACCAAAACTTACGGAAACATTCAGGCGTGCGATCGCATCTCTCTTTCTCTCTATCCGGGCCAGATTCTCGGCATCATTGGCGAATCGGGCTCTGGGAAAACGACTTTGCTCAGTGCGATCGCCCATCAGCTGCCTATGGATAGTGGTCAGGTCATTTACCGTGGCAGCGATCGCAGTGAACCCATTGACCTAGGCCAGCTGCCAGAGCCGGGCCGCCGCCGTCTGATGCGCACTGAGTGGGGCTTCGTACAGCAAAATCCTCGCGACGGCCTGAGAATGAACGTGACCGCTGGGGCCAACATTGGTGAGCGGCTGATGGACGTGGGTCAAAGGCACTACGGCAACATTCGCGCTGAGGCTATTCGCTGGCTCGAAAAGGTGGAGATTCCGCCCGCTCGCATTGACGCCTTGCCAGCTACTTTTTCAGGGGGAATGCAGCAGCGCCTTCAGCTGGCGAGGGTGCTGGTGACACAGCCCAAGCTGGTGCTGATGGATGAGCCGACGGGTGGTTTGGATGTCTCGGTGCAGGCGCGACTGCTGGATCTGCTGAGGCAGCTGGTGCGCAAGCTTCATCTCAGCGTTATTTTGGTTACCCACGATATCGGTGTGGTAAGGCTGCTGGCCCATCGCCTCATGGTGATGCAGGGCGGGCAAGTGGTGGAGCAGGGCCTCACCGATCAGGTGCTCGACGATCCGCAGCATCCTTACACACAGCAGCTGGTCAGCGCCACACTTATTCCTTGAGGACACCATGATTGCTCAAACAACAACCCGCACAGCGCAGTCCCCGCCTCAGCTGGGGAAAGAGACTTTGTTGCACGCAGACGGCCTCAGAAAGGGCTTTACGCTGCATGCCCAGGCAGGTCTGCATCTGAACGTGTTGGAAAACGTTTCTCTGACGGTGAACCGAGGAGATTGCGTGGCGCTTCAGGGGCCGTCTGGCTCGGGCAAGTCTACCCTGGTGCGATCGCTCTATGGCAACTACCGAGTAAACGCTGGGGCTATCTGGGTTCGGCATCAGGATAGACGGGCAGACCGTGCATGGGCAGACCGTGAATGGGCAGACCGTGAATGGATGAACATTGCCTGCTGTGAGCCCCACGAGCTGATAGCCCTGCGGCAGCAAACCCTTGGCTATGTGAGTCAATTCTTGCGGGTAATTCCACGGGTGCCTGCGCTTCAGGTCGCGGCTGAACCGCTGATGGAAGTGGGCGTTTCGCGCGAAGCTGCAGAAGAGAAAGTGCGATCGCTCTTCACCCATCTCAATCTGCCGGAGCGGCTGTGGTCTCTATCGCCTACGACTTTTTCCGGTGGTGAAAAACAGCGGGTCAATATCGCCCGGGCCTTTGCTGTAGACCGGCCTATTCTGTTGCTCGATGAGCCAACGGCGGCTTTGGACGCCGCGAATCGAGCGGCGGTCATTGAGCTCATTGAGGAGAAGAAAGCCAAAGGCTGCGCGCTGGTCGGCATATTTCACGACGATGCGGTTAGATCGCAAGTTTGTAATCAAATCTTAACCTTCGGGTCTCATTATTGACGTTTAGAGAGGTGGTTTCACCGAACCCGTACTTCCATGAAAGAGCAAACTTATACTGACTACCGCCTGCAGCTGCCGGACCAAGAGATCCTTGGCACCCTTGTTGTTGAAGATGGCCGTATCGCGGATATTCAGCCTGGCTCTGCTGGGGTGGGACAGGAGGGCGGCGGCGACTATTTGCTACCGGGACTTGTGGAGCTGCACACCGATAATTTGGAGCGCTGCCTGTCGCCTAGGCCGGGGGTTCGCTGGCCTATCGATGCGGCAACCACTCACCACGATCGGGACTTGGCCGCCGCTGGCATTACAACCGTCTGTGATGCGATCGCAGTGGGCGATGTGACCCCGACTTCTCTGCGTATGACGGAGTTTGAGTCGATGATAGGTGCGATCGCTGCGGGTCAGCAGTCTGGCAAGTTCTCTATCGACCACCGGCTACATCTGCGCTGTGAGCTGGCCTATGAGGCAGTGGCCTCGGTGGTGAGTGACTACGCAGAGCATCCTCTACTTTCGCTGATTTCACTTATGGACCATACGCCCGGACAGCGACAGTTTGCCAAGCTCGATAAGTTTCGAGAATACTACATGGGCAAGCATGGCGTGAGCGAAGCTGAAATTGATGATTTTATTCGCGATCGCATTGAAGCGCAGAAGGCCCATGCGATCACCAGTCGCAGAGCCCTGGTCGAAATTGCCAGTAATCACGCTCTGGCGATGGCCAGCCACGACGATGCCACCGTAGAACATGTGCAGCAGGCGGCCGCCGAAGGCGCAAATATCTCAGAATTTCCCACTACCTTAGATGCGGCAAAAGAGGCCCGTGCGCATCAGATGCAGGTGTTGATGGGCGCGCCAAACTTGGTGCTAGGGGGTTCCCATTCTGGCAATGTGTCCGCTATGGCGCTAGCTGAACTTGGGCTTGTCGATTTGATCTCTTCTGACTATGTACCGCACAGCTTACTGCTTGCTGTTTTCATTATTGCTGCGGCGACGCAGGCACCGGTGTATGAGGCGATGAAGCCGGTGACAATTAATCCGGCAAGGGCGATTGGGTTGGGGTGCGATCGCGGCAGCCTAGAAGTGGGTAAACGCGCCGATTTTATCACTGTAAAAGTAGAGAACAACATTCCCCATCTCACTAGTGTATTCAGTCAGGGTAAACGCGTTGCCTAGACAACTGTTCCTTCTGGTTTCCACAACAGCATCGCCCCTAACTGTCCCTTAGCTCCACAAACCATCTCATCAGAGCATTTATCATGGCCTCTATCCAAGCCCTCTTCGACACTCTTTCAACCCATGGCCACACCCAATATGGCCGCGAAGCTGTTACCCAAAAGCAACACGCGCTCCAGTGTGCCACCCTGGCAGCGCAGGCGAAGTCTTCATCGTCTTTAGTGGCTGCTTGCCTCCTGCACGACTTTGGTCACTTGGTTCACACGCTCGGTGAAGACTGCGCTGAAAGAGGTATTAACGACCGCCACGAAGAGCGCGCCCTTCCCTACCTCAAGCACCTCTTCCCAAAATCTGTGACCGAACCTATCCGGCTCCACGTGAATGCCAAACGCTATCTCTGCGCAGTCGATGAAGAGTACTGGGATAGCCTTTCTCCCGCATCCAAACTTAGCTTGGAGCTTCAAGGCGGCATCTTCTCAGAAGACGAAGCCCGCGTATTTATCGAACAGCCCTACGCTAAAGACGCAGTACAGCTACGCATTTGGGACGACCTTTCTAAAGATCCTGCCATTCAGACGGCCGATCTTTATTCTTTCTTCGCAGTGCTAGAAGCCTGTCAGCGTTCAGCTGTTGTTAATTTCCGTAGCCGTTAATGCTTTCATAAGCTTCCCTTTACTTGCGCTGAGACTCTTTTTGCTACCTTACTACTAGCCCAATACAAACAGACTTCAGAGAGAATTTAGAACAAGCTTGAACCAAAAGAGATCAAGGCCTCCAGAACAGTAGGTCTTGATGTTTTGCGGTGTCTGCCAAAAAGCTAATCCTACGTCTTTTGTTTTTCTCTCTCTGTAGGAGGATTGGGTGCAATACAAGTTAATCAGCTGCGTCTAGGTTGAGTACTCACAGCCGACACCAAAACAAGAAGAGACACCAGAGGATGATTCGCTCTGGTGCAATATCTGCTGACGTATTTCTTAGGACATTATGGCTTCTGTATTTATTAACGAATTTCACTACGACAACGCCGGTGGAGACATCGGAGAATTTGTTGAGATAGCAGGCCCTGCAGGCACAGACCTGACCGATTGGAGCATTGTGCTATACAACGGTAGCAATAGTGCGCCCTACAGCACCGAAACGCTGACCGAGACGATTGCCGATCAGGGTGATGGATTGGGTACCGTCGTTATTAACTATCCCTCAAACGGCATTCAGAACGGCGCGCCTGACGGTATTGCGCTTGTTGACAATACCGGTACGGTTGTTCAGTTTCTCAGCTACGAAGGAACTCTGACCGCAGCGGGTGGTCCGGCAGACGGTTTGACGAGTACGGATGTGGGTGTCGAAGAAACTGGCTCCACACCTGCTGGGTTTTCACTGCAGCTGACTGGCACAGGCACTATGTCAGAAGACTTTACCTGGTCAGCTCCTGCTGCGGAGACCCCCGGCGCAGCCAACAGCGGACAGACCTTCGGCGTAGCGGCACCCAATGTCTTCATCAGCGAAATCCACTACGACAACGCAGGCGGCGATGTGGGTGAGTTTGTTGAAATAACGGCTGATGCAGGTACTGACTTAGCCAGATATGTCCTGACGCTTTACAACGGCAGTAACGGTAGTGAGTACGACACTGTGAATCTCAGTGGAACGATTACCGATGAGGTAGATGGGCAAGGGGCGATCGCCTTCGATATTTCGGGTATTCAAAACGGTGCTCCAGATGGCTTGGTGCTTTCTGACCCCGATGGTAACTTAATCGAATTCCTCAGCTACGAAGGTAGCTTTACTGCGGTGGGTGGTCCGGCTGACGGCCAGACTAGTCTTGATATCGGTGTTTCTGAAAGTGGCAGTACGTCTGTCGGACAATCGCTCCAGTTAATTGGAGAGACTTGGACCGGTCCTGCTGCCGAGAGCAGAGGCGTGGTTAACAGCGGTGGCGGTGGTGGTGGTGGCACCGGCGGCAATAAGTTCATTTACGAAGTGCAAGGTAGCGGCGCTGCCAGTGAGTTTGTTGGCCAAACTGTCACGGTTGAAGGGATTGTTACCGGCGACTTCCAGGATGGAGATGCGGACGAGTCTCGCAACCTGCGCGGATTTTATGTGCAGGACGAAATGGGCGATGGGAATGCGGCCACTTCAGACGGTATTTTTGTGTTTGAAGGCGGTGACTTTCTCACTGATGTTGCCGTGGGCGATAGGGTGAGCATCACTGGTAGCGTGACAGAGTTCTTTGATGAAACTCAAATTAGTGCAACTTCTGTAACTAAGCTTGCAGGTACGGGCACTATCGCCCCGGTCAATATTGACTTGCCAACGCCCAATGTAATTACTAACAGTGATGGTGAGCTGATTGCTGATCTAGAGCAATACGAAGGGATGCTGGTCATCTTCAATGAGGCACTCACTGTCGATGAGTATTTCAACTATGACCGCTTCGGTGAAATTCGACTGTCGGAAGGAGGCCGCCCTTTCCAGTTCTCTCAGACGAATACGCCTGATGTTGCCGGCTTCCAAGCCTTTCAGGAAGATCTGGCAAGCCGTCGGATTGCTCTAGACGATGGCCTCACTGTTCAAAACCCTGATCCACTCCGCTTTCCAGCCCCCGGATTTGGAGACAGCAACAACTTCCGGGGTGGTGATACGGTAACGGGCCTCACGGGTAACGTACGCTTTAGCCGAGGTAGTGGTGGCTCCGGTGACGAGATCTATCGCATCATGCCGACTGAAACGGTTAACTTCACCAGCCAAAACCCTCGCCCTGAAAGCCCTGAAGAGGTGGGTGGTAGCCTCAAGGTTGTCAGCTTCAATGTGCTCAACTACTTTACCACTCTCGATACCTCCGGTAGCCAAACTGCAAACGGCAGTAACCCACGCGGGGCAGATAATCAAGATGAATTTGATCGCCAAACTGAGAAGCTAGTCACCGCTATTCGTGCGATTGATGCTGACATTCTCGGACTGGTTGAGCTAGAAAATGATTTCTTAGAAGGCTCCAGTGGTAACGCCATCGAGAATCTGGTCAATGAGCTAAATGCATTGGAAGGGGCCGGTACCTACGACTGGGTTAGGCCGGGTCAGCAGTTTGTGGATGCCAGTGACGCTATCTCTGTGGGCGCAATTTATAAAACGGCTGCGGTAAAAGTCGCAGAAGGCACTAACCCTGCCATTCTCAGAGATGACAATCTCCCCTCGGGCTTCGCCGGAGAAACCATTTTCAATGGCCCAAGCACCAACCGAGCACCGCTAGCTGTTACCTTCGAAGCTCTAGATGATGGCGGCGAATTTACCGTAGTAGTAAATCACTTAAAGTCCAAGGGCAGCATCTTTGGAGATGATGACGATCCAAGCAACCCCAACAGAGATCAGGGCGATAGCCAGGGTAATAACAACTCTATTCGCCTACGGGCAGCTGAAGCTATCGATGCTTGGCTGGCGACTAAGCCGACGGGCACAACCGATGAAGACATCCTACTGCTAGGGGATCTCAATGCCTATGCCAATGAAGACCCCATCACTTTTTTGGAGAGTGCTGGCTACACCGATTTGGCGGAGTTCTTCTCTGAAGGGAGCACGCCATACTCTTTCCTATTCGATGGGCAACTGGGCACGCTAGACTACGGCCTGGCAAACTCAACGCTGCTATCACAGGTAACCGGCGCCACCGAGTGGCATGTCAACGCTGACGAAGCCGACGCACTGGACTACAACCTCGACTTTGGTCGCAATCCAACCCTGTTCGACGGCTCGAATCCTTTCCGCAACTCTGATCATGACCCGCTGATTATCGGTCTAGACTTAGCTTCTGATAGTGTTGAACCAATCGTTGGCACCCCTGGCAAAGACATCTTGAGGGGAACAGGCGACGATGACATTATCGAAGGTCGCGGCGGTAATGACCGAATCTTCGGTAGAGATGGCAGCGATAAGCTCTTTGGTGAGCAAGGAAAAGATGTCCTCTTCGGCGGCAATGGCAATGACGAGCTCTCTGGCGGCGACGGCAACGATCGGCTCTTTGGCAACAGAGGAAACGATCTACTCATTGGGGGTAGTGGAAACGACCGGCTCGAAGGCCAAAACGACGATGATGAACTTATCGGTGATGCCGGTAACGACCAGCTCTTCGGCGGTGAGGGCGATGACCTGCTGACTGGTGGCTTAGGCAATGATAGGCTCACAGGCGCCACGGGCAACGATCAGCTCTCTGGCAATGATGGTAACGATAGGCTTGCCGGCGGTAGCGGAAACGATCTGCTAAGCGGGGGTGAAGGCAATGACAGCATTGATGGCGGCGGAGGTGAAGACACCGTTATTCTGGAAGGCCTTCAGGCTGACTATCGTTTCCGAGGTTCTGCAAGACGGTTTACTGCCCGCAACGATATGTTCGGTCGAGACGTTATTTCTGGTGTCGAATTTGTTCAGTTCGATGACGGACTTGTCGCAACGACTGACCTTCTCTAAGTGACTGTTGTTTTTACTGAGCTACATTCGGCATGTGACAACGATCTGATGCCCTACTGATGTCACAATGCCTCGTATGCTGGTAAGCATACGAGGCATTGTGCTATTTCATACTTTACATAATGCGGCTGCTACGGTGCCTGTTGACTTGCTTCACACATTTTCAGTTTTCTTTTGAGTATGTGGTAGCTTACTTAGCGGTACGCGTTTCATCGGCTGTGCTCTGTTTGTTTGACAGGGTAGTTGTTGCTGGGGAACTTGTTCTATCTTTTTTTGAGGTTGGGGTGTGGTGTTTGATCTGATTGTGACGGGTGTAATTGATGGGCCGCTCGCAGGGGGTATGCCCAAAGCTGTTGAATTTTATGTTGTAAACGATATTTCCGACTTGAGTCTCTATGGGTTTGGGTCTGCGAATAATGGCGATGGCTCTGATGGTCAGGAATACACATTTTCTGGCTCGGCAAGGGCTGGAGATTACCTCTACATTGCCAGCGAAGCGGACAGCTTTACGAGTTTCTTCGGCTTTGCGCCTACCGATTCTGCCCGCGCTGCAAATATCAACGGCGATGACGCAATTGAAGTATTTAGAGCGGGCAGCGTGATTGATGTGTACGGCGTTGTAGATGTAGATGGTAGTAACCAGCCCTGGGAGTATACCGATGGCTGGGCCTATCGTCAGCCGGGTAGTCTGCCAAATGGGGGTTACAACCAGGTTCAGTGGACCTTTAGTCGGCCAGGGGCGCTAAATGAATCTACAGACAATCGCTTCTCAGCCGTGCCTTTCCCAATTGGCACTTTTGGAGAGCTGCCTGTGACGGTAGAGGCACCCCCTACACAAATTTCAGAACCGCCGCCCGAGGCTGTGCCCCAGCCAGAAGAAGAGATTGCCGCACCCGCTGACGATTCTGAAAGTATCGGCATTACGCTGATTAGTGAAATCCAGGGCAGCGGCACGTTTAGCCCGCTGGAAGGGGTCCGCGTTGAGGTAGAGGCGATTGTCGTGGGTGACTTCCAGGGGGAAGATGAGCTGAATGGGTTCTATCTTCAGGAGGAAGATGCTCAAGTAGATGGTAGGGCATCAACGTCGGAGGGCCTGTTTGTCTTTGATGCTGGATTTGGGGTAGATGTGGCTGTTGGTGACAAGGTAAGCGTTAGTGGCACTGTAGATGAGCGGTTTGATACGCTGACGGCACTGGTGAATGTGACGGCTGTAGAAGTCTTAGAGAGTTCGCAGACGCTGCCGGTGCCGGCGACTGTGAACTTTCCCTTACTGTCTCAGAGGGATTTAGAAGCCTACGAGGGCATGAGAATCACCATCCCAGATACGCTGTATGTCTCGGAGTATTTCAATCTGGACCGGTTTGGTGAGCTGAGGCTATCTTCTACTGGGCCTGGAAACGCAGCCGGAACCGATGGTCGAATAGAGCAGTACACCCAGTTTAATGAACCGGATTTGGGCGGGTTTACCGCGTATCAAAATCTTGTTAGCCGTCGTCAAATTATTGTGGATGATGGCAGCTTGCAACAGAATCCCGAGACATTGTTCGGTCGGGGCGGCCAGCCTTTGAGCGCTAGCAATCCACTGCGGGGCGGCGATACGGTGACTGACCTAACGGGTGTTTTGAGCTTTGACTTTGACAGCTATCGTCTGCAGATAAACGAAGGGATTGATTTTCAGCCCGCCAGCATTCGTTCGGCCACGCCTCAGCCCGTAGGCGGGTCGCTAAAGGTGGCAAGCCTGAACGTGTTGAACTTTTTTACGACCCTAGATGAGGAGAACAATCCGGGTAGCGGGCCTTCGGGATTGCCACCTCGGGGTGCTGACACTGAGGCAGAGTTTGAGCGGCAGCTGGAGAAGCTAGTGACGGTGCTGCAAACAATGGATGCAGATATTGTTGGCTTGGTGGAATTGGAAAATGAATTTGAGGAGACCAATGGAGATGGTCAGTTTGCGGTAGGTGCACTCGTTGATGCTTTGAATGAGAGGGTAGGTGCGGATGCCTATGCCTTTGTCTACCCTGGGCAGTCTTTTGTTGATATGGGAGATGCAATCTCTGTGGGGGCAATTTATCAGCGTGCGACGGTGAGGGTGGCAGAAGGGACAACGGTTGAAACGCTGACCGATGAGGACTTGCCTGCGCTGGGCATAGAGGGCTCTTTATTTGATGGTTCGAGTACCAATCGCGCTTCCCTAGCGGTTACCTTCGAAGAAATCAGCAGTGGTGAGACCTTTACGCTATCGGTAAATCATTTGAAATCCAAAGGGGGTAATGGTGAGGGAGACGATGCGGATATTGGGGACGGGCAGGGTAATTTCAACGGGATGCGATCGCGCGGCGCAGCAGCGATCGCAGCTTGGCTAGCGACAGATCCCACCGGAAGTAATGACAGTGACATTTTGCTGGTGGGCGATCTCAACGCCTACGCTAAGGAAGAACCTATTAGAGTGCTGGAGGAAGCAGGCTATACAGATTTGGCAGCTCGCTTCCTCGGCGATAAGGCCTATTCATTTGTCTTTAATGGGCAGGTTGGCACGCTGGACTACGCGATGGCCAACGCTTCGCTAAATGTCCAGGTGACGGGAACAACAGAATGGCACATCAACGCGGATGAACCCGATGCCATCGACTACAACCTGGACTTCGGGCGCGATGCCACGCTCTTTGATGGGCAAACGCCTTTCCGCACTTCTGATCATGACCCGATCATTGTGGGGCTGACTTTGGGGAGAGCGATCGCACGGCACGACCGCCCATAGGAAGATTCTAGCTGGTACTAAAGGAGCGAACTGTTAGCCCTTCGAGCTGAGCATAAAATATACAGCTTTCTTCGTAGATTTTGTATGGGTAATAGATATCTGATAGATTTATCTCCAAGTCAAAACAATATGGCAATAATTAATGACTAATCCATCAGCGAGTACTGGTTTATTGATTGTACGATTTGAATCTGTAGAATTTCCGGGTGTTTTTCTTCGCATGAAGGCAAGTGGAGTCACAGAATACATAGAAGGTGGAGGAGGCGTAGTCAATGCCCAGTATGGTGCAAAGCCCTATGAGGAATTTCTTATACGTTTCCTTGGGAAAACCAAAGATGAGGACAGTAAAATTTTCCAATTTATGGGAAATTCTGGATTGACGCTTAAATTTCTCGAAGGCGATAATACAGACCACCTCTACCAGTCGCCACTAAAAATCGAATCCAGTGCATTCAAGAACGTTTTTCTTCGCATAGACGGGACAGGCTTAACTGAGGATAAAGAAGACGGGGGCGGGACTGTCAACTGTCAGTATGATGCAGGCAACGATGAATCAAACGATGCTTACACAAGCTTGGCGTTTATACCTGTAGAGGAAGCAATCGGACAATCTTCAAACTTCTCAGGAAACCCGCAGAAGTTCCTAGACGATATCAATATTATTGTTGGAATTGCTTCTACTAGTTTCCGTAATGTCTGTCTTCGGCTTGATGGAAAAGGCGTCGACGGTCATCTGCCAGATGGGGGAGGTACTGTTAACTGCCGACATGTTCCAGCCAAAAACGATTCAATTGTTCCTTCACTTCGGTACGAGAAATTTCGCCTAAGATTGAAGTTGCCGACTCAGTAGTATCGGATAAAGGTTGGACCCCAGACCGGCATTGCTGCATAAATAGGATGCAACCGATAGCGCTACTCACTGCGGACCCACCCCGCCCTCCGCTACGCTACGGGCTCCGGAAACAGTATAGTTATCCCTTGGTAGCATAGTGCGTTTTCCCAAGAGGGGATCTACTTTAGGCTTTGCGTATTTAATTGCCGAGGTAATATAACGAGGGACTGAAGTAGAGAGGAAGCCTATCTTCTGTCTCTCTGACAATAAGTTTTTATTGGGATCCTGAAAGGGTGACACAAGGGCTAGAAAGTAGAGAGGACAGCGTCCATAGCCTTGAGCTCTTTGAGATGATAGGGGAGTTTGTTGCGGTCAAGCGCCAACAACTCGAAGACTTGTTGCTGACAACGCGGCCAGAAAGGGACCCATCGATGAGCGGCCAGTCCAACGTGAAAAGCACTGTGTCTTCTGTATGGTTGGTCGTAGCGCTCGGGTCTTGCGATGTACTTCTGTAGTGCCTTTTGCTTAAGCGTCTGCCCCTGACTAGTAACACAGGTGTAAGCAATAGCGATGAGTAGCACAATCGCCAGAAACCGTTTACCTTGTGCGCGACAGCGCTCTAGTGAGTAGCCGCCCAATTTGAGGTCACGAAACATCTCCTCAATATCGAAGCGCTTCTGATCGGCTCGAATCGCCTCGTCGAGTGTGTCAAGATTCGTCAGAATAAACCAAGGTTCTTCGGGGGCGAAGCCTCGATAGCGTCGTTTCCACTTGCCGACAAGACGAGCGGCGCTGAAGCCCTTGCTTTTCGTTAACGTGAGCGTGTTGTAAAAACATTGAGTTCCTGGTTGCAACCCTAACATCGATAGTTTCTTCCAGTCGTCATCTGCTGCCTTCATCCAAGTTGATTTCTTCTGACGCAAACAGAAATAGTAACCCTGTTCACATAGCCACCCGGCAAGGTCAACTGAGCAAAACTCTCGGTCACCAAGCACGATAATTTTATCGGCCCAAAGCATCGGCAGCGCTTTAGAGAGTAGCTCTGTTTGTTCTGTGTAGTCAGAGTTGCCCAGATTCTCCATGAGCTGCCAATAGAGCGGAATCGCCCGCCCTCTCCAGATGACACTCGCCATCAGCAGGTTCACTTCACGCCAGGTCGTTCGGTCAATCGCAACATAGACGGTGGCTTGCTCTGCCATCTGCTCAGTCAGAAACACGCAGAGCATAGACTGCCACAGATGCGTTAGCGTGAATGCACCCAGCGTAAGAAACCGTTGGACTTTTTTCGCCGCGACTCGAATAGAATGGGCAACGGCAGCGCTTCTGCAATACTCTCTATGCGCACATCTCGGCAGGTTTGAACCACTGTGACTAGCAGCGACAGCAACAGATAGGCACGAGCGGTTAAATGCTGCTTCAGGGGGGCTTGATAGGTTTGAGATATCATGGAAAAGATAGGGTGTGTTCGCAAAACCAGCCTATCTTTTCTTCTCTTTGTACGTCCAATCGCACACCACGTAAGCGATTCAACTACTGTGTCACCCTTTCAGGGATGATACATATTCCAGAGAGCGTGAAAAGGAATGAGAAAAGTTCATCCCTACCTAATTAGTAGGGATGAACCTGTCAGCCGAGAGGAGAGATTTCGCAGCCAACAAACTTGATAATTGTGTTTTGAGAGCGCTAGGCAACGCGGGTAGGCTCTTTGCCGTTATCGATAGCAATCCCGCGAAGTGCATGCCACAAATGCCCCCCTAAAAACAGCAGGCCCAGCAGTAGCTGCACAGCAGCTCTTCCTCTCGTTTGAGCCGTACCGTAAAGCTCAGGCGGAAACACAGTCGTATTGTGGCTAACAAAAGCCCACGAGACGAAAGCCATAAATGCGAGTGCGCCCAAGCTATAAGAGAGAATAGCGTCAGCGTTGAGCTTAATCGGCACGATAATAGGCGACTTAACTAAAATGTGGAAAATCCCGCCGCCGATTAACAATAGCCCTATCCAGACATGTCCACCAATGACATCCTCTAGATTGCTGACACTTGCCATTCCCCAGACATTCCACCCATCTGGGGTCAGACCACCCAAATAGCCAAAAATAGCCGCAGGGTTAAGATTAGGCTTCACTAAGCGCACGTACCCTAAATCAGGATCGTAGATTCCACCGTATTGGGTGGCTTTGGCTACAAATGCGAGCGCGGCCGCCCCTAAAAATAGCAAGTGGTGTCCCAGAATTAGCGTTAGCTGTTTCGGATCATTCCATTCATAGTGAAACTTTCTGGCCCAGCCGCCGACATCCTTCAGTCTTTTGGGGCCACCAAACACATGAAAAAGACCACCTGCACCGAGCACTGCCGATGCAACCAAATGCAACATTCCAATAACAAAATAAGGATAGAGCGTCACGATTTGACCCTCGTCACCTAGGCCCCATCCCAATCTGGCTAGGTTGCTAACGAGAGCGAGTCCTTGTTCATTGAGAGGAGTGGTCGGGTCGTAGCTAAGGGTTTGGGAGATAGTGATGGAACCAGCCCAAAACATAATTAAGCCTGCGTGAGCAATATGTGCACCCAACAGCTGACCCGAAAGATTGATTAGGCGGGCATTACCCTCTAACAAATTTTGATAGTCAAAAGGCGAGGTAGCCCCCCCTATCGAGTCATCTGAAATAGCTGAGGTTGATACCATAGAAAATCTCCAAAACAAAAGTAGGCAACAATTAAGCTGGGAAAGCAAAAAGAAAAGAAGTCAAGAAAAAGAAGAGGAAACACATCCGTAGCAACTTCTAAAAGGAACGATTGGTACATAGCCCTTCAAAAAATGGCTACGAATGTGGGTTGAGAGGAATTCATGGGCTATGTGCTTTCTACTTTGGCTACTCTAAAACCTGTAGGATAGAAAACAAAGACTCCAAAGATCGCTCAAACTTTACAACGCTTACTCTACAAAGCCAAGTGCCTAGCCCGTACCTTCAATACAGGCGACTAAAGCCATCCAACAATAGAGAGGCAGAGACCGCACCCCCCAGGCCACCTATCAAAAAGCCAAGTGAGAATTGCCGCCAGTCTGCAACCAAAAATCCTGCTGGGATTTAACGTTGGTGAGGCAATCACTCTGACGTCTGCGACCACAGGATCATAAAGACCACTCCAAAACATGGCCTTAAAGACCAGCAGCCAGGTCCCGAGCCCTAAGAGAACGATGTGAATACCTAAAATCGTTGAAACTTTACCAGGAGCTTTCCAGTCATAGCCAAAAAATCCAATGGCATCATCACCTTGATCTAGTACTGCAGGCCCACGAAAAACGTGAAACAGGCCACCCGCTCCAAGTACAGCCGAGGAAATCAAGTGAATAGATCCAACAACCAAGTAAGGATAAGTATCTGCAACGACGCCGCCTGCGCCTACACCTAGACCCAACGATGCCAGGTGAGGTAAAAGAATTGCCCCCTGCTCATACATGGGCCGCTGCAAATCAAAATGAGTGATTTCAAACAGGGTCATTGCACCGGCCCAAAATACAATCAAACCAGCATGGGCAATATGAGCACCCAGCAGCTGACCAGAAAGATTTGCTAGGCGTGCATTGCCTGACAACCAGCCGCGATTGTCAGACGTATTGAGATTGCCATAAGTTTGCATGGATATCTCCGAGTAAATAGCTTGCAGCGTGACATGATTCACTGAACTTGAGCTTTATTAGGCTGATACCAATAAGCACCTTGTCGCTATCGAGAAACAAAATCATTAATACCTTATCCCTAGATTAGAGTTATTCTCAATAGCGGAAAATGAATTTTTGTTAAGTAGCAGGCGGACGACGCTTTATTTTTTCATGGCCAATCTAGCTCCTGTCAGCTTTGAGCCAAGCTCTTTGGGGTTTCTGGAAATCATTGAAGAAAACAAAAAGTCCTTCGGAACTTTATTGATAATTAAAATCAATAAGTTGTGGCTTTTCTATCAGAATAATTTTCAGAGTGGTGCTGGCGGACAGTGGACGGGCGGAGACGGTAGTATCTCAACAGATTTAGCCACTGATGGCAGTAAAAACAACCTACACTGTCAATATATTGGACTTCTGTCCTGGGGCATGCAATGTCGTCTTTCGCTTCTCAGCGTTTTGCTTACGCTAGAAGCTCTGGCAACGGTGTATAGATGGGCGTAGACATCAGCGTGTGAACGGTGTCTAGGTAAGCGCCAATCATTCTGAGAGACAGCTGCCAAACCTGATGTGCCTGCTCCACTGACGATAGCAGCCGGGTCTCAATATAAATGGCGCAGGAAAAGCCATCTATGGATACATCAGAGAAAACTGCTTCTTTGATAATCCATTTGAAATAAACGGGCTGGTTAAAGCCTTTTTCTCGGAGAAATTTTTCAAAGTGAAAATATAGCGCAAAGTAGTTAATGGCATCTTGCACGCAGCCTGTGCAGTTCCAGGAAAACTCCAGGTATCCCTGTTGCCGATAGCAACCCGATACTTCGACTTGCTGGCTGAAGCAGCCGACGGTAAAAAAGCAAGTGTCTTTGCCATTAATCGCTTCCACTAGCGCCTTTAGGCTATTGTCCTCTACAAGCTCTGGAATAGTGTCAATGAGCGAGGGCTTGATTTTGAGGTTTCTAAAGCCGTAGTTAATTTTGTTGGAGTCTGTTGCGATGCGATCGCCTGCATAAGGAATCGGCTTCGCTTCAGGGCTTAGGGTGAGATCGTTGCAGTACAAAGGAGCCATTTGCTTCTATTCTGTCGTTTGAGGTTGCGTTTTGAATCTATAAACGAAATGCACGCTTTTTGAATAAGCGATCGCATCACTGCTGAGCCAATCGTCACCTCTATCAAGTTATTGATTCTTAGTTTCAATAGTAATCTGGTAGAGTATAGCCTATTTTTATTTCGGTTCAGGTATGCTGTTGACGGCTTCCGCAGACTGCGAAGGGTCCCAGTTGATTTCGTTGTTCTGTAAAACTGATGCGTCTATATTTCCATGCAGAGATTCCAGCACATCTGAATTATTTTATCAAGATCTATTGTCATTAACGGCAGCTTGGAATAAGCTTGTTGAAGCGCAGGTAAGTGTCCTGTGCTCATGCAAAAGCAGCCTTAAAAGGCAGTTGCCTACTCTAAGGCTTGTTGGCCTGTTGTTCGAGCCATCATAGATTTTCTTGATTTTCCTTTTCTTGTGCGTGCTGTGCCTTGCTGTTCAACAGCGTTGAGGCTGAGGGTATCTTTGCGTACTGATAAGGCAACCGTAGTGGCGGCATTAGGCTTTTGCAGTGTGTAAAAACTGTTCATAAAACATATGAGGCTTTGCAACTATGCAAGCATATGGAAAACCAACCGTAAAATACGATTGGTGGGCGGGCAATGCTCGCTTTGCCAACGATCCTGGGCTGTTCATTGCTGCCCACGTCGCGCAAGCTGCCCTAATTACTTTTTGGGCTGGCGCATTCACATTGTTTGAGCTTTCTCAGTTTGACCCTAGTCTCGCCATGGGTGAGCAGGGCTTGATTCTGCTACCTCACTTGGCCACGCTCGGCATTGGGGTAAGCGGTGGTGAAGTCGTCGATACCTATCCGTACTTTGTGATCGGTGCGATTCACCTCATTTCATCAGCGGTGCTGGGTGCAGGCGCTCTCTTTCATACCGTCAGAGGTAATAGCGGCAGCCTGGCAGAGGCCAATGGCCCTGCCAAAAACTTTTACTTTGACTGGGACGATCCGGCTAAGGTAGGTTTGATTTTAGGCCATCATCTTTTGTTTTTGGGTGCAGGTGCGTTGGCCTTGGTTGCCAAGGCTACTCAGTGGGGCGGACTATACGACGCTACGATTGGTGAAGTTAGAACAGTAACAAATGTCACGCTCGATCCCACAGTCATCTTTGGCTATCAAACGCACTTTGCCAGTGTCAACAGTCTAGAAGATCTCGTCGGTGGTCATGTCTACGTCGGTGTTTTGCTCATTGGTGGTGGCATCTGGCACATTTTGGTACCCCCGCTGAAGTGGGCGAAGAATGTTCTCATCTTCTCTGGTGAAGCAATTCTCTCTTATTCTTTGGGTGGCATTGCTCTTGCTGGCTTTGTCGCAGCCTATTTCTGCGCAGTCAATACGCTGGCATATCCCACTGAGTTTTATGGTGCATCTTTAGCGATTAAGCTTGGCATTACCCCTTATTTTGCCGATACCGTCAGTCTTCCCCCAGGTGTCCATACGGCTCGCTGCTGGCTGGCCAATGCTCACTTCTTTCTGGCATTTTTCATGCTTCAGGGTCATCTTTGGCATGCCCTGCGTGCTATGGGCTTTGACTTTACAAGGGTCACTAATGCCCTAGATGCAACCTACACGCCTCCAGCAACACCGACCGCGAAAGCAGGATCTAAAAGCGAACCTGCCGCTCAAAAAACAACAGAAGCAAAAGCCGCTGCTTCGTAAGCTGAGCCCAAGAAAGGTCATTGCCCAGACGCAACACTGGCGTTGATCGCTATTTCGATTTCCTCTCGAGACCCAATGCCCACCGTGCTCAAACGGTGGGCTTTTTTGATGTGTGTAGAAATCTGCGTTTAGTGTACGCCATTACGAATGAGTACCAGTCTTGTTCGTCAGGTAGGTGTATTGTGACTCACAACTTGGTCGCCTTTGAGTAGTGGCATCTCCAGTTTATTGATGAAGGCTAGGATCATTGTGGAGCCATTATTGTTCCTCAGAAAAGTGCCTATGATGAGGACTGTAGTGAGCTTGTGATCAATCAAATGCTATGGACTGTTCAAAGATCCCTATGTCCTATGACGAGTTCAGTAACATTGAACGTCTTCTTGGGTGGAAGACGGAATATTGGGATGGCTACGCAAGGCTCACGCCTCGTTCAATTGGAGTGAAAACGATTCTGCGCTTTGAATCGTTCAACCCGCTAAAACAAACAAACGCACAAGAATTCACAATCATTACCCCAACTGCTGACTACGCTCAAGCGATGCTAGATTGCTATATTGCAGCCTTTGTTAACTCGGTCGAGTTTTGCGGGTGGCCTATTGAAAGAATCTTTGAAGAAGCACAGCGAGATATCTCTCTGTACTTCGAGGGCAAACGAGGTAAGCCTCTATCTGCCTCTGCTATCGTGCTAGAAACGTTAAGAACACACGAGCGATTGCCAGTGTTTAAGCTTGTCCCTACCTCGCAAACTGCCGGTCATATTGGGTGTCGAAGATGATGGGTACGCCTTCTCTGCTGGCTTGTTCTTGGGTGTAGTGGACGCGGTCGATGCGTCGGCCTTTTTTGAGCTTTTTGGTGGGTCGGTCGTACAGGGTGATGACGCCGCTGCGGTTGGAGAGAATGACGGGCTCTACGGGCTGAATGCGAACGGCTTGGCCGGGCTGCAAGATGCGATCGCTCTTCTCTAGCGCATCACTTAGCTGTAATGACTCCCGCCGCATATCCGAGAGGGTCCACCCGGTCAGATCAATGTCTTCTTTTGATAGATTAATAATCGAAATCCACTCATTGGCTCGCTCATCGCCCGCTGCATTTACCAGTGCGGCTGCGATGTATACCGGCACTTCCCGGTCCAGGGCGTAGTCTCTCTTTTCTTCTTCGGAGATCATCTCTTCTGGCACGTCGACTTTGATACGTTCTGGAAATTCTGGAATGTTCAGCTTCTCTTGTTTTTCTTCGTTCTCGTTGTATAGTAAGGGGTTTTTCTCGTAGATCTGGTCGTCAAAGTCTAGGCCGGTTAGCACCTCGATTTCTGAGACGGTGACCTGATAGCGCTGAAAGTCGATGAAGTCTTTTCCTCTTTTGTTGGCCAGTGCTTCGCTATCTTGAAACATGATGAAGGCGCGCACATCTAGCTCTTTTGTCTTTTTGCTGAGGAAGCAGACAATTTTGAAAAAGGCAGAGGGCGTCTCGGCGGGCGGGCGGCCGCTGGGGCTGATAGTGCGGCCAAATTCGCCGTAAATCGGTCCGGTAAATTCGGTGATCTTGCCGTTGTCATCTAGCATGAGGTTCTTTACCCAATCTTCGAGGGCGAGCCATTCATCTTGGTTGAAGTTTTCATGCTGGAGGGTGGCATTCGGGAAGAAGAAGGTGGCATCGGAGGCCTTTTTGGCTTCGCGTGAGGTGTTTCCCCAGGCGAGGCTGGAGCGTCTGGCTAGGTGGCCTCTGTCCCAGGGGTTGGATTTGTAGTAGTCGTTGTTTAGCTGAAATTCGGCGCCGATACGGGTGTCGATGTCCCATCCCCGTTTGCGGCGGGCGTTTTTCAATAGGTTTTGATCGATATTGAGGGCGGCGTAGAGGGGCGATCTCCGCACCCGGTTCATTACAATCGTGTAATTTACATAGTCGGCGTAGGTTCCGTCCCGGAGCTGTAGCCTATCGTTGAGAACGTGGCCGACGATGGCAGGGGAGAAGGCCGGCAGCGGTAGGGGAATATCTTCTCCTAAAAAATTAGGATTGTAGCCTTTCATAAGAACGATGCCTCAAGCTATGTGTGTTGGTTGACTGGGTTGGTTAACTGGGTTGGTTGATTGGGTTGGTTGACTGGGTTGGTTGACTGGGTTGATTGACTGGGCCGACAGCTGGCTGCAAAATGCAGTTGCGCGAGGCTACTATAGCCTGCCTGCCAACGGTCAGAGAGGATCTCTGTAACAGAATAAATGTATCGGAAAATGCATTTCCTCCTCTGTTCCCCGCGATTCTATTTCTGCACGCCCCCATTCCCCCACCTCCCAAACAATCAGTGTGATCCTCTAGACTAGGTTTAATCGCAGTTACCTCACCTGGCCAATGCCTTCTAACCAGCCAGATATCATCTTCTTAGTCCTCGATACGCAGCGGGCCGACCGGCTCTCCTGCTACGGGTACGACAAGGGAACCTCGCCAAATATTGATGCGATCGCAGCTGAATCCACCCTCTTTCAGCAGGCGATCGCCCCCGCTCAGTGGACGATTCCTTCCCACGCTTCCATGTTCACCGGGCTCTACCCCTCTCAGCACCAGATGCTGCAGTCTTACTCGGTGATGCCACCCCACCTCAAAACGCTAGCCGAGCGACTACAGTCCGGTGGGTACTATACCGCTGCCTTTTGCAATAATCCTTTGGTCGGCGTTATTAACAACGGCTTGCGGCGCGGCTTTTATAGCTTTTTGAACTACAGCGGGCTGATGACCTCCCGGCCCAATCAGGCTGGTGCCCCTTCCAACTGGCTCGATAAGTACCGGCAGATCTTTAAGCGACTGATTGCTGGCGCGCTAAACCGAATTCAGGATGCCTTTGCCCGGTCAGACTGGCTATTGTCTCTTTCTTTTACGCCGCTGATGGTGCCGCTGTGGCAAACTGCGCTGAGCTTTAAGGGGAATACGCGCAAGTCGCTGGATGATGCAGCACGCCTGCACATTCAGCGGAAGGGATTGGACGAAGGTCAGCCTGTCTTTACCTTCATTAACCTGATGGGTACACATATGCCCTACCATCCGCCCCACGAGCAAATTGAGCGGTTTGCACCCCACGTGCTGAAAGATCGCAGCGCGCAAACCTACCTACGCCGATTCAACACTGATGTGTATGGCTGGCTTGCCCCGCTGATGAGCAACCTCAATGCGGAGCAAAAGGCCACCCTTGACGGTATGTACGATGCTGAAGTCGCTGCTCAAGATATTCAGGTCGGTGCTTTTTTCAATCAGCTAAAGCAGGCTGGCAGTTTAGACAATACCCTCGTCATTATCTGCGCTGACCACGGTGAGCACCTGGGTGAAAAGCAGCTGATGGGTCATAGCCTCTCTATTTATAATGAGCTGATTCGGGTGCCGCTAATCATCCGCGATACCACAGACCGCTTTGAAACCGGTTTTGAGCAGGGCACGGAGCGTACTGATGTTGTGTCTACTCGCTGCCTGTTCCATACGGTGCTGACTGCGGCTGGACTGGCCACAGCAACAGAAGCAGAAGACAGCCTTTCTCATCGTCATGATGATGACCCGCTACCTGTATTTGCAGAAGCCGTCACCCCGCAGAATGTGCTCAGCCTAATTCAGAAGCGCCAGCCTAGCCTGATCGAGCAGCATGCCTGCGACCAGACTCGCCGGGCGGTGTGGGTGAGTGACCACAAGCTAATTGAAACCGGGCCAGACTCGCTGGAGCTGTACGCCCTGCAGGATGACCCTCAAGAGACGATGGACCTGAGTGAGATCTTTCCGGAGCAGGTGGAGTCGCTGCAGGCATCGCTAGCGAGCTTTGGGCAGGATGCCGATGAGCACCGGGCGGTATATGCTGAAGCGCGGGCGTCAGGGTTTGACGACCCGGAGGTGCGCAGGCGACTGCACGACCTGGGCTATTTGGAGGACTAGAGGCTATGTATCCGCCGGTTGACCCGATTATTTTTCAGGTGGGGCCGTTTGCGCTGCGCTGGTATGGCCTACTGATGGCGACAGCTATTTTTACTGGGTCATGGATTGCGGGCCGGGAGGTCGCTCGCCGTGGCTACAACCCAGATGATTTCTGGGAGATGCTGATTTGGGTATTGATTCCTGCCTTTTTTGGGGCACGTCTCTACTACGTGTTTGTGCAGTCTTCTCAGACGGCCTATTATCTGCAAAATCCGGGCCAGATACTGCAGGTATGGAGTGGCGGTATTCATATTTTTGGGGCGTTTATTGTCGGTGGCATTGCGCTGTGGCTGTTTACCCGACTGCGTCAGCTGCCCACGCTTACCTATTTGGATGCGACTGCACTGGGTCTGCCGCTGGCTCAGGCAATCGGTCGCTGGGGCAACTTCATCAATCAAGAGCTGTATGGTCCGCCGACGACGTCACCATTGGGCCTGCGCATTGATCCGGATTACCGTTTGGTGCCTTACGACGACCTAACAACCTATCCTGAATCCACTCGGTTTCACCCGCTGTTTTTGTATGAATCGGTGTGGAATTTAATTGGCTTTGCGCTAATTTCTTATCTCTCTCGTCGATTTTCAAATCGACTAAAAACTGGCGATCTGACGCTGATGTATTTGCTGTGGTATCCGCTGGGACGGTTCTTTATTGAGTTTTTAAGAACAGATTCTTGGTTTTTCCCGGGGACGCCGTTTAATGTTGTTCATTTGCTGTCGGCGGCGGCAGTGGTTGGGGCTGGGGCAGTGCTTGCGAAGAGACACTTTGGCCAGCGTCCGGTGAATCACTCTGGTTAGGACCGATGCTGTTGCTAAGCAAAGAGCAGATTGCAAACCTATGGTACATTCGCCTCGTCTGATTATTATCGGCTTAGATTGCATGGAGCCCTCTCTGGTGTTTGATCGCTGGCGGGCGGATTTGCCGCATCTGTCGGCGCTGATGGAGAAGGGGCGCTATGGCCCGCTAGAAAGCTCTATCCCGGCGATTACGGTGCCTGCCTGGAGCTGTATGATGACTGGGCGCGACCCGGGTGAACTGGGGGTGTATGGCTTTCGCAATCGGGCCAGCCGCGACTATCAAAATATGACGATTGCCGATGGCCGGGCGATCAAGTTTCCGCGTTTGTGGGATTTTTTGGGGGAGGCGGGCTGGCGGGTGTCGGCGCTGAGCGTGCCGGGGACATCGCCGCCTTACGCGGTGAATGGTTCGTTGGTTTCTTGTTTTTTGACGCCGAGTCCGCAGGTCACGTTTACCCATCCGCCGGAGCTAGGTGAGCAAATTTTGGCGTGGATGCCCGATTTTATGCTGGATGTGCCGGCGTTTCGCTCGGAAGATAAGCAACAGATTTTGGACAATATCTACCGACTGTGCGATCAGCGGTTTACCCTGGCGGAGAAAATAATTCATACCGAAGAGACCGACTTCTTGATGCTGGTGGATATGGGGGTAGACCGGATTCACCATGCTTTTTGGAAGCCGATGGACCCGCGCCATCCGCAGTATGAGCCGGGGATGGCGTTTGCCGATGCCATTCATGACTATTACGTCCATGTAGATGGGCGGGTGGGTGAATTGCTGAACCAGTGCGGGCCGGATACGGCGGTGCTGGTGGTGTCTGACCATGGGGCGCAGCCGCTGATGGGGGGGCTGTGCATTAATGAATGGCTGATTGAGAAGGGGTACCTGGCGCTGAAAGAGATGCCGGACGCGCTGACGCCGCTGGATCAGGTGGCGGTGGACTGGGGGCAGACAAGGGCTTGGGGCGCGGGTGGATACTATGCGCGGATATTTTTAAACGTGAAGGGGCGGGAGCCGGAAGGAACGATTCCAATTAAGGATTTTAAGGGGGTGCGATCGCAGCTTGCTGAAGACCTAAAAACGCTCACCTACCCAGACGGTCGCCCGATGCCTGTGAAGGCGCACATTCCTAGTGAGACCTATCAAAAAGTGCGTGGCATGGCCCCGGACCTCGTGGTGTATTTTGATGACTTGGCTTGGCGATCGGTTGGCAGCGTGGGCACGGGCAGCCTACATGTGAACAACAACGACACCGGACCAGACGATGCTAACCACGCACCCTTTGGACTGATGATTTTTCACGATCCGGCTAGTCCTGGCGGCGGTCAGCAGATAGAGGGTGCTCAGCTTTACGATATTTTGCCTACGCTGCTGAGTCGCTACGGCCTAGATGCCCCTAGCGACTTGCGCGGGAAAGTGTTGCCCCTGTAGCGCTATCCCAACAGTTCTGGGTCGGGTCTTTCTACAACGCGCAGATGCAAGAATTCTTGTCCGCTGCAAAATCCTTCTGCTAAAACCGGTGAAATGCCTTTGACCCGAAAGGGTCTGTTGAGATTGCGGCGACGGTTTACAAAGTCAGAAATTTGGTAGTCATCGACGTAGATGACGCCATTGAGCGCATCGCGGACGGGCTTTACGATGGCGTCGCTGTCGGGGACGGTGCCTTCTGTTGTGGTTGAGTCGTAGTAGTGGGTGATGGTGACTTTCAGCAGGTTGCCGGTCGGCTCCCTGGCTGGCCAACTGGCGACAGCCGACTCTTTGACAAACGCTTTCCATCGCCGCAGCGCTGCCTTGTCGTAATATCCATGGGGAATTGGGCGGCCTATCACAATAAACTCGAAGGGCAGCACAGTCGTGGTTCTGATGGTGGTGAGTAAGATGGCTGGCAAAGCTGACAAAGAAGGCAGCTCAGCCGAATATGCAGATGGTGGTTAGAGAGAGAGTGGCGTCCTCACATATCCAGCATCTTTGTTTAGCAAAGGGGTTGTGAATAGGGTTGTGACACCTTTGTAGCAATCACAGTCGGCAGGTATCGTGGCTGAGCTGAGATGTTAGCTTGATAAGCTACGTGAGCCTGTCACGACTAGCTCAAATTCCCAATCGGGGAGTGATTGGATGCGATCGCTGATCCGCCGCAAGTCTTTTTCGCCGGTTTGCGTGAGCGTTTCTTTTGTTCTCACCGCAACGGCTAGCATTTTACCGTCGCACTTGGCGACCAGCGATAGGTTGCAGCCCGCCAAGGCTTCTGGTAAGTCCGTCTGGGCAGGATAGAGCTGTACCTCACAGCCCTGCTGCCGGTATTCTCTGGCTATTCCTAGCACTTTTTGATGTTCAACATTTCCAGTTTCGGTGTCGTCTGGTGCTATGTTTGACACGGTTTTTTTCTGTGGCAACATTCCCATCTTGCAGCTAATTGAGCGCTGCTGGATCTGGCAGGGACTGCATTTTAACATGGAGAAATTCGCTTCCCTTGCTAAAACCTTCCGCAAGCACCGGAGACATTCCTCTGATCCGGAATGTGCCGTTAAGATTTCGCCGCCTGCTGATGAAGTCGATAGCGGCTAGGTCCGCTGGATACACCAGGCCCGCTAAAACTTCTCGTACCGGTCTGACAATGTTGTCGCTGTCGGGGACACCGCTCTCATTAGTCGGATCTGCTTCGTAAAAGTGGGTCAGCGTGACCAGTAAAGGCTCTGCTACCAGCGGGGCACTCCAGCTCGCCTTGACCGCTTTGCGCACGGTAGCTTGCCAGCTCTGAAGGCGCGATTTGTCCTTCGTCTGCTGGGAAATGGGCTTGCCAAAGACAATAACTTCGAAAGGGATTATCACGAGAGATATGGGCTGAATGTGGTCGCAGACCGCCTGACAGCAGAAGCGAGCAACAGAAGTCGCTGAAAGATCGGTAGAAGCACCCGTCCATACTTTTTGCCATGCATAAGTCAGGCAAAAAGTAAATAATATCTCCCTACAAGATAAAGTAAGCCTATTCGATTGTCTGAGTATGTTAGGACGAAATAAACGCCCTCATGCGCCTAAAATGACCCATTGTGGGACTTTTTGGGCTGCTCAGCATCCTTTTGTTCTCAACATAACTTAATACTTCTGAGGCTCGTTCGCTGTCAGTTCTAGTGGCAGTTTTACTATCCGTTCTGGCACCAGAGCGGGTACTAGCTCACGTGAGAGTGGCCCAGCGAAGCGATTCTTTAGAAAAGACCCTACAGCGTTGTCTCTATCGAACCGGCAGGGAAAATTCGACAATTTCTAAGCCGCGAACGCCACGGCTATCATCGAATTCTTCGTTGATAACTTCGATCTCTCGGTTTGGATTTGGGTCACTAAAAAGTTCTACATCTACTAGCCTATCTTCAACTGATACGGGATCAAGCTCAAAGATAGAATCAGCGGTACTGTAGTCTTCAATGCTGAGTTCCACTTCGAGCGCTTCTAGCTCTTCCGCATCTAGCGCCTGCACAGAGATAGCAAAAGCACCCAACCCGGCACAGACTAATCCCGTAACAACAAATACTTTTGAGGGTCTCATAACAGTCTCTCCGTTTAACTTCCTATCTCCATTATGAAACCTCTTCCGTAAAACAGAACATCCGATATGACCGCTTGTACGGGTAAGCTGACAAGTGCTGAAAAATCAGGGGATTTTAAGATTTCTCACCTTCTCTTTTAAGCAATGAGGTGTATGCTCACTGGATTCTGTTGTCTGTGTGTTTATCGTTTGCAGCTGGGTAGACAGGCTTAGCTGATAACGCTTCATGGGGCACCAGCTAAGCCTGCAAATACAAAACAAACACAAGCGTTACTTGGCTCAATTAGCTTTTGCCTCTGGCATCTCGGTTGAAGCGTACAAATTCGATGAAGCTGGTGCCTTCGCCAAGTTCTTCGGGAGTCGAAACCTGTGCTTGCGCAGCGGGTACGAGTGTAGCAGCTGTGAGAAGTAGAGTGAGAGCAGATAGAGTAATGCGTTTCATGGTAAGTGTCTCCTGGACTGAAGTTAGTGTGTATTTAGCAACCGTTCGGCTTGTTATCCGTCGATTGCTTCAATGGTTTTAGAATGACAGGCCTACCTGAAGCACAGTCGAGGAGAAACTGAATGTTTGTATAGAGTATTGGAAAAGAGTCTGAGCGAATGCTGAGAGTGGTCTCATAATCGCCGTTGAGTCAGCATGGGCTGGTCAAAGCTACGGCTACCCCGTGCCGACAGGTTGGATACTTTTAATAACGTCTGATCGGATCATCCCGGCTGAAGTGACCATCCCGGCTAAAATGAACGAAGCGAATCGACGGGCAGCTGTCTTCATGTGTGGGGACACTTGCGATACAACTGCATGGCACCCCTCTCTACCGATGTTTCTGACATTGAACTCATTCACCGCCTGCGTCTGGGAAACCAGGCCGCCCTTGCCGACCTTTATGACCGCTACGGCAGTCTGGTGTATGCGGTTGCGCTAAAAATTTTGAAGCAGCGGTCTGAAGCGGAGGACTTGACGCAGGAAATTTTTCTGGCTTTGCAAAGTAAGGAAAAGTTTGACCCTAGTCGGGCGGCTTTGAGCACTTACTTGGCGCTGGTTGCGCGATCGCGTGCCCTCAACCGAATCGCGAGCCGCAATAGTCGGCAACGCTCTCTCCAAAAGTTGCAGTACGCCGTTCCGGAGCGAACCAGCGCTACCCCCTTAGAAAAAGCTACCCTGGCAGAGCAGGCAGAAACCCTTCAAAAGGCGCTTTCTACGCTGCCACCACAGCATCGTCAGATTTTGGAAATGAACTTTTATCAGGGGCTGAGCCATCCAAAAATTGCCAAACAGCTAGATATTCCCTTGGGAACTGTAAAAAGCAAAGCACGCAAAGGCTTGCTTTTGCTTCGCCAGTATCTAAAGGAGGCCGTACAATGACACAACTGACATCAGCTAATCTCCCTTCGGAAGAGGCGCTGCTGCTGGCCAGTGGGTATGTCTTGGAAGACCTAACGGCAGAAGAGGCGACTCGCTTGGAGGCATTGCTGGCCAAAGAGCCCGCTTTGCTACGGGAAATTCACGCGCTGCAAACCAGCTATGCCCTATTGCCCCAAGCCTTGGAAACGGTTGAAGCGCCTGCTAGCCTGCGAGAAAAAATCTTGGCGACTGCTTCAGCTACGGTAGATTCTTCAGGCGCATCTTTGGCGGGTTCTTCGGCCACTCCTTCAGTGGGTCCGGTAAGCGATCCTTCATTTAGTTTGCCAGGTGTTTCCTCAGAGAAGCGCAATGGTCAGATGGGTATCAAGTGGTTGGTCGGATTGGCAGGCCTGGTAGCCCTGCTTCTCCTCGCCGACAACTTTCGCCTTCGCCACCAGCTACGTCTAGCCCAAGAATCTGGCCCAGCTGAACTGGCTGCCGACATTTTGCAACAGCCAGGCAGCCGCCTTGTCAGCCTGAGCGGAGCCGATGCCGACTCTGACGCTGCAGGAACCCTTCTCTTCACAGCGGGTCGCTGGCAGGAGGTTGTCGTCTCCTTTCAAGACCTTCCTCCTCTCCCTCCCGAAGAAATCTACGAGATGTGGCTGGGCCTAGAAAATGGCGACGTCCTCTACTGCGGCGAATTTAATACTCGTTCAGACGGCTCAGTATTTGTGCGTTTTACGCCACCAGAAACCCCGCCTGATGGCATAAAAACAACAGATTTATACGTCACAATTAATGAGCGCGACGCGGCACCCGACCCCACCGGAAAGCTGGTTATGGAAGGCTCGATTTGAATGTGGGTAAAAAATTGGAAATCCCGAAATCTGTGTTCTCAGCTTTTGAAAGGTGCTGGTAATGAATGTTGTCGAACGCTATGATTCGCCGATAATTAGGGTGTCGATGAAGATTGCACTGGGCCCATTTTCAACCAGCTAAATACCTGATCAACGGTAAATGTCAATTCTAAGTTGGGAAGTACGGGGAGACGTTGGTCGGCTCGGCAAAGGACTGGCTGCTGCTGAGGTAGAAAGTACAAGATACTAGGGTCGTCAGGATCAATGAACCACCCTAAATGACTTCCATGCTCTAGACAATGAAGAATAAAGCTACACCTTAGTTCTGGAAAAGCATATGCTATGTTTGCCTCTTCAGTGACTTGGTTGATGGTGGCACAGAGTTTTCCTTGTAGGCGGCTATGGCGTCCTTTCGGCATAGATTTTTGGATAATGCGACCATCGATATACTCACTTGCAGGCTTAGTCTCTGGTAACTGCAGAAATTCTTGGAGCGATAGTGGCTTAGAAGGCGCTTGAACCATTCGTATCACTTATAAATTGATAATATACTTCTCCCGTAGTGTTCTACCAAACTTAGCTTACCTCTGGCTCTAGGGCGTGTTTTGTGAGTGTTAGCAGTCTAGAAAAAGCTACTCGGCTTTTTATGAAACAAAATAGGCCCTGCTCCCGTAGCAGGGCCTATGCCGAACTATTAATCCAGGTGAGCGCTAATATGACAGGGCGCTTGCCCTATTAGCCAGCCTGCTTAACCGTTACTTTTACGACTTTGTTTTTTTCTTCTTCCGCTTTGGGTAGAGATAGGGAGAGAATTTTGTTTTTCTATCTTTGTTTTTCTACCACAGTTCTCTATTATGATTATCGCTCAAATTTCTGATCTTCATGTGCTTGCTGGAGATGACCGAGCTTATGGCATCGTGGATACAAATTCTTTGGTGGCTGGTGCGATCGCCCATATCAATCAGCTTACTCCCCAGCCTGACTGTATCGTCGCTTCTGGTGACCTTGTTCACTATGGCACCCTAGCAGAATATCAACAGCTCAAAACGCTCCTATCAGCACTGAAGGTGCCCGTGTATCTTCTGCCTGGTAACCACGACAGCCGAGAGAATATGCGAAAAATCTTCCCTGAGCACACCCATTGGCCTACAGACAGCGAGTACCTTCACTACATTGTAAAAACGCCTGATGTACAGATGATTATGCTAGATACCATCGTCCCAGGGGAACCCCATGGCGAAATCGATGGGCCGCGTCTTACCTGGCTGCAAACACAGTTAGAAGCTAGCCCCCAACTGCCCACCCTCATCTTTATGCACCATCCGCCATTTATCACTGGAATCCCTATGATGGACAGCATCGGTCTCCGGGGTAGTGACAAGCTCTCCCAGCTCATACAACAACATCCGCAGGTAGAGCGCATCACCTGCGGGCATCTACACCGCTCTATCTATCGTCGCTGGGCCGGAACCGTTGCGACTACTCAGCCTAGCCTAGTCCATCAGGTGGTTCTAGATATGAAGACAGAATTCGGTGGTACCTTTGCAATGGAGCCCCCTGCTTACCAGCTCCACATTTGGACTCACGACAGCGTTGTCTCTCACACCGTTTTCGTTGGGCCCTTCGATGGCCCTTATCCTTTTATATTGAAAGACTGATTGTTTGGTTCTAAGGCTCAGTGCCTTCTATATATTATGATACTGGTCGTTGCAGCAGCGATTGCAGCTTTTGAGGGCTACCGATGGACCCGCGAGCTATCGTTCAGCTAAAAGATGTTGGGGTTACTTATCCTAACCAAGTTGTTGCGCTCAAGTCCGTATCGCTACAGCTCAACCGGGGGGAGTTTGCTGTTGTCTTGGGCTCGTCGGGTGCGGGGAAGTCTACTCTGCTACGGGTAATCAATTATTTGAAACCGCCGAGCCAGGGGACGCTTACGGTCAGTGGACTGGGGATGCTGAGTACGCCTTCTGTGTTGCGATCGCACCGTAAGCGCACCGGTATGATTTTTCAGCAGCACCAGCTCATTGAGCGTCAGTCGGCGCTGCAAAACGTGCTCATGGGTCGGCTGGCTTACCATTCTTTTTGGCGCAGCCTAGTGCCTCTGCCAAGATATGATCAACAGCTTGCCCTAGACTGTCTGAAGCGCGTGGGCCTAATCGACAAGGCGCTAACACCGGTCAAAAATCTGAGTGGCGGTCAGCGGCAGCGAGTTGGCATCGCTAGGGCGTTGGCGCAGCAGCCTGAACTCATGCTGGCGGATGAACCCATTGCTAGCCTAGATCCGGCCAGTGCCCACAGGGTGCTATCTCTGCTGCGCGATATTTGTAAGAAAGATGGGATTGCTGCGCTGCTGAGCTTGCACCAAGTGGCGTTCGCGAGGGAGTATAGCGATCGCATTATTGGCCTCGCGAACGGCCAAGTGGTGTTCGATGGGCCGCCAGCTGCGCTGAGTGATCGCGCCCTCCAAGAAATTTACGCTGTGTCTTCTAATGTTTCTACTTCTAATATTTCTACATAGTGCTGACGACTCTGGCATGATGATAAAAAGAAGATAGAAAATGAGACGTTGGAGAATAGGAACACTATGATCGGAATCACTGTGAGACAAGGCTGCTTGGGGGCTTTGCTGGCGGGTTTTGTTGCGATCGCGGGCTGTAGCGGCTCGCCCACTGCTTCACAGACGGGTGCGGAGACGAGTGGGGAGACGAGCGGGGAGACTGGGGTAGAGACAGCCAATCCTGAGAAGCTTGTGGTGGCCCTATTGCCTGACGAAGATGCTGCCACCATCATTCAAGATAATGAAGCTCTGTCGAATTATCTTGAAGAGACGCTAGATAAGGAGATTGAGCTAGTCGTAACGACTGACTACTCTTCTATGATCGAAGCGGCTCGCAACGGACGCATAGATCTCGCTTATTTTGGCCCACTGTCTTACGTGCTGGCCAAGACTAAGAGCAATATTGAGCCTTTTGCTGCCAGGGTGAAAGATGGCTCGACAACCTACACTTCTATAATCATTGGCAATGCGGAGGCGGGGGTCGATGAATTTGCCGATATCGAAGGCAAGACCGTAGCCCTTGGCGATCCGGCTTCGACGTCTAGCCGTCTATTCCCTGAGCTGACCTTGGCGGAGGCTGGCCTTACCTCTGGGGAAGACTATGAGGCTGTTTTCCTCGGGGCCCACGATGCGGTAGCTTTGGCTGTGCAAAATGGAAACGCCCAGGCCGGGGGGCTGAGCCGTCCCATTTTTGACTCGCTGGTGGAATCGGGTACCATCGATGCAAGCCAGATAGCGATGATTGCCGAGTCTGACCCGATTCCACAATATCCGTGGACGATGCGGGCTGATTTGGACCCTGAGCTAAAAGACGATGTGCGCTCCGCGTTCTTAGAGATTGAAGATGAGTCAGTGCTGGGCCCTTTCAAGGCTGATGGCTTTGCCGAAATGCAAGATCAAGACTACGACGGTATTCGTAAGGCGGGCGATACTTTGGGCCTTGATTTGGGTGAATTTGTTCAATAGAGCAGCAACAGACTTGCCCAATAGAACAGCGACAGAAGAGCCGCAATACGGATCAGCAACAAAAGACTAGTAACCAGCTGATGACAACTACTGAACGCACCCCTGAACGCGCTTCTGAGGACTCTACAGCGAGCTTGCTTCGCCAGTATCAGCGGCGATGGGTTCATCAGCTGATGCGAGGGATGCTGCTCTGCGCTGTTGTTTTTGTTAGCTTTGTTGTTGTTGAATTACTGGATGTGGAGCGTTTGGCAGAGGGGATCCCAGCCATTGGGACGCTGCTTATGGAGATGGTTCCTCCGGACTTTAGCCGTTTCCCTCAGTGGATTGGCCCGATTGTAGATACGCTGGCGATGAGTGTGGCGGGTACTGCGATCGCAGTAGGTCTTTCCCTACCGCTTAGCTTCTTGGCCGCTCGCAACACTACTCCGCAGCCGGTCTTGTTCTATATCACTCGGACGGTATTGAACGTTACTCGGGCGATTCCGGAGCTTATTCTTGGCATGATACTAGTGGCAGCGGTTGGCTTTGGCAAGCTACCAGGCACTTTGGCTTTGGGGCTACATTCTGTGGGGATGCTGGGCAAGTTTTTTGCAGAGTCGATTGAGTTGAGCGATCGCGCGCCTGTGGAAGCGGCTCGCTCGGTGGGTGCGACGGAGCCACAGGTGATTGTCCATAGTGTGCTGCCGCAGGTGTTGCCGCAGATGGCAGATGTTACCTTTTACCGCTGGGAGTACAATTTTCGTGCGTCTATGGTGCTCGGCGCGGTGGGGGCCGGAGGGATAGGGCTAGAAATTATTAGTGCTCTCCGGGTCTTGAAGTATCAGCAGGTTTCGGCCTTGCTAATTGTTGTATTAGTGATGGTGACGGTGGTTGATGGGCTGAGTAGCTATCTGAGAAAGAGATTTGTGATGTGATAGATTACAACACGTTGTTAGAAACGGGTAATTGTATGGCGATGAAGGTTTGGCCCGTTATCATCTAACGCTTCTAACCAGTATGTTGAACCTTAGCCAAGTGACCAAAGCTACAAAGCATGCTGAGCTTTACAAGAGAGCTTATATCAAGAAATTCTTCGTCAAAAATTTAAAGTGAGCATACAAATACTAGGCCACTGATGATCTAAAGTGATTTTGCTCTCTGTAGATTATTCAGAGAGGGTTTCAGTGAAAAAAGTTAAATTACTTATCTACAGCACATATTTGCTCATTATGTCTAACCGAAACTCAGAAATTATTAAACAACCTCTTGTTTCCTTACCACCAAAAATTGAAGCATACGAAGTTAAGTTAAGACGCGCTAAAAACGATATTACAAGCTTTCTAAAGTTGTCAGAAGGTTTAATCTTTAATTACGTTGGTGTTGATGCACTATTAGGCGCAATTCCTGTAGTGGGGGGCTTGTATACAGCAATGGGAGGGATGTGGCTCATTTCCCAGGCTGGCTGTGTGCGGGCAGGATTTCAGGAAAAGCTGGTGATAGCGAGCTTCACGCTAATAGATGTTGCATTAGGCCTAGTCCCAGGACCTGGCGATATTGTGGATATCTTCGTTAGGGTTCATGCCTGGAATGGTCAGCGTTTAATTTCCCATACAGATGAGCATCTCAGGCTGATCAACCAAGCTCGTCAGCAGTTGGCTATGGGTATAAATCCTGACCTGACAGCGTTAGAAGATATTCTCTTTCGCTCTGGCAAGACGAAGGGAGAGGAAGCGCTTAAATATGCAACTATTGCTGTAGTTATCGGACTGGCGTTTGTAGGCTGTGCAATAATGTCGAGTTGATATGCTTTGCGAATAAATAAAATATGAAGACTGTTGCCCATCAAACAACAGATTCCATTGACCGTAAAGATGTCTTACAGGACATCACTCTCGAAAAACCAAATTCTGAAGGACGCGATTTTCTGGTTAGGATTGAGGCTGTGTCGGTAAACTCTGAAAATACAAAGCTACGTTGCGCTGCTGAGTACGCGATGCTAGTTTCTTAGGTTTGTCTGGAGTGTTGATTAAAAAAAGGATGACCCTGTGAAAGGTCATCCCGAAGTGATAAGAGCGCATAATGAAAAAGCGCGCTAACCGGCTAGCCACTTTCAAGAATTTGTTAGCCAGTTAGCTATGAAAGTTAGACAGTTACAAATGCACTGTTAGACAGGTCGCTAACGCCCATCAGCTCAGCCAGCGTTTCACCACCAGCAGAAATCATCGTCTTAGACTCTTCCGAAGTAACGGTCAAGCTGCCAAAGGTGAGACCGTCGGCCAGACCGATGAAGTCTGTCCCGTTCACAAAGTCTGTGATCAGGTCTGTGCCTTCACCTAGTGCCAGCACAAAGGTATCGCTACCTTGGCCGCCGGAGCGGTCGTCGCCGGTGAGCGTGTCATTACCGAGGCCACCGCGAATCAGGTCGTCGCCATCGTCGCCCCAGATTTGGTCGTCGCCTGCTTCGCCAAAGAGGCTATCGTTGCCGCCTTTACCACCAATGCGATCATTACCTGCGCCGCCAAAGATGATGTCATCGTTGCCGATGCCGACTTGGGCGTCGCGGCTGTTGAGATCGCCGCGCAAGATGTCGTCACCGTCTTCGCCGCGAATCACATCTTGACCGAGGCCGCCCGCTAGCGTGTCGCTACCGTCTGCGCCGTAGAGGAAGCCATCAGCATCAGTACCCACAATCTCTTCATCGGCGGGTGTGCCTTGGAGAGTCGTGCGGGTAAGGCTGGCTGAACCGATGCGGTCATCTACATCCAACGGTTCGGCTAGCTCTATTTGGATGATTTCGTTGTTGTCGATTTCGGTGCCGCTGAAGTCACGACCGATGGAGAAGGGGTAGTTGTTATCATTGGCGACCAGAATGGTGTTTTCGTCTAGGACGAGCACGTCTTCGATGGTGACAAATGGGAAGTCGAAGGTGGTTTCGCCGTCACCGTTGAGGTCATCGGGGTCGGCAATATTCAGCAGGTCGACAACTTCGGTTTTTTCAACAAAACCATCGTCATTCACTTCAGAAAGATCGACTTTGAAGATCTTTTTGAAGGCGGCCTCAGCGGCCTGTCTGCCATCGCGCTCAATGACCAGATACTCATCGTTGTTGATGGGGGTAAAGTCGCCAATGGCATGGTTTGGCTCGTCCATTTGGTAGAGCCCCACAATGCCTTCGAAGGCGCTGCTGGCCACGTCGAACTCGTAGATGCGCAGGGAGCCTTCTGGGTCGCCGAAGACGGTACCTTCGAGCATGGGGTACAGGGTCTGACGGTCAGGGCTGAAGGCCAGGCCCTCATAGCCGCGAGAACCGCGCAGGTTGGCAAACTCCTCTGCAGTCTCGAACTGTTCTACAACAATTCGGCCCGTTTCGGGGAAGTCGGTGAAGAAGCCGTCTGCGCCGATTTCAATCAGCTGGCGGAACTCTTCGCCGGTGGTTTGTGGTGTGCCGTCTGCATTGAGCGTGAGGAAGCGCTCCTCGTCGCGCAGCGTGTAGGGGTGAACCTGCAGGCCTGCGTTGTGAGCAAGGTCGATGAGCGGGAAGATTTCACCGGTGAGCTGGGTGGTGATTTCAGCAACGCCGTCGCCGTTGCCATCGACGGGGGTGTCGATAGGCTCACGCAGCAGAATGTTGTTCTTCCAGGGGCCAAGGCCGTCAGCGTAGCTGCTGATGAAGTCAATCACCGTTTGATTCGCTAGGTCGCCGTAGTCTGGTGCAGCGGAGAAGTCGATGAGGTCCACAAGGTCGCCATAGATTTCTCTAAGCTCTGCTTCGCCTAGGTCGGCGTTGACAACAAAGTCGTAAGGGACAGAGAAACCGCCGCCGCCTTCGTTGATGAAGGAGCCTTCTGTATCGCCAAAGAGCTGAACGAGCTGAAGGTTATCCAAACCCGCCTCGGGCAAAATGTTATTGCGCAGGTCGAGCAGGTTAGAAACTTCGAAGGACTGGATGAAGATGCGGCTGCGATCAGTGAAGCCGGTGTCTACCAGCGTTTGAACCAGGGGCTCTTCGAGCGACAGACCTTGCTCATCGAAGAAGGTGGGGTGCTTGGTCTCTGGATAGATGCCGATGTCGCGACCGACTACGGGGCTGAGTTCCTGCACTAGCTCGATCACTTCCTGCAGCGTCGGAATCTCAAATTCACCGTTGAATTCTTGATTGCGATAGGGGCGAGACTGTACCGCGCGGAGCTGCTTAATCTCTGCGAGGGTGAAGTCTTCTGCGAAGTAGGCTGTGACTTCTTGTCCGTCAATCATTTTGGTTGACTGGCGATCGGGGCCAAAGACTTCAGCCACATTTGTGGTGTCATCTAGGAAGGGCTCGTGGCGAGCGATCAATACACCGTCACTGGTGATGACCAAGTCTGGTTCAACAAAGTCTGCGCCCTGGTAAATCGCTAGGCGATATGCCTCTAGCGTGTGCTCAGGGAAGTCTCCGCTGGCGCCTCGGTGACCGATGACGAGGGGTGTCTGGCCGTTTAGGGTGTTGAAGTCGAAGTCGGGGTTTTGGGGCGATCGCACTTCATCTGAAGTCAGTTTATCGACCACCGGATCGCTCGTCCGCGCAAAGTCAGTGAAGAAACCATCGACACCAATTTCCACCAGCTGCTGAAACTCTTGCTCAGCAGTTTGCGGCGTGCCGTCGGGGTTAAGCGTGAGGAAGCGCTCCTCATCGCGCAGGGTGTAGGGATGAACCTGCAGACCTGCCGCATGGGCATCGTCTACAAAAGAGCCAATCTCACCAGTGAGCTGGGAGGTGATTTCAGCGACGCCGTCCCCATCGCCATCAACGGGGGTGTCAATCGCTTCTCGAAGAACAAAGTTGTTCTTCCACGGACCAACACCTTCTGCGTACTTGTCGCTGATGATTTGGAGAATTTCAGCATTGTCCAAATCGCTGTAGATCGTGTCTTCAGACAGGGGATTTTCTGCCGCGTCCAGGAAGTCTTGACCGTAAATGGCAGCGAGGTCATTTCCCTGCTGCGCATTGAATCGGATATCAAAAGGAACAGAAAATCCGCTAGTGGGCGCTGCGCTATCGGTAGCATTGCCGTATAGCTGAACAAGGGGCAAGTCACCAAGGCCTTCCGCCTCTAGCTGCCCCTTTAGCTCAATCAAATTCTGAAATTCAAAAGACTGAATAAAGATCCGGCTAGGGTCAGTAAATCCAGTGGCCTTGAGCACTTCAATGAGCGGCTCTTCAAGCGAGAGGCCTTGCTCATCGAAAAAGGTAGGATGCTTAGTCTCAGGATAGATGCCAACTTTGACACCCGTCTCAGCTTCGACGTCTTGAACTAGCTCGATCACTTCCTGTAAAGTGGGCACTTCGAACAAGCCATCGAAGGCGGGGTCACGGAAGTCGCGAGACTGCACTGCGCGTAGCTGCTTGATTTCTTCTAGGGTAAAGTCTTCTGCAAAGTAAGCGGTAACTTCTGTCCCATCCAACAGCTTGGTGGCCTGACGCTCCGGCCCAAACACGTCTGCAACATTTGTGGTGTCATCCAGCATGGGCTCATGGCGGGCGATGAGAACCCCATCCTTTGTCGTCACCACATCGGGTTCAATAAAATCTGCCCCGGCTGCGATCGCAGCCCGATAAGCCTCCAGCGTATGCTCAGGAAAGTCTCCGCTAGCCCCCCTGTGAGCAATCACTAGCGGATCCTGCCCGTTTAGCGTGTTCAAATCCACAGGGTTTGGCGTGGGGATGGGCGCTTCGAGCAGTTCACCCTCCGGACTAAAGTGCAACAAATAGGGACCAAATTCCTCACCGATCCAAATGTCCCCGTTAATATCGATAACAAAAGATTCTATGTCGAAATCACCACCGGTGAGGTTACGCTCAGCAGTATCTCCGTTGATGATGTCAAAAGGAATCAGGTTGTTGGGGTCGGAGAGCTGAACAAACCCCTGCACCTCTACAGTAGTATCGCCCCCTTCCGTACCGGCAAAGCTAGGGTCTACTTGGTAGAGTCGCAGTAAATAGTCTGGGCTATTGCTCTGGCCGCCAAAGCCATTGTCTGACATAAACCAGAGCACATCTGGATCGGTACCCGGTGCAAACTGGACGGCGCTGAAGCCCTGGACGGGCTGACTATCGAAGGGGCCAATGCGACCGTTGGCACTGATGGGTTGGATGCGTGCGATCGCATCGATTCGACCGTTGTCATTACCAGAAGCAGGACCTTCGGAGAATGTATCGGCGGGTAGAGAGGCATACCCCGTAAGAATGTTTTCAACCATTAACCTATGTGTTGTAACAAATCAACTGGAGAGTATGACGGCAGGGTTAAGAAACAGAGAACGCCACGTTAACGCTCAACAGACAGGGTGTTAAGATTGGCGAAGTGTAGTATAGAAGACTTTTCGGCGTACGTACTAAATACTGAGATCTTTAACAACTTCAGAGATCGTCAAAATGAAAACAATCTGTTCTGTTGCAGTTTACAAAGCATAGAATATTCTCGGCCCCTCCCTGAGAGTACGGGGTACACACAAGTGTGAGATATCGGTTGGAGCTTAGAGAAAGAAGGTAGAGGCAAGGACGGCATAAAATGCGCATTTTATGCGATCTCTATTCCTTGGCCAATCTATTCTCCCAGCCAGCGCTGAAGAAATGCGATCGCCCCCGCCGGACGAAAAAAGATCTGAGGAACTTGGTCAATCACCAGCAGCCATCGCCCATCAGCCTCTACTAAGTACCAATTATTGCCTTCACCCTTCGGTTCAATTCGCCATTTATTGTGCTCATCTCGATAGCAAGAAAAACCAGTTTCATCGGCCAGCTTCAGCAACGTGGTGCGCTGGCTGCTCTGGCTGTCCTGCTGGAAATTGCTCAACGTCCTCTTGCTATCTGAAACAGCGAATTTTATTTACTCACTCAAATATGTCAGCAAGCTATAACGGTTGAATGCATTGTAGGATACAAACATTTATGAGCAACGCGGAGGCTCACCGCTAGCGCCGCGAAATCCCACCGCTCTCCAGAGAAGATGACTTCAGACCTGCTCTACTTAATTGACAGGTAATGTGTCGTAATATTAGTCGCTGACGCAGCGCACTGATTGCTTGGAATGATGTGCTTGGGAAAAGAATCGTGCTAGTCGTACACAAATTTTCAGCGTGCTCGTGTTCGTCTGATGCTGATCGGCCAAGCAAATGAACTCGTGGGCCAGAAGTCCACAGTCCTGATAGGTATACTGAGGACTATCGTAGAATGCCGCCCAAAATGATGCCAGCATCGGGAATGCAGGGTTGTTGTACGCTAGCTGGAGAATATATTCTTCTTGAGGTTTTATCGTTTCGCGATCACCATCTGCATATAAATCTAAAGCCATCATACCTATGCAGATAACGCTAAACGTGTTGATCGAGCATAATCTGGTTCCCATCGGGATCTAAGAGCACGCAATGGGCAGGTCCAGATGTTGCTTCATCAGCTTCGGTGACAAAACGGAGACCGTCAGCTTTTAGCTTTTTTTGAATATCCCGTACATCCATCATAGTGTCATCGCCTTCTCCAGGCGACTTCCAGCGAGGGTTGAAAGTCAGGATGTTATGCTCGAACATGCCTTGAAATAGGCCGATCATGATCGTGCCATTGGAAAGCATTGCCCAGCCCTGTCCGCTGTAGTCTCCCATTAGGTCAAATCCCAGCTGCTGATAAAAGTCCTTAGACGCATTCAGATCTTTGACCGCGAGGCTAATGGAAAATGGTCCGAGTTGCATAATGCGAATCCTCCGGGAACAGCAAGGTCATCATAACAACGAATTCAACCTATTTTGCTAGCGTTTCAACGTGAAGGGACTTTGCAGAAAGCTGCTGTAAAAATGGGTGTGGACATTAGCACTGTTTCCCGGAGGATTCGCTCCCTCGAAGCTGATTTGGACACACAGCTAGTTGAAAATGTGGGGGGTCGATTGATCCTGACTAACAATGGTGAACAGGTTGTGTAAACGGCAGAAGCCATGGCCGAAGAGTCAGACAATTTGCAGCGCAACATCAAAGGTAAAGAGGGTGTGCTATCAGGAGTTTTGCGAGTCGCAATCTTAGATATCCAGCTGTTTTTTCATAATGATCTCTTTCAATCATTTTCAGCTCGATATCCCCACGCCACCCTAGAACTCGTATCTGCCCCACTCGAGCATGCAATGATGATCTCAGATTGCTGTAGATATTACCCCGGCGGACAAACAGAATCCAGCCGCTGTCTTGGTGGGTATTCCCTGGCGCCGTGCGACGACGCGGGGTCCCACCGCTGGCGCTACTCACTGCCAACCCACCCCGCCCTGCGGGCACCCCTCCCAAAAGGGGATCTACTTCCGGTCTACCTATTTAGTTACCGGAGTAATAACTTACACAGCTGCAAAGGAACTTTCCGAGAGCGCGCTAACGCCGAGAACGGTTGCTAGGGTCTCATCATCAGCAACGATCAAGATATCGTTTCCTTGAGCCATCATCGACAGACTGCCGAAGGTAAGGCCACCGGCTAAGCCGATAAGGTCAGTGCCTACTTCAAAGTCTGTGATGGTGTCTGTACCTTCGCCAAGCGCAGACACAAAGATGTCGGCACCTTGGCCCCCAGAGAAGTTATCGCCTGTCAACATGTCGTTCCCCAAGCCGCCGCGAATCAGATCATCGCCATCATCGCCCCAGATCTGATCGTTCCCCGCATCGCCAAAGAGATGGTCGTTGCCAGATTTGCCACCGATGCGGTCATTGCCAGCACCGCCGAAGATGAGGTCATCGCCGCCTGCTTCGCCGGTTTGCGCATCGCGACTGTTGCGATCGCCTCGCAGTACATCGTCGCCATCGCCACCAAGAATCACATCGTCACCCAGCTCACCCGCCAAGACATCATTACCGGCTAGCCCCGCCAGCTTACTGCTTTCATCACCATTGACAAGCGTATCTTCTGTGGCTGAGCCGCTCAGCACATTGCCCTGAGGATTTACCTCAAACTGGCTGATGATGGTGGGCTGGAGATCTATCACGGCTTGCGGATCTGCCAAGACATCTGCCTCTGAGTAAGCCTCAATGCCAAAGGTGGTAACGGTGAGCTTTTGAGTGGTCGGGTCGATGTCAAATTCGGTCCAGCTGTAGTTATGCGCGGCCACATAATCACCCTGCAATAGGGTCGCGTCGATCAGGCCTTCTGCCTGGGTCAGATTGTTGTTTAGTCCAACTGGGTCGTAGCCAAACAAGTCAGTCTGCGCCACTAGTAGCTGTTCTACAAAGTCATCTTTATCGTTAACGACATCATCGGCATCTGGCGCGACCGGTAGCGAGTCGTAAAAGGCCAGCTGCTGCTCATCGATAATGCCCGCCGCTGCAGAGAGATTGGCAACGTTTGGCCCAAATCGGCCATCGAAGAAGGCGACCGGACCCGTCACGACCTCAAAAGCACCGGTGGCAATCTGTTCTTGGCTGGGGGCTAGCTGGTACGTGAGGTTGTTGACAATCGTGCCGTGGAAATCGCCCGCCATAAAGACCACATTATCAATGTTGTTTTGGTCGATAAAGCTAAGGAGTTCTGTTCTTTCTGCGGCATATCCCTCGAAGCGGTCTTCTGCATTCACTACGCCAAAGTTTTGAATGGGCTCTGGAATGAGAACAAATTTCCAGGTGGTTCCCGCTGCCTGCGCTTCTAGCAAGTCTGCTTTGACCGTTTCTATTTGCGCTCTGCCCAGCAGGGTGCGGGTAGGGTCAAAGGCCTGCACTAAGAACGAGGTAGGATCGCTCAAGTCGGCGGGCTCAAGCTGGTCATCTCTAAAAGAGCGACTGTCTAGCACGAAGACTGCCGCATCGCTGCCATAGCTATTTGCCCGGTATAGCTGGCGCTCTCCGTCGGTGCGGGCATCGTCTGGTGTGCTGTAAAACTCGTTTCTCAGGGGGTGATATTCCTGATAGGCCTGCAGTGCGTCTTCGTAGACCTGCGTATCGTTCACAAAGTCTACATCGTCGGTGAAGAGCGGATCGGGGGAGGATCCAATGTCGGGTGCGTCGGGAGAGTCGCCCGGCGCTGCGCCCCCTGCAAAGTTGTCGACTATCTCATGGTCGTCAATCGAGGCGAGAATAGACGTTGTTTGGTTGAGATCTGCGGTGGCGCTGAGACCAAAGCGAGGGCTCAACACCTCACTGTGCTTGGCTCGAAACTGTTCTAACGTTCTGGCTTGACTGACCCCTGGTGTGGCCGGTGTCTCCAAGTCGGCGTAGATGGTATCTCCGAGCTTGACGAAGAAATCTAGTTCGCTCTCAGCGGCAGACTGGAGAATCGGATAAGGAGGCGCTTGCTGCCAGTCGCCAGAGATGCCGAAGGTTAGGCCTGTTTGTTCTCCGGCCTCGGCTGCAGTGACAAATCGACCGGTTTCGCGATCGCCTGCTGCGTCAGTCGCTCGGTAAAAGTATTCTGTGTTGGCCGCTAACCCTTCTACAAATACCTTTACAGGCTGATTGATGTCGACGACGGTTGCGGTTGCAGTGCCCGAGATGTCACTAAAGTCTGGGCGGGTTGAATATTCGAAGGTGACATCGCCTGGGAAGGTGCTGCGGGTCCATAGTACGGCTGTCTCTTGAGTGACATCGCCGCTGGCCACGCCGTTCACCAGTGAGTGAACGTTGGGATTGCGCGGGTCGTAGCTAGTAGGGTCTATGTTTAATGGATTGTCAAAAGCGGTTGCAACAGAGTCCCAGGGAACAAACTTGAAGTTGGTGCTGTTGTTTTCTAGCTCTTCGTCGTCTTCTGCGACGTTTTGCGGATCGTTTGCGCCATCTTGTAGCACCAGCAGGCCGTTGGGAAAGGCCTCGCCGACGGGCAGGTTCACCACATCTAGGCCATCACTTTCATTTACCTGGTCAATGTCTCCGTTGCTGCCGACAACAAAGCTACCGAGATACTCGTTGGGACCCTCTCGGCTAAAGACCGCATAGGAAGAGTCGCCCTGACTATTGGCAATCAGATAGCCGCTGCCCTCTGCGCCGTAGTAAATGCTGAGGCCTTCAATATCGGGAACGAGATAGTCTGCGCCGATGGGTTGAATGATTTCGAAGCTATCGCCGCCGTTCGGTTCGGCTGAGTACTTCAAGATGCCAACTTCTTCTTCGAGCGCGACGTATAGGAAACCCAGCTCCTGATCAATAACAATGCCTTCTGACTGGGAGTCGGCGGCGTCACCTGTTGGTGTCGGCAGCGTCAAGGTGCGAACAACGTTGGCATTCACTTTGCCATTGTCGGCGACTAGCTCTAGCTGAGCGACCTGGTTGCCTTCGGCCTGGGTGACAAAGGCATAGACCGAACCCGATACGGGGCTCTTGTAGGTGGCGAGTCCGTAGGCGGTGGCCTCGCCGTCATCTATGCCGAAGATGGTGTCGAGGATGCTGTCTGCGGTGATATCTTCGAGCTGTTGGGTGTCTGGGTTGATTTTGTCTGGTTTAATCTTAAAGACGGCTAGGGTGTCGTTTTCGCGATCGCTCGCCACTGCCAAATCAACTGACTCACCGTCTAGCTCAAACCCGTAAACCAGGTCCACATTGTTATAGCGGATATCGCCAAAGGGGTCCGGTAGCACAGTCTGCACCACGTTACCTTCGAGGTCGAAGACGGCGAGTCCACCGTCTTTCAGCGTGCCGATGACGATGCTTTCGTCGCCGTTGTTTGGATTCACCCAGATTGCCGGATCGTCTGAGTCGCCGAGCAGTACGGGCTCTGGCTTAGAAAGGAGCGATTCGATGGCGTCTTGGTCAATCTCGGGTGCGGTCCAGTCGCCGTCGATAGGGGTAACGGTGATGAAGCCTGAGAGAAATTGACCGCCCTCGGAGGTGGGAGAAATCTCTGCATCGGCAGGAAGCTCGAAGGGGGCGAACTGCAGCCCTGCGCCGCCACCGAAGGCTTCTGGCAACGGCCCAAAGTCAATAATGAAAGGCGTAATGTCGCTAGAATCGGTGAAGGCGACGCCCTGAATACCTTCTACGCCTTCAGGGAAACGAACGGGAATGTTGATGCTTAACCCTTCACCTTCTGGCAGGATTTTTGCGTCATCGCCTTGGGTTGCCTGTAGCTTCGCGATGAGATCTACCACAAATTCTGAACCGGTCTCGTAGGCTTCTTCTGTTGCGGTCCGCTCCGGGTCGCTAAGGTCAATGCCTGCGCTAACTGCGATCGCTGGTACATCTCGCAGGAGCGCCGTCACCGCTGCGCTGACCGTACCGGACGAGACTGCACCGCCGGGTCCTATGTTTTCACCTTCATTAATGCCAGAAATTACCAGATCGGGCGCTTCTCCGCCCAACACAAAGTCTAGTCCGGCCCAGGTTGTGGTCCGGACGCCCGCATCGACGAACCACTTATCTGCTTCTACATTGGTGACCTCTAGCGGCTGGAAGATTTTGTCTACATCGAGGACGGTGCCGCTGCCGCTCTGTTGTTCTTGGGGGCTGACGAGGGTGACGATATGTCCGGCTGCTGTGAGGGCTGCATGCAGGGCTTCAATGCCGGGGGCGTCGAAGCCGTCGTCGTTGGTGAGGAGGATGTTGAGCGGGGTGGCGGCAGTGCCTTCTGGGGCAGATTCGAAGCGATCGCTCAGGTTCTTTCTTACGTTTGCACCGCTAGTCCAGTCGCCGTCGATAGGCGTGACCGTGACAAAATCAGCCAGGAAGTTTTGGCCCTCGGAGTCTGGAACGGTAATCTCTTCTGGCTCTATTGGCGCGTTCCCTGAGAATAGCAAGCTGGGTACGCCCGGCTGCAGCTCACCGACAAACAGCTCCACTGTTCCGGTTTCGTCGAGTTCTGTCAGCTTGGTGCCTTCGATATTTTCTACGACTGCTGGAATGTTGATATTTAAGCCTACGCCGTCTGGCAGCAGTGGGGCATCGGGCTGGCGACTGTCTGAAAGCTGTTTTACTAGGTCAACAACAAAGTCTGCGCCGAAGTCGTAGACGCTCTCAAGGGCAGCTTCGTCTACATTAAAGGCTTCGTCGCGGAGAGTGCCTGCGCTGACTGCGATCGCTGGAATACCTGCGCGAGTTGCAGTCGTTGCCGCGCTCACCGTGCCCGAAGAGATGGCAATCGGCCCGACGTTTTCACCTTCATTAATGCCGGAGATAACGAGGTCTGGCGCTTCCCCGTCGAGTATGAATCCTAGCCCTGCCAGCGTGGTGGTGACCGGGCTACCATCTACAAACCACTGGTTAGGCGCAAATTCGACAACCTCGGTTGGCTGAAAAATTTGTTCTACATCTAGCAAGGTGCCGCGACCGCTTTGCTGTTCTTTGGGCGCGACAAACGTGACGGTATAGCCTGCTGCGACTAGCGCATCGTACATGACTTCAATGCCTTCAGCCTCGAAGCCGTCGTCGTTGACGAGCAGAATTTCTAGGGGCTCAAATGCACCGGGGCGTTCATCGTCAATGGTGTAGGGCGTTTCTACCACGGGTAGCGCTGCCGGCGTTGTTTCAAAGTCGACGGCGAAGGCTAAGAACTGGGTGAACTGAGTCGGGTTGAAGTTGTTGTCGCTGGCGATGATGAGTGACTGACGGCCATCGGGTAGGGTAGGGCCAAACGCTAAGGCCTCTAAGTTGTCGGGGGCAATGCCTAGGTCGGCTTCGATGTCTAAAATTTCTCGTTTGATGACTGCCGGATCAATTTCGAAGGGGCCGGGAGGAAGGATTTCACCGTCGTCTTCTAAGGGGGCTTCGCGAAATAGGTCGCCCGTGTTCAACACATCTAGGGCGCCTTGGGTTTGAATTTCGAACAGTTTTACGGTGTTGCCTTTGCCAACAGAAAATCCACGCTCTAGGGCCAGTAGCGTCCCGTTGTTGTCGACTGCTAGCAGCTCTACTAGGCCATTTGTTCGGAAGGCGTCGGCAGGGTCTGGCACTTCGGGAACGGGCTCAATCTCATAAACGAAAGAAGTGACGGGTTCACCGGTGGTGAGGTCGTACTTTAGGATGCGAGATAGGCTAGGCTGGTCTACATCGGCGTTGGGGCCATCTTGAAAGAGGGCGTTTTCAGTTGCTGTGTAGAGAAACTTTTGGTCGGGGGTGATTGTTAAGTTTTCAAAGGCCAAGTTGTTGCGAATGCCGCTCGTTTGATCTGCGGTGGGCAGATACAGCGTTGGGATGGGCAGCTCGGAAATGTAGCTTCCATCTAGGGAAATTTCGCGAATGAAGGGGTCGATGAGCTGATTCGCGTCGCCTTCGGAAGAGATGTACAGCGTATTGTCTGGGGTGAGTGCAATCCCTTCTGGATCGAGGCTGCCGCTCTCGAAGCGATCGCCGTCTCTATCTAGCAAAAAGGTGACGTCTTTGAACTCAATGTCTCCGTCTTCTAGGGTGCCGCTAGATAAGTCGATGTCGACGGTGTAGAAGCGGGCATCTGAACTGCGGTCGTCTGCAAGTGCGTAGTAGAGGCCGCTGACGGTGTCATAGGCAAGGCCGGAGAGTCCGCCAATTTCTGTTTGACTGTCTGCCTCAGCACTATCTGAAGATGCTGTAAACAGTGTGCCTGTTGGAATCTGGGCTTCGCCGAGCAGTTCAAACTGACTGAGGGAGCGGCGATCTTGCTGAGCAGGTGCTGCACTTTCCATATTCAAATTCATCCTAATGCTGTGGGGATATTACGGATCGCTGCGGAGGACTACCGTGTGAAGAACACTCTTTTTTGCAAACACCTGATTCCATTGCAGAAATAGATAATCTCTGCAATCACACTTCTATACAGCTGCGCTGATGATGAGATTTCTAGTCGGGTCTGCAGCGCCTGCAATACAACATAGACAAACCACACAGCCTGACTATGCTTTGAGACTTAGCTAGCTCTGCTCAGTAGTGTACTAGGAACCTATGACGCCTAGGTAAAGATTGGCTTATGGAAACTTTAATCGCTCAACAAATACTGTAAAAAAGATGCCCATAAAAAATGCCCAAGGGAGAATGCCAAAACCCTTGGGCGAAAAGGAATGAGGGGGTGAAAATCACCACCCACACCAACCATGTTTTAATACGGCATCACTTCCAAGAAACTAGCGATGGGCGGTTAAGAATCTAACAAGCGAGCGTTAACGTTTCTCTATTTCTAAATTAAGAAAACCTAAAAAGTTGATAGATCAGGCGATCGAGTGAAGAGAGACGTTGGATTATAACCGCACTTTAACCAAATCTTATTCCTGTTTTAGAGCGCTCTCAATATCTGCGCGATATTCCTCCAAGCAGACTTTACGGCAGAGGATCTTGGCTTGCTATTCATTCTAATAGAAACTATTAAAGCGCTGCTGGCTTTTGGACTGCTTCTTTTGTTAGGGGATTTTGCGTCGACTTTTGTCTACCATGTGCCAGAACATGCGATGGGTCGCTTGCACTGCCGTGTACACCACGAGACAAAGCAGAGCTTTAAGCACTATGCGGTACTGTCGAGCAATCCGCTGGTGATGCTCGATGGGCTGCTGGGCGCGCTGCCCTATATTTTGGTTGCGATCGCCCTCTGGTTTCTCTCTCCTGCAGGTACTGTTGTTGGCTTACTTTTTGGTGAATTTCATGTGGTGTGGCGGCACACCACCAAGATGGGCTGGCAGACACCTCGGTGGGTACATGGCCTATGTGGTGTATTTTGCGTTGTAACCCCAGAAGAGCATTGGGCACATCACGAAAATGGTGCGATCGCCTTCGGTGACATTTTCACCTTTTTTGACAGGCCTGCCCAGCGGTGGCTGCAAGTTCTCACAAAGCTAAAAAAACAGTTGAGAAGTCAGGTTGAAAAGTCAAACTAAGCAAGTTTGAGAACAGAAAAAACGCGATCGCCACAGAAACAATATCGAGAAAGATAGGAGATAGGATTTTCGACGCTGTTTGCCGGATAAAATGCTCCTTCTAACGATACGACATAACAAGAAAAGAGCCATCAAGTATCTTGATGGCTCTTATTCACTTTCAGGACATCTCTTATATCAAGCACATCTCTTAGATAAGAGACATCATCACTATACGGTGACGAATGTGCTCTCTGTAAACATGTCTACTTGAGTGTTCATTACTCTGGCAAGTTGCTCGTCCCCTGCGGAGATGAGCACGTTTCGACCGGCGCGGGTGACTGAAATTTCACCGAGGGTGAGACCGTCGGCGAGGCCAATCAGGTCTTTACCCGCTTCGAAGTCCATGATGCGATCGCGGCCCTCACCGAGCGCAAGCACGAAGGTGTCAATACCGCTGCTGCGGTCGTCATCGCCGAATAGCTTATCGTTGCCAAGGCCGCCGCGGAGGATGTCATCACCCGCATCGCCGTAGAGCGTATCTCGACCTTCCTCACCGAAGAGCTGGTCATTACCGGCTTTACCGCCAATTCGGTCATTGCCTCGTCCGCCGAAGATGATGTCGTCGCCACCGACGTCACCGCCTGCACTACGGCTATCGTTGTCGCCGCGCAGTACGTCAGCCCCCCGGCCACCGAAGATGACATCGTTGCCAAGGCCACCGGCAATTGTATCGCGGCCCCTCAAGCCTCTGATTTCATCATCCCCATTGGTGCCAAGCAGGTCATCTGCGCCATTCGTCCCCTCAATTTCGTTGAGGGGACGAATGGCGCCATTGCCACCGCCATTACCGCCGCTGCCGCCGTCGTCTCCGTCGATAACAGAGTCTTCGCGGAAGAGCAGGTTCTGGATGCGAGAGTCTTCTGCGCGAGATGTTTCGACGCTGCTGAATGGATTCTCGGCACCGAAGTTATCGAGCAGGTACTCGGCCAGTGCATCTTGCTCGGAGCCGTCGGGGGCGAAGGTAGCATCGCCAGTGCGGGGGGCGGTGTCTTCTTGCGCGAGGTCTACCACATCGCGCTGGGGGAAGGGGTAGCCATCGCCGCCGCCTGCTAAGAAGCCTAAAGTCACCATGCGGAAGGCGCGGCTGGGGTCGCCCACTAGCTCACCGTCTTGAACAATCACATCAGCATCGTTGCCCTCTTCATCTAGCACAACCAGAGACTGTACGCGGTCTTCTGCGGGTGCGTTGACATCAAAGCTAAATTCAATGCCTGCGACCTGTGGGAAGCGGCCTTGGGTATTGGAATCATCATCGGTGGTTGCCGCTACGCCATGCTCAATGACTGCCAGCAGCTCTTCTGCTGTGATGGTGAGCAGGGTCAGGCCGTTGTTGAATCGCAGCGTATTGGCAATGTCTGTTTCAGAGATGCCGCCTTCAGGCTTCACGCCAGGAATTTCCTCATTGGGTAAGAACTCGGGCTCGCCGGTACCGCCTGCAGGAATAACCACCTGACCGATGTCGTCACGGATGCCACCGCCGTTTTTCAGGGAGATGACAACGCTGGGGTCGGCTTCCTTTGCGATCGCCAGATTGGCATCGGCTGTCAGGTTGCCTAGGTTTGTCTCTTCGATGCGAACGCTGCCGCGTCGACCGTCGAGATACACATCGCTGACGCCGAAGACGTTGCTCTCTTTGGCAACGATAATCTCTTCGAGCGTATCAACGATGGCCTGAATTTCAGGGTCGACTAGGTCTTCTGCGCCCAGCGCAGCGACGCCTTCGTCGTCGGTTGCAAATGCGCCGCTGACAGCGGGGTCGTAGCTCTCGGGAATGATCACGCCATTCTCATCAAAGTCGACAACGAG
>JBCBJS010000016.1:0-5026 GCA_038523095.1 Cyanobacteria bacterium J06626_6
ATTTTCATCGTGAAACGCTTGACTGCTTTATTTCACTCCTATTCTATCGAACTTCTCTAATTTCCGATTAAGTCTAATGGCCTGGCAAAGCCTGCTCCATAGTCTCGTTTCATAGTCTCTAAATCATCGTCACGGCGACTGGGTCCATATTGTTATGCAGCAGCTCCTAAGGAAAAGTCCAGTCGCAGTCGCTGCTTTTTGGATTGCTGCCTATCTTGCGATCGCTCTCCTACCCCTATTTGTCCTGCTCCTCTATCCGCCTTCTGCGAGCGATCGCAGCTTTTGGACCGAGTTCTCGGTGGCTTTAGGATTTGTCGGGCTGGCAATGCTGGCCCTCCAGTTTGTGATTACGGCCCGCGTCAATCGAATCGAGAACTCCTACGGCGTCGATATTCTTCTACAGTTCCATCGCTACATCTCCTTGTTCACGTTTGCGATAGTCCTGATTCATCCGATTATTCTGTTTTTTAACCAGCCCGAAACGCTCCAGTTACTGAACATATTTGAAGCACCCTGGCGAGCCAAATTTGCCGTCACGGGTACTGTGCTCTTAATCGGCCTAGTCGTCACCTCGATTTGGCGCCAGCGCCTTCGCATTCCCTACGAACTGTGGCGCATGACTCATAGCTTTTTGGCGGTGGGGGCTGTGGCCTTGATTCTCGCTCATGCATTGGGAGTGAGCTACTACCTAGGACTGTTCTGGAAAAAGCTGTTGTGGAGCGCGCTTGCTCTCACAGCACTGTGGCTGATAATTTACGTCCGCATCGTCAAGCCCTGGATGATGACCCGGCGTCCTTACCTAGTAGAAGCGGTGACGCCCGAACGGGGAGATGTATGGACCCTGGCGGTCAGGCCCAAGGGACACGACGGCTTTAAGTTTCAGCCTGGACAGTTTGCCTGGATTACCCTGAAAATTTCGCCATTTCGGATGCGCGAACATCCCTTTTCGATGTCTTCTAGCGGCGATCGCTCGGAGCGACTGGAATTTAGCATCAAAGCGCTAGGAGACTTTACTAAAACCGTTAAAGATATTGAGCCAGGAACAAAAGCGTATCTCGACGGGCCTTATGGCGTGTTTACGAGCGATCTCTACTGGGACTCGGCTGGATTTGTACTCATAGCCGGTGGAATCGGCATTACGCCCGTAATGAGTATGCTGGTCACGGCTGCCGAGCGGAAAGACGATCGCCCATTTTTACTCATTTATGCCAGCAAAGGATGGGAAGATATCACCTTTCGAGAGGAATTGGATGCCCTTAATGACTCTCTGGATTTGATGATCGTTCATGTGTTGCGCGAGCCTCCCGAGGATTGGACAGGCGAAACTGGCTATGTCGATGAAGACCTGTTGCAACAATACATTCCCATCCATCGGGGCAGCCGACACTATTTCATTTGTGCTGCTCCTGTCATGATGGAGCAGGTTGAGGCCGCACTTCATGACTTGCAAGTGCCTCCGACCAATGTTCACATGGAGCATTTCAATTTAGTTTAGTTCTCTCAACAATGAATGGCTTATGTGATACGTAATTATGATTCAAATTGTTAGTGTGATCGCTCTCATTTTACTGGGAGCTTCCGCTATGTTTGCCTGACTGCAAAATCGTTCGCTTCAGGAATCTCCAGAATTGGACGACACCTCTTTTTTGAGTAATTGATGTCAATGTAGTCGTCATTGCAAGTGACTATGGGGATCTCGGCTTGCCTAAGTACACATGACAGCAAGGTATCCGCTGCACGAATGTATTAGAGGCGATCGCCCAGGTTAAGATAGAAGGATACAGTTGAAATGAGGTCAAGCCAATGACAGTATCTCCAGAGGAGAGGTTTAACCAACGACAGCCCCGCTACAGCAAAGAAGAGTTTGCTCGACGCGGACACGAAATCTACGACTTTCAGGTACGATCACAAGTCGAAGCAGACCATCATGGGAAGATTGTGGCGATTGACATTGAGAGCGGAGCCTTTGAAGTGGGCGAAGATAGCCTGACTGCCGCTAAACAATTGTTGGCACGCTGCCCTGACGCGCAAATCTTCGGTATTCGGATTGGGCATCGGGCTGTTCACCGCTTTGGCATTCGTTCTCCTGGTGTACTCGCATGATTGTTGGGTATGTAAATCCACGACGAGAGGCGATTATTCAGCTTGCTGTGTTAGGTGAAAGTAATCAACGAAAAGGCGTTAAAGCGATTTGAAATCAACGAGTCAGAAACAGATCCATTGGTTGGAATGGGTTTGTTGGAAGGCTACGAGTTGAACATTCAGGGTTTTGCAGGAGGGATAGTGACGATTAAGGCGCTGTAGTCGCCAGTCCAGCGCAGTCTAACGACCAAATACAGCGGACGGAATAGAGATGGCTGGTTTGAGAATCCGACGTTACACGGATAGTCCACGACTTACATAGACTTCTGTGGTTCGCTCAGACTATCGATTTTTTCAGAGAGGTACTGTCTCATCATCTTCAGTTCTTCCATCCGCTCGTCAATTTCTGTTAGCTTTTGACCAAGAATTGTCTGCTTTTGTTGAAATGTAAGGCAATCGCTCTCAAAATCTTGAATCCATTTCTGAATTTCTGCCAAAGTAAACCCAAGGCGTTTGGCTTGACAAACCAATGTCAGTCTTTCTACACAGTCTTCGGAATACTCTCGGTAGTTGTTGCTTTGGCGACTAATCCATTCTGGGTTAAGCAGTCCCTTCTTCTCGTAAAAGCGGATAGTATCAACCGGCAGTCCTGACCGCTTAGCAAGTACGCTGATTCTCATCTCCCCCTTGACCTTGGAGTATAGTCCATAGTTTACAGTAAGGCATATCAAGTCGATATTTACCTGAGCTTTCTATGGAAGTTTCCCAAACTATCCTGTTGACTGGCGCGACTTCTGGGCTAGGTCTCAACACAGTCCGGCAGCTTGCCAGGCGCTCCAATAGCTACCTTATTGTCGGAGCACGCAATCCGACACAAGCCCTGGAGCTCCAGGCCGCTATGCCCAAAGAGCGACTCACGATTCTACCGCTCGATTTGTCTTCAGTAGCGTCTGTGCGTCGTTTTGCGACAGCCACGATGGAACAGCTTGGCGATCGCCGCCTGACCGCACTAGCCTTAAACGCGGGTACTCAAATCGTCACAGGATTAGAAAAAACGATAGACGGATACGAACGCACCTTTGCCAGTAATCATCTAGGGCATTTTCTTCTCACCTGCTTGCTATTGCCCGTTCTGGCTGATGGCGCAGTTGTTGTCTCCACAGCTAGTGGCACGCATGCCCCCACAGACCGCATCTCAAAACAATTTGGCTTTCGGGGTGGCTTCTTCCCAGATGCTGAGGCTGTTGCTAGCGGCACTTTAGATGACTCCGTCAGTATCTTGCAACAAGGGTTGGACCGCTACGCCACTTCTAAGCTTTGCAACCTGTTATTTACTTACGATATGGCAAGGCGAATCTCACCTGCAAAGGTACGTTTCGTTGCATTCGATCCGGGACTAATGCCGGGGACTGGTTTGGCGCGCGATCGCACTCCTCTCGAACGCTTTGCTTGGCAGTACATCTTGCCATCTCTACGCTGGTTCATTCCAGGCGTTAGCAGTCCTAAGCAATCGGCAAAATCACTGGCTCATCTGCTAACCCAAGCCGAGCTTGCACCCCTTACCGGACAGCATTTTGATTATCGACTGCGTCTTACGGCGACCTCAAACGACTCACACCGCAAGGATTGGCAGCAAGCGCTACACGACCTAAGTATTAGACTGAGCAGCATTGACGTTTCTGAACTAAAAGGCGTACGACCATCATGAGAATTGTGAGTGGGACTGCGATAATATTATTTTCGGGAAGTATCCTTGTCATTACTGTTTTATGACGCTTAGGCGAGAGCTAAGCCTGAGTAACTGAACGTTCTACTGACTGAGATGACCATGAATTCACTGTTCCATTTGGCTTACTGTGTGAATGACTTAGAGTCTGCGAGGCAGTTCTATGGTGGCACACTAGGCTGTGCAGAAGGGCGCAGTACCGAAACCTGGGTAGATTTTGATTTTTTTGGTCATCAAATCTCGCTACATCTTGGTGAGCCAGCCAAGAGTCCATCAAAAGGGCACGTGGAGGATCAACAGGTCCCTATGCCACACCTTGGTGTAATTCTCAAAATGGCCGATTGGCAGGCGCTCTCGCAACGACTTCAGACAGCAGATATCAGCTTCGTCATTGCGCCCAATATTCGATTTGCAGGCGAACCAGGAGAACAAGGAACGATGTTCTTCCACGATCCTGCGGGCAATGCTATTGAGATTAAAGGCTTTGCAGATTTTGCTGGAGTTTATACATCTTGAGACCTGTTATTCCCTCGTTTAATGAAGAGGCTTTCCGCAGTGCGGACAGGTGGGTCGCTGGCGCTTTTGTTGTACTTCTTCAGCAAAGCCCGATGCCAAAATGCCCGTAGGCAGTGCGACTAACCCTAAGCCCAGTACGGCAATGACGCCACCCAGGAGTTTGCCAATAGGCGTAATGGGATAAACATCGCCATAGCCTACGCTGGTGAGGGTCACCACTGCCCACCACATAGACTCAGGAATGTTGGGAAATAAATCGGGTTGAGAGGCATGCTCAAAAAAGTAAACCAAACTAGATGAAATCATCAGTAAGGTAAAGACTGTGAACATGGCGGAGAGCAGGTCTCGGCGCTTTGTACTAATGACCTGTGCTAGCGTGCGCATCGATTCTGAATACCGGCCAATTTTTAATAGCCGCGCCAGCCGCAACAGATGAATCTCTCGAATAAAAACCAGGTTGGGAAAAAAGATAAACAGATAAAAGGGCAAAATCGATAGCACATCGATAATCGATAATGGCATCAATATAAACTTGAGCCTGCCCCACACAGAATGGCGAAAGCCTCTGGCTAGGGTGCAGGTCCACAGCCGCAGAACATACTCTATTGTGAAAATGACAGCAGAAAATTTCTCAAAGTTGTTGAAATAGCTCTTATAGGGAATAGAAACCGCATTGACCGTCTCAAACGCAAACGCTAGAAC